>NZ_JBNJLI010000001.1:161591-708173 GCF_051195275.1 Christiangramia sp. 3-2217-3z | reverse complement strand
TAATCTTCGATGTTTTTTAAGTTCCATTCAACAAATCTAAAAGTTATGATTTGTTGCGTTAAGTTATTGAACTCAGGTAACTTTTGATTAAACTGCATGAAATGTTAGGTCCCCAAAAAGAAACAGTCCGTAAATTTAGGAATTTAGTATAAAAATTTAAGTTTATAATTTCACAGTGATATTAAAAACTAAAATACTTAAAACTGGTGCTAAATTCACACTTAGTAATCCGATTCCCTTAGTCAAGAACAACCATATAGGTCGGTTATAATTATAAAATGTAACATTCGCTGCAAATTGGACTGTCTAAGATAATAGCAATTAAGATTCACGAAATTTCATTTTTGATGCTCAACAAATATAGCCGTTCTATTGAAACCAAATAAACTTACAATCCATCTAAAAGGTTTGAAATTTTCTCATTCATAGAAGTATATATTATATATTCCTAATTCACCTATCCCAGCATCAAATTTAATTCCGCTAACAATTCGGAATAGAAACTAAAATAGGCGAGCATAAAACTTTTTTGTAAAAGTATCCTGTCTATTTATTTTTTTTAACTACTATATCATAACCTTCCAAAGTCATTTACAAAAGCGAGGGAATTGCTTCAGGCTTATCCTGAAGATCGCAATCCATAACTACAACCCATTCACTATACCTTTTTTAGACCAGCCACAATTGCATTATGTTGCCCAAAATTTCTACTAAATTTTACACCCTTAATATTTCTTGCCTCTTTAACAATTTCCCTCAACTATTTGCCAAGTCTCGACATGACTCCTATCATCGACATAAATAATTTAGTAGTCCAAATCATCAATTGCAAATAAGGTATCATCAAACCTATTAGTTAGTTCCACCAAAGTATTAGCCGATTGATATAATGATTTCAATTAATAATTTAGCGTTGAATCTCAATTTATTATTAGTTTATTTCATTAATCGATTATACTCGGAAACTTTTAGTTTATCATTCAAGACTAATAGAAACTCAGATGTCAATATCTGCTTATTATGATTTCAGAAATTTATCGCTACTCGATTCCAAATGAACCATAGTAGTAGCTATTATTTTCTCTTCAAATTTACCGGCAGCGATATCGCTTGAAATTCTTTGATTAAGGACTTCTACCGCTTTTACTCCTAACTCCGATGGATGCTGCTCGATATAACTAAGTGATGGTGTTAGATATTCTGCGATGTCTTTATTGATATATCCAATGATCTTTAAGTCTTCCGGAATTTTGATATTTTGTTCATATGCCACCCTTGTCGTGATAATCGCGCTTTCAAAATCTGTACAGAGTATAGCTTCAACTTTTTCTGTCACTAACAGCTTTTCGATCTTGGACTTCAAAGTTCCCTCACTACTACTACGCGCTGTAAATATAGGCAAGTTATCCATCGCCTTCTGGTAACCAGATATCCTTAGCTTACCAATACCAACATGATGAATAGCTGAAGCAATCCCTATTCTTTCCAAACCTTTTGCTCTAAAGAATTTCGTAGCATCGTAGAAACTCTTTTCATCATCTACGCCCACTTTATCTGCAGGTAGATTTAGATTAATTCGGTCGTAAACAACAACAGGAATATCGTAATCTAAGAGGGCAAACAGGTGATCATACTCTGCCTTTTTCTGAGTTTCTTCTGAAACTGCAATTAAAACTCCGTCGACCATTCCGGAAGTCAGAAGATCACAAATTTGCTTTTCGCGATCGAGTGATTCATTGGAAATATAGGTGATTATCTGCTGATCATGTAGCTGCGCCTGAGCTTCTATTCCAGATAGGACCCTGGCAAAAAAGCTGTTGGATATATTTGGAATCACAACACCGATAGTTCCTGTCTTGCTTTTTTTTAAATTGACTGCTACCGGGTTTGGCCGGTAGTTGTGAAGCTTTGCTAACTCCTTAACCCTTTCGGCTGTTTTAGGACTAATTTCCGGACTATCATGAAGTGCTTTCGAAACCGTAGAAACACTCACGTTAAGTAACTTCGAAAGCTCTTTTAAGGTTATTTTACTCTTCATAATAAACTGTTGAAATAAATTAATTCAATAATTGCTGCGGAAATACCTGTCTTCATTTACCAATTTGCAAAGAAAAGAATAAATTATGGTTTTGTAGTTATCGGGCTAATCGAACGAATTTTGCGCTGACTAAGAAACACCTTAATTCTTAAGACTGTTAATCACAAACAAGTATTTCATTCCTAAACCTGAAGGATACACATCATTACCTTATTCGTAAACTTCCCGAAAACCCTTGTAAACACTCAGTTAAACTTATCCTAAACACGACCAACCACTTGTGCATAATCTGCTATCATCGTAATTTACATCTACTAAAATTAAACAACCATGAAAGATTACGGAACATTATCCCAGGCTATAAACAAATTGAAATTAGAAGAAGGATACAAACATGATTTCAACCTGCTTGATGAAAAGATCGAATTGAAGTCAGAAAATGCAACATTTGGTGTTGAAGAATTTGAGGTTGATAAAGTCCTGCGATTCGAAGGAATGAGCAATCCTGACGATAATTCGATCCTATATGCCATCACCACCACTGATGGAAAGAAAGGTGTCCTTACCGACGGATATGGCATTTCCAGCGGACAAATATCCAAGGAAATGATGAAAAAACTGGATCTGAAGGATCATAGACCTACAGATTAATGGTTAAAGTTCTACTAAACCATTAATTATAATTTCAATTTTGGTATAATCATTATATTTTTGAATTGAATTTTTAAAAACTATAAACAAAAACTATGAACTATTTAGGATTAGATAAGGAAAAAACTGCTAAAACGGTTTCTGAATTAAATATTTTATTAGCTGACTATCATTTATACTATCAAAAACTTAGAAATTTTCACTGGAATGTAATTGGAAAAAACTTTTTCGATCTGCATGAAAAATTTGAAGAGCTTTACGATGAAGCGAAGCTTAAAGTTGATGAGATAGCTGAGCGTATTCTTACTTTGAGATACCAGCCTACCAGTAATATGAGTGAGTATTTAAAAGACTCAAATTTAAAGGAATCTCCTAGTGATATTTCTGACAGCAAAATGATCGAAATCTTACTGGAAGATCACGGACTACTGCTTAAACAAATGAGAAAAGTGGTGGAAATTGCTGATAAATCTGGAGATGAAGGTACAATTGATCTAATCGGTGCTTATATTAGAGAGCTAGAAAAGACCAGCTGGATGTTGGATGCATGGAAAATGAAAACTTCAGATCAACACAAACCAGTTAAGAAATAAGCAACTTAAAGTATGCAGGAATTTAATCTTCAGGATTCAGTTAAAGGTATATGGGATAAATTAGAGGGATGGCTAGATACTATTATTCTTGGTCTTCCAAACTTCCTTCTCGCAGTGGTTGTCTTTATCATTTTTATTTTTATCGCAAAGTATGTCGGTAAAATATTTGATAAAATCTTTTCCAAAAGTATCAAACAGGATTCCATACGCCAGATGGCCACGAAAGTGATCAAGGCAATTGTAATCCTGATTGGTTTCTTTATTGCATTAGGACTTCTAAACCTAGATACTGTACTAACTTCAGTTCTGGGAGCGGCAGGAGTTGTTGGGTTAGCTATTGGTCTTGCTTTGCAAGGAACTTTGAACAACACTTTTTCAGGTTTAATTCTTAGTTTCCTGCCAGAATTGCAAATTGGTGACTGGGTGGAAACCAATGGGTTTGCAGGATCGGTTATGGAGATCAACCTGAGGAATATTGTGATTAAGCAATCTGATAATAACTATGTTATTATTCCTAATGCAAAGATTATTGAAGAACCTTTCAAGAACTTTACACGGACTGCTCGTTCAAGAGTATTTGTAAATTGTGGAGTTGGATATTCTTCAGACCTAGAGATGGTAAGAGATCTTACTATAAAAACTATTGAACAAATTTTTCCGCAGAGAGGAAATGAAGAAGTAGAACTGATGTTTCAGGAATTTGGAGATAGTTCTATTAATTACGTCTTGAGATTCTGGACAGATGTAACGAAGAATAGAGATATTCTCATCGCCCAGAATACGGCGATTATAGCTATTAAGAAGGCTTATGACGCTAAAGGTATCAATATTCCATTCCCAATTAGAACAATTGATTTTACTAATAAACTGTCAGTCAATAAGGAATGAGAATTACAAATATTCAGACAAAAAAAACCGGCTAAATAGCCGGTTTTTTTGTTTTAATTCGAACTCTAGAACTTTAATCCCAAACTAAACTGTAACCTCGGACCTTCACTTCCAGCGAAGATGCTCGCCTTAGCCTGAATTGCATCTGCACTGTTTATCCAGAGTCCACCACCATAACTATCATGCCACTGGTTACTAGACTCATCATCCAACCACACTCGACCTAGATCGTAACCTCCGTAGATCCCGAGCTGGAAAGGCAGAAAGCTAGTAGATACGGTATTAAAGGAATACCTAAGATCTGCACCAGTACCAAAAGAGCTTTTTCCAGAATACCTCTCAAATCTATAACCTCTTAGTCCGCTATTCGCACCTAATTGAGCCGATTGATAAAATTCAAACTCATTCCCAATATTTATATGTGCTTCTGCTCTGGTCTTCAATACAAGTTTTCTATCCCGGGTCAGGGCATTATAAAAGCCCATATATGGTTTAAAATAACCAAATTGACGATCAATATCTGCTGTATTCAGTTTTGCGCCCAGGTTCAACTCAAAAAGCATCCCCCTGGTAGGAACCAGAACATCGTCATAACTTTCATATCTATACATAGCATCGAGACCTGCAAAATATTTTCTCTGAAAAATATCTTCTTCTGAATTCGTGAATACTTCAGATAAATAACGATTATCATTTTCGGTTACTTCGATAGACTCAAAACTTGCTGTGAATCCGAAAAAGCTACCAAAAGGAGTTTTATTGACTAATGCAGCTTTTGCTGAAATTTCATTGATGCCTACCCTGTTAAAATCCATTCCTAATTCATCTTCGGGGTTAACGGTCTCATTTCCGAAGCCGAAAAAGTTCTCTGAATAATCCGGACTTTGAAAATTAGCTCCGAATTGCAAGTTGTATTTTCCAACGATATTTGCAAATTCCGCCTCATAACCTAACTCAAAACCATTTGTTGCAGAATGATATTCCGCAGAAACAGTATGCTGAGAGGTAAAAGGATTTCGCTTAAATCTATTGATGGCCTTCACATATTCCAACTGAAAATTGAAAGCGTCATCTGGATTATAGCTAAAATCAGGTAAGATAGATCCAGACGCAAAAGTTTTTTTATCCTTATCATACGTATTGATCTCGTAATTATCTGTAAGCCGAAGTTTAGCGTTGTCTAATTGATTTATAGTATTCGGCAGTGATTGATGATCATAAAGCTTTAATTTTGAACCATTTGTAATTGTGTATTCATCATTGTTCTGACCTCCAATCAATCGTACATATATCGCAGCCTTCCCCTCTCCATTCACAAAAATCTTGTCATCATCATCAAGTCCATAAACCCAGATCTCATTGGTCTCGTCTTTCTTATAGACTTTATCGCTCAAAATTTCAGCTCTTTCTCCCTCCTTATTACGAGTAATAGTTACCCTCGTATTTCCATCTATCAATCTTTCAATATCTATGAAATCATCTTTATCTGTTCCGGTTACGATCGCGAGATCTGCTAATTTTTCATAATATCTATTGGCTATATCAATTAAATTATCTCTCCTACCCTGTACATTTCTAATAAGTTCCTGAGTAGTCTCACCAGTGGTTTCTGAGGGTAAATTAGAAAATGCCTTCTGAATTGCTTCATCGGTTACATTTTCCTTTATGTACTCTGCCTGCTCTATCCACGTATTTTTTCCGGTATTTTGAAGTAGTGATCTATCCAGTCCCATTGCAGCGATATTAAACCACTCAACATCTTTGATATCATCTCCATACACAGCGAATTGATTGGCAAATCCTGTGATCGCTCTTAATGTCCCAAAAAACGCTCCATCGAAATTACTGAACACTTGGTCTCTATCCCTGGGAATAGCTTTAAATATGTGTTTGTCACCTTCTTCAATTTCTGCCCATCTCCATTGATCCTGATGCCTGTCCCAATCACCAATAAGCATGTCAAATAAACGCGAGCGAACATATATAGACTCATCCAGTAAGTATTTTTCATCTCTGCGCAGTCTTTCCAGCATGTCTGATGTACTTACAATATCATGATCTGGGGTTCCAAAAGATTCGTAGCCTTTCCAACCTTCTTCAGGTCTTTCAACGATCATATAGATATCATCACCATGCACAGAATTGTATTTTCCTAGTGCTTCCTGCTTAGGCAGGTAAAATATTTCAGGATTAGTATGATAAACTCCTGCAGCTTCGCTAAGCTCTGGAATTGCCATAAATCCGAATGGATGTGCGGCGGTATAGAAGTCTGTAAGCAAGTTTTCTGCTACCGTATTCTCTAATTTGTTTTCTACAGGCTGATTTTTAAAGGCTACACTCTGTAAAAATCTTAGTGCATCTTTTCGAACTCTTCTAATATTATATTCTCTTCCCTGTCTGTCTTTCACTCTAAGTGATACGGTTTGATGTCCGCCGCCTTCACGAACTACTTCTAATCCACCATAAAGTGTATCCAGATCTGCAGTTCTCAAAGTGATCTCTGTACCATAAAGTTCCCGATAGCGTTCACCCCAAACGGTTTCATGAACCGGACTTTTCTCTGTATCCTCTTCTCTGTAAATTGAAGTAGTATAAGTTTCAGGGAATTCATCCGGATAATCCTGAAGTTCGAATGGTACAGGAGTCTCAAGAACTTCAGTTTGATAAAGCAACTTAGGTTTGTTCTCCTGGTTTCCGTAGAAACTTACCCAGGAAGAACCGTCTTTAAAAACATCGAGTACCGCAAATCCCTGTCCTGGATACGCAAACAATCCATCATTACTCAAAGTTGCATAAGAAGCTTTTGAACCGGAACCTGAAACGATTTGCTTCACGCTATCATGCTCAATATATTGCAGGGAATGTTCGTGTCCCGAAGCAAAGATCACTCGCGAAGAACCTTGTGCAATGGTACTCAAACGTGTTGCCAGAGATTTATATCGATTGTTCTGAGCATCCTGAATAGACACACCACCAGTTGTTCTAATTAGTGTTGCTAATGACCCTAAAATTGGAAGAGGGATTTTCTTTTGAGAAGGATAAATATGCCTGTCGAAAGTATATTGCCCACCATGCACGCCATTCGTATAGATTGGGTGGTGAAGTGCAATTACAATGGTTTTGTTCTGATTCTTTTTGATCTCAGATTCTACTTCCAGGAACATTGCTTCCCGTGTTTTAATTTGCTCACAATTATCATTGATCTTGGGATTGTCGTTCCAATCTTCTAAATACCATTGAGAATCTATGACAATCATTTGGATATTATCAGAAACTTCAATAGACTCCATTCCGCAGCCTATTTCAGGACTCCACACAAGAATATCTTCAAATTTCTCTTTCAAATAATCTTTCTGTCTATCAAGTCCTTCCAGCTTCTCATTGTACCAATCGTGATTTCCAGGTATAAAAACCACTTTCCCCTCGTAATTTTCGATTGCATCCAGCTGTGCGTCCAATCGATATTCAGCCTCTTCTCTTCCCGAAGAACCTTCAGCAGGCATCCCGTCTGGATAGATATTATCACCTAAGAAAATAGAAATATTTTCCGTTTTCTTTACTGAATCAAGGTATGATTTGAAGGCTAACAGACCTAGTGAAGAACCGCCCGGAGGCGAATAACCACCATCACCCAGCAGGTAAAATGATTTCTCAATCTCTTTATTAGAGGGAGATCCAAAATCTGAAGTTGATTCTCCATCCCTGTATTTAGGTTCAAGACTGGCACAGGAAATGACCAGTAAAGTTGTAAGTATACCGGCGAAAAGTTTAACTTTTTTCATAGAAAACTGTGGTCATTATTTTTTGTAATTTGGTCCTTGGAATCAAAAATTCATGTATGAATAATCTCGTTGAGAAAGCTGAAAAATTTGTTGAAGATTTATTTAAAGAAAAGTTACCTAACACCTTTATTTATCATAACTACCAGCATACTCAGCGCGTGGTTAAAAGTACTAAAGAATTAATCGAGAATTCTGAAATTAATGTTAAAGACAAGGAGGCATTACTCCTTGCTGCATGGCTGCATGATACCGGTTATATCCATACATACAGAGGTCATGAAGACAAAAGCGCAGAGATCGCGGAAGAATTTCTTCTGAAGGAAAACGCTACTCAGGATCTTATAGATTTGGTTAAGCAATATATCCTGGTGACCAATTTCAGTAATATTCCAAAAACGCCAGGTGAGAAAATAATACGTGATGCCGATAGCTCTCATTTTGGTAAGGAATACTTTGAAGAAACCAGTGAATTCCTGCGACAGGAATTGGAAATGCATAATATCAAAAACTTCACTAATGCGGAGTGGCTTGAGGAGAACATTTATGTTTTTACTGAAAAGCACACCTACTATACAGATTATGCCCTGCAGGAATGGAACCCAAAAAAGGAAGAAAATTTACTGGAGCTTATAGAAGACAAGAATAAGCAGGAAAAGAAATTAAAGAAAGAAGAGCACAAAGCCCGAATGAAGGCCAAATATAAGAATGAAAACCCGGAGAGAAGTATTCAGACGCTGTTCAGGGTTACTCTTCGAAATCATATAAAACTGAGTGACATTGCCGATACTAAGGCCAACATTTTACTTTCGGTAAATGCGATCATCATTTCACTGGCACTTGCCAACCTGATCCCTAAACTGGAAGCAGAATCTAACAAACATTTACTTATTCCAAGTTTAGTACTAGTACTTTTCAGTGTTGCTTCAATCATTCTTTCGATCCTCTCTACCCGGCCAAATGTTACAACCGGAGAGTTTACTAAAGAACAGGTTAAAAACCGGAACGTGAATCTCTTATTCTTCGGAAACTACCATAAGATGCCTTTTGATCAATTCAAATGGGGTATGAACCAGTTGATCAAGGATAAGGATTACGTATACGAAATGTTGATGCTGGATCTTCATCTTTTAGGTAAGGTCTTACATAGAAAGTATTTCCTACTTAGAATGACCTATACGGTATTTATGTTAGGAATTATTATTTCGGTAATCGCCTTTATTCTGGCTTTTTACTTAATGTAATTCCTCCATTAGATCTTCATAATTGATCGTTCTTTCTGGATGATTGGAATCGGGTGAATATAATATGTTTACCCTTATTGCTTTAAGTCCTACAACTCCTTGTACATCTTCCAGTTCCAACAGTTCAACATTATCACCAAAGTAATTCTTTGCCTGAAGATATTTGATATACTGTAGATACTCTCGTTCATCACTTGCCTGAGAATAAACAATTGTAAGTTTTCCTTTTTGAGTAACACGCTCCTCTGTACCTTTTACAAAAGCCTTGTCTATACGTTTTTTAATGATTTCATAACGAGCATTATAAGTTCCGTCTACATCGAACTTTTTCTCATCCATTCTGTATCTTATAGACATGGTGCTATTAAAAACCAGGATTAACGAAGCCGCTTCCAGCATCACCGGAGTTCTTTCCTGTAATTGATAGAACCTGTTCTCCATTTCGCACATCGTACTCAACTGCCACAATCTCAGGTTGAATAAGTAAACTTTGTTGAATGGCCGCTTGTTAGCCATAGATGCGCCTATATACATGTTGTGATCTACACCATCAGTTTTATATCGCTCAAAGTAATGCGGATAAATATTCTGCGCCTGTACCTGTCGCTTATCGATATAGCGCGACATGGTGCGGTTTATTTGTTGTACTGTCTCGTCATATTTTTTTCGGTGATTATAGACTAAACCGGTTTCAGGATTCAGCATGCTGGTATACTTTTCAACGAGTTTCCTGATTTCTTCAGACTGCTTTTTTAGATGGCTCATCAAAGGATTCACTTCTTTCTTCAGCAGATTAAAAACTTTCTGTTCACTGCTGGCATTCAGTCTATCCTGTAGCTCTTCTTTGAAGTCTGAAACACGGTACTTGACCTGATCATAAATTGGAAGTTCTTCAATTTTGTAAGCTTTATCGATGATGTTCATGATAATCTCCAACTGATCCATTAGATCACGTTTGATTGCATCATTCCTGGCTTCAGAAGAAGCAACGATGTCAATCTGGCCATACAATGGAAAAACGTCCTTGAAGGTAATATCCTTAAAAGAAGCAAGTCCGTCCTTATCCAGATCCTTGATAAACTTTTTGGCTTCTCTTTCGAACACCCAAAGAACACTTGGATGGATAGAAGTACACTCACTTTGAATTACTGCTTTAATCCTATTTTCGAAATCGTTGCGGTTTCTCTCCACCGTAGTCACGATATAAGGCAGTATATCGTCTAGCTTTATGGCATTGATACTATTTAATTCATTCTTCCTGCTGGACGCCAATTCTAAAATCCCCAGGAGTTTACCATTCTTAGCAACTGGAGCTAAGAGACAACTTTTCACATCGTTCTTAATAAGATTCTTAGACAGCAGGTTGTCGTTTTTACTTGCATAAGAGTCTACATTGGAAATAGTGAAGTATGCATTATCATCTATTAGGGTTTTAAAACCTTTTTCACATATACCCGACTCACAATCATTGATTAGAACTTCGTCCAGAATAAAACTCTGAGTCTCTTTGTTATCCATTCTTTCAAAAACCATTTCTTTTTTGTTGAAAACAGTGAAACCAACCCGAAGGTCTGAAATGTTATAAATCGAACGGAATATCTCCTGTAGTTTAGCCAACTCCTCCTCTTCGTTCACTTCTTCGAAAAGCAGGGTAGTCTTTAATTCTGAAATGGCATCATCTATAGTAACATCGGTTAAATTAACGATGGTAAAACCTTTGAAAACATAACTATGTGGTGGAATCTTTTCCTTCCAGAGTTCGATATCATCCACATTTTGCAATAGAATATCTACATCTTTCTGGGTGATTTCCGGTGCATCATCTTTACGAATAATGTCGACAAAATCAGCGTTCATAGATATCCTGTAATGACGTTTTATTCCGTCTTCATCCGGAATATCATAGTAAAGTGGTCTGGAAATATCTATTTTGTACCCGTAGGATTTCAGTATTTGTATACTCGAAAAGATATAAATAAGCTCCTCATCCATATTCCGGAACATCAACTTGAAATCTTTTCCAGCATTCTTCAGAATAGCTTTCAATCTTTTGGAAACATTGAAGAGAATATTATGGAATGGAACCGCTGCAGCTTTGATCTCATTATTAGACAAAATGTTCGGAAACAGATCATCCAGCAAGATATTAATGGGAGCGTGATATTTCTTTAAAAGTTTTGGGTCTGAAAAACCTTCAGATAATTCCGGGAATTGACTAACATGGTCAAGCATTTTTTGCATGTACTCCCTGGAAATCTCACTTTCTATCTCATCAAGCTCTTTTTGATACTCTTCGATCACTTTGTGAAAGCTAATCTGAATATCAAATGGAAAATCTTTTAATTGCTGCAACATAACCTGATAATTTAAGGTAAAATTAAATGTAAATGTAGCCTTGAAAGAGCAACGCCTTGAAATTAACATTTATTTATAAGAACGCTATCAGAATGAAGCTTGAGTTCATTATTTTTGCAGAAATAGACATAAAAAATGAAGAAATTCTTATTCTTATTTAGCTCCGTAATTTTCCTATTAACTGGATGTGGAGAAGATAAAGGTTATTATTTAAGTGGTGATGTAAAAGGTGTTGAAAACGGGACTAAAATCTATATCTCAGAACTGGATGGAAAGACTCGTTCACCTAAAGCTGTAGATACAGCCGTTGTTCAGGATGAGAAATTTGAACTGGACATGGAAGAGATTGATCTTCCTGCTCTTAGTTTTTTACGTATCGAAGGAGTGAATGGAAATCTTGTATTTATTGCTGAAAACGAAAAACTGAAATTCAGCATCAATAAAGACAGTATTCGTAATTCACGTGTGAGCGGTGGACAGGAAAATGAAGCGCTTTACGAATATCTCGATCATATGAAAGAGATGAACCGTAAGATCGGGAAAATGCAGAAGGAAGCAAGAACTGCTATGATACAGAAGGATACTGCAAAACTGAAGAGTATTCAGGCAACCGAAACCGAGCTTAAAGACAATGATCGTAAAGCGAAAGAAGAGATCTTCAGTCGGAATACAGATACATTTCTTGCTGTGACTCTACTTGCAGATATGTTGAGCTCTAAGAGTCATAGCTCCAAGGAAGTTCGGGATATGTTTAGTGAAGTTTCAGATCGTATCAAGCAAACTGATATGGCAAAAGATCTGAAGAGTGAATTAGAAAAGATGAAAAATGCTGAAACGGGATCTAAGGCACCAGATTTTGAAGCTCCTACACCAGATGGCGAAATGCTTGCACTTTCTGATCGCATGGGGCAGGTTACAGTAGTAGATTTCTGGGCAGCGTGGTGTAAGCCTTGTCGAATCGAAAATCCAAACCTGGTTAATACTTACAACAAGTACAAAGATCAGGGCTTAAATATTATTAGCGTGAGTCTTGACCGGCCTGGACAGAAAGACCGATGGGTACAGGCTATAAAAGATGATAAACTTGAACAATGGGATCATGTTTCTAATCTTCAGTTCTGGCAGGATCCGGTAGCAAGGTTATACGGAATCACAGCAATCCCGGCGACCTATATTCTTGATAAAGACGGAATTATTGTAGCGAAGAATCTACGTGGTGATGCCTTAGCTGAAAAGATTGGTGAACTACTGAAATAATTCTACTTACTTAGAAAGATACCCGGTTCTTTGAAGGAAGAACAATATTACGATAGGCACAGCTAATAAAATTACCATTAGTAAGTGACTTTCCAGCACCCAGGGAGCCAATATCATGGTTAGAATATATCCACCGGTAGCACCACCAAAATGTGCATCATGACCAATATTATCTGTTCTGCGCTTCATTCCGTATATAGTATAGAGTAAATATCCTATTCCGAAGATGTAAGCGGGAACAGGTATGATAAAGAACAAACCAAGTGTCATATCTGGTTGTAGTAGTATGGCAGAATATAAAATTCCCATGACCGCACCACTGGCACCTACGGCCGTATAATACGGATCATTCTTATGGAAATAGTAAGACAATAAATTCCCCAGTAACAGACTCCCAAGATAGATAATAAGAAAAGCTACAGAGCGTAACTGCCAGATAACCACATTTGCAAAGAAATAGAGTGTTAGCATATTTACAAAAAGGTGGCTTGTATCTACATGCAGGAATCCCGATGTGAATATTTGAAATTTAGAACCTCTTTGAATATCTGAAGTACTGAACTTGTACTTATTGAAGAAGGTTTCATCGCTAAAACCTTTAAAAGAAATTAATGCATTTGCCGCTATGATCACCAACGTGACCAGGCTCAATTCTCCCATTTTTACTAAAGTTTAATTTCAAATATACCATATATTTGCGGAAAGATTTTTTATGCAAGGATTAGTTTTCTGGCTTGTTTATCCCCTACTCTGGCTTATATCCATTCTTCCGTTTCGTATTTTCTATATATTCTCAGACTTTACATATTTCCTGGTTTTTAGGGTCATAGGCTATCGAAGAAGTACTGTACAAAAGAACCTGAAATTGGTGTTTCCTGATAAGCCTTCCGAAGAATTGATACGTATAGAAAAAGTTTTCTACAAGCATATGTGTGACATGTTTCTGGAAATGATCAAAAGCATCTCTATTAGTAACGAGGAAATACAAAAGCGCTTCAAATTCACTAATCTTGAAGTTTTAAGAGATATTGAAAGCAGAAACAAGAGTATCGTCCTGATGTGCGCACATTATGCTAGTTATGAATGGATTATCGCGCTACAACTCTACGGACTCAAATATAAATCCTTCGGAATCTATAAAAAAATACGGAACAGGTATTTTGATGATATGGTTCGCAAGATACGTAGTAAGCTTGGTGTAGAGCTTGTAAATACTCACAAAGCGACCAAGAGAATTATTCAAAATGAGCGAGAAGGATTACAAGGTATTTATGCGATGATCGCCGACCAATCCCCAAGACTTCAGCGTTCTAATCTATGGATGAAATTTATGGGAATTTCTGTTCCTGTTTTTGAAGGATCTGAAAAACTGGCTCGTGGTCTGGACTTGAATGTCATCTACCTACATGTGGAAAAAACCGGTAGAGGGTTTTATGAAGCTACGCTGGTTCCTATAACTGAAAATGCCCCGGAAGAACCGGAGCATTTTATTACTCAGAAGTTTTTTGAACTTCTCGAAAATCAAATTCTTGAGAAACCAGAGTACTATCTCTGGACGCATAAACGCTGGAAACATAGAAATGAACCTGTTCCAGAAGGTGCTACCAGAGTCAGTTAAGCTATGATCTGCTCAATTTCAGATATCATCTTCTGCGCCAGCTCATCTGCTTCCTGTTGAGATTTTGCTTCAGTATAGATCCTGATAATTGGCTCTGTATTGGATTTTCTTAAATGTACCCAATTCTCCGGAAAATCGATCTTTACTCCGTCTACTGTAGAAATCTCTTCTGAAGCGTGTCTTTTTTCAACCGCCTTCAAAACACCATCAACATCCAGATCTGGAGTCAGCTGAATTTTATTCTTACTCATATAATAAGAACGATAACTTGCTCTTATTGAAGAAACCGACTCTTTCTTTTCTGCCAGATATGTAAGAAACAAGGCCGTTCCTACAAGGCTATCTCTACCATAATGTGCTTCCGGATAGATGATTCCGCCATTACCTTCACCACCTATGATCGCGTTTGAATCTTTCATAAGCTGAACCACGTTCACTTCACCAACTGCACTAGCATTATACTCTCCATTATGTTTCTCTGTAATATCTCTTAAAGCTCTGGACGAGCTAAGGTTACTAACAGTGTTTCCGGGAGTTTTGGATAAAACATAATCTGAACAAGCGACCAATGTATATTCCTCACCAAACATTTCACCATTTTCATCTATAAAAGCAAGACGATCTACATCAGGATCTACTACGATCCCAAGATCTGCCTTCTCCTTTTTCATTAAGTCACAGATATCGGTTAAGTGCTCTTTTAACGGTTCTGGATTATGTGGAAAATGTCCGTTTGGTTCACAGTATAATTCGATCACCTCCACACCCATTCTCTTCAGCAACGCTGGAATAGCAATTCCTCCTGTGGAGTTTACTGCATCCACAGCTACTTTAAATTTCGCGGAGGAAACTTTATCAGCATCAACAAGTTTAAGTTTCAAAACTTCTTCAATATGTCTGTCGATATAATCATCGATCACGGTGATTTTCCCAAGATCATCCACTTCAGCAAAATCAAAATTTTCACTTTCTGCAATTTCAAGAATCAGGGCTCCGGCTTCTCCGTCAAGAAATTCTCCTTTACTATTCAATAGTTTTAAAGCGTTCCATTGTTTAGGATTATGGCTGGCAGTAAGTATTATTCCTCCATCAGCATTTTCCAAGGGAACCGCGACTTCTACTGTTGGAGTCGTAGACAAGCCTAGATCGATCACATCGATTCCCAGACCAGTCAGGGTATTCATTGTTAGTTCCTGGATCATCTTTCCAGATATTCTCGCATCTCTTCCAACCGCAACCTTAAGGTTCTTGTTAGTTGAGTTATTTTTTAACCACGTACCATAAGCTGCGGCAAATTTCACTGTATCTAAGGGAGTTAAATTATTGCCGGTTTTCCCGCCAATGGTTCCTCTTATCCCTGAAATTGATTTTATTAATGTCATTATTAGTTATTTATAGGTCCTGATAAGACCTGTAAGAAATTTTACCAAATATAATTGTGTCGCCCCGTACTTTCCAAAACTTAACAAATATTAACCCTGACCCTGTTTAATTCGTATATTCCCGCATGAACTTTCTGGCACATATTTATCTTTCTGGTGATGAAGACCTGGTTAAAATCGGCAATTTTATGGCAGATTCTATCAAAGGGAAAAAATATCGCAAATATGGCCCTCAAATTCAGAAAGGTATAATTCTACATCGCGCCATCGACTTTTATACTGATACCCATCCGGTTTTCAAAGAAAGTAGTCATCGATTGTCTGAAAGATACCGGCATTATAGCGGTATCATCGTAGACATTTTTTACGATCATTTCCTGGCAGCTAACTGGAAAGACTATTGTGATATACCATTGGAGGAATATACCATACAGTTCTATGAGCTACTGAAGCTTAATTACGAGGTTCTACCATCAAATGTCAAGAATTTTCTCCCATATATGATTGAACAAAACTGGCTTTTGAGTTATGCCTCTATAGATGGAATTCAAAGTGTTTTGAATGGTATGAATAAAAGAACGAAGCTAAAATCTGGTATGGATCAGGCTACAGATGAACTAACGTTACATTATGCTGAATTTGAAAATGAGTTTAGGCAATTTTTCGAGGATGTACAGCGCTTTTCAGATCAAAAACTGGAAGAAATAAGTTCTGAAAAATAAAAAGCCCGACATCATATTGGGCCTTTCTTATAATAAGTATCGTCTTTTTATTTAACGAATCTCCATCTTCCATTAATTAACTCAACTTCCCTTAGGTTTTTACCTTTTTCAACATACCATTTATCATTATTTCTCAAAACCATTACAACTTCTATAACGTACCATTCCCCATTAATATATTCCGGCTCTGGATTCGTTGGCTCAGGCTCTGTAGGTTCAGGTTCGGTCGGTTCTGGCTCTGTAGGTGCCGGCTCCTCTTCTCCTGGATACATCACTTCAATACCTTCCTGATCACCGCTGGAAAGCACAGAACGCTGAACAGAATACAATAATCCATCTTTTCGGGTGATCGTAGGCTGTCCATTGGCAGAAAATGAATAAGGACTATACATCATAATTGATCCAAGATCCAGACCAGCAGTATAATCTGCACCATCATAACCGGCCTCTACGTACGTATAAAAATTATGTTCTCTTCCTGAAAGGATATTATTAAAATTTACCGTAATGGTTTGATCCCTGTCTGCTCTACTCTGTTCATGCCATAATACAACGGCATGACCAATCTCGTGAATCGTGTTTCCAGTTGAACAACCATCAGCCAGAGTAATTGGTTGTCTACCTCCTACCATTCCCACATAAGAAGAACATCCTCCTCCGGGAGTGAAATAGACATAATTAGCTTCTGAAGATCGTTGCACAAATTTTACAGCAGTATTGCTTTCCCAATGCGCAATAGCATCTGATACTCTCTGTTGATTAGGTAATGCAGGATCTATATCATAATAAACCACATTTTCAGGCCAGAAGAATTTTGTACGACCAACACTTTTATCCGTTATAAGTACATCTTCATCAGCGTTTAAAACCAAATCCAATGGAGTTTTAGAAATATTTTCTTCTGAAAGAAAAATATCTCCCTGGTATACATACTTACCATTTAGTTCTTCTACTGCAAGTTTTCTACCAGCAAAATAAATATCAGAAACGGTTCCAGATTCATTCGGAAATGCGATTTCTGTAAACTCATCATTCTGGAAGGAAGTAATTTCGTTCGTACCTGTACTAGAATCATCGTAATTCTCTTCGCTACAGGCGATAAAAGCCAATAACGGAAAAGCTAAAATTTTAGGTTTTTCATAAGTAGGTTAATTAGTAAATTTATAAGTCTGAATATGATTTGGATTTAATTCAGACAACTTGAAATTAATCAAGGGAAAATCATCGAAAATTCAAACTCTTGAACTTTCGATGATTAAACTAAATTATTTAAGTGGGTTTGTATTAAGCAAAATACCAGACACCTTCTATCAGCTCAACTCGTTTCCAACCGTACCAACCCATATTGTAATACCATTGATCGTAATATCTCAAAACTGTAAGACCTTCGATAGTGTAGTAATCCCCGTTTATATAGTTCTGAGTTGGTATCTCTTCCCCACCATTAGATGATGGATACATTGCATTGATCCCTGTAACATCACCATTTGAAAGCTGAGATCTTTGAACACTATACGTATTACCATCAGTCTTAGTGATCGTAGGTTGACCGTTTTTAGAAAATGCGTATGGACTATACATCATGATGGAGCCAAAATCTAAATTGGTGGTAAACTCATCACCATCAAAGTTATTCTCCTGGTAAGTCTGGAAATTGTATTCTCTACCGGTTTGAATATTTTCAAAGTTGATAGTAATATGCTTATCTCTATCCACTCGGCTTTGTTCGTGCCAAAGGCCAATGGCATGTCCAATTTCATGAATGGTGTTTCCAATGGAACAGGCATCGGCTAGAGTAATATTCTGCTTCCCGCCAACTTTTCCAACATAAGAAGAACAACCTGATCCCGGAGTGAAATAAATATAGTCTGACTGACCAGATCTTTTCACGAATTCGAGATTAGTGTTTGCTTCCCAATGACTAATAGCATCAAAGACGCGATCCTGGTTGCCTAGCCTGGAATCAATTTCGTAGTACACTGTATTATCTTCCCAGTAAGCTGAAGTTCTACCAACACTTTTAGCTTGAGATACATCATCGCCTTTTTCTAAAACTAAATTTACAGGGCTTTTAGAAGCTTTACCCTTGGGAATCATTATATCCCCTTCAAAAATATAATTACCGTTGACATTCTCTACAGCCATTTTAATACCTGTATAATAAACATCGGTAGCAGTTCCTTTAGAATCTGGAAATGCAATCTCGGTAATATCATCTTTTGATTCTGTTGAAGTGATCTGGGTTTCATTTTCAGCAGTTGCAAGTTCTGAAGTTGAATCCTCGCTACAGCTTATCATTGCAAAAGCTGATAGCAGGAGTAAACTCTTTAATTTTGTCATAAGTAGGTCTTTTTTTAAAATTTAATAGTTAATAATACACTCTGGGTTTAGCAATTCTCATTCCATAAAAATTAACTAATAATTTAGTTAATTTTTTAACAATCTAATTCTTACAAAATGCTTAGAATAAGCCATTTTCAATTTATTCTAATGTTAGCGTTTCAGCATTATAAGGATTTCATTCAACTGGAAAAGACTAATCAATACAAAGTATCCCAGCTACTATGTGCGTGAATTCCTTCATACAGTTAACTGATTTACAATCGTTAACATATATATTTTTTTAATACCTCTACAAAAAAAAACTGTCTGGATTTCTCCAGACAGCCTTACACACACTCCACAGGAGTGGGTAAAAAACCCGCAAATTAGTCACCCCCCGGTTAATTAATCATGCGGGTCTTTTTAAGAATTAATTCACAGAAATTTCGCATATATCAAACTGTGCACTCAAGAAAAATGTTGTTCCATTATAACCTGGAATAGCTAATGTCTCTACTACATTACCTCCTGCGCTAATAGCTCCGCCACTTACTGTTACACCTGATTCACCGTTAGAGTTGATACTAGCGCTTATGGTATATCCAGTAGCTTCATATCCTGAATTCTCATCTAAATTTATAGCTACGGCAATGGCACCTTCAGTAGTTAGAGTTAATCCAATCGTGCCTACAATAATATCTTCTCCAAGACCATCTAAAGTGGAAGCTTCAGCATAGATATTCAAAGGAATTCCAGGTGATTCTGAATTTACAGTAATATTGATTGGAAGAATTTCCCCAAAACCTTCTACAAGATCTTCACGTCCCCAGGTTGCAGTTCCACAATCAGGTCCTCCTATATCTACAGGACAACCGTCTTCATCTACTGTAGTACCAGTTGGAGTTCCAGGACAATCATCCATAGAGTTACGAACGCCATCACCATCATCGTCTGGACATCCTTTATCATTTACTAAAGTACCTTCAGGAGTATTTGGGCATTCGTCCATGTCATTATTAACACCATCACCATCAAGGTCATTGTTTCCAGTATCTCCTCCTCCAGAACCATCTCCGGTTAAGGCACCTTCACATTCACCAATAAGCAGGTGATAATATTCATTTGTTGTTCCATCTCCATTAAGTAATGACTTAACCATGTTCCATGATAAAGTTATTCCCTGGATTGGTGAGTTATCAATGTCACCAGTACCATCCCAATCTTGCGGGTACAGCACCATATATAAGTAAGGTTCGTTGTCACCAAGATTAGCAGGTGGACCTGGAACTACAAGACAAAGTGGATCTGCGTAATACTGACCATCTCCGTAATCTCCGGTTGAAGCCATAGCTGAACTTTCTGTATGATCATAAAGTTGAATACCAGATGCATCCTCTCCAAAGTACAGATCAATACTATAATCGGCTACATAATGTCTTCCATCTTCATCACAGTAGTTTACAAAAAGACATAAAGGATAAATAACCTCAGGAAGTATATCAAAAAATACATATCCATACTCATTTACCATTCTTCTATCAAAACATAGAACTTCTACATCAATGTATGGTTTAGTACCATCTTCAACAGTAAAATCAAAAGGTAGTGCCTGATCTACATATCCATCGAAATCACCATCAGATTCTTTTGGAGCTACCCAGATCAAATTTCCGGTAGAATCAGGATCACCATCATAAACCATAAAACCGTCGAGGCTAATTGTTACCTGGCCATTGTTTGGTACTAATATTTTAAGATCTTCAGAATAGTCGGTAAAATATCCATTTGCATCTTTGAGAATGGCTACATCTGTCTGGTAACTGTTTCCACCGTAGCTAAAATCTATTCTTGCTACAGCTGGTTCAGCATCAGAACAATCAGGAATCGTATTGAAATGATCCTTACTTATGCTTTGAGCAGCTCGATCTACCAGATCATTAAGCGAAGCTCCAAACGTAATTTCCACTGCCTGAAGTTCTGCGTCATCTACTACCTCAGAACTTTCATCCTTACTACAGGATGTAAACATCATAGCGAACACGGCTACCAATGCTATATATTTATTAATAAATTTCATAATTTATATATTTGGTTAATATTTTATTTAAAAAATCCCATCCTGGAGTCAATTAAAAACTTTCCAGGATGGAATAATTTTTATCTAATAACAAGCTACTCCATGAACAATTATCCAAAAACTGGAATCGTCACTCGTACGATCTAGAGTGAAATCTAAATCACCTGTACTTACCTCATCATTTCTGTTATACTGGCCTGGACTTTTTGCTGTATTTCCAGGGTTATCTTCGCTTAAGTAAACGTGAAGATCATCCAAGCTAACTCCTGACTCAAGATCGATATCAAAATTCACCTCGTCTCCATCAACAGTAATCGTTACAGTTCCTACAAGTTCCCCTTTGCTAGTATCGTTTTGACCAGCTCCAGCCCAGAAATTAAAAGTTTTACTGTTGCCATCGATAGTGGTATCGAAGTTTTCAGCCCATCCCCAACGATTACCATTTGAAATGTCATTGATCTGTGTATCACCAAACATAAATGCTGTTTCACAAGTATCACCTCCATCATCTTCCGGGCAACCATCATTATCTGCTGGACCCTGTGTATCTGGACACTCATCTTCACAATCTACTACACCATCATTATCAGTATCAGTAGTACAGTCACCCACTGGACAACCAAAATTATCAGCTGTTCCAGCTTCATCAGGACACTGATCACAGTCTCCGAATAATCCATCACCGTCCAGGTCCTCTCCAGGACATTCATCATCTGGACATCCAAAATTCTCAACGCTACCCGGAACTTCTGGACATTCGTCATCAACATCTGGCACACAATCTCCATCCATATCTCCTTGAGTTGGCACACCAGGACAATCACCTATTGGTGGTTCGCAACCTATAAACAGGTGTATATAGTCTACAGATTCACCATCAGCGCCTAATAATTCATCAACATCATTCCAGTTTAGACCAACTTCTGCTAATGGCGTATTATCTATATCACCATAGGAATCTGTCCAGTCTAAAGGTGTAACCGTATAGAAAAGATATTCAGTAGTAGGATCATCAAAAGGAGATTCTGGTACTACTAAACAAAGAGGGTCTGCAAAATATTCTCCATTAGTTTCACCAGTTGTTGGCGTTTGTGCTGTAGAATAAAGTTTTATACGCTCGTCGCCATTATCATAATAAAGATCTACGCTATAGTTACCTACATAATGTCTACCATTTACGCTTGGGCAATAGTTTGCGAAGAAGCATAATGGATATAGTTTTCCAGGTACCAGATCAAAGAAAGGATAGCCATATTCATTGACCATTCTGCGATCAAAACATAAAACTTCAATGTCGATATAAGGTTTAGTACCATCACGAACTTCAAAAGTAAATGGCAATGGATTATCTACATACCCATCAAACTGTCCGGGTGTAGTCTCTATTGGAGCTACCCAAATTAGCTCACCATCATCATCTGGATCACCGTCATAAACTCGAAAACCATTTAAAGTCACGGTTACAGAACTATTATTAGCTACTGGTATTTTTAGATCTTCTGAATATGCTGTATAGAAGTCTGATCCATCATTCAGGATATCCACATCTACGTCATAATTAGTACCTCCATAACTGAAGGCTATACTAGCTACCGCTGGAAGTGCATCTGAACAATCAGGAATTTGGTTAAAATGATCTTTGTTTACGCTCATGGCACGGTTTGCCAGATCATTTAATAAAGCTCCAAATTGTAAGTCTACAGACTGAACATCTGTGCCCGTTTCAGAGGAAGATTGATCTTCCTGGCTACATGACATCACCAGCAACGCTAACATTGCTAACAATCCCATACAAATTTTAAAATGTTTCATTTATGTTGTGTTTTAAGTTGATTAAAAAAACAGGGGACACTTATTTCAAGTGTCCCCTTTATATTATTGAACTAGAGAAAGTTCTCCACAAGCTACTGGTAAAGTAGCATTGCCATCAAGACCATGAATTACGATCACGTTCTTATCAAGAGATGTGAGATTTTCCATTTCGTCGGCTGAGAGTGTGAAAACTCTTTCGTAGATATAATTTCCATTTGCATCGGCAACAGGGAATTGATCTTCAGAAACAGATAGCCCCAGTTGAACAGGACCATAAACAAGACCTCCTTCTTCAAGAGTTAAAATTCCGTCAGCACCAGCATCTTCCATAGTTGGACAGGTTGCATCCTGTTGAACTCCCTGTACAGGAGCAAATCCATGAATATGCTGTAGATGACTCATTCCTGCAGTAGTATTAGTAGCAAGTACGGTTACATCAAATTTATTTCCTGTTTTTGCAACAGAAGCCAAGGCTATAACACCAGAATCATTTAATTCTTTAGCACAAGTCTTATAAACCATGGTATCGTCACGAGGATCATCAAAGATTTGTGGATCATCAGACTCTCCACAACCTTCAAAGAAGTGGTAGTATTCCAGGTTATCATCGCCATCAAAAAATGTTCTAATTTCCAGATCTGTTAGAATTGCAGTTCTAATTAATTCTCCTTCATTAGCATCATAGTCAGGACCATCTTGAATTCTAATTTCAATACGATATCTATCGGTTTCGTCTAATCTATCTGGTAACACGATACATAATGGGTCTGCAGAATACTGTCCGTCTTCTTCAACGATCATATTTTCTATACCTCCATCATAAAGATCTACAAGATTATTACCGTTTTCATCCACTGTCCATACATTCACGCTATAAGAAGCAAGGTAGTGTCTACCAGATGGAGGACAGAAGTTTCCAAAAATACAGAAGTTGATTAGTTCAGTATTTTCAAGTTCAAAGAATACATATCCATATTCATTTACCATACGTCTATCATAACACAGAACTTCAATATCAATGTATGGTTTCGTACCGTCTCGAACATCAAAATCGAATGGTAGAGGATTATCTACATATCCATCAAACTGACCTTCTTCAGAAGATTTAGGCGCGATCCAGATAATATCTCCATCTGTATCAGGATCTCCATCATACACCATAAAACCAGTTAAAGTAACGGTAGTCGTACCGTTATTTGCTACTGGGATTTTTAATGCTTCAGAGTAATCTGTGAAATATGCAGTTCCATCAAACAGAATATCTACATCTGTTGAATAATTCTGCCCTCCATAGGAAAATTCGATCCTTGCTACTGCAGGTGTAGCATCTGAACAGGTTGGAATCTGGTTAAAATGGTCTTTATTCACCTGCACGGCCCGGTTTACCAGTTCGTCAAGTGATGCTCCAAAAGTGATCTCAACAAATGCAGAATCTTCACCTGGATTCATTTTTTCGTTTTCATCTTTGCTACATCCGGTGAGCACTAAAGCACACATCGAGAAAATAGCGAGGTATAAATTAAATTTTTTCATGATTAAAAAGTTTTGGTTAATAAATTTTCGAATGGTTAATAAATGTCTGGTCCAAGGAACGATATATGTTCGTGGATAAAGGTTCTTAAGATTTGATCTTACGAGTTTTCCGGTTCAGATTGAACCAGGTGGGAGTGACTATCTACTTCATGATTAAAAAGTTTTGGTTAATAAATTTTCGAATGGTTAATAAATAATATTTGTTATCTCAAATGAGATGATTCTTTTCAATTTATTAAGTAAGGATCGGGGGCGATCTTAGTGTAGGAAAGATTTTGTGAAGATGGGGGCAACCTCTTTTAGAAATCTATGTAAATATATGTTATTGTATTCCACATTTTTATAGGGGAAATCCCCTATTATTTATCTTAAAACATCTCTTTAACAATGCTTTAAGATTTCGGTATTTCAACCAGGTTGTGATTGATAGCGTAAATAATGCTTTCAAGGATCGTATCTGAATTTGTTCTTTTTATAATACTTGATCTGTGCTTCTCTATTGTTTTAGGGCTTATAAATAGTGCTTCTGAAATCTCCTTGGTCTTATAGCCCTTACATAATAGGGTAATGATCTCTTTTTCTCTTCTCGTGAAATTCTCCTCTTCCATACATTTAACCATTGACAGAGAATTTTCAAGTTCTGTAGCCGTAGATCCCACGTTGTCTCGAAGACAATATTCATCACCCATAAAATCAATCAGCATAATATAGGTATCCTGAATTTTCGGAGTTAGTTTTGAAAGCGTGATACGTGCATTCCTAAGTTTCTGACTCGTGATCCTGAGAGTGGTTTCAGTTGTAGCATGCATATGCTTACCTTTTGCAAATTTGCGTAAACATTCACGTATTGTATTTTTAGCATCCGGTCTCACGATGTCTGTAATATCCAGCATTTCCTCACTGGTCCTGAATGTATTTATTGCGACATCATTCATATTAACTATCTGGTCTTTCTCCAGAAGCAGCACAGGTTGATTCATCAGGTGAAAAAGACCCATAAAGCATTCATGCCAGTAATTAAGTTTGTGTTGCTCTGCAGTGCGAGCAATTCTAGAAACCAATTGCTCTAAACCGGTGGCAGTAGAATGATACTCATCTACAAGATCTTTGTATCGTTTTGCCATCATCTTTATTTCCAACGGACTTCCATAGATTGCAAGATGTGCTCTTTTTAGAAAGTGGGTTGCTTTAAAGTTTTTCAGATTCTTAAAATCTGAAGGTTTACGATAGGAAGTTTTGTCGAAAATAATCGTATCTGGTAATAAATTGAGAACCCTGTGATAAGCTACGTGAATAGATCCTTCTATGGAAACATCAAACATAGTGCTCAAACCCTGAACAAGTTCCTGGATAAGCAATTCATTCTTACTTACAATAAGTAATTGTTTCTTTTGCATTTTATCTCAAACATTAAATAAATATAAACAAGCTCCAATTGTAACTAAGTGGGGTTACAGTTACACTTCAAATAGATCATGAACAGATCGGGAACGTTTTTAGGGATAACCAAATATAGTAGCTGTAAATCTTGAGATAAAATTTTTATAGTAATATTACTCTGACAATCAGCTATTTATAATGCAAGTATTAAGGTTTTCTTAACAATATTAACTTACTTCATCGACTGGAAAACTGAAATCACTCTTAAAATTAAGATTACCTTAACAATTTTCTGCTATATTCTTTCTTACAAAAAATTACAGCTATCTTAACAACAGTACATTGACTTCGGCTTTCTTAATAGCGTTACAATAAGTAACTTTGCCATCTTGAAAAAATGTATGGCGAAATTTGAAGACAGTATCGAAGTATTAGGAGCTAGAGTTCACAATCTTAAGAATATAGATGTTTCTATACCCAGGGAACAGCTGGTTGTCATTACAGGTCTCTCTGGATCTGGTAAATCTTCACTCGCATTCGATACTATCTATGCTGAAGGACAGCGAAGATACATTGAGACTTTTTCTGCATATGCCCGTCAGTTCTTAGGAAGCCTGGAACGTCCAGATGTGGACAAAATTGAAGGTCTTTCTCCAGTGATCGCCATAGAACAGAAAACAACCAGTAAAAACCCAAGGAGTACTGTAGGAACGATCACAGAGATCTATGATTTTTTGAGATTATTGTTTGCCAGAGCCGGAGAAGCCTACAGTTACAAGACTGGTGAGAAAATGGTGAGCTATACAGACTCCCAGATCAAGGAACTCATCTTACAGGATTTTAAAGGTAAAAAGGTTAATATTCTTGCACCAGTAATTAGAAGTAGAAAAGGTCACTACCGCGAATTGTTCGAATCCATTGCCAAGCAGGGATTTATAAAAGTTCGGGCAGATGAAAAGGTCGTTGATATTGAAAAAGGCATGAAGCTGGATCGATACAAGACTCATGATATTGAGATTGTTGTAGACCGCCTGAAAATTGAAAAGAAGCCTGAAGCAGATAAAAGACTTGATGAAAGTATCAAAACTGCTATGTATCATGGTGAGGATACTCTTATGATCCTGGACCAGGATAGTGGTGAGGTTCGATATTTTAGCAGGAATCTTATGTGTCCTACTACAGGAATAAGTTACCCTAATCCAGAACCAAACAGCTTTTCCTTCAATTCGCCTAAAGGAGCTTGTCCTAATTGTAACGGCATAGGAACTTTATACCAGGTGAATATTGACAAGATTATTCCGGAGCCTAAGAAATCCATTAAAAACGGAGGTCTGGAACCTCACGGACCTCAAAAAAAGAACTGGGTATTTTCTCAACTTGAACTTATAGCTGAACGCTTTGATTTTAGTCTGAATGATCCCATCAATAAGATTCCGAAGGAAGCATTGGACATGATTCTATATGGAGGAAAGGAAAAATTCAGTAAAGAATCCAAAGCTTTAGGAATCACCCGGGATTTTAAGATCGATTTTGAAGGTGTGGCAAGCTTTATTGAAACAACCTTTAAGAACAACGATTCCACTTCTTTACGTAGATGGGCTAAGGAATACATGGATAAGGTAGATTGCCCCGAATGTGAAGGTAGCAGATTAAAAAAGGAAGCTTTATATTTCAGAATAAATGATAAAAACATTGCCGAACTTGCTAACCTGGATATTTCAGATCTCGCTGACTGGTTCGAAAATATCGAAGCAAAGCTTTCAGCAAAACAATTACAGATTGGCGAAGAAGTTGTAAAAGAAATTCGCGCCCGTATCGCCTTTCTGGTAGATGTAGGTCTTACGTACCTCAATCTTAATCGTGGCTCCAAATCACTTTCGGGTGGGGAAGCACAACGTATAAGACTTGCTACACAAATTGGATCTCAACTGGTAGGTGTTTTATACATTCTTGATGAACCAAGTATAGGACTGCATCAACGTGATAACGAAAAGCTAATTAATTCTCTGGAATCTTTAAGAGATATCGGGAATACAGTAATCGTTGTTGAGCACGATAAGGATATGATCGAAAGGGCAGATCACGTGATCGATATTGGACCACGTGCCGGGAAATATGGTGGTGAGATCATTAGCGAAGGTCCTCCTTCAGAACTGCTGAATCATTCTACGCTAACCGCAGATTATTTGAGCGGTAAAAAGGCCATTGCTATTCCGGAGAAAAGACGAAAAGGTAATGGGAAGTCGATAGAATTAAAGGGTGCGACAGGAAATAACCTGAAGAATGTAAGCATAAAAATTCCATTAGGAAAAATGATCGCGGTAACCGGTGTTTCGGGAAGTGGGAAATCCACTTTGATCAATGAGACCCTCTACCCTATCATGAATGCTCATTATTTTAACGGTGTTAAGATTCCTAAACCTTATAAAACCATTAAAGGACTGGATCATATAGACAAAGTGATCGACATCAATCAAAGTCCGATTGGGCGAACCCCGCGTTCGAATCCCGCAACTTATACCGGCGTATTTTCTGAAGTGCGGAATCTTTTTGCTAAAACTCCTGAGTCTCTTATTCGGGGATATAAACCGGGAAGATTTAGCTTTAATGTGAAAGGCGGAAGATGTGAAACCTGTAAAGGTGGCGGACTTCGTGTGATCGAAATGAATTTTTTGCCAGATGTTTACGTAGAATGTGAAACCTGCCAGGGAAAACGCTTTAATCGTGAGACTCTGGAGATTCGATATAAGGGAAAATCTATCGCTGATGTGCTGGAAATGACCATCAATGAGGCTACACCTTTCTTTGAGAACATTCCGAAGATTTATAGAAAACTAAAGACGATCCAGGATGTTGGTCTGGGATATATTAGTTTAGGACAACAATCCACAACACTTTCTGGAGGAGAAGCCCAGAGGATAAAACTGGCGACTGAACTTTCTAAAAGAGATACCGGAAATACTTTTTATATCCTGGACGAGCCAACTACCGGTTTACATTTTGAAGATATCAGAGTTTTAATGGATGTCTTAAATTCGCTAACCGATAAAGGAAATACTGTCCTTATTATAGAACACAATATGGATGTGATCAAAATGGCAGATCATATCATTGATATAGGATATGAAGGTGGTAAAGGTGGCGGTGAAGTTGTCGCAACCGGCACTCCTGAACAAATAATTAAAAACACTAAAAGTTACACTGCTCGCTTCCTGAAGAAGGAAATGAGTTAAACCAATCATATGAAAGCAGCAAATAGCAATAAAGCCTGGAACGAGATAAGAACGAATGATTCCTGGGCGATTTTTAAGATAATGGGGGAATTCGTGAATGGATACGAGAAACTAAGCCAGATTGGACCTTGTGTTTCTATTTTTGGATCTGCACGAACTAAACCAGATATGAAGTATTACGGACTGGCCGAAAAAGTGGCGAAAAAGATCGTTGATCATGGCTATGGCGTCATCACTGGTGGTGGTCCCGGGATCATGGAGGCTGGTAACAAAGGAGCTCACCTTGCCGGCGGTACATCTGTTGGACTTAATATCGATCTTCCTTTTGAGCAGCATGACAATCCGTATATAGATAACGATAAAAGTCTTGATTTTGATTATTTCTTCGTTAGAAAGGTAATGTTCGTAAAGTATTCACAGGGGTTTGTAGTAATGCCTGGTGGTTTTGGTACGCTCGATGAATTGTTCGAAGCGATTACTCTAATTCAAACACATAAGATCGATAAGTTTCCAATCATTCTTGTTGGTACAGAATTCTGGGGAGGTCTTGTTGAATGGATCAAAACTACCCTTCTTGATAGTTTTCAAAATATTAGTCCTGCAGATATTGATCTGGTACAGGTCGTAGATACTGAAGACGAAGTAATAGACATCCTGGATAAATTCTATGATGAATATAACTTAAGCCCGAATTTCTAATATTTTCAACTGCTGAAGGTATCAAACTTTGTTTATATTTAGATCTGATTTTTATCAGCACTAAACTTAAATTTCGTTGAAATACCTTCAGTGTTTCTTTCTAGTCTTACTATTCCCGTTATGGCTCTCTGCACAAAATGCCATGAAGGTGAACGCTCGTCTGGTTGACAGTCTTCATACTATTGAAGTCGACCAGCAAATTACTTTTGTTAATACTGAAGAAAGAGAACTGGTAAGTATTTACCTGAATGACTGGAACAATGCATTTAGTTCCAAGACTTCTCCGCTGGCGAAAAGGTTTGCTGAAGATTTTGCCCGCCGCTTTCATTTTGCCAGGCAGGAAGAACGTGGTCATACCTCTATTAAGTCCATTAATTCTGCTGAAGGATCCTCTCTGGAATGGGACCGTCCCGGCAATATTGAAGACCTCGTACGAGTATTTCTCCCCGAACCACTGGCCTCCGGAGATTCCATCACGATAAATCTTCAATACGACTTAAAAATTCCTGATGACAAATTCACCCGATTTGGGCGGGATGGTGATGGGAATTACAAATTACGTTACTGGTACATGACTCCTGCCCCACTGGATAACGGTTGGAAACTTTACAGTCACAAGGATCTCGGCACCCAATATGTAAGCCCGTACAATATTGAGATCGATATCGATATTCCTACTGAATATTATGCAGCTTCAGCATTAGACCTTACGCGCACCCAAACCAAAAAAGGTTTTAAGACCATTCATTTTAGCGGAGACCAACGTGTGGATAGTAAAATGTACCTTACCAATACTTACATTTTTGAATCTCTACCTGCCAACTCTAACAAAGTAATAACCAATATCCGTGATGAAGATATTGAGCTGGAAAACAAAACAAAGTTGCTCTCCCGAACCTTTAGTTTTCTTGAAAATAGGCTGGGAAGCTATCCCAATGAAAATATCTTTATTACCCAGGAGGATTATCAGAACAGTCCTATTTATGGACTTAATCAATTACCAGGTTTTATACGTCCATTTCCAGACGGATTTCAATATGATCTCAAACTATTCAAAACCGTAACCAATTACTATCTCCAGAACTCAGTTTTCATCAATCCCAGAACCGAGAAATGGGTGACCGATGCTATTCTGGTTTCATTAATGATCGATTACGTGGACACCTATTATCCCAAAATGAAACTTATTGGGAATTTGAGTGACATAATTGGAATTCGCTGGTTCCATGCTGCAGATCTTGAATTCAACGATCAATACCAGTTCCTTTACATGAACGTAGCCAGGATGAATATTGATCAGCCACTAAACACCAGCCAGGATTCGCTGGTCAAATTCAACAAGAATATTGCAAACGCCTACAAAGCTGGTGTTGGGATTAAATATCTTGAAGAGTTTCTTGGCGACTCAACGGTATCGAAATCTATTGGTGAATTTTATAAGAACTATAAACTAAAACCTACGAGCGATGATCAATTCGCAGAGATCCTTCAGAAGAATGCAGGGAAAGATATTTCTTGGTTTTTTGAAGATTACGTGGGAAGCAATACTAAAATTGATTTTAAGATTCAGAAGGTAACAAAAAGAGAGGATGATTCTCTGGATGTTCAAATCAGGAATTTAAGGCAGAACGAAATGCCTGTCAGTCTCTACGGACTTAAGGACGGAAAATTCATCTACAAGACCTGGGTCGAAAAGGTTCGGGATACTAAAACGGTTACTATCCCCCGAATGGATATCGAAAGACTTGCTTTAAATTATGAAGCCGAGATCCCCGAATTCAATCAAAGAAATAATTACAAGCGTGTAACCACACTGCTTAATAAGCCCGTACAATTCAGGCTGCTTCAGGATATCGAAGATCCAAGGTATAATCAGATCTTTTTTATGCCAGAATTTGATTTCAACCTTTACGATGGTATTTCTATTGGGCCTAAACTTTATAACAAAACAGTTCTGAGCAAAACTTTCAATTTTTCACTTTCTCCAAAATATGGTTTTGGTAGTGAAACTCTTGTTGGATCGGCATCATTCTATAACGCCCATCAGTTCGACAATAATGATCTGTACCTTATTTATTATGGGATTGGAGGTTCACGATATTCCTATGGTTATGATCTATTCTACCAGAAATACAGTCCGTTTCTCGTTTTTGCCTTCCGAAATTCATATTTAAGGAGTAATGAAAGTCAGCGTTTATTAATTAGAAATATTAATGTTCATCGAGATCAAAATCCTGAGGATCCACTACTTCAGCCAGACTATAATGTTCTGAATGTGAAATACAACTATAGCAACCCTAACTTTCTAAAGCATTTAACCGCATCTTTCGATTATCAGCTATCAGATAAGTTCAGCAAAATAGCGGTAACAGCAGAATATAGAAAACTGTTCACCAATAACAGGCAAATCAATTTAAGGTTCTTTGGAGGTACATTTTTGTATAATGATGCCCGCAATAATGATTACTTCAGTTTTGCGCTGGATCGTCCTACAGATTATCTTTTTGACTATAATTACTACGGAAGAAGCCAGGGAAGCGGATTATTCAGCCAACAGATCATTGTTGCTGAAGGAGGCTTTAAATCTCAACTGCAACCGGAATACGCCAATGAGTGGATCACCACCATGAATGCAAGTACCAATATCTGGAAATGGATCTACGCTTATGGTGATGTAGGGATTGTAAAGAATCGGCACGAAAATGGGAAATTACTTTACGATTCCGGTATTCGTATGAGTCTGGTTCAGGATTATTTTGAACTGTTTCTTCCGATCTATTCCAACCTGGGCTGGGAAGTGGCTCAGGAAAATTATGATGAAAAGATCAGGTTCATCGTCTCTCTTGATATTGGCACAATTATAAAACTGTTTACAAGACGCTGGTATTAAATATATTCCCTTACGTTATACTCAGATAAATTTCGTATTTGTCAACGAATTCTAGATCTCAAGCCTTTTATTTCTGAAATAAATAATAAATAAAGGTTAAAATTGAATTATTATCAGTTTTGACGCGAAAATTTGAATTGTGTATAATTTTGATTTTCGCTACATTTGCTACTATTCAAAATAATGTTCATGCAAAGCGAAACACAAACTGAAAATTCTATTTCATTTGATGAATTCAAGTCTCAGGTACTTGAAGATTACAAAATTGCTGTCACCAGCAGAGAGTGTAGTCTTTTAGGTAGACGGGAAGTACTTACCGGGAAGGCGAAGTTCGGAATATTTGGAGATGGAAAGGAAGTACCACAACTGGCGATGGCTAAAGCTTTCAAAAATGGAGATTTTAGATCGGGTTATTATCGCGATCAAACTTTTATGATGGCAATAGGCGCTCTTACTCCTGAACAGTTATTTGCTGGTTTGTATGCAGATACGAATCTGGAAAATGAACCAATGTCTGCCGGTAGACAGATGGGTGGACATTTTATGACGCATAGCCTCGATGCGAATGGAGAATGGAAAAATTTGATGGAACAAAAAAATTCCAGTTCAGATATTTCTCCTACAGCCGGGCAAATGCCGAGACTACTTGGTCTAGCTCAGGCCTCCAAGATCTACAGAAATGTTGATGGAATTTCTGCAGAGAAGTTTACAGATAATGGAAACGAAATAGCATGGGGAACCATTGGGAATGCCAGTACAAGTGAAGGTCATTTCTGGGAAACCATTAACGCAGCCGGTGTTTTACAGGTACCAATGGTGATGAGTGTCTGGGATGATGAGTATGGAATTTCTGTACACGCCAGGCATCAAACAACTAAAGAAAATATATCTGAAATTCTTAAAGGCTTTCAGCGTGATGAGGAACATGATGGTTATGAGATTATTGTGGTAGAAGGCTGGAATTACCCGGCTTTAGTAGATGCCTACGAAAAAGCATCTTCCATTGCACGTGCAGAGCATTGCCCGGTTCTAATTCATGTTCAGCAATTAACACAACCTCAGGGTCACTCAACTTCAGGATCTCATGAAAGATATAAATCTGAAGACCGGTTGAACTGGGAGAAAGAGCATGATTGTAATGTGAAATTCCGGGAATGGATCATAGAAAATAATTTCTCCAATGCTGAAGATCTTGAGGTTATGGAGAAAGAGATCAAAAAACAGGTAAGAGCTGCTAAAAGCAACGCCTGGAACAATTATTTAAAACCAACTTTAGCTAGAAAGAAGCAAGTTGTAGAACTTCTTGGTAAGGTTGCTGGTAATAGTTCTAACGGGAATTTTATTAACTCTCTTAAAGAGAATATTGCCAATGACAGAGAGCCTTTAAAGAAAGATCTAATTTCTGCTGCAAGACAAACCTTGAGATATACGATCGGTGAGTCTTCTGCTGAAAAAGATGAATTACTTAACTGGTTGAATGAATTTGGAGAAGAAAATAAGGGTGAATACAGTTCGCATTTATATATCGAAGAAGATACATTAACAGAAGTATTGCCTGAATATAATGAAGAAGCAGAGGAAGTTGATGCTCGGATTATACTGAGAGACAATTTCGATCAGATCTTTGAAAATCATGCAAATGCTTTAATCTTTGGTGAAGATGCTGGTGAAATTGGAGATGTAAACCAGGGCCTTGAAGGACTTCAAAATAAATACGGAAAATTCAGAGTTGCTGATGCCGGGATTAGAGAAGCAACTATTCTTGGACAGGGAATTGGAATGGCAATGAGAGGACTACGCCCAATCGCTGAGATCCAGTATCTTGATTATGTAATGTACTGTCTTCAAGGGATGAGTGATGACCTTGCAACGCTGCACTATAGAACCAAAGGAATGCAAAAGGCGCCTTTAATTGTTAGAACCAGAGGGCATCGTCTCGAAGGTATCTGGCATAGTGGTTCGCAAATGGCCGGTATTCTTAACCTTGTAAGAGGAATGTACGTTCTTGTTCCTAGAAACATGACGAAAGCTGCTGGTTTCTACAATCATCTTTTGGAATTAGATACTCCAGCATTAGTTATCGAGTGTCTTAATGGATATAGGCTTAAAGAAAAGTTACCTACGAACCTAAAGGATATCAAAACGCCTATTGGGGTAACTGAAACTTTGAAAGAAGGTACAGATATCACTCTTGTTTCTTACGGTTCTACATTGCGAATTGTAGAAGAAGTAGCCAAGGAACTGGCTCAGGTTGACATTGATGCCGAAGTGATAGATGTTCAGTCTTTATTACCTTTTGATATTAACCATGACATCGTAAAAAGTGTTCAAAAGACAAGCCGACTATTGGTAATTGACGAAGATGTTCCTGGAGGAGCTTCAGCCTATATACTGCAGAAAGTTCTTGATGAACAAAATGCATATAGATACCTGGACAGTAAACCGCAAACCTTAACAGCTAAAGAACACAGGCCTGCTTACGGTACAGACGGTGATTACTTTTCCAAACCATCTGCGGAAGATATCTTTGAAAAAGTGTATACGATCATGCACGAAACCAATCCTAATAAATATCCGAAACTACGATAGTAAAATCTATCTGTTCATATATAAGCCGCGATTTATTCGCGGCTTTTTTGTTTATTAACCATGCTTAAAGGCTTGATTTCGAGAGACTTAATTTTAAGATCGTAGCTATATGGCTATTCAAACAAAACGGTTATAAGTAAGGAAATTGAAGAGGTGATCAAATATCACGAACGAGCAGGGAAATATTTTGATATTAACGGTATCCACACATTTGCTCTGGACAAAGGAAGTGGTGAAGTGGTATTTTGTGTTCATGGAGTGCCTACTTTCTCTTTTTTATATAGGAAAGTTATAGATTCACCAGGGAAAAAGGTCGTCGTGTTGTCTCTGTTGATCTTCCCGGACTAGGTTTAACCGACAGACAGGAGGATTTTAATTACGAATTCAATAATTTCGCCGACTTCCTTACAGCTGCCTAAAGGAATTAAAGATTGAAAAATTTCATTTAGTTGTCCATGATATTGGTGGTCCGGTTGGGTTTGTGCTAGCTGCTAAAAATCTTGGAAAAGTTCAATCAATTACTATACTGAATACCATGATAGATATTCAGAATTTCAAGAAACCGTTGGCGATGCGACCCTTCGAGAAAAAAGTCCTGGGTGAAGCTGAGTTAATTTCCATTACTCATGCTACCTGGCCAATTATGTTTTCTCACATGGGAGTAAACGATTCTTCCTGCTCTTCTTCTGCGGAAATTAAAGCCTACGTTGATCTACTAAAGTGAGAAGATGAGGGTAAAGCTTTTCTGCAGCTCATGAGAAATTTCAACCAAACTGAAGAATTTCAAAATTTAGTACAGACCGCTTTAAAAAATGTAGGCTATCCAATTCAGGCAGTATGGGGCGAGGATGATCCGGCTCTAACCTACGATCATTTTAGTAAAGAACTGGAGGAATTAACCGATACCCAGGAAACTCATTTGCTCTCATCATAACATTTTCTGCAGGAAGAGGTTCATGAGGAAATTGCAGCAAAAATTGATAGCTTAATTAAAAGAACGTATTGAATTTCAGGTATATCAAAAATAAAAAAAGCCATGTATTTCTACATGGCTTTTCTATGTGCTTCGTTTATTTATTCTATTGATCTTCCCTGCTATAGTACATTCTAGGACCATCACAATCTTCCACAGTATTTTTAAGAATATTTTCGTCATCCTGAATCACATAAAGATATTCTTCCCTACTTAAACAACTTGAATAAATCTCAATATCCTCTGGTTTCGGCTCTCCCTCATACTGCAGTGTATAAGCCGGGGTATCATAGTACGATTTAGTTACATTAAAAGTTCCTTCTACCTTTATCGTATCATTCTGCCTAATCCTGATCTTTTCAACTGTATTATCTTCCCTGAAAGTATAAGTATCCTGGAAATCCATTTCATCTCCTTCCTTTATACACTCTCCGGTATTACTGCAGCTCATTTTAAATAATTTCCAAACTTGAGGAAGTTCTACTTCAATTTCGGTACCTGAGTCTTCTTCATTATCTCCGCTATCAGCGTCACTTTCGGTTTCGGTTTCAGAAACTTCTTAAATATCTTCCTCGACTACTTCCGGTTTCTCCTTTAGAACTTCCTGATCAAGAATTCCTTGATCCGAATCTTCGGAACACGCATAAATCAGGAAGACTGACATCAGAATAAGCAGCTTTTTCATATTGATGTTTTAAGTCTGTTTCGAAAAATATAATTTTATTGGAAACCGTGAAGCTATAACCAGGTAAAGTCAGTCAGCTTAAAACCAACAAAACAATCATCTGCACAATCTTTATTTACATAACCACAGGTATTAACAACCCCTTCGGAAGTAGTGTCAAAATATATAAGGTTGGAATCAGTATCTACAGTCAGATATTCTGCAAAACAAAGGCTGTACAATTCATCTATGGTCAGAATATCTGCTCCACTCTCATGAGTTCCAAGATCAGAACCATTCTCCAGGTATTCCTCTACAATTTCAGTTTCGGCTGGATTCTCTTCCTGGGTCTGGGTAGACATAAAATCTCTACTTACAACCTCCCCATCTTCAACCTTAATTGTAGTTGAAGTAGCAAAGCCTGTCCAGGATACTGTTTCTATTGTATACTCATAGCTATCATTGTTAGTGCTTTTCAAGGAAAGCCATAACTCTTTGCTTTCCGAAGAATTAATACCACTTTCACCAACGAATTCGTTTTCATTATCAGAATTGTCATCGCTACTACATGAGCTAAAGCTTACAACTGTTAGAAACAGGACAAAATATCTGTATACTATTTTTAGGCATCCCATAATCATCTATAATTTAGTTCTACTACAAAGACGTTCTTTTCCTGAAATGGTTGCGTGAATACTCTATGGAATCCATTTCTTTTCGAAATTTGGTTTTCTTTTCTCTAGGAATGCATCCCTACCTTCCTTAGCCTCATCCGTCATATAAGCCAGCCTGGTGACCTCACCGGCAAATACCTGCTGCCCTACCATCCCATCATCGGTAAGATTCATGGCAAACTTCAGCATTTTTATGGAAGTTGGTGATTTTTCTAAAATTTCCTGAGCCCATTCAAAGGCAGCAGTTTCCAATTCTTCGTGCGGAATCACGGCGTTAACCATACCCATCTCATAAGCTTCCTGAGCAGAATAGTTTCTTCCTAAAAAGAAGATCTCTCTGGCTTTCTTCTGCCCTACCATTTTTGCAAGGTATGCAGAGCCATATCCGGCATCAAAACTGGTGACATCTGCATCTGTCTGTTTAAAGATCGCATGTTCCTTAGAAGCCAGCGTAAGATCGCAGACCACATGTAAACTGTGACCTCCACCTACTGCCCAACCGGGAACCACACAGATCACTGCTTTCGGCATAAATCTAATTAGCCGTTGTACTTCAAGAATATTGAGTCTGTGATATCCATCTTCACCAACATACCCCTGGTGACCTCTCGCTTTCTGGTCGCCTCCACTGCAAAAAGCCCATTTTCCATCTTTTGTAGAAGGTCCTTCAGCAGAAAGTAGCACAACACCAATTGAAGTATCTTCATGTGCATCCTGAAAAGCATGGAGAAGCTCTGAAGTTGTTTTTGGTCTGAAGGCATTTCTAACATCAGGTCGGTTGAACGCAATTCTCGCAACCCCATCTGCCTTCTTATAGGTTATATCGTCATATTCACGTACTGTTTTCCAGTTTATCGTAGCCATACAAATAGTTTTCAGTAAAAATAAAGTTTTAAGTTCACTTCAGAAAGTAGATAAAAAAACCTGTTCCAGGGAACAGGTTTAGATCATACTTAAGTAATGATTATTGCATATATTTTGCCATCATAGGTTGTAATTCCATTCCCCAGGCCTGGCCTATCTCCATGGCTTTTTTCGTAATGTCTGGAGTAAGTTCAACCATCTTTTCTCCTACCGGTGTAGCATAGAATGCAAGAATCTCATCAAGTTCTTCTTCTGTAAACTTTTCAGTATAGATCACCGCCATTTTCTTATACAATTCCTTAGTGCTGGCAGAAAGTTCTTTCTTAAATTCTTCTCTTTTATCTTCAGCAACCATTTTCACGATCGGCTCGGTCATGATATCAAATTGCTGACCTGAAGTAAGCTCTATTAATTTAATCGCTTTTGTTTCTTCTGAAGTGATTTGCTCCTGCGCCATAGAGGAAAATCCTATAAACGCAACTCCGATACTTAATATTAATTTTTTCATATTTGTGTTCGATTTTATAATTTGGAAGTGAAAATAATCGTTTTTACAAAACTGTTTCAATAATTTCTAAAAGAATTGGAACATATTTAATGTTTTTGCACCATTTTTGATATTCTTCAGAAAAAACTGATCATGAGAATTCTTTACATCCTACTTTTTTTGCTGGCAGGTTTTAGTACTTCTGCTCAGGAATTCGGGTATTGGGATCGTGAGGATTTCGAAATTGGCAATCGTGGTATTCAAAATGACTGGAAAGACTTCAGTTTTAACTGGCAGCAACCTTCCGAATTTAATATATCTGATGGTTCTTTTATGCATCTTCGGAATGATATTCAGAAAGACCAGATCGATATGCTGGCAATCATAGACAAATCAAATAGAAATAAAATTACGCGCGAAATTGACCTTGGATCTCCACTTCCGCAGAGAACCAGAGATAAGAAAATTTTTGAAGTAACAGGGAATATCCAAGCTAGAGATAGAAATGATTCTTTTAGCAACCCTTTCTACAATCCATTCCTGAACAATTACAATCAGCGTAGTTATGGAGTGAGAAGATATAATTCTCCATATCGATATATCTATTGATCCTGGTCTTGCTCTTTTAAAGTAATTCCGTCTTCATTCAAATCGATTTGCCTGTTCTTGTAAAGGCTTCCAATTGCTTTTTTAAAGCTCTTCTTGCTCATTTGCAATCTGGATTTGATATCTGCAGGATCAGACTTATCTGTTAGATCAATAAAACCACCGGAAGACTCGAGTTTATCAAGAATTTTCTGAGCATTTGGCTCGATACTTCGATATCCCGGCCTTTGCAACATGATATCGATCTTATTATCTGTTCTTATTTTCTTGATAAAACCTCTTAGAGAATCACCAATTCGCAATTTTTTAAAGACTTCGTCATGATAGATCAAACCTAAATGCAACTGATTGATGATCACATTAAAACCAAGATCGGTTTCGTTACTTACGATTAGATCCACTTCTTCAAACGGTTCTACGGTGAGCTCAGAATTATCAAGAAATGCATGAACTTTGGAAGATGCAGTAAGTCTTTCTGTTTCGAGATCCAGGTAACAGAATACAAGATAGCGCTCTCCTTTTTGCATAGGAATCACCTGTTCCTTAAAAGGAACAAAAAGATGTTTCTCCAATCCCCAATCCAAAAATGCTCCGAATTTACTAACCTCAACACAGGTAAGATTTTCGAATTGATCCAACTTGATCTTAGGCTTCAAAGTTGTTGCTACCGGTCTTTCTGAATGATCCAGGTACACAAAAACAGTGATCTTATCATAGACCATCCAGGTTTCAGGAACGTATTTATTAGGCAAAAGCACTTCATCACCGGCATCGTTCTCAAGATACACACCGTGATCGCTTTCTCTAATAATACTTAATTCATGGTATTCTCCTAACCTGATCATAGTCTAAAAATTTAGCATACAAAGATACTGTTAATCAGCAATAAAAAAATCCGTTTATGAGAATATCCCACAAACGGATCTTTATATATGCTTGAAGTAGTTTACTTATACATACTTTCTTTACCAAAATGCTTGGTTAGAAGGTAGTAGATCACCACTCTGTATTTATTACGGTTTGATTTTCCATACTTTTCCATTACCTGATTGATAGCTTCGTCAGCCTTCTCTTCATCAGTCACTCCAAGTTTTTTCATGACGAAATTGTTCTTTACTGTTTCAACTTCAGATTTACTGGAAGCCGCAACAGTTTCAGCGTCGGCATTATAAATACTTGGACCCATGGATTGAGCCAGTTTCCGCAGAAGATCCACATCAGGATTATCCTCTCCTACTTTGGTTTTAAGGTCATCGATATACTGACCTACTTTTTCATCAAGTTTACTCATGATCTAAATTTTAAGTTTTAGCTCAGGTAAGTTAATAAAAAAGTAAAAAAGAAGCCTATGAAAGCCGACTAAGATTTCATAAAACTAAAATATTCCAGCAATACCTTGTCGTTCATTTTACGCGGAGTAAAAATTTCCAGTAATTTAGGTTTTTCAGAAGCATCAAAAAATGTATTCAGTTCATGCTCTATTTCCTGTTCATTGGCAGCTTTTGAATAGTTAAATCCATACAACTCACAAATAGGTTTCGCCTGCAAATCATGAGTAGTTTCGAAATAGGTATCAAAATTCTCTGAATCTTTATTTCCCGGTAATATTCTGAAAATACCTCCACCATTATTATTCAGTAAAATTATGCGGTAATTGGAAGGTATATGATCATTCCATAATGCATTGCTGTCATAGAAGAAGCTTAAATCACCTGTAATGAATAAAACAGGTTTATCTGAAGCTACCGCTGATCCAACTGAAGTTGAAGTACTACCATCGATCCCACTGGTTCCTCGATTACAAAAAGTGTTCAGACTTCGATCCCATTCAAACAATTGTGCATACCTGATGGTAGAACTATTCGCGAAATGCACGATACTGTGATCTGGTACCTCTGGTACGATCAATTGCATCGCTTTAAGATCTGAATATGGGATCTCAGACATATACTCTTCATGACGGTGCTGCCTGTTCGACTTTACATCCTTCCAGAAATTTCCATAATCGCTGGCTATTGTCTTAGTGAGTGGCATGAATGAGTGAAAAAAACCGTTTACATCTGTTTCGAAATGTTTGTTCAAACAAAAGAAGGTGTTATAGGCCTTTTTAGAATCTACATGCCAGTGATGTTTAGGATTGTAATTTCTCAGAAAGTTTTTGATCTTTTTCGATACGATCATTCCGCCGAAAGTGAGCAGAATATCCGGTTGCAATTTTTTAAATAATTCTTCGTTATTTTCTTCCTTTTCGATAGGTCCTACCAGCGTATCGATCCTGGTAAAGAAATCTGGATGATGAATATTCGATGTGGTTTCAGTAAAAACGATCACGCTGGGATCTTTCGCCAGCATATCTAAGAATTGTTGTTCTATCAGGTTTGGCTGGGCCACCCCGACGATCACCATCTTACGTTTGGCGCTATTCCACTCCTGCACATAGCTGTTCAATTGTGCTTCTGTATAGTGTTTCTCATTCACCTCGGGAAGGATCTGCAATGGATCTACTTCTATATGTTCTACCGTATCATAAAGTGGCTCGTAGAAAGGCACATTAATATGTACAGGCCCCTTTTCTTCTATCGCCTTATTCAAAGCGAGGTTGATTTCCCGCTCGTTATGTTTACGTGCTTCAAATTGTTTCTGCTTAAGCTTGGCGTCTTCAGATTGATGTTCCAGTACCAGTTCAGAATAGAGATTGGCAGAGTACAGGATATGATTTTCGAAAACGTTCTTCTGCCTGATGGTTTGTCCATCGCCAATATCAATACGTTCTATGGGACGATCTGCGGAAATTACCACCAATGGAATATCACTATAAAATGCTTCGGCGATCGCCGGATAATAATTTAACAGTGCTGAACCTGAAGTACATACCAGCGCCACAGGAGTCCTTTTTTGTTGAGCAATTCCCAGCGCAAAAAAAGCTGCACAGCGTTCATCTACAATACTATAAGCTGTAATATCATCATGATGCGTAAAGCCTATTGTTAAGGGCGCATTTCTCGAACCTGGTGAAATTACCACATGCTTTATATTCTTGGCAACACAAAGAGCTACCACAGATCTCGCTACCGGAATTTTTGAATATTTCATAGACTCCCAAAATTAGTATTTACGTCTAAGCTGGAAAGAGTTTTTGAAGCTTATTTAACAAGAACCCTACGCATGGTGACAGATTTATTTACCGTCTCAAACCATTCTTCTCCGGCATTGGAATCTTTGGTGATGCCACCACCCACAAAAATTTTTGCGATATCCTGTTCCAGTTTCATGCAGCGAAGATTTACATACAAGTTAGAAACTTTGGAAATCGAAGCAAATTGCTGATTTTCCTGATTGCGCCGATTCGAATTTCTCTTCACCTCCTTGCTGAGTTGAACTTCGCCCAGATATCCACTATAATATTCTCTGTCCATTTCTTCATTCTGAAGTATAAACTGAAGTGCCTCAGCTTTCGGGATGCCACAGATCGCCGGCGTAGGATGAAGTGCCGTCACGATTCTGGAAAGTGCAGAACTGGAATCAAAAGATCCTTGAATGTCGGTTCTTATATGCAACAGGTTCCCTGCTCTTAAATTATAAGGCTCCCCGATCTTCAGTTCTTTTACTTCTGAAATCTTTTGCAATTCTTTATTGATATAACTGGTTACGATTGCCTGCTCCTCTATTTCTTTTTGACGCCAGGTAATTTCCGAACCTTCTTCGTAAACCTGAGTTCCGGCAAGAGCCATCGTTTTAAATCTGTTACGTTCAGAATGTAATAGAGTTTCCGGAGTAGCGCCCATCCAGGTGCCGGTTTCCGGATGATACCAGAAATAGACGAACGCATCCTCATACCTGTCGAGTAATCTTCTAAAAATTGGAATAGGATCGGGATCATGGACTTTTACTTTTTCAGCCCTTGCCAGTACGATCTTATCAATACTGCTAGTTTTGATCTGGTCGATACCAGACTGCACTAATTTCTCATGCTTTATCTGGTCCTGAGAATTCCTTGCTGGCATGGGTTGTTCCGGCTGTGGCGGAACTGGCTGACTTACAGGTCGGTTTTCGTAATTACAATTAAAAACTTCAGCTTTAGCAATAGGAATGAGCAGGGATCGATTCAGAGAATCAAAAGCGGCAAATACAAATCCCGGCGTGTCCAGATCTTCGCCATTATAGCTTTCCGCAGAGGTTTGACAGATCAGTTTCACACTATTTTCCCCAGGTTTCCGATAGGCGACAAATGGAAATGCTTTATCGGTTTGAGTTCTTATATTGGTAAATAATTCTTCTTCTGTGATCATTTAGTTTCTTTTGGAAGAGCAATGGTTGTTAACTTCACCAGGGAGATCAGGCGATCCTCCTCATCTGTGATCTTTATTTCAAATAATTGCGTGGTTCGACCCTTATGAATAAAGGTCGCTTTGGCATATACCCAACCTTCTTTTACACTTCTAAGATGGTTCGCAGCGATCTCAATACCCCGAATAAAAAAGTTATCGGTATCTAGAAAAACATAACTAGCCATACTTCCAACACTTTCTGCCAGGGCTACCGTCGCACCTCCATGTAAAACTCCATCAGGTTGATGAACTCTTGAATTCACCGGCATTTTGGCGATCAGGTAATCTTCTCCAATTTCAGAAAACTCTATTTCAAGGGTTTCCATAAGTGTGTTCTTACAGACCTTTTTTGAAAGTTGCAGTACTTCTTCCTTCGTCATCTTTTAAAAGATTGGTTTATTTGTAAAAATACAAAACCTGCGATAACCATGAGTAAGGAGAAAAGTCTTTCTTATACCATTCACAACACCTATTCCACCTTGAATGAACATTCTGAAAAAACCAGAACTGTATGGTTGGTCATCCACGGAATTGGTTATTTAAGCAGATATTTTATAAGGCATTTTAATCATCTGGATACTCAAAATTATATCATTTCTCCACAGGCTCAATCAAAATATTATCTCAATGGAGAATATAAGCATATGGGTGCCTCCTGGCTTACCCGGGAGAATCTTGATGCTGAGATCGAAAACGTGCTGAAATATCTAGATGCTGTTTTTGACGCTGAAGATCTATCTAATGTTCATAAACTGAATATTCTCGGTTATTCACAAGGTGTATCTGTTGCTACCAGGTTCGTAGCCAGACGCAAAATCAAATGCGCAAATCTTATCATGCACTCCGGAAAAGTACCACAGGAACTTAACGAGGCAGATTTCGCTTTTCTGAAAGAAACCAATTTTCATTTTATATATGGAACACAGGATGAATACCTCAAAAAAGGGATCATAGAAGTTGAAGAATCCAGATTGAAGGAAATATTCGGAGAGAAGCTCAATATTCATGCTTTTGAAGGTGGACACGAACTAAACCAGGAAATTATCACTAAAATTGCTAAAACCAGCTAATGCCGAAAAGTAGATCAATTTTGAGATCTTTAGGTCCGGGCTTTCTGCTTGCCGGAGCCGCAATTGGAGTTTCGCATTTAGTACAGGCGACCAGAGCCGGTGCAGATTACGGATTCCTACTCATCTGGATCTTATTGCTCGCCTGCATTACTAAATATCCATTTCTCGAATTTGGTCCCAGGTACGCTGCATCCACAGGTGAACATCTCATTCAGGGTTACAGGCGTCTCGGTAAATTGCCTTATGCGCTATTTATCTTTATTACGGTAGGCAGTATGTTCATTATTCAGGCTGCAGTTACGATCGTAACCGCCGGTCTTGCCGAACAACTTTTTGGAATGGCCTGGGGAACTTTTAGCTGGAGTCTTATCATTTCTGCTATTTGTATCGCTTTACTACTTATTGGAAGATACCCGGCGCTGGACAAATCCATGAAATTCATCGTTAGTTTACTTGGGTTAGCTACTTTGATCGCAGTCGTGCTGGCGTTTGGTGACGGGAGGCTTGATTGTTCGCTATCCATTGCATCACCAGATATCTGGAATACCGCAAGTATAGCTTTTATCATTGCATTTATGGGCTGGATGCCAATTCCATTAGATGCCGCTGTATGGCATTCGATCTGGACCAGGGAAAAATCGGTATCGACAGGGAAAATAAGTATCAGGGAAGCATTTGCAGATTTTAACGTTGGTTACCTGGCCGCGGCAATTATTGGACTGTTATTTTTTCTAATGGGAGCACTTATTATGTTTGGTTCAAATACAGAATTTTCAGGGAACGGTGTGGAGTTTTCGGGACAGTTGGTAGCGCTTTACGGAGCCACTTTGGGACCCTGGAGCGAAACACTGGTGGCCATCGCTGCCCTCATCGCTATGTTCTCCACTACCCTTGCGGTTACAGATGCCTTCCCCCGAGTGCTTTCTGAAGTTTATATGATTGAAAAACCTACTGCAACAACTTCAGAAAAATGGAATTGCTACCGACTAACAATTTTTATCATTCCAGCTGTTGCCCTGATAATCCTCTCCTATTTTAGCATGACTTTTACGGTTCTGATAGATTTCGCTACAGCCTTATCATTTCTATCAGCTCCTTTGCTCGCATGGTTCAATTATAAACTCGTAACCAGTAATATTATGAAAATGGAAGACCAGCCTGGTAAGAAGTACCGAGTTTTCAGTTTATGCTGCCTTGTGGTGCTGGTTCTATTTAATTTCGTTTATATCTATACTTTGCTAAATTGAAAGATTCTTTTTGTTACTAGTTACCTTGGTATCCGTTAGAGTTTTTAAGTATGCTACCAGAGCAGCCTGTTCGTCTTCATTGAGTTCCAGGTTATCAAAGGGCAAAGTTTGATGTGGCAGATCAAATCCTAATCCAGCTCCACCTCCTTTATTATAGAAGTCAATTACCTGCTCAAGATTCGTATAAACCCCATTGTGCATGTATGGAGCAGTTAAAGCTATATTTCGTACTCCTGGAGTTTTGAACATTCCTTTATGCTCTTCAACTCTGTAGCTCCAATAAAAACCGGTATCATCGTCCAGCTTATTATTCGCAGCTGTTTCTGGAACACCTATGATCTCCTTTTCGGTTTCAGTATAGAATGGCGGGACGGTTCCATTGGTGAGAGGTAAAAAATGACAGGTCGCACACAGAGCCTTGCCGGCAAATAAATTAAATCCGCGTTTTTCCTGCTCTGTAAAGGTGCTTTCCTTGCCAGAAATATTACGGTCAAATTTACTATTCATTCCATTAAGCGTGGAAATATATGCAGACAATGCTTTGATAAGTTCTCTATTACCCCGCGGAATACCACCAAAAGTCTGCTGGATGATTTCCTGATAGGTGGAATCCTGTAAAATCTCTTCGGAAAATTCATGCACTCCGGTATCAAATTCTTTTTTATTAGTAAATACTGAAGAGATTTGTTCCATCAAACCTTCAGATCTACCATCCCAGAAAAATCCTCGTTGATAGACAGAATTAATAAGAGTAGGTGTATTTCTACTAAGCTCCATTCCCTGATAATCTTTACTGAAAGTTAACCCATCTGCATAGGCCTTTTCAGGAAGATGACAGGTTGCGCAGGCCATACGTCCATTTTTAGAAAGCTTTTTCTCGAAAAATAATTTCTCACCAAGCGCTACTTTCATTCCATAATTCTTTCTGTTTACATTCTGCATGAAAAATTCAGGCTTAAAACTATCCTCTTCAAAAAATGTTGGTGCATTGAAATTGAAAGGCTGATTGGCTGTACCTTCCCAAAGTCCTGAAGTATTTCTTATTTGCAGCCATAAACTGGTGATATCGTTTAAATATTCTCTGGTAAACTCGTATCGATCAAACCTCTCAAAATCTGTATTTTCTTCCAGGTAGTTAACTGAACGTATAAGCTTTTGCTGAAATCTTTTATCTAAATCTATATCCTTCTGCTGGATGATTTTTTGAAGTGTTAGAGCATACACCTCATTCAAGGCTTCTAACGAGACCGCCGCCTCCTCTATCCCCAGATGACTTACAGGAGTATCAAATCCAGTGATTGAATGACTAAGGATCCTGAGCAATTGTTGCTGCGTTGCAATAAAAAAGCGTTCTGTAGTGAGCTCTCGCTTGGCTATATTCTTCTGAAGGTTTCCCATTGATCCCAGGGTTACTTTTAGTTCTTCCTGAAATTCCTGTTCGGTGATTTCCCCTTCATAAATACTTTCCTCTATCTTTTGCAATCCAACCGCCGGCATAAATCGGGAATTATCCTCGAGAAAGACTGGAAGTGCAGGTCCATTTACACGATGTCCCACTGCAGGATTTAAATACGCCGCAAAGGGTTCGGCTTTTTTCCATTCCTGTCTTGCTTTCTTAAAAAGCTCTTTATTAGAAGGATCATCCAGACCATTACTTTTAATTTCAGATAGATGCTGAATACTGTTATTTAACGAATTCTGGTAGAATCTGTGAACCTGATCCCAGCTCTGATTATTTTCAGAATTAAGAGCAAGATATTCCGATTCTTGCTTACAGGAAAACTGGGCAATTAGAATGATTGCCAGAAGTATTTTTTTAAACATATTTCTATAAATAAAAACAGGTCTTCGTAAGAACGAAGACCTGTAGAAACTAAAATTGGAATTATCTAGGTAATCCTCTTAGTAAAACTATTTGTGATGCCTGGTCATCTTCACAATCGGCATTGGTATGACCGTCTAGATTCTTAAAATCACTGCTTTCCCAATAGTGCGGTTGTACAGCGAGAAGAAAAGTTCCCGGTTCTCCAATTTTGTCTGAAACATCTATCAATGAACCAAATTCCCCACTAAAACCTGTAGAGTTGTCTGGATCCAGGTCCTGTCTTACAATAAGTTCAAGCACATGTTGAATATTCTGTCCATTTAGATCTGACTGATAGATATACGCGGAATGTCCTCTACTAAAGCTGTTTGGATCTTCCTGTATATAGACGAAATTTTCAGTTACACAGATATTATCAGGACTTTGCAAGGCTCCTAAATTCCCATCCATGTTGTTGGTATCTGTATTTCCACTAACTATTTGAGTTAGTTTCCCTGAAAGTGGAGAGTTTTCATCCAGCTCAAGTTTATACACCGTTCCCCAGTCATTATAAGTACCTCTGCCTGGACCTCTACCGGTCACCGCGAAATAAACATTTCTAGCATTAAAATCGGCCCCTTTCTGATAATCCACGTCTTCAACTCTCATAAATTGAGTAGCAAGCACATTGGAACTGGCAGTTTCCATTTCATCCTTGGTAAGGTCCTTACCATTCTCGATCTCCACAAATTCTACTTCGTAGGTTGATTGAAGATCAAAACTTGACTCATTATATACAACATCAGATTCTACAGCTTTTTTTCCATCCATTCCATCTGAAACTTCTTTCGCACGAAGCACATAGATCTTCCCGTTTTCCAAATCATCATCGGCATTTTCAGAATAATAAAGCACCACCTGTCCTTCAGAACCAGATGAATCATCATCGCCTCCAATGATCACAGTCTTTCCAGAGTAGGCATCCTTAGGAAGTGGCACAGCGTTCTCCCAAGAAAATTCACCAAGGGCATCAAGACCAAAATCTTCTTGTGGAGTTGGATTCTCAACCCATGGGTCTATCCCTTTTACATCATAATTGATACTTTCTGAAGCTGAAAGGAAAAGATCTTTGGATCCACCATGAATACTGGCTTCCCACATAGTAGCAGAACATTGACGCGCATAATCTGAAACACCTGAGTTTAATAGATAGTCTCCGCTTACTGGGTTCATGTATTGGTCAAACCTAATTCTCGCAACTGCATAGCTATCTTCACAGTTCACCACGTACATATAACCGTCACCGTCTTTGAGAAATCCTGCTCCATCAGCAGAACCTGCCAGTTGAAAATCATCTCCTACCACATCTGGTGTACTCAGTAAAGAATAAGCCTGAACGAAGCTGAATTGAGACGACATGGTAACTAGTGGATCTACCGCACTTTTATTTTCGAATATTTCGGGAGCTGGTGTGAAATCCTCTCCATCCTGGCCATCTTCTCCATTTAGTCCATCAACACCATCCTGGCCATCGGTTCCATCTGTACCATTTACACCGTCTTCAGCTTCACAACCGCTGATTGCCGATGATAAAGCGGCTAGTAAAAATAGCCGACCCATAAAATTTGTAATTGTGTTCATTTGAAAAATAATTTAAGTTGTTTAGTTGTGATAAAAATACAGTTTGAACTCAGCCAACATGTTAAGCCACTGTGGTACTTAAATTATCTTAAAATCACGTTTAGGTTAAGGAGTTAAGTTTGTTTTAATTCGAGAAAAATTGATATTGCGGAAACCTATTTAATGTTAAAAACCATTAAGAGATTAGTGCAAATTGTACTAAAAACATTATTGATGCGGTCCTGTTTGTAAATGTATAGTACCTGGGGCCAGACCAAGCCCTAACAAAAAAACCCCGCATTTCTGCGAGGTTTTTCTATAATATATAGTTGCGAATTACTTCACTTCTTCAAAATCTACATCTTCAACATCATCTGCACCCTGAGAGGCTCCACCATCTGCTGATCCACCTTCAGCGCCTGTAGCACCTTGCTGTGGTCCGCCTGGCTGACCGCCCTGAGCTTCTGCCTGAGCTTTGTACATTTCTTCTGATGCAGTCTTCCATGCCTCATTCAATTTGTCTAAAGCTGGAGAAATTTGCTCAATCTCCTTGGTTTCGTAAGCCTTTTTCAATTCTTCTAAAGCTTCTTCCACTGGCTTCTTCTTGTCTTCAGAGATCTTATCTCCAAATTCCTTTAGTTGCTTTTCAGTCTGGAAGATCATGCTGTCTGCTTCGTTAAGCTTATCAACTTTTTCTTTAGCCTGCTTATCGCTTTCAGCGTTTGCTTCAGCTTCTTTCTTCATTTTCTCAATTTCTTCTTCAGTCAATCCTGAAGAAGCCTCGATACGAATATCCTGAGATTTTCCAGTAGCTTTATCTGTAGCACTTACTTTAATGATACCATTAGCATCAATATCGAAAGTTACTTCAATCTGCGGAGTTCCTCTTTGCGCTGGTGGAATACCATCTAAGTGGAATCTTCCAATCGTCTTGTTATCTGCCGCCATTGGACGCTCTCCCTGAAGTACGTGGATCTCCACTGAAGGCTGATTATCTGCCGCCGTAGAGAAAGTTTGTGACTTCTTAGTCGGGATCGTAGTATTCGATTCGATAAGTTTCGTGTTCACTCCTCCCATGGTTTCGATACCTAGAGAAAGTGGAGTTACATCCAGTAGCAATACATCTTTTACATCTCCTGTAAGTACACCACCCTGGATAGCAGCACCAATTGCCACAACCTCATCTGGATTTACACCTTTAGAAGGTTTTTTTCCGAAGAAAGCTTCAACTTCTTCCTGAATCTTAGGAATACGAGTTGATCCACCAACAAGAATTACCTCATCAATATCGCTCTTGGAAAGACCTGCATCGCTAAGTGCCTTTTTCACCGGCTCCATAGATCTTGTAACAAGTTCAGAAGCTAATTGCTCGAACTTAGATCTTGTAATAGTTTCTACAAGGTGTTTTGGTCCACTAGAAGTTGCAGTTACGTATGGAAGGTTGATTTCTGTTTGAGTAGAAGATGATAATTCGATCTTCGCTTTCTCAGCAGCTTCCTTCAAACGTTGAAGTGCCATTGGATCTTTTCTAAGGTCAATATCTTCTGCTTTCTGGAAGCTATCAGCCAGGTAGTCGATCAATACTTCGTCAAAGTCATCTCCTCCAAGGTGAGTATCACCGTTAGTAGATAGTACTTCAAATACTCCATCACCTAGTTCAAGAATAGAGATATCAAATGTACCACCACCAAGGTCATACACAGCGATCTTCTGATCCTGAGATTTTTTATCCAATCCGTAGGCAAGTGCTGCAGCGGTTGGTTCGTTTATAATTCTTCTTACTTTAAGACCTGCGATCTCACCAGCTTCTTTCGTTGCGTGACGTTGAGAATCATTAAAGTATGCAGGCACCGTAATTACAGCTTCCGTTACATCATGTCCAAGATAATCCTCAGCAGTTTTCTTCATTTTCTGAAGCACCATTGCTGAAAGTTCCTGGGGAGTATAAAGACGACCATCAATATCCACACGTGGAGTATCATTATCACCTTTAGTTACCTTATAAGGTACTCTACCCGCTTCTCTTTCAGATTCAGAGAATTTGTTCCCCATAAATCTTTTAATAGAAGCAACTGTTTTAGTAGGGTTAGTCACCGCCTGACGCTTTGCAGGGTCACCTACCTTTATTTCTCCACCTTCTACAAATGCAATTACAGATGGTGTTGTTCTTTTTCCTTCGGCATTAGGTATCACTGTTGGCTCACTACCTTCCATTACGGCAACGCAGGAGTTAGTGGTACCCAAGTCAATTCCAATTATTTTACTCATAACTATATAACTTGTTTTATGTTAGTTTATCAATTTTACACTCACTTGAAGTCAATCATTATGCCAGCGCTTTTCTTATGACAGACTGTCATTTTTAAAATTTAACCCTGTCATTAATGACTTATTCTCTCTTGATTTCTTCGGAATATAATTTTCGCAATTATATATGGGCAGCATTATCAATTCCTTACTTTTGTGCTCAAATAATATTATCTGAATGCGAAAAATCGAATGCATTAGTGTTTTTGATATGCTGAAGGTGGGCGTTGGTCCATCCAGTTCTCATACTCTTGGACCATGGCGCGCAGCACAACGCTGGATCGCTGAATTAAAGTCTAAAGAAAGGTTCGACCAGGTGGAGAAGATTCATGTAGATCTCTATGGATCTTTAAGTCTTACCGGGAAAGGTCACGCCACAGATATTGCTACGGTTCTGGGATTGCTGGGACATGATCCTGTAACTATGGATATTGAGATCATTGATTCCGAAATTAGCAATGTTCGTGAAACCGGCAGATTATTATTAAATGGAGAACGAGAAATAGAATTCTCTATCACAGAAAATATAAAATTCAATAGAAAGTTTCTCGAATTTCACCCTAACGGAATGACATTTCGAGCATGTCTATTCAATGGCAAGAAAACTTCTTCTTCGTTCTATTCCATTGGAGGCGGATTCGTGGTTAAAAAAGAACGTAAGAACGCCAGCAAGAAAATGAAGAATTTTCAGAATTTCCCTTTCTCCATTGAAAAGGCAACTGAATTATTGGCATTTTGTAAACAGGAAAATAAAACCATATCAGAAATTGTACTTGAAAATGAACGTTCTCTGCGTACAGACGAAGAGATCGATGCAAACTTCAAACAGATCTGGAATGTAATGCTGGAGTCCATGTATATTGGATGTCATACTGAAGGAACACTTCCCGGTGGTCTGAACGTGAAACGACGCGCTTTTGAAATGCATCAACGTTTAATTGGTGATACTTCCTATACTAATGTAGAGGACTGGATTCCCGCCATTCGACAAACCGAAGTAAAATTCCGCCAGATCCTTAAATGGGTTACCTGCTTTGCTTTAAGTGTAAATGAAGTTAATGCATCCCTGGGAAGAGTCGTAACTGCACCCACTAACGGTAGTGCGGGAACTGTGCCAGCTGTTTTAATGTATTACCTCTGTATCGAAAATCACGATGCTACCTACGAGGATATCAAAAGATTTATGTTGGTTGCCGGCGAAGTAGGAAGCCTTTTCAAAAAAGGAGCTACCATTTCTGCAGCAATGGGCGGTTGCCAGGCTGAGATTGGAGTTTCCTCAGCAATGGCAGCTGGTGGCCTTACCGAATTGATGGGAGGAACCCCGGAACAGGTTTTAATGGCCAGTGAGATTGCCATGGAACATCATCTGGGTTTAACCTGTGACCCAATCGCTGGTTTAGTACAGGTTCCATGTATCGAAAGAAATGCCATGGGTGCGATCAAAGCAATCAATGCTGCTGAAATTGCTATGGAAAGTGATGCAAGTCGCGCCAAGGTTCCACTGGATAAAGTGATCGAGACGATGTGGGAAACCGCAAAGGATATGAATAAAAAGTATAAAGAAACTTCTGAAGGTGGTCTTGCAGTAAAAGTAAGCCTTAGTGATTGCTAATATTTAATATAAAACCCACCCTGATTATATTATATTTCAAGGTGGGTTATCACTTTAACTTCAATTATTTAATAGCTGCCAGTTTTTCGAAAACCCTGGCAACAACTTCTGCTCCCGGATCTGGAACATTTTTCAAACTATCTTCTGATAGATAAGAAGATCTACCAAATTTAGTATTGGTGATTTCTTTAGTGGCATCTGCACCTTTTCGTGCAGCCGACTTTATCTCCTCCATACTCTCACCATTTGCGATCGCTTCAAAAGCTGGTTGCAGGGCATCAATCATCGTACGCTCTCCTTGTTTCGCGCCACCGTAATCTATCATTTTATCCAGTCCGCTTAATAGAGCTTTTCCCAGGTCATCATTTTCTTTCAATGCGTTTCCAGCTCTGGTAAATAAGAGTGAAAAAAGTACACCGCTAGATCCTCCTATTTCTCTGGAAAATATTCTTCCTATACTTATAAATAGTTCCCAGTTTTTAGCATATGGCAACCTGTCAATAACTTCCAGTACATTATTACCAGCACTGGCAAAGGTAGAACCAGCATCACCATCTCCTACTTTTTCATCCAGAGCATTGATCTCATCTTTCATGTCGATCAATTCTTCAGCAATTTCCTTAAGCAACTTCTTAGTGCTGGCATTTTCCGAAGATTCAAAAGGAAGCGTTTCCGGAAGTTCCGGACTTTTAATGGAGCTGGCTTTTCCAAATTCGCTAATAAACCAGGATGCTGGATCACAGGTTGCCAGTAAAGCTTCACTAATCTCTTCATTCAGTTTCACGACAGAAATGGAAAAACCTTTCATGTTCAATGATGTCATAAAACTTCCGGGGCCTACCAGCAGTTTTACATTCTTCGCCATTGAAGTTTTGCTGAAAGAATTCAGTAATACATTCATTTCAACCGGAGTTACACTTCCAAGATTATTTAAAATAAGCGCATACTCAGCTCCGCTTGTATATTCCTGAAGCTTGTTCACAGCGGTATTCATAAGCTCATCAGCTTTTGCCACATCTATTTTATCAACTCCTGGTTCCCCGTGAATTCCAAGACCCAGTTCAGCTTCAGATTCATCTAAACGAGAATCTTCTTTTCCCTGAAACTTCTGTCCTTCCTCTAACGAAAGACCAATGGAATAAGAATTTTGCGCAACTCTTCTCACTAGCTCTAAAATCTCTTCAAGAGACTTTCCTTCTTCAGATAAATATCCAGCCGATTTATGTACGAAAAGCGTTCCGGCTAATCCTCTTTGTTCTGTTTCTTCTCCCAAAGCTATATCGTCTCCTACGATGATGGTTTCAACTTTATAACCCATTTCCCTGGCCTGCTCTGCCGCAAGACCAAAATTAAGTCGGTCTCCTGTATAGTTCTTGATTACCAGAAGACAGCCTTTATCTCCTGCCGTCGCTATAATTGCTGAAAGCACTGCATCTACCGAGGGAGAAGCAAAAATATCACCACATACCGCTGCCGTAAGCATTCCCTTCCCAACAAATCCAGCATGAGTTGGTTCATGACCAGATCCACCGCCAGAAACAATTGCTACTTTCGATTTATCCCAATCCTTCCGCAGAACTACACGAACCTCAGGGAAATTATCCAGTCTGGTAAGCTTAGGATTGGTGAGCAATCCTTCTATTCCCTCATTTACAACCTGATCTGCTTCATTTATAAAAAACTTCATAATCCTATTTTTCTTAAAGATAAAAAACACAAAAATCTAAGCTTTTTGATGAGCCTTAATCTATTCATAAAGTTTTCAGAGTAGCAATGAACATTGAGCTTATTTTACTTTATAAAATTTATTTCCGTAGTTGCTCTTCTTATATTGCAGACTCAAATGTTACTATAAATGCCGCCAGAAGCCAGCCTGAGGTTTAAAATTTTCAACCTGCTCACTAATTTCGGAAAGATGCTGGGTTGCTATTTCCTTTTTTTCATATTACTGGCTGCTTTTCAATCTACATTTCCATCTTTTGATTACGATAAATATCAGCAAACCGAGATCTTCGAATTATTAAAAACACAGCCATGGAAATTTGCTTTTATGGCGGCCATTTTCGCTCCGGTCATCGAAGAAGGTATATTCCGAAGTTTACTGAAACCTACAGAATTTAGCCTCAAATTCTTTTTATGCTGTGTTCTATTTATGATTGGTATCGCACTAATCCCGGAAGAAGCGCATTGGAGTCTCAAATACGGTGTCCTCGGCGGGACCTTACTGCTTGCCTTTTATGCCCTGGGGGAGTTAATCCCGGAACATATATTTAGAAAGACCTGTTACTGGCTACATCGATATTATTTGATCAACTGGATCCTAGGTGCTATCATTTTCGGTTTTGTTCACATTTTTAATTATGTAGACACTTTTCAAATTGACCTGATATTATTCATTATGATCTTTCCTCGTATCATCGCAGGCTTTTTCTTCGGAAAAATAAAATTGGAGAATCGCGGCCTAATCTGGCCAATGTTAATGCACAGTATGAATAATTCTATGGTACTGCTTTTTATACTCCCTCTGAGTCTCTCCAATTAGTAAACCTAAAGTCTCTACTCTTAATTTTCCTTACTTCTGAAATTAAAGAAATAAAATTCTTGAGGTCTTATGAATTATAAAAGAAGCCTGGAAAAATATTTCCAACTGCAAACAGGGACGACGTCTCGCAAGTGGCTGGTAAAAGTCTATTGCTTTGAATGTGCATGTTGGTGTAAAACCGTATACTAAAAGCATTTATTTTCCGGTTTTTTTATGTTTATATTTGAAACTCATTCATCAGGACAAGCGTGAAAAAATTCATCTTCTTATTCTTAATATCAAGTCTTCTATTTACATCGTGTAAAGAAGAAGAATCAAATGGCCCCATCCAGGCAGTAGAACCTCCTGAAACCCGTAAGGTTTCAGATTATCATAAACAATATCTTAAGGAGATTTCCTATATCAAAAGCAGAGCCGACTCCTCCTCTACCGAAAACATGATCAAACTTGATGGTGGAGAATATTTGATGGGTGGAAAATCTGAAGAGGCTAAACAAAATGAATTACCAGTTCATAAAGTGGAGATCAAACCTATTTATGTAGATAAAACTGAAGTTACCAATGCCGAATTTGCTCAATTCGTTGAAGCTACCGGTTATGTTACAACTGCAGAGAGAAGTTTTGAGCTCAAAGGAAATACCTACGAACCAGGAGCGTTGGTTTTTGATCCCTATAACCCCGAATGGTGGTGGAAATTTGTAAAAGGTGCGAACTGGCAACATCCCCAGGGTCCCGATTCTTCTATTGAAGGTAAGGAGAACTATCCTGTGGTGCAGGTTTCCTGGTATGATGCAATGGCATATGCTAAATGGGCCGGTAAAAGGCTACCAACAGAAGCTGAATTCGAGTATTTTAATAGCGCAGGTCGAGATTCTCTTACTTACCATTGGGGAAATGATTTTGATATTGCCGCACAACATGCGAATTTTTACCAGGGCGAATTTCCAAAAAAGAATACTGTAGAGGATAATTTTGATAAGATGGCACCTGTAAAAAGCTTTCCTGCAAATGATTTTGGCTTGTATGAAACTACAGGAAACGTGTGGGAATGGTGTCTGGACACCTATCATCCCGATGCTTACTCCAGAACTTCTGAAATGAAGGATGGATATTTTAAACACTACTACAACATGGAGCAGGAAAAAGTGATACGCGGTGGTTCCTTTTTATGTGCTGAAAGTTATTGCAGCGGCTATCGTGTTGCGGCGAGAATGAGTTCGGTTCCAGATACTGGCTTGGAGCATACTGGTTTTCGATGCGTAAAGGATATTTAGTTGCAATGCTGCTTGGTCCGGGAATCCATTAGAAATAAGATCTTCCAGTCACCTTCCATATTCACCATGTTGAAAACGTTGATGCCGCAGTGTGATATCTCACCATTAAAAAAAAAGGTATAAGGCGTTGTGACTGTCGCCAGCAGTCCGTTTTCTTCTATTCTATACTCATGTATTTTTTCTTCAAATTTCACATTCTTCGGAATGGAGGCAATACTTTTTAAAAATTCTGAATAAGCTGAAGTACTGATAGTTGTTTTACCTTCAGAATTCATACTTACAGATTTCAGCTGAAGTGATTCCGTAGCAAAAGTTTTAAGCTTTACGGTATCCTGCTCATGAAAAGCCTCGAAAAAATCGAACACCAATTGCTTTGGATTGTTCGATTGTGCATGGCTATTGACGCAAATAAAAATAAACGCCAGAAACATTAAGTTTTTCATAAGTCGTGGATTATTGACAGTGCTCCACGAATTTACTACTTTTACTGAAATTAAAATTTACGCGAATGTCGGTTGCCAAAAAACAGTACAAGAGAATAACTACAAAATCACTGGTAGATATGAAGTCGAACGGTGAGAAGATCAGCATGCTTACAGCATACGATTTCACCATGGCTCAGATCGTGGATGGCGCCGGTATCGATGTGATTTTGGTAGGTGATTCTGCAAGTAATGTAATGGCGGGTCATGAGACCACCCTTCCTATTACCCTGGACCAGATGATCTATCATGCAACCAGCGTTGTAAGAGCAATCAATCGTGCCCTGGTGGTTGTGGATCTTCCGTTTGGAAGTTACCAGAGTGATCCTAAGGAGGCTTTGCGCTCTGCAATAAGGATCATGAAAGAAAGTGGTGGACATGCAGTAAAGCTTGAAGGTGGAAAAGAAGTTAAAGAAAGTATCAAAAGGATCATGCATGCGGGAATACCAGTAATGGGACATCTCGGACTAACACCACAATCCATCTATAAATTTGGAACTTATACGGTTCGTGCAAAAGAAGAACAGGAAGCAGAAAAACTGAAGGCTGATGCCCTGATGCTTGAAAAAATTGGATGTTTTGCTATTGTTCTTGAAAAAGTGCCTGCCAAACTAGCCAAAGAAGTTGCTGCAAGTCTAACCATCCCGGTGATTGGGATTGGAGCCGGTAATGGTGTGGATGGTCAGGTACTGGTTGTTCACGATATGCTTGGTATGACCCACGAGTTTAATCCAAGATTTCTTAGAAGATATGCAGATCTTCATGGAGAAATGACCAAAGCTTTTCAGAATTACAGAGATGATGTGAAAAGCAGCGCATTTCCTTCAGATGATGAACAATATTAGACTTAAAATATAGTATTGATCGATTGACTGGATCGTTCTAATTCTTTACAAAACTTAACTATTGAGTTCAGATAAAATAATTTCAACAAAGGATAATTTGCAGGTGCTTCACGAGGATAATCATATTATTATCGTCAACAAAAGACCGGGTGATATTGTCCAGGGAGATAAAACAGGTGACAAACCACTTTCTGAAGTGGTCAAAAGCTATATCAAAGAAAAATATAACAAGCCAGGAAATGTTTATTTAGGGGTTGTTCACAGGCTTGATAGACCTACCAGCGGCATCGTACTATTTTCAAAAACTTCCAAAGCACTTCCAAGACTCAATAAATTATTTCAGGATAAGGATGCGAAGAAGACATATTGGGCCGTGGTCAAAGAAAAACCGCCAAGAGAAAGTGATGAGCTTATTCATTTTATGAAAAGGAATTCCAAACAGAATAAATCCTATGCTCATAAAAATGAAGTTCCAGATTCTAAAAAAGCAGTCCTTGACTACAAATTGATTAAAGAACTCGATCGTTATTATGTACTGGAGATAGCCCTTCACACGGGTAGACATCACCAGATCAGGAGTCAGTTATCTGCAATTGGAAGCCCTATAAAAGGAGATCTTAAATATGGTTTTGATCGTAGCAACCGCGATGCCAGTATCCATCTTCATTCCAGAGAACTCAGGTTTATACATCCCGTGAAAAAAGAGGAGATTCATATCACAGCTCCTCCCCCAAAAGATCCTATCTGGGATGCAATTATGAAATAATTAGAATTTACATTCTGCCTTTTTACTATTTTTAACCAAAATATCTAAATATGAAATGGCAAGGTCGTAGACAAAGCGGGAATGTAGAGGATCGCAGAGGTTCCTCTGGTAAAGGTAAATTAATTGCCGGTGGTGGAATTATAGGTGTAATTTTCGTTATTGCGCAGTTTATTCTTAGCGATGGTGATGTTTCAGTTTTACAACAACTGGAAGGATCTGGCGGTTCCCAGACTGAGTCCCGTGAACTTACTGCGGAAGAAAAGGAGATGGGAGAATTTGTCGCTACTGTACTTGCCGATACTGAAGATGTTTGGAACGATATATTTGCTGAAAATAATATGAATTACCAGGAACCTGGTCTTGTTCTTTTTAGCGATGCCGTACAAACAGCTTGTGGTGGTGCATCTTCTGCAAGCGGACCTTTTTACTGCCCTGCTGACCAGAAAATCTACATGGACCTTACTTTTTTCGATCAATTAAGACAAAGATTTGGTGCCAGAGGCGGTGACTACGCAGTTGCGTATGTGATGGCTCATGAAGTAGGTCACCATGTTCAGCATTTGATGGGAACTGCCGGAAGAGTTCGTAATCTTCAGCGGCAATCGAGTCAGACTGAAGCTAACGAACTATCTGTAGCGCTTGAGCTCCAAGCCGATTTTTATGCAGGAGTATGGACGAAGGAGAATCAGCAGTATTTGAGTGAAGGAGATATCGAAGAAGCGCTGAGTGCCGCGAATGCTGTTGGTGATGACGCAATACAGAAACGAACCAGTGGAAGAGTAAATCCAGATTCGTTTACTCATGGAACTTCAGAGCAACGTAAAGCCTGGTTTATGCGCGGATACAGAACTGGAGATATTAGACAGGGAGATACTTTTAAAGAAGTTTTAAATTAACTCAAATTCAATAAAATCGAAAGCCACTTATCCCAGTGGCTTTTTTTAATCCTGAAATATTAATTTTTACTTCTAAGTGAACTAAGACTTTCTATAATAACGGCGCTTATAATGAGTGAACCACCAATCATGGTTTTTGCTGAAGGGATCTCATTTAGAAAGATAGCGCCAAGCGCGATTCCATAAACAGGTTGTATACTACTCATGATACTCGCTGCAGTTATGCTAAAATTCTTAAAGCTCTTCAGAAATAAGGTATGCCCAATACAGGTTGTGAGCAAAGCAAGCGTAAGCAGTGGTTTCCATTGTTCCAGAACTTTATCAACTTCAGAATAAAAGAAAGCAGGAGACAGTACTAAAGCGACCACCAGTATCTGGTAAAACATTAATGTGGAACCATTATAACGTTCGATCTCTTTTTTCATTAGTAAATTCCGAAGAGAATAAAATACTGCAGATGCAATTCCGAAGAGTACGGCGATAAAGGAGTTATTCTCCAGATCGAAATCGGGACTTAGAAAATACACACCGAACAGCACTAAAAATCCCAGTGCGACATGGATTTTATTGAATCGGGTTTTGAATAATAGTGGTTCCAGAAAAGCAGTGATGACCGGATATGTAAATAAAGATAACAAGGCGATGGCAACGCTGGAATATTTCAGGGAATAGAAATAGGTTACCCAGTGCGCTCCCATAAGCAGTCCTCCAGAAATAACTTTTAGAACATCCTTTTTCGTAGCAATCTTTAGGCTTATTCTTTGCCATTGGCAGTACATATAAAATATAACAGCTGCCAAAACACAGCGATAGAAAATGGTGATTATGGGATCTAATGTGATATAACGACCTAAGGCTCCAGATGTGCTTATAAGCAACACCGCCAGGTTGAGCATTAGAATATTCGAAATATTGGTAGACTTTGGTGCGGTCATATCTGAATTTAACGCGAAGATGCGGCAGTTTTTTGCTGAATGATAGTTTTTACCGGAACATTTTCAATATTACTTTCCAGCCAGCTAATGATATCCAGATATAAAAAAGCTCTTCTCTCATAAGGATGTTGCTCAAAAACTTTGAGAACAGCATGTAGTTTTTTGAATTCGTCCCTGATATCCAGTGGCGAAACATCTGGCAGTTTTCTTAGAAATTTGATCATTTCCTTCTGAACCTCATGCAGATCGTTCATTCTAATAAGAAACTTGTAGGTGGATTTCACAAGATGATCCAGATGATAATCGAGCCCGGCCTCATAATGTGCTACAAGATTAAGAATTCGAGAGAAACACATAAGATCTTCCCTCATTCCTAATGATTTATTAGTGATGATCTTTTTTAGAAAAGCGATACATTTCTTATTATCCCCATCCCCAAAGTACAAACAGGCGATCTTGTAGTAGAATACCATGATGTGGTGCTCATCCAGCCTGCCCTTGAATTTTGTGATCTTATCCGTAATCTTTTTGACGAGCTCCTGGTTATCTCCAAACTCACCTTTCATAAACTTTAAATTCAATTTATTGGAATAGATGTAGAGAAAAGAAAGTGCCGCAATATTATCATTATGTGGGATCTGTGCATCTCGTAAGGAACTTTCTAATTGGATCAAAGTCTTTTCAAAAAGTTCTGTATGATTCAAATAAAACAAAGATTCCAACAGGTAATGATTTCCTTTTAGATAAGAAACAGGATGTACGGGGATCATATGATCATATTCTACGAAAAGTTCTTTCCATTTCATCGAATAGCGGTAACAGCCCAGAAAATCCTGAATTAGAAAACTATACCACATATGGGATTTGTAAACCCATAATTTCTCTCTGAAACCAAGCTCAGAAAATGTATAATTGGGAAGTTGCTTTTTAAAATATTGCTTAATGGAAATGGCTTCTTCTTCTGTACGACAGTATCCCTGTTTCAAAAATATTGCATATAGTTCCAGAGAAAGATTTGATAGGTCTCCCCATAGTGAATTTAGCGCGCTGATCTCCCGTGTTTGACGAATAAGAATATCTGCCCTGTTATTCATACTCCGGGTGATATATTGCGACTCGATGATCTTTTCCAGTTCCAAAACTTCGTAAGCAAGGTTCTTCTCTTCAAAATTTAGTGCCAGTAATTTCACTTTTTCCAGCAACTTTAAGCTCTGCTTATATAAACCTTTGTGATACAAAATATAGGCGAAATCCAATTGTTCCCGAATTTGAACGGGAATACTCTGGTGTGCTGGATTCAGTCTTAAAGAAATTAAAAGCTGCTTGTAAAGATGCGTTTTGACGTTGGAAAGCTGAAGCTTCGTAATACTGGTATTTTCAAGAATTTCAGCTTCATTATATTTTTTCTGTTTTGAAATTACTTTATATAAATTCAGAAATTTTGAATCTGAATTCACCCCAATTCTTCCAACATAGAGCGAAAACTGTCTTTTTTCTGAAGCAGATAAGGATTTGATTAAAGAAAACAGGTTTTCGGTTAAATCATTGGTCATTGTAAAAGCAGGTTTACTAGTTAGTTGTAATTCAGTTAGTTATATACTTTTTACTTAGTTTTAATTACTGTAACATGTTGGGACTATGACCAGAAAACTTGTAGTGAGACTGATACATTAGTTAAAGATAAAGCAAAATAAATCTCACATGCGTACTGAAAAGGTAGAAATTTTTGACACTACATTGAGGGACGGAGAACAAGTCCCCGGCTGCAAATTGAATACGGAACAGAAGAAGAAGATCGCTGCACGACTCGATGAACTTGGTGTTGATGTTATTGAAGCAGGCTTCCCGGTATCAAGTCCTGGTGACTTTCAATCTGTTACCGAAATCTCAAAACTCGTAAAAAATGCTACGGTTTGCGGACTTACCCGCGCCGTAAAAAACGACATCAAAGTTGCTGCAGATGCGCTTAAATATGCCCGAAAGCCCAGAATCCATACAGGGATTGGAACTTCAGATTCTCATATAAAATATAAGTTCAAGTCCAGTCGTCCAGAGATCATTGAAAGAGCTGGTGAAGCCGTAGCTTATGCTAAAAGCTTCGTAGACGATGTTGAATTCTATGCGGAAGATGCTGGAAGGACTGAAAACAAATTCCTGGCAAAAGTTTGTACCGAAGCCGTTAAAAGCGGTGCTACCGTAATAAATATTCCAGATACTACAGGTTATTGCCTACCGGAAGAATATGGCAGAAAGATAAAATACTTAAAAGAAAATGTGGTTGGGATTGAAAATGTGATCATCTCCTGCCATTGTCATAATGATCTTGGACTGGCTACTGCCAATGCAATTGCCGGTATTACCAATGGAGCCAGGCAGATAGAATGTACCATCAATGGGATTGGAGAACGTGCTGGGAATACAGCTTTGGAGGAGGTCGTCATGATCTTAAGACAACATCCATATCTTGATTTGAATACAGATATTAATCCGCAATTGCTATACGACACCAGTAATATGGTCTCTAGAGAGATGGGTATGTTCGTACAACCTAACAAGGCTATCGTAGGTGCCAATGCGTTTGCGCATAGTTCTGGAATACACCAGGATGGCGTCATCAAGAATAGAGAAACATACGAAATCATTAATCCAGCCGATGTCGGGGTCACCGAGTCGGCTATTGTTTTAACTGCCCGTAGTGGCAGAGCGGCGCTTGCTTACAAAGCCAAGAAAATGGGTTATGATCTAACAAAAATAGAGCTGGATCATGTTTACTTAGAGTTCTTAAGCTTTGCAGATGCTAAGAAACAAGTGGCAGACACTGATATTCATACAATCATGGATATCTTCAAAAAGAGTTCACGAGCAATTGCCTGATTTGTTATGAAGAAAACAATATTTGATAAAATTTGGGATTCGCATGTTGTGGAAAGCATTCCTAATGGGCCGGACATCTTGTATATCGATAAACATTTGATACATGAAGTGACCAGTCCTCAGGCATTTAACGAGTTGAAGGAAAGAAACATCCCCGTATTTCGGCCGGAACAGATCGTGGCTACGGCAGATCATAATACGCCAACCCAGGATCAGCATTTACCGGTCAGGGATCTTTTATCCCGGAAGCAACTAAAAGAGCTGAGTCAGAACTGTGAAGAGAACAATATTACGCTTTATGGCCTGGGACATCCTTATAATGGGATCGTTCATGTAATGGCTCCGGAGCTGGGACTCACTCAACCTGGCATGACCATAGTTTGCGGTGATAGCCATACCTCTACTCATGGCGCTTTTGGAACTATTGCCTTCGGAATAGGAACCAGCCAGGTAACTCAGGTTTTTGCGAGCCAGTGTCTACTGGTAGAAAAACCAAAAAAGCTTCGGGTTAATGTGAATGGTAAACTGAAGAAGGGAGTTTTACCTAAGGATGTAATCCTGTACATAATCAGTAAACTGGGAACAAATTCAGGTACCGGTTACTTTTGTGAGTACGCGGGAGAAGTGTTTGAAGAAATGTCTATGGAAGGCCGGATGACGGTTTGTAATATGAGTATAGAAATGGGAGCGCGTGGTGGCCTTATTGCTCCAGATCAAACCACGATAGATTACGTGGAAGGCAGAGAATTTGCTCCTAAAGGCGCTGAATTTGATAAAATGACCGCTTACTGGGAAACATTGAAAACTGATCCGGAAGCAGAGTTTGACCAGGAATATTCGTTTGAAGCTGAAGACATTGAACCCATGATTACCTATGGAACAAACCCGGGAATGGGAATTAAACTCACCGGCAGCATTCCTGTGGAAGGAAATAAAAGCGATGCCAAGGCTTTAGCCTATATGAATTTCAAACCGGGCGAAATTTTACTGGATAAACCTATCAATTATATTTTTATTGGTAGTTGTACGAACTCCAGAATTGAAGATTTTAGAGTTGCGGCCTCTTATATCAAAGGAAAAAAGAAAGCAGAAAATGTAAATGCATTGATCGTTCCCGGAAGTCAACAGGTAGCCATACAGATCAAAGAAGAAGGACTGGACAAGGTTTTTGAAGAAGCCGGTTTTACTTTAAGACAACCAGGATGCTCAGCATGTCTGGCAATGAACGATGACAAGATCCCTGAAGGAGAATATTGTGTATCTACCAGTAATAGAAATTTTGAAGGAAGGCAGGGACCCGGTTCCAGAACAATTCTGGCAAGTCCATTGACCGCCGCAGCGACTGCTATTTCAGGAAAAATTTCAGATTATACGATAACATTGAACTAATGGAGAAATTTATAAAACTTACAGATACCGCCGTTCCTCTGGATGATGAAAATGTGGATACAGACCAGATCATTCCAGCCCGTTTTCTAAAAGCGACAGACAAAGCCGGTTTTGGTGAAAATCTTTTTAAGGACTGGCGTTTTGATAAAAATGGAAATCCAAATAAATATTTTGTATTGAATCAAGATAAATATTCTGGTTCTATATTGATCGCAGGAAATAATTTTGGATGTGGATCAAGTCGTGAACATGCCGCCTGGGCCATAAAAGCTTACGGTTTTAAAGCTGTTGTGTCCAGTTACTTTGCAGATATTTTTAAAGGTAATGCTTTAAATAACGGACTTCTGCCCGTTCAGGTAAGTCCCGATTTTCTTCATAAGCTGTTTATTTCAATAGAGAAAGATCCGGAAGAAAAATTCAGCATAGATCTTGAGAATCAATTTATAAATATTGAAAGTTCTACTGAAAAGGAACATTTTGACATAGATCCCTACAAAAAAACCTGCCTGATCAATGGATATGATGATATAGATTATCTAACGAGTAAGCTGGAAGCTATTAAGAAATTTGAGCAGAAACGTAAAGACATAAAACCTGTACCACAGGAAACCCTATAAAAATAATGTATGAAATTTAATATAGCTGTACTTCCCGGAGACGGGATTGGTCCTGAAATAACACAGCAGTCAATGAAAGTGCTGAAGGCTGTTGCAGATAGATTTGATCATGAGTTCAATTTTGAAGAAGCTGAAGTTGGCGCGGTAGCAATTGATAAGTTGGGGGATCCTTTGCCTGAGACAACACTGGAACTTTGTGAAAAATCTGACGCTGTGCTTTTTGGGGCGATTGGTGACCCTAAATATGACAATGATCCTTCGGCGAAAGTGAGGCCGGAACAGGGCCTGTTGCGACTAAGAAAAGAACTAGGTCTTTTCGCTAACATTAGACCCGTAAAAGCTCACGAAAGCCTTTTACACCAATCTCCGCTTAAAAGAGAAAATATTGAAGGAGCAGATATGATCATTTTCAGAGAACTTACAGGCGGAATATATTTTGGTGAGAAAAGCACATCAGAAGATGGTCAAAGCGCTTCAGATCTTTGCACTTATTCAGTAGAAGAAATTGAACGTGTAGCTCATCTCGCTTTTAAAGCTGCGGAAACAAGGAGGAACAAATTAACACTCATAGATAAAGCTAATGTGCTGGAAACATCTCGTTTATGGAGAAAAACGGTTACTAAAATTGCGAAGGAGTACCCTGAAGTGGAGGTGGATTACTTATTCGTGGATAATGCGGCCATGCAAATGATCCTGAATCCCAGACAATTCGATGTAATCCTAACCGAAAATATGTTTGGTGATATTATTTCAGACGAAGCGAGTGTTATTGGTGGTAGTATTGGCCTGTTGGAATCTGCTTCCGTAGGAAATGAAAATGCACTTTTTGAACCCATACATGGATCTTATCCTCAGGCGGCCGGGCAGGGAATAGCAAATCCTGTAGCTTCTGTACTTTCTGCTGCGATGCTACTGGATCATTTAGGACTTAAAACCGAAGCTGAAACGGTGAGGATGGCGGTAGATCTCAGCCTGAAACTAAATGTTTGTACTATAGATATTAATAAAGATAACCATTATTCGACCGAAAGGGTTGGAGATTTTCTGGAAAGCGTTATTAGTGACACTGAAAATCATATTGTAAATAAGGAAAATCTGAGTTTAGGGCAAACGACCATTATTTAAATTTTAGTTCATGTTTGTAGACAATAGCCTCCTGGAAATTTAGTTTTTCCGGAGGCGTGTCGTTTTATAACTGTTGCAATTTTGTCCTGATCATATTTAATGAAAGATTATCCTTACTACCGGAATGAGTATGCTGCATGCCTTCGGTAGCTTCATAAGTGTCATTTTGGACCTGTTCTCCAATGATCTGGTATGCATCCCGAAATGACTTACCTCCTATCACGAGTTCGTTGATACTATCTACGGTAAACAGATATTTATATTTCTCGTCCTTGATATCGATATTTTTTACAATGATCTTGCTGATAGAATAAGTGAAAACGTCCAGAATTTCTTTGATATTTTCTACCGCATAAATACTATTCTCTTTAATAAGCTGAAAATCCCTGTGATATCCACTTGGGAGATTATTAGTGATCAGGATCATTTCATTTGCGATGGCCTGCAGCTTATTGCATTTTCCTCTAACCAGTTCAAAAACATCAGGATTTTTCTTGTGCGGCATGATACTGGAACCGGTTGTCAATTCATCTGGAAAAGTGATGAAATCAAAGTTCTGACTCATATACAAGCAAATATCCATGGCGAACCTGGAAAGTGTGTTTGCAAGAGATGAGATATTGGAAGTAACCGTTCGCTCACATTTCCCCCTACTCATCTGGGCCGCTACGACATTATACTTCTGGGTTGCAAAGCCGAGTTCCCTGGTGGTAAATTCCCTGTCTATAGGAAATGAAGAGCCATATCCGGCAGCAGAACCCAGCGGATTTTGATCCACGATCTTTAACCCGGCATCGAGTAAGTATAGATCATCAATTAATAATTCTGCGTATGCTGAAAACCATAAACCAAACGAGGAAGGCATCGCCACCTGTAGATGGGTATACCCGGGAAGTAGTTTTTCTTTATGTTCCTCTGCAAGGTTTAAAAGAACATCGATCAAATTCCTGGTCTTTGCAGAAATCTCCAGCAGGTTTTCTTTAAAATATAATTGCTGAGCCACTAAAACCTGGTCGTTCCTTGATCGGGCCGTATGAATCTTTTTTCCAGTATCTCCCAGTTTGGAAGTAAGTTCGTATTCGATTTTGGAATGCACATCCTCAAAATCTTCCTCGATCTTAAATTCACCGTTTTCGAGTTGCTGGTTCAATAGCTCCAATTCTGAAACTAATAAATCTACTTCCTGTACTTCCAGAATCCCTACTTTCCCAAGCATTTTAGCGTGTGCTGTGGACGCCTGTATATCATATTTAGCTAGATGCATATCGAGTTCACGATCGTTTCCCACGGTAAATTTCTCGATCTGCTTATCTATTGAAATGCCTTTATCCCAGAGTTTCATAGTTTTTATTTTATTATCCGTTATCCTGAACTTGTTTGACTTCGCTGAATTTCTGAATTCAAAATCTTATGAGAAGTTGAACAATTTCAGCCTAACATTATTACCATTGCTGCACTGAGCTTGCCGCACTTTGACAGGCTCAGCGCAACAATTTCAGTGATATTATTTCCTAAGTGCTTTTTCAAGCAATTCTATATACTTTTCAATACCTTCTTCGATCTCATTTACATAAATAAATTCATCAGCCGAATGTGATCTTGTAGAATCTCCCGGTCCTAATTTAAGGGAAGGACAGCTTAACATCGCCTGGTCTGAAAGTGTTGGCGAGCCATAAGTTTCCATCCCAATTTCAATTCCTGCCTTAACTAGGTCATGATCTATTGGGATCGAAGACGAATTCAATCTTAAACTTCTCGCAGTAATCTCATCTACTGGCGCTTTTTCTTTTAAAATCTGCTCGATCTCTGCATTGCTATATTTATCGTTTACCCGAACATCGATCACAAAATGCGTCTTAGCGGGCACTACATTATGCTGACTTCCAGCCTTAATTTGCGTGACTGTTACTTTCACTTCTCCCAGACTTTCAGAAACTCTCTCTAATTTAAAATTTTCGAACCAGTTGAGAACTCGCGCAGTTTTATAGATCGAGTTATCAGGATTTGGATGAGCCGCATGGGAAGGAGTTCCTTTTACTACAGCATCGAAAACGATAAGACCTTTTTCAGCTACTGCAAGATTCATCAAGGTTGGTTCCCCGACAATCGCAACATCTATCTTCGGTAATTTTGATAATAGTGCTGCAATACCATTCTTTCCGTTAGTCTCCTCTTCCGCAGTTCCGGCGAAAATGATATTATAATTTAAATTCAGTTCGGAATATAAATAAGTGAATGTAGCCAGTAGAGAAACAAGGCATCCACCCGCATCATTGCTTCCAAGACCATACAATTTACCATTCTCAATCTTTGCCTCGAAAGGATCTCTGGTGTAAGCTGAATTTGGTTTTACCGTGTCATGATGTGAATTGAGCAACAGGTTTGGTTTTGTATCGTCGAAATGCTTACTGGTCGCCCAGACATTATTGAGGCTTCGCTGATACGGAATATTGTGGTCTGTAAACCATCGTTCAAGGCAGTCTGCAGTTTTATCTTCTTCCCCTGAAAAAGACTGGGTCCTGATGAGGTTCTGCAATAGTTGCAATGCTTCCTTCTGAAGTTCTTTGACCTGCATTAGTTTACAATTTTTGTATGTTTTGCACCCTTTTTCAAAAGTTCAGCATCTCCTAAATAGACGGTTGCAACTCCTCTATTGATGGCTTCAAAGCAATTATGAAGTTTTGGTAACATCCCATCTGTGATCACTTTCGAAGCTTTCAATTGCTGATACTTATCTGAATTCAATTCAGCAATTACTGAAGTATCATCATCCATATTCTTAAGAACTCCTTTCTTTTCTAAACAGTAAAAAAGCTGGGTTGTATAGATATTGCTCATGGCAATCGCTATTTCTGAAGCTACAGAATCTCCGTTGGTATTCAGCAAAACTCCATCTTCCGTAGAAGAGATCGCTGAAAATACGGGCACGATCTCCTGCTTTAAAAGTGATTTGATAAATGCAGTATTCACTTTTACCACATCTCCAACCAGGCCGTAATCGATATCTTTAACTTCACGTTTTCTGGAAATTAATACGTTAACGTCTGCTCCGCAAAGTCCGATCGCGTTTTGTTTATTTCCCTGCAATTTTGCAACGATATTTTTATTTAAAAGTCCGCCATAAACCATCGTGATCACTTCCATAGAATCCTTATCTGTAATTCTTCTGCCATCTACCATCTGAGTTTTATAACCTAGTTTTCCAGCAACTTCAGTAGCTTTATTTCCACCTCCGTGTACAAGAATTTTAGGACCTTTCAGCTGAACAAAATCTTTCAGGAAAGAATCGAGCAGCTCTTGGTTTTCGATGAGCTTCCCTCCTATCTTAATGACATTAAGAACATCTGTCGCCGGATTGTGAACTATTTCGAGCATTCCAATAATTTTTTTAACACCGCCTGGGCTGCATAGGTTCTGTTATTCGCCTGCTGGATCACAATGGAATTATCACTATCCAGGATATCGTCAGCGATCACGACGTTTCTTCTAACAGGAAGACAATGCATCACTTTTGCATTATTGGTATTTTTTAATTTAGCCTGATCTACGGTCCAGTTTTCTTCCAACTCGAGTACCTGACCGTATTTTTCGTAACTACTCCAGTTTTTGACATACACAAAGTCGGCGTCCTCAAATGCTTTTTGCTGGTCATGTTCAACACGAACGTCTTTTCGAATTTTTGGATCTAGATCATATCCTTCAGGATTAGCGATCACAAGATCAACTTCCATTTTCTGCATAACTTCAGTAAAAGAATTCGCTACAGATTGTGGTAAGGCCTTTGGATGTGGAGCCCAGGTCAATACCACCTTTGGTCGAGATTTCCCACTTAATTCCTGAATGGTGATCGCATCTGTTAAAGCCTGCAACGGGTGGCCAGTAGCGCTTTCCAGATTCACTATGGGAACTGAAGCGTACTGTTTAAAACTATTCATCACCACTTCAGTTTCATCCTTTTCCCTGTCTTTAAGGCCTGGAAATGCTCTTACCGCGATGATATCGCAATATTGTGAAAGTACCGCAGCTGCTTCTTTTATATGTTCTGCCTTGTTTGAATTCATAATCGCACCATCCTCAAATTCCAAGGCCCAACCATCTTTGTCAGCATTCATGACCATCACATCCATACCCAATAATCTGGCAGCTTTTTCAGTGCTTAGACGGGTACGAAGACTTGGATTGAAGAATAACATCCCCAGAGTCTTACCTTTTCCAGGTTTGTCTTCTGAAGGATTCGATTTCATGGCTCGTGCGTCGCGAATCAAAGCTTTAAGATCCTCAATATCTGATAGGTTTATGTAGTTTTTCATTCTTATATTTTTTCTGAAAACCGAAGTTTATGGACGATATAATTATTTTTCTGAAGTGCTCCTTAGGAAGTTTCAGAGCTTATTTTTTGATTTATCAATGCTTGCCGTAAAGCTTCAAAAAAGACCTGAAAATGTTCTTTCTGAATAGTTAATGGTGGTAGGATTCGCAGTAGTTTTTTGTTAGATGAAGCCCCTGTAAAAATCTGGAAGTCAAATAGAAGCTCCTTCCGAAGTGCAGCGATCTCAAAGTCAAACTCCAGTCCTATCATCAAACCACGACCTTTTATCTTTTTTATTTCTGAAATCTTAGCTGCTTCCTCCCGGATATATTCTGAAACTTCAGCAGCATTCTGCATCAGGTTTTCTTCTTTAATAGTATCCAAAACTGAAATCGCCGCAGCACAGGCGAGATGATTTCCGCCGAAAGTCGTACCCAGCATTCCGTAGCGAGGAGTAATTTTATTATCGATCAAAATTGCGCCAACAGGAAAACCATTCCCCATTCCTTTGGCCATGCTAATAATATCTGGCCTGATGCCATGCTTCTGATAAGCAAAGAAATCACCGGTTCTGCCGTAACCAGACTGTACCTCATCTGCGATTAGCATGACATTGTACTCCTTACAAATATCGGCTGCGGCCTTATAGAAACCGGAGTCTGCTTCATTAAGTCCGCCAACACCCTGGATCACTTCAAAAATAACCGCTGCAACATCCCCTTTCTTGAATTCAGTCTCTAATGCAGCTATATTATTAAATACTAATCGGGTAGCCTTATGACCTTTATTAAATGGTGCTTTGATGGTTTCATTATCGGTAATCGCCACTACGCCGGAAGTTCTACCGTGAAAAGCATTCTCGAAGTATATGATCCTGTCCTTGCCCGTATGGAAAGAAGCGACTTTTAGTGCATTTTCATTAGCTTCAGCTCCAGAGCTACATAAGAACAGCGCATAATCCCTGATTCCAGAAATTTCTTCCAGTTTACCAGCAAGTTCATTTTGCAGGGGATTTTTGATGGAATTGGAATAAAACCCAAGTTTCGCCACCTGAGTTTGTATGGCTTGTAAATAGTTTGGATGCGCATGACCAATCGAGATGACCGCGTGACCTCCATAAAGATCCAGGTATTTCCTGCCATTTTCATCATAAACATAGCAACCATCACCCTTTTCCGGGGTGATATCGTATAACGGGTAAACATCAAATAACTCCATAATTACTGGTCTGATATTGTATTAATCTTTTTAAAAGAGGCTTGTATTCCTTTAATGAGCGAAGAGCTCAGGCCGTTATGCTCCATCTCGTTAAGCCCTTCTATGGTGCAGCCTCTTGGAGTGGTAACCTTGTCGATCTCTTCTTCCGGATGTTTACCGGATTCTATCAAAAGACTGGCAGCTCCCAGGCAGGTTTGCATAGAAAGCTCCTGCGCATCTTTCGCATCAAAACCAAGTTGTACAGCTCCCTGAGTGGTCGCACGTATTAAACGCATCCAGAAAGCAACACCACTGGCACAAATTACCGTTGCTGCCTGCATTTTGTTCTCAGGAATGATAATACTTGTTCCCAGTCTGTTAAAAATAGCTTCTGCGATCTTAATCCTTTTTTCACCTGCTTCATTACTACACAAACAGGTCATGGATTTACCAACAGCGATAGCGGTATTAGGCATTGACCTGATAATATAATGATCCTGACCAATGATTTCTTCGATCCTGGGAATCTTAAAGCCGGTAACTGTTGAGATCAAAACATGCTTATCTGTAAGTTCATCTTTGATCTCCTCAAGAATGCGTTCAAATTGCGTAGGCTGAACGGCAAAGATCAGAATGTCAGAATTTCTTACTGCTTCAAGATTATCTGAAGTTACATGAACTTTTGCATATTCTTCAAAATCCTGGATATCTTCAATCTTTCTTTTACTTAGATATAGCGTGGTAAACGCATTACTAAATATGAGGCCTTTTGCAATGGAAACACCCAGATTCCCTGCACCTATAATTGCTATTTTCATATTGCTTTAATTATCAATCATTCTTGTGTAATAAATAACATCCTCCAACTCTTTACTTTTAGAAATAACTTGCCTTTAGATTTAAACCTGTTTTCTCTTCAAAACCAAACATTAGATTCATGTTTTGAACAGCCTGTCCTGAAGCACCTTTCAGTAAATTATCGATCACACTTGTGATCAATAATTTATCATCAAATTTTTGCAACCTCAACAGGCACTTATTAGAATTCACCACTTGTTTTAAGTGCAATTCCTCTTCAGTAATGAAAGTAAACGCGGCATTTTTATAGAATTCGGAATACATCAATTTTGCCTCTTCCAGGTTACCTTCAAATTTTGTGTATGCCGTTGCATGAATACCTCTTGAAAAATTTCCTCTATTCGGAATAAAATTGATGGCGGCACTATGATTTTCCTGCAGCTGCTTTAGACTCTGCCCGATTTCCTGCAAATGCTGATGCTCAAAACTTTTATAAGCTGAAAAATTATTGTCTCTCCAGGTAAAATGTGTTGTTTTAGAAAGCGAAGTACCAGCACCGGTTGCACCAGTTACGGCATTCACATGGACGTCTTCCAGCAATAAACCTGCCTGTGCCAATGGAAGAATCGCCAGGCTAATCGCTGTAGCAAAACATCCCGGGTTCGCAATGAAACTGGCAGACTGTATTTTATCCTTATTTATTTCCGGCAGACCATAAACAAAAGCATGATCAATCGATTTCATTCTGAAATCTGTACTTAGATCTACGATCTTCGTTCTTTCTGAAAACTCATTCTCTGAAAGAAACTTTTTGGAATTTCCATGTCCAAGACAAAGAAAAACCACGTCTGCTTCCTTATGGATCAGGTTAGTGAACTTAAGTTCAGTATCTCCAATAAGATCCTGGTGAACACTGTGAACAGGTTTTCCGGGTTGAGAAGTACTGTAGACAAAATTCAGGTTTACTTCAGGATGGTATAATAAGATCCTGATCAATTCTCCCGCAGTATAACCCGCTCCTCCAATAATTCCTGCATCCATCATGAACCCTGATTCACGTGTTGGTAGATCTTTCCTGAATTAGAAAGGATCTTAATAAATCCTTTGGCATCTTCGGCTGTCCAGGCTTTGTTTTCTTCTCCGTAATTACCGAAACTGCTATTCATAAGATCGTTTGGAGAATTTATCCCATCCAGTGTAAAATGGTAAGGTTTCAGGCTTACAAAAACGTCGCCGGTGACCTTGGATTGAGAACTCTGCAACTGGGCTTCGAAATCACGCATTACGGGATCCAGGTATAATCCTTCATGCAGATGCATCCCATACCAGTTGGAGGTATAATCTTTATGTTGTAATTGCCATTTGCTTAGCGTATGTTTTTCCAGTAAATGATGAGCTTTAATGGTGATCAAGGCAGCAGCAGCTTCAAAACCTACTCTACCTTTAATTCCTATGATCGTATCACCTACATGAATATCTCTCCCAATTGCATATTTTGAGGCGATCCCTTCGAGGATTTCTATATTCTGCACAGGTTCATTTTCAGTTCCATTAATAGCAGTGAGCTCACCATGTGTATATGATAACTTAATTTGCTTTGGTTCCTTTTCTTTTAATTGAGAAGGGAATGCTTCTTCCGGCAATGCTTTTTCTGAAGTCAGAGTTTCTGCTCCTCCAACACTGGTTCCCCAAAGGCCTTTATTAACTGAATATTTTGCTTTATCCCAGTTCATCTCAACCCCTTTACTTTTAAGGTATTCGATTTCTTCCTTTCTGCTTAGTTGTTTATCTCTTATAGGAGTTATAATCTGTATATCTGGAGCAATGATCTGGAAGATCATATCAAATCGAACCTGGTCGTTACCTGCACCGGTGCTACCATGGGCAATATATTCAGCTCCAACTTTTTTCGCATATTCAACGATCTCGATAGCCTGGATGATCCTTTCAGCACTTACAGATAAAGGATAGGTATCATTCTTAAGTACATTTCCAAAAATGAGATACTTCACCACTTTTTCATAAAAGGAGTTGACCGCATCGATATTTTTGTAGCTACTCGCTCCTATTTTTTTAGCATTTTCACCGATATTTATTATTTCTTCTTCTGAAAATCCTCCGGTATTCACACTCACGGCATGAACTTCAAAACCTTCTTCTTCAGATAAATATTTTGCACAATATGAGGTATCCAATCCTCCACTATATGCTATAACTACTTTCTTCATAATTACTGGTATTCAAATGTCCTTCAGAAGTAAAAACCGAAGGATGTATATTCATTATTGATATTATTTCTTCTCTTTCTTATAGAATAGCGTTTGCTTGATATGTTTTAATCGCTGAAATGCCTTCTCGTTGAATTTACTTTTAGGCTTCTCGATCTTCTTAGGACTTTTCTTTTTCTCGGGATCATACATCATTCCTGTACACAAACACATCTTATGGTCGGTTCGGGTAAGTACATCGTAATTCTTACAGGTCTGGCATCCTTTCCAGAATGTCTCATCATCGGTAAGCTCAGAAAAAGTGACCGGTTGATAGCCTAGATCATAATTGATCTTCATGACTGCTAAACCTGTGGTGATCCCGAATATTTTAGCATCCGGATATTTCTTTCGGGAATGATCAAAGATGACATTTTTAATCTCTTTCGCCAGTCCCTGGTTTCTAAAATCGGGATGGACAATGAGTCCGGAATTGGCCACATACTTGTCGTGGCTCCAGGTTTCTATATAACAGAAACCGGCAAATTTTTCCTCTTCCAGAGCGATCACAGCATTTCCCTTCTCCATCTTATTGATGATATATTCAGGAGTTCTGCGCGCAATACCGGTACCCCGAACCTTTGCCGATTCTTCGATAGTATTACAAATGATCTCAGCATAGGAAGCGTGAGATTTATTAGCAATGAGAATTTTCATCTGCTAAAAGATTTATGTTGGAAATTATATTTTGATCTGGGTTTTCGAGAGCGGAACCGGACTCACCTAAGTTCCATAGATATATAGACGCACTTACGTGCGACGGGGAAAACGGCGGCGCATAGCGGAAATATCAGAGAATGATCTGATAGTTAATTTGTATTCTATGCCGTTTATGTAGTTCAAAATTGGGATGTAAGATAATATTAATAAAAAGTCGTTTCGGGGTGCTGCCTAGAAGCGGCGGCGGGGCCTGAAATGGAAACGGACTAATATTATCTTATTGATCGAAATCATATTACAAATGTATATAAATTTTTAAGGTACAGGCAGTTCTAGATCAAAAATTGAAATAAATTTGGATTATTATTTAAATATTCCCCGTAGAAATTCTTCTTTTTCATTCTTTCTACAAGAGGTTCAAAGTCAGCTGGATCCTTCAGCTCAATACCTACAACCGCTGGCCCGTTCGACCTGTTATGCTTTTTAGAATATTCAAAATGAGTAATATCATCATTTGGTCCCAGGACTTTTGCTACAAATTCCTTTAAGGCCCCTGCCCTTTGAGGGAAAACGATTACGAAATAATGCTTTAATCCGGAATATAACAATGCACGTTCCTTGATTTCGGCCATCCTGATGATATCGTTGTTACTGCCACTAACGATACAAACAACGTTCTTCCCCTTGATCTTTTCAGCATAGAGATCCAGGGCTGAAATCGCCATGGCTCCGGCCGGTTCCACTACCATGGCATCCTGGTTATAAAGATCAAGGATGGTCTGGCAGATCTTTCCTTCTGGCACAGTAATCATTTCATCCAGGTTTTCCTTACAAATAGCAAAATTTCGCGTTCCAACTTTCTGGACAGAGGCGCCATCTACAAATCGCTCTATATTTTCCAGCTCGACTACTTTACCTTCTTTTAAAGAGGTCTTCATAGAAGGAGCGCCTTCGGGTTCGATGCCAATGATTATAGTATTGGGTGATAGTTCCTTGAACATGGAAGAAATTCCCGCCAGGAGTCCGCCACCTCCAAGTGGGGCAAAAATATAATCTATAGGGTCATTGGATTGCTCAAGGATCTCCAGGGCAATGGTAGCCTGACCTTCAATTACTTTTTCATCGTCGAAAGGATGAATGAAAATAAGTCCTTTTTCCGCCATATGTGCCATTGCACTCTTATAGGAATCATCATAGGTATCACCCTTGAGTATCACTTCCACCCACTCACCACCAAACATCTCAGTTTGCTCCACTTTTTGCTGTGGCGTGGTGCCGGGCATATAGATCACTCCTTTAACTTTGAGCTTATTGCAGGCAAAGGCAACACCCTGAGCATGATTCCCCGCACTGGCACAGATCACACCTTTTTCGAGCTGTTCCTGTGGTAAACTAGAGATCTTATTATAGGCTCCTCGAATTTTGTAAGATCTAACTTGTTGCAGATCCTCACGCTTCAGCATCACCTTCGCATCAAAGCGCTTGCTATAGGTAAAAGATTCAGCTAAAGGAGTTTTCAGCACCACCTTTGAGATTCTTTCCGAAGCCTCTTTAACCGCTTCGAGACTAGGTTTGTAAATCGTATCTTTTTCCAGCAGAGTTTCCATTAAGCGTATATTTTCTTCATTGCAGTCATCGCAGATCGTAAAGTTGCGCCTACTTTCTCTACGGGATGTTCCTTGATCTGCTCATTCACTTTTGATATTTTCTCATTATCCACACCAATGTCTCCTGAAGAAAATTTTCTTCCAGCAACTTCAGGTCCCAGAGAATTCACATAGTCCTTAATCAAAGGTTTGGCTGCGTGATCGAATAAATAACATCCATATTCCGCGGTATCTGAAATTACGCGGTTCATCTCGTAAAGTTTTTTCCTGGCGATGGTATTAGCGATAAGGGGAGTTTCATGCAAGGATTCATAATAGGCAGACTCCTCGATAATCCCAGCATCTACCATAGTTTCAAAGGCTAGTTCCACCCCAGATTTCACAAAGGCAACCAGTAGAACTCCCTTATCAAAATACTCCTGTTCTGTGATCTCTTCTGAAGTTGCTTCAGTTTTCTCAAAAGCGGTATTTTCAGTTTCAGCTCTCCAGGTATGTAACTCGGTATCGTCATTGGCCCAGTCTTTCATCATTCGGCTACTGAACTCACCTGAAATGATATCATCCATATGCTTCTGAAACAACGGACGCATTTTTTCCTTTAGTTCTTCTGAAATTTCATAAGCTCTTATCTTTGCAGGATCAGAAAGTCTGTCCATCATCTGGGTGATTCCGCCGTGCTTCAAAGCTTCCGTAATCGTTTCCCAACCATACTGAATTAGTTTTGCTGCGTAGTTCTTATCCAGACCTTCAGAAACCATTTTGTCAAAAGTTAGAATGGATCCGGTTTGTAAAACACCACACAGGATGGTTTGTTCACCCATAAGATCAGATTTTACTTCCGCAACAAAAGAAGATTCCAGTACTCCCGCGCGATGACCTCCTGTAGCATAAGCATAAGCTTTCGCCCATTCCAGTCCCACGCCTTTAGGATCATTTTCAGGATGAACTGCGATCAATGTAGGTACTCCAAAACCACGTTTGTATTCCTCTCTAACTTCAGACCCGGGACATTTTGGAGCGACCATGATCACGGTAATATCCTCCCGAATCTTCATTCCTTCTTCCACGATATTAAAGCCGTGAGAATAGGAAAGTACGGCTCCTTTTTTCAAATAAGGTTGAATAGCTTTGATCACGTTTGTATGTTGCTTATCCGGGGTAAGGTTTATCACAAGATCTGCATCCGGGATCAATTCTTCGTAAGTTCCAACTGTGAAATCATTTTCTGAAGCATTTTTCCAGGATTGACGTTTTTCCTTGATTGCGCTTTCTCTAAGTGCATATGAAATATCCAGACCGCTGTCGCGCATATTAAGTCCCTGGTTGAGACCCTGCGCACCGCAGCCCACAATGACTATTTTCTTATCTTTTAAAGCATCTGCTTCGTTACTGAATTCATCCAGCTCCATGAATCTACAGGTACCTAATTGATCGAGTTTTTCAGCTTTGGACAGGCTGTTAAAATAGTTGGTCATGATAATGAGTTTGTGGTATTAAATTTTTCTAGTATTCCTGATATCGGCATTTCGTTCTTGGTGACCGCGATGGTACCAGATCTTACGAATTGCATGAGTCCGTAGGGTTTTAGTTTTTCATAAAGCTGATCGACCTCTATACGTTTTCCGGTCTTTTCTATTACAAAAAACTGCCTGGTTACGGTCACAATACGCGCATTGGTCTCTTTAATAAAATCCTGAATATTATGATCATCCAGAAAATCTTCAGATTTGATCTTATACAAAGCTGTTTCCTGGTAGATCGTTTCCGCATCGGTATGATAAAAAGCTTTGATCACTTCGATCTGCTTTTCAATCTGTCCTACGATCTTCTTGATCTGTTCTTCGGAAACCTTCACGATAATAATAAAGCGCATCACTTCGTTCACCTCGCTTGGGGAAGCCGTTATACTTTCAATGTTGATATGCCTTTTCAAAAAGATTGCGGCAATCCTGGAAAGTAAACCAAGATTATTTTCGGTATAAATCGAAACTGTATAGTTCTGTTTTTCCATTACTCTAATAATATTTCTGAAACTGATGCTCCGGTTGGAATCATTGGGAACACATTTTCTTCCTGTTCAACTTTTACTTCAAGGAAATAGGCTTCATCGCTTTGCATCATTTCTTTTACTGCCGACTCAAGCTGACTTCTTTCGGTCACCTGGTTTGCTTTAATGTGATAACCTTTGGCGATCGTTATAAAATCTGGATTTACCATGGTTGTGGAGGCATAACGCCTATCAAAAAACATTTGCTGCCATTGTCTTACCATTCCCAGGAATCCGTTATTTAAAAGCACGATCTTGACTGGAACTTTGGTCTGGAAAATGGTTCCTAATTCCTGTATGGTCATCTGGTAACCGCCATCACCTATAACCGCCACAACATCTCTTTCTGGTTTTGCCATTTTCGCTCCTATGGCTGCTGGTAACGCAAATCCCATGGTTCCCAATCCCCCGGAAGTCACATTACTTCTTGACTGATTGAATTTGGCATAACGGCAGGCTGCCATCTGGTGCTGACCAACATCTGAAACAATGATCGCATCTCCTTTAGATTGAATATTTACTTCCTGAATGACCTCAGCCATTCCCAGATCTTTCTTGTTTACATCTAGATTTCCCTGAATCACTTTCTCATATTCAGTTTTGTACATATCCTTAAACTTCTGGTGCCATTCCTTGTGAGAATATGGCTCCAGTAATTCAAGCAATGCCTTCAGACTTTCTTTTACATCCCCCAGAACCGGGTAATCTGCTTGAACATTTTTTCTAATTTCAGCCGGGTCTATCTCGAAATGAATGATTTTTGCCTGTTTCGCGTATTTTTCCAGGTTACCGGTAACCCGGTCATCAAACCTCATCCCAATAGCAATTAAAACATCGCATTCATTAGTTAGCATATTTGGTGCGTAATTTCCATGCATTCCCACCATTCCCACGTTCAATGGATGATCTGTTGGTAATGCCGAAAGTCCGAGAATCGTCCATGCAGCAGGAATTCCAGATTTTTCTACAACCTGTTTGAATAGATCTTCAGCTCCTCCCAGGATCACTCCCTGTCCCCAAACGATCAATGGTTTTTTAGCATTATTGATCACTTCTGCAGCGCGTTGTACTTCCAGAAGATTTAATTCCGGGATCGGCTGGTAACTTCTTATTCCGGAACATTTTTTATAACTGAATTCCAACGAGGCAAACTGGGCATCCTTGGTAATATCGATTAGTACCGGCCCTGGTCTTCCCGACCTTGCGATATAAAAAGCTTTCGCCATTACTTCGGGAATTTCTTCAGCATTGGTGATCTGGTAGTTCCATTTGGTTACCGGTGTAGAAATACCTACAATATCGGTTTCCTGAAAAGCATCTGAACCCAGAAGATGGGACCCAACCTGGCCAGTGATACAAACCATTGGAGTGGAATCGATTTGCGCATCTGCAATACCGGTTACAAGATTGGTAGCTCCCGGACCGGAAGTTGCCACAGCGACCCCTACTTTTCCTGAAACTCTGGCATAACCCTGGGCAGCATGCGTTGCTCCCTGTTCGTGCCTGGTGAGTACATGGTGAATTTCTTTCTGATATTTATACAGTTCATCATATACAGGCATGATCGCCCCACCAGGATACCCGTAAATAGTATCCACACCTTCTTCGAGCAAACATTTGATCACCGCCTCTGCTCCTGAAACGGTCAGGCTTTTTTGCTTGCTTTGCTTTTCGAAACTTGCTGTTTTAACCTCCATATTTCACCTAATTAAAATTCATCTGTCACGCATCCTTCTGATGCTGATGCTACTGTTTTTGCGTATTTATAAAGCACACCTCCTTTTGCTTTAAAAGCGGGTGCTTTCCATAATGTTCTTCTCTTACTTATTTCTTCATCACTCAAATGAGCTTCGATCTTATTTGTTTCGGCATTGATACTTATTTCATCGCCATCCTTCAGCAATCCAATTAGTCCGCCCTGTTGTGCTTCCGGAGTGATATGCCCCACTACGAATCCATGAGTTCCTCCTGAAAATCTACCATCGGTGATCAAAGCCACGTCCTTACCCAGACCAGCTCCCATAATTGCTGAAGTAGGCTTTAGCATTTCTGGCATTCCAGGACCACCTTTAGGACCTTCATATCTAATAACGACTACATCACCTTTCTTCACCTTTCCAGATGAAATACCTTCATTGGCATCGTATTCACCATTGAAAACTTTCGCTTTACCGTGGAATTTCAAACCTTCTTTTCCTGTTATTTTTGCTACGGAACCTTCCTGAGCGAGATTCCCGTAAAGTATTCTAATATGCCCGGTTGCTTTGATAGGTTTCTCCACCGGGTGTATTACATCCTGATCAAAAGGCATAGGTTCTACCTCTTCAAGATTTTCTGCTATAGTTTTGCCGGTTACGGTCATACAATCCCCATGAAGTAATCCTTTCTCCAGCATGTATTTCATGACGGCTGGGATTCCACCAATCCTGTGGATATCTTCCATAAGATATTTACCACTAGGCTTGAGATCAGCCAGAAACGGTGTTTCTTCACAAATTCTTTCAAAATCCTTTAATCCGAAATTGATTTCCGCAGCTTTAGCGATCGCTAGGAAGTGAAGTACCGCATTGGTAGAACCACCAAGTACGGTCAATAATCTTATGGCATTTTCCAGAGATTTAGCAGATACGATATCTTTAGGTTTAAGATCTTTTTCGAGCAACAGTTGCATAGCTTCACCAGCTTTTACACTTTCCTGAATCTTTTCAGGACCGGTTGCGGGATTAGAGCTATTAAATGGCAGACTCATTCCCAGAGCTTCAATTGCTGAAGCCATCGTATTTGCTGTATACATACCACCACAAGCGCCGGCACCAGGACAGGCTTTTTCGATAACCTGTTGATACTCCTCTTCCTGCATTTCTCCGGAAACCTTGGAACCCCAGGCTTCAAAAGCCGAAACCACGTCCAGCTTCTTCCCATTATGACATCCAGAAGAGATCGTTCCTCCATACACTAATACTGAAGGTCGATTTAATCTTAGCATTGCCATGAGTGCACCCGGCATATTCTTGTCGCAGCCAACTACAGTTACAAGTCCGTCATAAGACATTCCGCTAACCACCGTTTCCATGGAATCTGCAATTAGATCCCGTGAAGGAAGAGAAAAACGCATTCCTGGAGTTCCCATTGAAATTCCATCACTTACACCAATCGTATTAAAAATTAGTCCGTTTATACCTGCTTGTTGCGTTCCTTTTTTAACCTCTTTTGCAAGGTCATTAAGATGCATGTTACAAGGATTACCTTCATACCCGGTACTTCCTATCCCTACGAATGGTTTTTTAAGATCTTCCCTACTCAATCCAATGGCGTGAAGCATGGCCTGGGAAGCTGGTTGAGAATCACTTTGCGTTATGGTACTGCTATATTTGGTGTTCATTAAATTTCAATTCTGTTCTGTAAGAATTAAAAATACTGGGAATCGAACACCTTAGGTCGTGATATTAAATGACTGAATGAACGCTAATTGAAGAACTAATCACCTATATAGTTGAATTACAGTTGTTTAAATAGCATTTGTTTACGATCCCTAGAACTATTCCTGTGTAGAAATTAATATTACCAGAATAAAAAAAGCCACCAGTTATGGTGGCTTCGTGAGCTTATGATAAAATGGAATGTCGGAATTTTTTAGAACAAAATTTCCAACACCGCCACAACGAATTTTTCAACAATACTAATCATGGTTTAAAACTAATAAAAAGTTCTAAAACCTCCTCAATTTCAGCTGAATATTCTATTTTTTTCTTCGTAAAGAATATAGATCCTTTCTTCTGTCTTTCATATTTCGAACACTTCCGAAATTATGTAACTCTTTTAGTAGATCCAGATCGACATCTACCAGTAAAGTACTTTCAGTATTTGGAGTAGCTTCCGCTTTGATTCCGTTTACAGGAAAAGCAAAATCTGAAGGGGTTAATACAGCACTTTGAGCGTACTGAATATCCATATTATCTACCTTGGGCAAATTTCCAACAGACCCGGCGATGGCAACATAACATTCATTTTCCACTGCGCGTGCCTGAGCGCAGATCTTTACGCGAGAATATCCATTCTGCGTATCGGTCATGAATGGTACAAATAAAATATTCATTCCTTCCTCGGCAAGTAATCTTGAAACTTCAGGAAATTCAACATCATAACAAATTAGGACTCCAATTTTCCCACAATCGGTATCAAATGTTTCCAGTTTATTACCGCCTTTCATTCCCCAGGCAGATTCCTCTGCTGGCGTGATATGCAGTTTTTCATAGCGTTCGTAGCTTCCATCCCTTCTGCAAAGATATCCTACGTTGTACATATGCTCACCTTCTGGCATTGGCATACTTCCGGTAATGATATTAATGTTGTAGTTGATCGCGAACTCCCGGAAGGTTTCCAGCAATTTTTCGGTATAATCTGATAACGCACGAATAGCTTCCGGCTCAGAAAGATGATTGAACTGGGCCATTAATGGTGCATTAAAAAGCTCCGGAAAAAGTATAAAATCACTCTGATAATTACTTACTGCATCCACAAAGAATTCGATTTGGGAAACTAGCGCTTCATAATCTTTGAACAAACGCATCTGCCATTGCACAAGCCCAAGTCGAACCACCGTTTTAGTAGTATTTACCAGTTTTTGAGGTTTCGAATAATAGATATTATTCCATTCCATTAAAGTCGCAAATTCCTTGGATTCATGATCTCCGGATAGATATCCCTTGATCACTTTCTTTACGTGAAAGTCATTACTTAACTGAAAGGATAGTACAGGATCGTGAATTTCCTGCAATTTTACTTTCTCGATATAACGCTTTGGAGTTAACTCATCTGCATATTTTGCGTAATTCGGAATTCTTCCTCCAAAAACGATTGCTTTCAGATTCAAATGTTCACATAATTCTTTTCGAGCTTCATAAAGTCTTCGACCCAATCGCATTCCGCGGAATTCGGGGTGAATAAATACATCGATTCCGTAGAGAACATTCCCGTTTTTGGTATGCGTGGAAAAGTTTTCTCCCCCAATGATCTCCTCATAAGTGTGATTATCATCAAACTTGTCATAATTTACGGTAATTGAAAGCGCACAACCCGCAATTCGATTATCTATAATGATACACAACTGGCCTTCCGGAAACTTAGTGATCAAGGTTTTAATTTCAGCCTTGCTCCAGTATTCATCGGGCATAGCCTGGTAACTTTTAACCATGGAAATCTTCAATTCCTCGTAATCCTTAACCTGTAAGTTCCGAAGTTCTATTTTTGCTGAATCTATCACGAATATTTAATTTGAAAGTACGAAGATACTGCAGTTCGAGAATTATGTAATGACGTAAAGCTGCTTTTGATATAAAGTATTCTTAAATTTTTAGATCTTGAAATACCCTTCTTTTATAGCAACCATGACCAGGCCTACTCTACTCTTAACCCGTAACTTATTGAAAAGGCTCTCCCGATAATTTTCTACAGTTTTAGGACTAAGATTCATTTCTGAAGCGATCGCTTTATAAGTAAGCTCACTACAGGCGTAATATAAAAATTCCTGCTCCCTGCCAGTAAGTACTTCATACTTCTCAGCTTTTCCTTCATTTCTATAAGCTTCAGAAATTAGCTGATTCGTATAATAACCAGTATCAACGATCCTGTTTAAGGCGAGTTCAAATTCATCTGGATCTATATCCTTCAGAAGATATCCTCGAGCACCGAGTTTCAACATCCTGATGATCGTTTCATCTTCCTGATCTACAGTCAGAGCAAGAACTTTTAGATCTGGCTGATGTTCTTTTAACCAGGTCATTGTTTGCAGACCATCCATTACTGGCATTCTCATATCCAGAAGTAAAACATCTGGAAGTTCCAGGTCACTTTGCACATGGTCTACAAGCTCCTGACCATTTTTAAAATAATCAAGCACCCGGAAACCGTCGAACGAATTCACCAGAACGCGAAGTGAACTTGCGAACAGCTTATGATCATCGACTATGCTTATACTTTTAGACATTGCTGGTTATTTGAATAGGATAATTTAATTTCAGCGAAGTTCCTTCTCCAACTTTACTCTGGATATCAATTTTAGCATTTATAAGCCTGGCCCTGCTATACATATTAATTATTCCGGAACCTTTTTCTACTTCAGTATCATCGAAACCTTTCCCGTTATCTCTAGCATGAATCTGCAGTGAATCTTCCAGGTAGTTTAATTGAACTTCAAGTGAAGAGGCTTCAGCATATTTGATGACATTATTAAAAAACTCCTGCATAATCCGGAATATAATGATCTCACTTTCAGGCCTAATTTCTCTGGCCTCACCTTTAATTTCCAATTCTGCCTGCAGGATATCCATACGATTATAGCGCTCCAGCTCGTCGCGAACAGACTTGTGCAACCCGGTTGTATGAATTACTTCGTTATTTAGCGTCCTGGAAAGTGAACGCACTTCATTTAAAGAATTAGCCACCAGGTCTTTGATCTCTGTAACCGCTGGAGCGGCATCCTCTTTAGATCTCTTTAAAAGTATGTTCAACTGGATACTGGCCACAGATAGTAACTGACCAATATTGTCGTGGAGTTCCCAGCTTACATTCTTCAATGTAGCTTCCTGTATCTCGATCTTTGTATTATTGAGTTCAATTAAAAATTGTTGTTCTGCCTCAAATTTCTCCTGTAAGATCTTATTCTTCCGCTTTTGATAAGTGATCACAAAAAAGACGATGAATACGGTGAGTAGTACGATCACCAGTATAAAATAGAGAATTAGAATGATCTCTTCTTTCCGAAGCATTTCTATGGGATTTTAAATACTGGCAGGCCTTATTTAGCTGTTAGAATTAAACATTAATTCTAAGCTAAGATATCAGTTTTTCTTCCATTCCTCAAAGTTACCAGAAAACCTATGATAAAGATTCCGTATAAATAAATATTCCCGTACCTGAGAATACGCGCATAAAATTGTACAAATTCCATATTACCTTCATTAAAATATCCTCCATAAATATTAATAGGTGCAATGCATAACTCGTATAGGATGAGCCCTACCGCGATATAGAAAATGACATCTGACTTAAATTGAAGAATTTCATCTGTACGAAGCATTTGAATCAGGTAAGCCATGATACACCCCACAAGAAAGAATGTTCCAAATATGATGACCGTATAGTCATATTGATATAAATAGTTACCAAAACTTCCAAAACATAGTACACTGTAGATCACAAAGGCCCATTTTAGCTTAGCCAGGATCTTCCTTAGACTTTGACTTTCAGGATGGTTTAACTGTAAAATAAATAACTGCCCCAGCACAAAATACTTTATGACATAGAAATTATTATAATACCAGAAATTACGTGCAAAAGCAGTGTCTTTTAAAAATGGTGCCAACTGGTAATTATCATAATATGCCCAGATTGGGTACATGCCCAGCAGGTCATAGAAAAAATTGAACCATAGGAATCCAACAAAAATTTTTACACCAGTTCTTAAATTCCGGGCTTTGATGAGGTGTAATGTTCCAGCACAAGCCGCAAGGAATTCCATAAGATATCCTATGTATAGCTTGTTTTCAATAATGAATTTTATCACAGAAAATCCTAGCCTTTATATGGTAAAGGAGGCCACATACCTCCTACAGTATTCATTGGTTCAATTTCATCATTTTCGAGGTAATCTCTCCCAGAACCATCTTCCTCTTCAGCTTTCATTTTACGCGTAGCTGAGAAAAAAACGGTGTTAAGACTAGGTTTATCGCCATCAGCCTGATAAGCTCCGAGCCAGACATTGATTCCAGGCCTTTCCGCATTATTCTGATTAGATTGTTCCCGAACGTAGTTGATATATTCCTGAAGTTCTTCAAGATCAAAATGGAACTCACAGGTATCCTTATGTTCTTTTCCATTCGTAGTAACTATAGATCTGGTTTCACGCCATTCCTTTTGAAGTTCTTTAGCTTCCTGGACAGTAATGCACTTATTTGGTGGATTCACGATGATAAGGGTTTGATTTGCTGGCTCTAAAATATAATTTCTAAAAATAAAATCGAGTTTATCTACAAGAAAGGGGAAAATTCCCCTACTCTACAGCCACTACTGTATCTATATTTGTAGAGTCATTTTAGTTTATCTAGAATGTTTTGGGGACAAAAAAAGTGTCAATCATAGTTTAGTTGTAGTTCTGAGTAGGGTCTTTTCTATAGCATTAATAAACTTAGTTGGCACTTTTTGCTATTTAAAGAAATCATCTTTTTCTATAAAATTGTACAGCTTCACCAGGAATTTTTTGAGAGAGTACCTGGATTCCATATTCTGATAATTGTAAAACCCTTGGATAACCTCCCGTAGTTTGACAGTCTCTCATAAGCACAATCAGTTTTCCTGATGGAGTGAGTTGAACGCTTCCCGGCATGACCGGGGAGGTATGAATGCCTTTGAGATCATTTTGGATAGATTCTTCAAATTGTACAGCCATACGGTTGCTGTCTCCATGTACCTTAAATTTCTTCTGAAAAATTAGTTTCTGCAAAGATTCTGGTAGTTTTCCAAATTCTGGACCTTCATAAGTTTCGATCATTTCTGAGTTGAGATAATCTGTATCTAACTGAATAGCTGAATGAGAAAAACTTTTGATAGCTTCTGAAGCTTGATAATGTAAAAGCTGGTTCTTCTGAAGTCGATGATTTCCTGTAACAGCTTCGAACCAACTTCGACTTCCCAGAATTTCCGGAGATTGAAAACCATTTTTAATCGCAAGGTAGGATCGGAATCCAGATTTTCTTTTTCCGAAGGATAGAATATCTCCGGCCTTAATTTGATAAGCTGTATTTAGATCGATCTTCAAATCGTTAATCTTCGGACTGAGATTTGCTCCTCCTATGCAAATATTTGTAGCTGCATTGAATTCAAGAACAGGTCCAATAAATGTTATTTCCAGCACCGCATCATTCTCAGAATTCCCTAGAATTAGATTGCAAATTTTGAAGGCATATCTATCCATAATTCCACTCTCAGGAACACCATATTTTCTCGATCCAAATCTTCCGAAATCCTGAATCGTGGAAAATAATCCCGGCTGCTTAACAACTACTTCACCCATTGGATTTGATGATTTCGAATTCATAAATTCCTTGCTTAACCTCTTCCTCAATTTGGAAATATTCCGAATTACTTACTGGATGAAATTGGACAAAATCTCCGGCAACAAACGGACTGGGAATTTTGCTTTTCGCACTGAAAAGATCCAGGGGTGTTCGACCAATAATTTGCCATCCACCCGGACTCTCTTGCGGATATATTCCGGTTTGATCTTCTGCAATTCCCACGCTACCTTTTGTTACAATTTTACGCGGAGTGTTTTTTCGTGCCGTTGCAATTTTTTGATTCAATCCACCCAGGTATAAAAAGCCCGGTAAAAACCCGGTAAAATAAACAAGGTATACTGGAGTGGAGTGAAGGGAAATCAGCTCTTCCTTTTTTATGTTTTTAAGCTCGGCTACATCATTTAAATCTGGAGCATATTCTGCTTCATAGCAAACAGGAATCTTGAAAATTCGCTTGTCGATGTTTTTTGATATATTCGTAGCTCTAAGAGCATTGGAAACGACTTTTAACTCACTATAGACATCTCTTATAGCTGAAGGATAACTTATTAATAACGAGTCGTATGTATTAGTTATTTCAACCTTCTGTTCAAGCTTTATTTTTGATAGCGTAACTTTTGCCTCCAGTATAGTTTGAAGTATTTTTTCTGAAATTTCCTGAGGGAATTCTATCAGAATTCCGCGATCTCCCATTCTCGAAATACTCTTCCACTTCATCGGTCTTACGATTTAATATAGATGTTTTCTGCAGCTAATTTACGTTGTAAATATTGTAGAATTTGCACCGCCGAAGGGGTATCAGAATGCACGCAAAATGTATCTGCATAAGCTTTCAAAAATTCCCCATTCTTCAATATTATCTCATTCAGCTTATAGATTCGCCAGACATGATCGAAAACCAGTTCCTCATCTGTAATGATGGCATGCGATTTTGACCGGGAAACAAGTGCGTAATTTTTTTCATAATTGCGATCTGCAAAAGCTTCATGAAAGAGTTCAAATCTACCTAAAGCAAGTTCTCCAAGTTGGGAATTGAGAGGCACGAAGAGCCTTAGATCATCTCCAAAATCTTCAAGACTTTTCACTACTATCTCGGAAATATTCCTATCCTTAGCAGCGTCATTATAGAGAGCACCATGCAGTTTCACGTGACTTAGTTTCCCTCCTTCAGATTCCACAATTTGCTTCAGACTTAGTACCTGTCCTTCAATAGAAAGTTTCAATTCTTCAGCAGTCATTTCCATATGATTTCTTCCGAAGTTTGCCCGGTCTGGATAAGACGGATGCGCTCCAATTTCCACGTTATTTTCAAGAGCCAGCCTTACAGTTCTATGCATCGTTTCGAGGTTTCCAGCATGCCCTCCACAGGCAATATTGCAAGCAGAAATATGTGGCATTAACTTTTCGTCAAACTCTCCACCTTCTCCAAGATCACAATTTATATGGATAGTTTCTTTTGTCATAGATTCTGTATTACAGTGTAAATTGATTTCGCCCCGAGGAATATTGCCAGGGCAATTACCAAGATACCAATTATGTTTTGAAAGGCTGAATTTCTGAATTTCCCCAAAATTGATTCCTGATTGACGATCCATAAGAGAAATATCGCAATGACAGGAAGCGCAATTCCATTTGCCACCTGCGCAAACTGAATGATCTCGACCGGTTTTATCCCCAGGGAACTAAACAATACACCAAGGATAATTATGCTCATCCAAACTGCTTTAAACCTCCAATTGGCCATTCCGCCCTTCCACCCAAGACAACCCTTCACAACATATGCCGCCGCCAAAGGGGCTGTTATGGACGAGGTGATCCCGGCTGCCAGTAATCCGATTGCTAAAAATGTAGTGGCCATATTTCCAAACAATGGCTCCAGTCCTACTGCCAGACCAGCTACATCATCAATGGAGCTCAATCCGGATGAAGCTGCGCATATTAGGATTGCCATGGAAACCAGGCCACCCAGAATAATCGAAAATACTAGTTCACTCTGTACAGTTTTAAGATGATTAACGCCAGTCCATTTCTCACCAACCAAAGATGCATGCAAAAAAAGATTGTAAGGCACTACGGTAGTTCCCACCAATGCGATGATTGTTAGAACTTCATCACTTATGGAAGTCGGCACAAAGCCTCGAAGAATTCCAGACCAGGATGGCTGGGTAAGAAAAGCTGTGATAATGAATGCCAGGCTCATAAAAACTACCAATCCTATAAATACTTTTTCCAGCTGCTTATAACTTCCGAGGTAAAGCAGTAGAAATGCGGAACCTCCAATTATAAAACTCCAAAGATTGATGACATTTCCAGAAATTGATATTTCCTCAATAGGCATGATACTTTGCACACCCATGACCGCACCAGATATATTCCCAGCTTCGTAAGCTGCATTTCCAATTACAATTGCAGAAAAAATTAGAATTAGCGCTACTAAGCGGAGTACCGGAGAGGTTATGGATTGTCGTATGGAATCACTTAGACCTTTGCCCGTTACCAAACCAAGCCTGGCAGACATTTCCTGCAATACGATACAGGCAATAATTGAAACCAGTAGAGCCCATAGCAGACTATAACCAAATTCCACACCTGCAAGACTACATACGGTAACGGTTCCAGGACCAATAAATGCAGCAGAAACAAGGATTCCAGGACCTAGATTTCTGAAGAAGTTTTTCATTTTTCGGGTTGCTTTCCAGATTCCTGCAAAGCATAAATCGCAAACGTACCCAGCCAATGACCACCTTCATAAGCGTCACCGGATACATTTGGAAAAGAATAGGCCACATGCTCATTAGCGAGAGCTCGTAAATGACCGAATTTTTCAGGATATTGATTAGCAAGACCAGAGAAAATCCACGCTCTGCTGAAGTTAAGACCATCAAGATGAACTAGTTTACCATCAGTCCTATCTGAAACTTCACCAACTTCCATCTCAAAATCTTCGTTTTTCAATTGTGGCATAAAATCTTCTATCCAAAGGTTAAAAGCACTTTTTGGAAGAACTCTTCTCATGATATCCACTTCTGCCAGGCAGGGAGAAATAAAGTCGTATCCTCCTGGTTCCCAGCTTACCGGGCAGTTGTCGTCATTCAGGAAAAAACTCTGTGCACTTTTCTTGACCACTTCTATTAATTCCTGGTTTTCGGTTGCTTCTGCATAATCATATGCAAAAGTAAGCCCGAATGCAGTATTGGTATGCTCTCCTACTCTTACCGGGTAATTTAACTTCGGAAGGAATTCAATGAATCGCGTCGTTATTAAATCTGTAAGTGGTTGAAGATTTGCGGCAAGTTCCTTTCCAAGAGGATCTTCCCAGGACTTAAGCTCCTGTGACAACTTCAGCAACCATGCCCAGCCATAAGTACGTTCATATGCTGTACTTTCTTTACGATTGAAGTATGCAACCTCTCCTTCAATATTTTCTGAAGAGAGAGAGGTTTTCAATTTTTCACGAATCTCTTCATTCTTCTCTAGATCCGGGAATTGCTTCAACAAACTCACCAATGACCAGTGTGCGTGAACAGACGAATGCCAGTCAAAACACCCATAAAAGGCTGGATGTAAAGCTTTGGGTTCGTCCATCGCCTCTGCATTTTCGAGAGTTTGTCCCAATTTATTAGGGTATTCTGTGTTTAAACAACTTAATGGTAATTCCGCAAGATTATTGGCTTCAGTAAGATTTAATGTTACTTTATCGGTGGTTTTGAGTGCATCTGGCAGGATACTCTCAGTTATTAAACTGTCAGTATCTCCAGAATTTTCAACAGGATCTTCTGAATTTCCTTTACAGGATAAAATAAGCAAACATACGGAGGCTAAAAGAAGTTGTTTCATTGGTTGTAATTGCGTCTCTTTCGGTGAATTTCGAAATTTACAGATTGATTTAGTAGGTTTTATCCAAAAATATAAAAAACAGGCAAAGGTTTCGTTAATTAAAACTCAAGATATTAACCCAGCCATCCTTCCCTGTCCAGACTTCTATATTGTATAGCTTCACTAATATGTTCTCCCTGTATTTGAGAACTACCAGCCAGATCTGCAATTGTTCTGGAAACTTTTAAAATACGATCATAAGCCCGGGCAGAGAGATTTAGTTTTTCCATTGCCGTTTTCAATAAAGTCTTCGACGCATCATCCAATTGGCAATGCTCTCTTATCTGCCTTGGACCAATCTGGGCATTGTAATGAACATTTTCGAGATCCTTAAATCTTTCAGATTGGATGCTTCTGGCCTTGCTAACTCTCTCCCGAATAGATTTACTGGATTCACCTTTTCTTTCTTCACTTAACTTATCAAATGGAACCGGAGTCACTTCTATATGAATATCGATTCTATCAAGTAACGGTCCGCTAATTTTGCCCAGGTATCGTTGCATTTCATAAGCAGATGAAGATACAGGCGCATCTGGATCATTGAAATAACCGCCTGGGCTTGGGTTCATACTGGCGACAAGCATAAAACTGGAAGGATAGGTAACGGTAAACCGAGCTCTGGAGATGGTAACTTCGCGATCTTCCAGAGGTTGGCGCATAACTTCCAATACACTTCTTTTAAATTCTGGCAGCTCATCCAGAAACAGCACGCCGTTATGAGATAGCGAGATCTCACCCGGTTGTGGATATCCACCCCCGCCAACAAGAGCAACATCAGAAATTGTATGATGCGGACTCCTGAATGGTCGTTGAGCCAGCAGGCCAACATTATCTTTGATTCGGCCGGCCACACTATGAATTTTAGTTGTTTCCAATGCTTCCTGCAAAGTCATAGGCGGGAGGATGCTGGGCAACCTTTTGGCAAGCATGGTTTTTCCCGCACCCGGTGGACCTATAAGTATAATATTATGGCCTCCCGCAGCAGCGATCTCCATACATCTCTTGATTGATTCCTGGCCTTTCACATCGGCAAAATCATGCTCAAGATTGTCAAGATCTTGGAAAAAAGTTTCCCTGGTATTGATGATCGTAGGCTCCAATTGCTTACCTGAATGAAAAAAATCGATAACTTCCTTGATGTTACTTATTCCGAATACATCCAGACCTGAAACGATCGCTGCTTCTCTGGCATTTTGCTCAGATAGAATGAAACCCTTAAAACCTTCTTTTTTAGCCTGTATTGCTATTGGGAGTGCTCCTTTGATGGGTTGAAGGCTGCCGTCCAGAGATAATTCGCCCATTATGATATACTCTGAGATATTGATCGCTTTTATTTGCTCAGATGCGGCCAGAATGCCCATGGCAAAACTAAGATCATAAGCTGAACCTTCCTTTCTTAGATCGGCAGGTGCCATGTTTACGATGATCTTTTTCCCTGGTAGTTTGTAACCGTTATTCTGAAGGGCAGCAGTAATGCGGTAGCTGGACTCCTTGACTGCATTATCTGGTAAGCCAACGAGATGGTATCCAATACCTGAGGCAATATTGACCTCGATAGTGATAGTGGTGGCATCCACACCAAAAACAGCACTTCCATAAACTTTTACAAGCATAAAATCACTTAAAATGTAGGGTCGTTAAACGCCGCTAAATGTACATTTTAAACTTATATGTCATACATCTCCAATGGGTTGTATCGCCAAATTTTTCATAAAAAAAAAGACCCGCTATCTGCGAGTCTTTTTAATTTTTGAAAATGAGTTGTATTATTTACCGATCACATTTTGACGGTAATATTCAATTAATGCATCAATAGGTCTTCTTACGATATTTCCAACTTCGATCCCGTAAGGTTGCAGAACTGCCTTAATAATATCCTGACTGAAGTATGCGATAGAACCTATAAAATGAACAGGAACAGAAGTCACCTGTGGGTAGCTCATCACTCTTGAATGAACAAAATCTGAAAGGCCTTCGTGTAGCAACTTATAGAAGTAGCCATTACGCTCATTCGTAAAAATAAATTCTGCGAAATGTGCCAGATATGTATTAGGGTTGTCCTTACGATAAAGGTTCATCTTAATCGTATCTGAATTGAGATCGAACTTTTGCTCAAATTTTTCAGCAATCTCAGGAGGCATTCTTTTGTAGTAATAATCGCGGATCAGTCTTTTTCCGAAGTAATTACCACTGGCTTCATCCATTAGAATATAACCGAGAGATGCAACTGCCTGAGTGATATTTTTACCATCAAAATAACAGCTGTTGGATCCGGTACCAAGTATACATACGATACCAGGCTCGGTAGTCGCAGCATAAACAGCTGCTACCGTATCTTCCATCACTTTTACTTCATCTGCATTCGTGAAATAGTTCGCGATAATACTTCTAAGAAGTTCAGTGGGAGTTGGTGTACCGCAACCGGCACCATAAAAATGTACTTTTTCGATCGTATCTCTTACTTCTGCAAGTTCAGGATTTTCAGCAAGACGTTCTTCAAGAACAGCTTCCTTAAAAACAGCAGGATTCAAACCTTTACTTCTGGTTTTGAAAATCTGCTCACCTTCATTGTTCAGTAAGATCCAGTCACATTTAGTGGACCCGCCATCGGCAATCAATATCATGTTCTGAGATGGATTAAATTGAAAAGAAAGCAGTTCAGCTGTAACACCGAACTGCTATTTAGTTTTATTCAGAATAAATTATAGTGAAGCTACGTGAGCTGCAAGATCTACAAGCTTGGAAGAATATCCATACTCGTTATCGTACCATGCAATTAGTTTGAAGAACTTGTCATTAAGTTCGATACCAGCACCTGCATCAAAATTACAGGTATGTGGATCTGAAACGTAATCCTGGCTTACTACTTCTTCTTCAGTATAAGAAATTACACCTTTGTAATCTCCTTCAGCAGCCTTTTTAAAAGCAGCTTTAATCTCTTCGTAACTAGTAGACTTTTCAGTTTTAACAGTAAGATCCACTACAGAAACATCGGTAGTTGGAACTCTAAATGCCATCCCAGTAAGTTTTCCTTTTAGAGAAGGAATTACTTTAGTTACCGCTACTGCAGCTCCAGTTGAACTTGGGATGATATTCGCCATTGCGCTTCTTCCTAGTCTGAAGTTTTTCTTAGATGGAGAATCAACCGTAAATTGAGTAGATGTGGTTGCGTGAACAGTCGTCATTAATCCTTCTACAAGACCAAACTCATCATCAATCACTTTTGCAAGCGGTGCAAGACAGTTAGTAGTACAGGAAGCATTGGAAACAATATTCTGATCTGCCTTTACATCCTGGTGATTAACTCCCATTACGAACATTGGAGCGGTTTTAGAAGGAGCTGAAATTACAACCTTTTTAGCACCAGCATCAAGGTGAGCCTGTGCGTTGTCAAGATCTGTAAAGATTCCTGTACAATCCATTACTACATCGACTCCTGCATCACCCCATTTAAGGTCTGCTGGATTTTTTTCTGAAGTAACTCTAATTTTGTTTCCGTTAACGATAAGACTTCCGTCTTTTACTTCAACAGAACCTGCGTATTTTCCGTGAACCGAATCATACTTCAGTAAATATGCCAAATGATCTACATCAAGAAGATCGTTGATAGCTACAACTTCTACTTTTTCGCTTTGCGCCGCAATTCTGAAAGCAATTCTTCCAATACGACCAAATCCATTAATTCCAATTTTAGTACTCATTTTCTTTGGTTTTTAATTATACCGAAGTGATGTCTGCCACCCTCCGTAATTCTTTATCTATTTTTGCTTCACCTTTAATAGCCGTTAGTAAATCTACATATACGACTTTCTGGTGGTGAATTCCTACCATGATCTCAGTTTCTCCGTTCATCAAGGCTTCTACTGCTCCCACTCCTAGCTTACTAGCCAGAACACGATCAAAACAACTTGGAGAACCTCCACGCTGTATATGACCTAAAACAGAAACTCTAACTTCGTATTCATCGAGATTCTCTTCTATAAATGAGGCGAGTTCGAAAATATTCTTCCCGCTCTTATCTCCTTCTGCAACCACGATGATACTGGAAGTTTTACCAGTTTTTTTGCTCTTTCTTAGTGAATCCAGTAGTCTTTCTACTCCAAGGTTTTCCTCAGGGATCAAAATTTCTTCAGCACCAGCACCAATACCACTATTTAAAGCAATATCACCAGCATCACGTCCCATCACTTCCACTAAGAACAACCTGTTATGGGAACTTGCCGTATCACGAATCTTATCGATCGCCTCAACGACTGTATTTAAAGCAGTATCGTAACCCAGGGTAAAGTCGGTTCCATTAATATCATTATCGATGGTCGCAGGAATTCCTACTACCGGAAAACCAAATTCTTTACTGAATAGTTGTCCTCCAGTAAAAGTACCATCTCCACCAATTACGATAAGTGCATCTACATTGTTTGCTTTAAGATTATCGTAGGCTTTTTGACGACCTTCTTTAGTCTGAAATTCTTTGGAACGGGTAGACTTCAAAAAAGTTCCTCCTCTATTGATTATATTTCTAACTGAACGTGCATCAAGTGGTTCAAAATCTGCTTCGATAAGACCTTGATACCCACGAAATATTCCTGTACATTCAAGATCATGATATGAACAGGCACGAACAACTGCTCTTATAGCAGCATTCATTCCCGGAGCATCTCCTCCGGAAGTTAGAACAGCGATGTTTCTAATTTTTTCGACCATTACCCTCAAAGCTAACTTCTTTCAAACCAATTACCTAATTTCGGAAAAAACTAAAACGTTTTCGGTTAATAACTAATAAAAAAAGCCACAATAATGTGGCTTTTTTCAATTTATTGGCAGTTTAATTACTTATTTATCAAAATTCGGTATTCCCAGCCTTTAAAACTCATCTGTTGATCTTTGGTCAGTTTCATTTCAGAATCGTTCATATAATCGATAAAATCACCTTCTATTTCTGCTGAAAATTCTACAGGTTCGGCAGTCATATTTGCTATATAATAAAGAGTTTCTCCATTCTTCTCTCTTTTGAACGCCAGCACCTTTTCATTTGCAGATGTTGCAACATCATTATAAGAGGCAGCCGACTTCCCTCCATGCAATGCCACACTGGAAGTTTTTAATTCGCCAAGTTTTTCAAGTATTGGATATACTTTGCCTTTTTTCTTCGGAATAGTATCTTTTACAAAGAACTCCAGTCTTTTATTCATGTCGTATTCCTGTCCGCTATAAATCAAAGGCATTCCCGGTAAAGTATAGATCATGGCCAGCATCGCTTCCGAAGCATCTCCCATTCTTTCTTCTACGGTTCCAGCCCATGAATTCTCATCGTGATTTGTTACAAAATTCATCAGGTAATCATCTTCCTGAAATGTAGAATCCACTTTTTCCATATAATCATCCCAGTCTTTGGCAGTTTTATCTCCCTGCGCAATGCTATTCATGATATGGTGTCCTTCCCAGTTATATCCCATTTCAAAAGCATTGTGGAATAATTCTTTAGGACTTTCTGCTTCAGCCAGCATAAAAACCGGTTTAATTTCACGCAATTCAGCAGCAATATCTTCCCAGAAATCTGTAGGAACCGAGTGTGCAGCATCTGCACGGTACCCATCAATATCGTGTTCCTCGATCCAGAAAATCATGTCTTTTTTCATCGCTTCTCTTAAATCTTCGTTGTCAAAATTTAGATCGGCAACATCTGTCCAGCCCCATGGTTCTCCAGTTGCATCATTGATAGGATCTGTGATCTCACCCTTATCATTTTTAGTATAATATTCAGGATGCTCCTCGATCCATGCATGATCCCAGCCGGTGTGATTCGCCACCCAGTCAAGAATAACGAACATATCATTATCATGAGCAGTTCGAACCAGTTCATCAAAATCTTCCATGGTCCCAAAATCTGGATTTACCGCCTTGTAATCTGAAATTGCATAATAGCTTCCAAGATACTTTTTACGCTCTTCCGGATCTTCAATATCCTCAATGGATTTATCTCCGGTCGCTTTCCTTTTCTTCATGGAAATAGGATACATTGGCATTAACCAGATCACTTTTACTCCAAGTTCTTTAAGCTGCGGAATATCCTGGGTGAAAGCATCAAATGTACCTTCTGGCGAGTATTGCCTGATATTCGCTTCATAAATTATAGCCGACTCCAGCATATCGTCATTCACTGGTGCCAGTGAATCTTTTGCGGTTTCATTCTCTGCATTCTTTGGCTGATTTGTTTCATTTTTACAGGAAACAAAGAGAATCATGAGAGCCAGTATAAAGGTTATTTTCTTCATGTGTATTAGTTTGAATTATTCATTTTAGTTGTAAAAAAATAGGCCCCACGTGATGGAAGCTCCAGGCTTTTATCCCAGGTCATTTTTTCGTTGGTCAGAAGGTTTTGAAACTGCATTCCTTCAAGTTCAAGTTCAGCAAACCTGGAAAGATCAAGATCAACAGATTCTTCATTTTTATTGAGGATTAGCACGATCGTCTCACCTCCCGAAGTTCTTGAGAGCAGGTAAATTTTATTTTGTGGTGTAAAATGCACCAGATTTCCTTCCTGGATGGCTTTACTGGACTTTCTGTAATTCAGTAAAGTTTTTAGAAATTTCTGCATTTCTTTCTCTTCTTCGGAAAGTCCTTCGCCGGTAAACGCATTCCTGTCGCTATCTTTCCAGCCACCGGGAAAATCGGTTCTAATAAGACCATGATCCCCTGGTTTTGCAGTATCATTCATAAGAATCTCAGTTCCGTAGTAAATTTGGGCGATACGCGGAAGGCTAAGAATGTAACTAAGCGCCATTTTCGTATTTTCCAAATCTTCATTAAGCTGAGTATAGATCCTGCTCATATCATGATTATCTGGGAAGATCATAATATTTTCAGGTGAAGCATAGGCAAAATCGTTCGCCAGCCCATCGTATAAACGTTGTAATCCTGTGTCCCAGCCAGATTCCTCATTCAATCCTTTTACGATATTGCTTTGCATGGCAAAATCCATCGTAGATTTCAGATTAGAATCATATCCATTTTCAATACCATCCTGCCAGTAACGAATAAGCAGTGGGTTATTGGACCATTCTTCTCCAACAATGTTGAAGTTCGGGTATTCCTTCATGATGGCTCCGGCCCATTCACTCATAAATTCCATATCTGGATACGGATAGGTATCCTGCCGAATTCCTCCCAGCTTCAAAGTTTCCACCCACCAAATGTTGTTCTGAATAATATATTTAGCCAGATACGGGTTCTTTTGGTTCAAATCTGGCATGGTTTCCACAAACCAACCATTGCTCATCACCTTTTTATCTGCTTCGGAAGCATATAGATCCTGGTTAGCAGTTCTACGGTGATTAGAGTAAATCAACTCTTCATCATTTTCAAACTTTTCCTGGTAGTTGATCCAGACATTAAATGGAAGATCATCCATCCACCAATGCTCAACGCCCGTATGGTTCGCGACCATATCCATGATCAATTTGATACCTCTTTCGTCTGCCTTTTGTGCAAGTTCTTTATATTCTTCCAGAGTTCCAAAACGCGGATCTACCTTATAGAAGTCGGTCATCGCATAACCATGGTAAGAGCCGGACTTCATGTCATTGATCAACAATGGAGAAGACCAGATAGCGGTAAATCCCATGTCATCGATATAATCAAGATGATCTATGATTCCCCGAATATCGCCGCCATGACGGGCGTAATCATCCTCGAGATCAATTGTTTTCTCGTTAAGACTTTCGTCCACATCATTACTATAATCACCATTAGCAAAACGGTCTGGCGTGATCAGATAGATTGCATCAGTGTTGTCGAATCCTACGAAATCTTCAGCCGCCTGTTCACGTTCTTTTAATTCGTAATCAATTACTTCAGAAGAACCATCTTCAAACTTAAAATTCAGCTTCATGCTACCGGGCTTGGCAGCTTCAGTAATTACAAGATTTACAAATAAATAATTCGGACTATATGCTTTTTCTGTTCCCAGCACTTGAACTCCCTGGTAATTTGAAGATACTTCCGCAGCACCAACATTGCGTCCGTAGAGCATTAACTGCAAACTGTCCTGTTCAAAACCTGTCCACCAGTTTGGTGGTTCCACGCGCTCGATTTGAGCAAAAGCCTGTAGCCCGATAAGCAGACCACAAAGCAATAAAATTTTTCTCATATGTTTTCAATAAAAAAAGGCTCCCTTCCTGAAAAGAGAGCCAGTATTACTAAGCTGTAATTTGTTCGTTAGGGACTAATGTAAGCTCCTTATTATTTACCTGGATATCCAGGGATTCTGATCCTTCAAGAAAAAACTCGGTCCCCTTGGAAGAAACTGAAACCTTGATAATGCGGTCTCTAAAATTCACTTTGAAAGAATAGGCATTCCAGTTTTCAGGAATCTGTGGTTTGAATGACAACTGGTCATTTTCCACACGCATACCTCCAAAACCTTCTACAATACTCATCCAGGTTCCAGCCATACTGGTAATATGGCATCCTTCCTCTACTTCTTTGTTGTAATCATCAAGATCCAATCTTGAAGTTCTCACATAAAACTCATAAGCCTGTTCCATTCTTCCCAGAACCGCAGCCTGAATGCTGTGTACACACGGAGACAATGAAGATTCATGAACCGTTAGCGGCTCATAATAATCGAAATGCTTTTCTAGTTGCTCTCTGCTGAAATGATCTTCAAAGAAATAGAATCCCTGCAGCACATCTGCCTGTTTGATATAACAGGAACGAAGAATCCTATCCCAGCTCCATTTCTGGTTAATTGGTCTATGCTTTTTCTCCAGATCTTTTACCGGGATGATCTCTTTATCCAGAAAACCATCCTGTTGCAGATACACGCCATGTTCTTCAGAATACGGGAAGTACATTTTTTCAGCAACTTCTCTCCATTTGGCTAATTCGCCTTCATTAAGATCTGTTAAACCCATCACTCTCGCGTAATCTTCCTGGTGACCATCTTTAACTTTATTGATTGTTTCAAGACAATATTCAATACACCATTTAGCAAGGTAGTTCGTGTACCAGTTATTATTCACGTTATTCTCGTATTCATTAGGACCGGTCACCCCAAGGATCACATACTTATTCTTATCCTTGCTGAAGTTTGATCTTTGATGCCAGAACCTGGCTACGGCGATCATTACTTCCAGTCCTTTTTCAGGGATATAACTGAAGTCGCCGGTGTAACGTACATAATTGTAGATCGCAAAGATCATGGAACCATTCCTATGAATTTCTTCAAAAGTGATTTCCCACTCGTTATGGGATTCCTCACCGTTCATAGTTACCATCGGGTAAAGCGCGGCTCCATTCGAAAAGCCTAATTTCTCAGCATTCTCCTTGGCTTTCTGAAGGTGATTATAACGATACGTAAGTAGCTTACGTGCTACTTTCTGATCTTTGGTCGCCATATAAAAAGGAATACAATAGGCTTCTGTATCCCAGTAGGTGCTACCTCCATACTTTTCACCGGTAAAACCTTTCGGACCAATATTTAGTCGATCGTCTTCTCCTAAATAAGTTTGATTGAGCTGGAAAATATTAAATCGAATTCCCTGCTGAGCTTTTACATCTCCGGAAATTGTAATATCTGCCATTTCCCAGATCGAAGCCCAGGCTTCTTTCTGATCCTTCTTTAAAGATTCAAATCCTTTTGAAGTAGCCGAGTCAAGAACTTTGCCTGCCGCCTGAAACAGTTGCTCCTTCTTATGGTTCATATCTGAAACATAACCGGCATATTTTATAATAGCAGCCGTTTCCTGTTTCGCGGTCTTTACTTTATAAGCAAAAGAAATACGATCTTCTCCAACTGAAGAAGTTGCTTCAGTAGTAACTTTTTCGTTATTCAGTAAAATTTTAGACTGCATAAAGGTTCCAACATGGAAACCGGTTTTCAAAGTTTTACTCACGATATAGCCGCGCTCAGAGTCTTCCTTTACTTCCAGAGTTTCCCAGAATCGTTCTTCCCAGTTTGCATCTGTATTAGTAATACTTCCATCAAGATAAGGATCGAACCTGATCTCGGCATCCTGATTTAACGGAGTTACTTCAAATTTTATCGCTCCAAGCTCGTCTTCAACAATAGAAACAAAACGCAAAGCTTTTACTTCCACTACAATTCCATTTGGAAGCTCGGCTTCAAAACTTCTTGAAAGAGTACCCTCTTTCATATTCAACTCACGGCGAAAGTTTTTAACCAATTTACAATTGAACAGATCCAGTGGTTCTTCGTTTACGAAAACGTTGATACCAATCCAGTTCGGAGCATTCAAAACTTTCGCAAAATACTCGGGATAACCATTTTTCCACCAGCCTACTTTGGTTTTATCGGGGTAATAAACCCCTCCAATGTAACTTCCCTGGAAACTTGGTCCGGAATACTGTTCTTCAAAATTTGCACGCTGTCCCATAGCTCCATTTCCAATACTGAAAAGGCTTTCTGAGGATTTCACTCTACCTGCGTCAAATTCTTCTTCAATGATGGACCACTCGTCCGGCTTTATATAATCCTGATTCATTACTTCTCGTTTCTCAATAAATTTTCAATAAATTCTAGTTCGATCTCGGTAAAGTCATTAAAAACATGATCTGCTTCGCCTAGAACTCTGGCAGAGCCAATACCGATACTCGTCATATTTCCTGCATTGGCCGCCTGGACTCCTGCCAGAGCATCTTCAAATACCACACAGTTATGCGCTTGTACACCAAGCTTAACTGCGGCGATCAGGAAAACTTCCGGATCTGGCTTCGCTTTTGAAACATCGGTTCCATCTACGATCGCGTCAAAATCATCATATAAATTGATCTGCTTTAAAATTCGGCGTGCATTCTTGCTGGCAGAACCTAAAGCGAATGGAATATTATTCTGCTTTAAATAGTCTAGGATTTTTCTAACGCCCGGAAGGATTTCAGATTCATCCATTTTTTCAACATAGCCCAGATAATTCTCATTTTTCAATGCCATTTGTCTGTTGAATTCTTCTTCAGAAAGTTCCATATTTCCCCAGCGTAGGATCTTTTTTAAAGATTCCCCTCTGCTCACTCCCTTTAATTGCTCGTTTTGTTCCTTAGTGAAGTCAAAACCAAGATCATTAGCCAGTTTTTTCCAGGCTTGAAAATGAAATTTCGCTGTATCAACGATCACTCCGTCGAGATCGAAAATTACGGCAGCTTTTGTATTCGTTCTATGCTGGGTCATATTTAATAGCTTTTCTATCTGTAATTAATAAGTTTGAAAATGCCGCGAATAACAGGAATACACCTGCGACGGTCATTGCATGGATCGATTCTTCTCCAATAAGTTTTTGTAGAAATACAACACCTCCAAGTGCTGCGATAATTTGTGGAATCACTATGAACATATTGAAAACACCCATCATCAATCCCATTTTTGATGATGCTACTGAACTTGACAGCATTGCATAAGGCATGGAAAGTATACTTCCCCAGGCAAAACCAATGAGTACAAAACATACGTATAGCATTTCTGGGTCCCCGGGAATAAAGTACATCAGTAAAAATCCGGCACCTCCAAGAATTAAACTTCCCATATGTACGAGTTTACGATTGATCGCAAATCTTGAAGTGTAGAAAGTTAATAGCAAAGCAAATGCCATGGAAGATAGTCCGTAGATTCCCATTTTGGATCCTACATCATCACTGGCTTCATTGTAGCTCTTATCCTGTTCTGAATATTCCAGCCTCGCCTGGTCATCCTGAAATAAGATCACCCTGTCTGCGTCATACTGAAGTTCTCCTTCACTATCCAACTGGGCGAATTCTTCGATCTGAGGCTTAGGTGCATTATAAATATGACTGGTAAGCGCCGGGTTTGCCAAAGTCCACATCGCAAAAAAAGCGAACCACGAGAAAAACTGAACTACACCCAGTTTTTTCATGATCTTAGGCATCAAAGCGTAGGTTCCCAGGATGGTCTTGATCATACCCTGATCTTTCTCAGGTTCATCGCCATCCTCGAATTTTTGCATTTGTTCTGGCGAATACTCTTTGGTAGTGAAAATGGTCACCAGAATAGATCCAATGAATACAACAGCTCCAACGATAAAAGCAACTCGAACCGACTCTGGAACTACTCCTGGAGCGGCCTCGTTACTAATATTAAGCACGTTATTCATGAATTTAGGGAGGTTACTGGCCACCCAGGTTCCAATTCCTATAATTAATGTCTGAATAACGAATCCATAACTTCTTTGAGAATCTGGTAACTTATCTGCTACAAGGGCGCGGAATGGTTCCATAGATATATTAATGGAGGCATCCAGCACAAGTAACAAGCCTGCTGCCATCCATACTGCAGAAGAGTATGGCATTAGCAAAAGAGCGATGGAGCTAAGTATGGCTCCAAGGAGGAAAAATGGTCTTCTTCTACCTAAACTCTTATGCCAGGTATTATCGCTTAAATAACCAATTATTGGTTGCACGATAAGGCCTGCCAATGGAGCAGCGATCCATAATAATGGAATGTTGTCCTTTTCAGCACCTAATGTTTCGAATATACGGGACATGGTCGAGCCTTGAAGCGCGAAACCAAATTGTATACCCAGAAATCCGAAACTCATGTTCCAGATGTCCCAAAACTTTAAACGGGGTTTTTGCATATCGTGATTTTGATTGTTCTACGATAAGCACTAAGACTTATCAAAACTTATAAAAGATAGGAAGTAAAAATATAAGTTCTGATAAAATTTCAACTACGGCAAATATAAAGTTTTTTTAAAACGCAATAGCTATTTCCTCGATTTTGTTGAATCTCTAACCACCAGGCCGGTCTCTACAATGATAGTTTTGTAGTAATCATCTTCGGAAGGTGTGCGCTCAAGCTTTTCAATTAAAAGACGTGCAGACTCCTCTCCCATTCTCATCCCATGCTGACTTACCGTAGTCAAACTCGGAATAAATCTTTTTGACAATTCACCATCTGTAAAACCAATTACAGAGACATCATCAGGAACCTTTTTCCCCTGATCGTGTATGGATTTTACAGCAGAAATGGCAAAATGTTCATTTACAGCGAAAACTCCATCCACATCGCGTTCCTTCAGAAATGCTTCAATTTCCTTTTCACTGTCCTCCATTTCCTCGATCTTCAGAATAAGATCTTCATTTATATTTATACCATTTTCAGCTAAAGCCTGCTTATAACCATGCGTACGCAGTTTACCCACACTTACATAATCCACGGTAGAAATTAAAGCGATCTTCCTGCAGCCTATATCTATAAGGTATTGAACAGCTTTTTTCCCTCCGGTAACATCATCAATGATCACTTTATCGCAGGAAATATCCTCAGCAACACGATCAAAAAGTACACAAGGCATTCCCTGGTTGATCACTTCCGCAAGGTGGTGATAATCCCCTTTTTGCATGGTTTCCTTGGCAAGTGACAGAATAAATCCATCGGTACTTCCATTCGCCAGCATTTCCATATTCAGAACCTCTTTGTCAAATGAATTATCTGAAAGGCACACCAAAACGTTATATCCCATTTCGTTGGCCACTTTTTCCACTCCACTAATAACTGTTGTAAAGAAATGATGTACAATTTCGGGAATAATGATCCCTATTGTCTTGGTTTTCCGATTCTTAAGACTTAAAGCAATGTTATTAGGCTTATAATTATAGTGTTTTGCAAAAGCCTTGATCTTGGCACGTGTTTCTTCACCAATCTCTGAGCTGTCTCGAAGTGCTTTTGAAACGGTGGAGATAGATACATCAAGCTCTTTTGCAATTTTCTTAAGGGTAAGTTTCGGTTTCATTCTTTTCGGATAATCGTGAATTAGGCGGAATATATTTTCGATCTCGCAAAATTAGCAATATTTGATTGTGAATCTCTTAAGAAGAAAAAGTTTTCAACACGAAAACGTTTTCGTTCCAGTAATAGTTAGTTTTCGCCAAATATTGGATTTGAATTTACATACATTTAACCTCAGGAAGTAAAAGTATAAGGTTAATTTTTATCAAAAATCAATAAAAAATTTATGAGGACTTTAATTAAAAGCACATTGTTTTTGCTGTTCATGCTACCAATGAGCTTTTTTGCACAAAACACCGTTAGCGGAAATGTGACAGAGACTGCCACAGGCCTTCCGGTTCCAGGTGTGAACGTAATCGTTCAAGGTACCAGTAATGGTACAACGACCGACTTTGATGGTAATTATACCATATCTAATGTATCTAATGAAGATATACTTGTTTTCTCCTTTATAGGATTCGTAACACAACAGGTTCCTTTCGAAGGTCAGTCTACTATAGACATTACTCTTGATGAGGACTCAGCTACGCTGGACGAAGTCGTTCTTATTGGTTATGGAGCAACCTCAGAGCAGGATGCGACCGGAGCCGTTGAGAAGATTTCTTCGGAAACCTTTAACCAGGGTGCCGTAGTTGCCCCGGAACAGCTGATCGCTGGTAAATCTGCCGGAGTACAGATCACCCCGGGTGGTGGAGCTCCAGGACAGGGAGGAACAATTAGAATTCGTGGTGGTTCATCACTATCGGCTTCTAACGATCCTTTGATCGTAGTTGATGGTGTACCATTAGATCAACGTGGAGTTGCAGGTTCAAGAAACGCGCTTAACTCTATAAACCCAAATGAGATCGAAGATTTCACTATATTAAAAGATGCTGCAGCAACTTCTATTTACGGTTCCAGAGCCTCCAACGGGGTAATTCTTATTACCACGAAAAAAGGTAAAAAGGATTCTCCATTTCAGTTTACGTATGATCTAAAAACTTCCATTGGGAATGTTATAGATAAAGTAGACGTTTTAAATGCCGATGAATTTAGAAACCTGATCAACAATACTGCAGGAACAGATCCTTCTTTATTAGGAAATGCAAATACAGACTGGCAGGATGAGATCTACGAAACTTCAGTTGGAGCTATACATAACTTTACAGCTACTCAGGGTATCGGGAATTTCTACTATCGTTTGAACTTTAACCATACTGCTGAAACCGGAGTTATCAGAAAGGATTATTACGAACGTAATGCTTTTAATATCTCTTTGAACCAGGACCTTTTTGACAATTCGTTGAAACTGACTCTTACTTCGAAGAACTCTTTGGATAAGAACAAGTTTTCGAACGGTGGTGCCATTGGATCTGCAGTAGCTTTCGATCCTACACAACCTATTTATGATGACAACCTTCCTTTTGGTGGATTCTTTGAATTCAACAGACTTTCAGGAGGTGAAATCACACAACAAAATCTTGCGACCAGAAACCCGATCGCTCTTTTAGAGCAAACTACAGACCAGAACCAGACCAGACGTTCTATTACAAACTTGAATGCTGAATATAAAGTTCCTTTCTTAACGGGTCTTAAAGCAGTAGTAAGTGCTGGTTTTGATTATGCTGAAGCAAATGGTGATAAATTCACTCCTGTATTTGCAGCATCGAACACTTCTAACATCGATCAATTCGAAGATTATAGTAATATAAACCGTAACCTTCTTCTTGATACTTACTTAAACTATAAGACTGAACTTGGTTTCTTTGAAACAGATGTTGACGTTACCGCAGGTCATTCTTACCAGGAATTTTATTCTACAAGCAATGTTTTTGGAACGGAGCAGGATCAAATTAGAGCACTTCCAAGAGATATTAACAGGAACTCTTTAGAGTCTTACTTCGCGAGAGCTAGTTTTGATATTAATAACAGGTACCTGATCTCTGGTAGTATTCGTGCTGATGGTTCTTCAAGAGTGTCTCCAGACAATCGTTGGGGTTACTTCCCGGCAGCCTCTATAGGTTGGAAAATTCACAATGAAGAATTCCTTGAAGGTTCAAGAGTGCTTAACGAATTGAAGCTTCGTGGTGGTTACGGTGAAACTGGAAACTATGAGATCGATAGAAATTATGGATATTTAGGTCTATACACACCGAGTCAGGGTGGTGCCAGTTACCAGTTTGGAAATGAATTCGTAAGTACCATCAGACCTGAAGAGTACGATGAGGATCTTAAATGGGAAAGCCTTATTAACTATAACGCAGGTATCGACTTCGGTTTATTCGATAATAGATTGAGTGGCTCTGTAGATGCATATTACAGAGAAACTGAAGATCTTATCGCAACCGTACCGGTACCAGCAGGTGCTAACCTTTCAGATCAATTATTAACGAATGTTGGAACGACTGTAAGTAAAGGTATCGAGATTGGAATTAGTGGTGATATCGCCAGGTCTGAAGATTTTAACTGGACTTTAGGTTATAACATTTCCTTCCAGGAATTAGAGATCACAGAACTTTCTTTAGGTGATGATGCAAACTTCTTTATCCCACAGGGAGAAATTAGTGGTGGTACAGGAAACAACATTCAGCTTTGGAAAGAAGGTTATGACCCATCTACATTCTTTGTGTTCAGACAGGTTTATAATGATGCCGGGCAGCCAATTGAAGGTGCTTATGTAGATGTAAATGGTGACAACCAGATCACAGAAGCAGATAAGCAGCCATACAAGAAGGCAACTCCAGATTACTATATGGGTCTAACCAACACCATGAATTATAAAGACTTTGACTTCAGCTTTACTTTTAGAGGAAGTTTTGGAAACTATATTTATAACAACACGCAATCTGCAAATGGTTTTATAGAAGCTGGAACAAACACACCTTCAGATTATTACTCTAATTTTAATTCGAACGTACTGGAGTCTGGTTTTGTTAACAGTCAGTTCTTCTCAGATTACTACCTGCAGGCAGCAGATTTCGTAAAACTTGATAACGTAAGCATTGGATATACGATCCCGGGAGAAAAAGTTGATTTCAGAGCTTCTTTAACGGCGACAAATGTACTTACGATCACAGATTACGATGGGCTTGATCCTGAAGTTTTTGGTGGAATCGATAACAACTTCTACCCAAGATCAAGAAGATTCGTACTGGGACTGAATTTTGCTTTTTAATGAATAATAGAAAAATTACTAGAACTATGTTTAATAAATTAAAATCTACTTTCCTTATTCTCTTCGGAATGGCGGTTCTATGGTCATGCGAAAGCGATCTGGAACTTACTCCTGAAGATAACAGGGAAACTGCGGCTTCAGCTTTTGAAGATCCCGCAGCTTACAAACAGTTTTTGGCTAAATTATATGCAGGTTTTGCAATTAGTGGTCAGGATGGTCCTGCTGGAAATGCCGATCTATCTGGGTTGGATGAAGGATTCTCACAGTACATGCGTTTGTACTGGATGGTGCAGGAACTTACTACAGATGAAGCGGTAATTGGATGGAATGATGGAACGGTTAAAGATCTACACAACCAGAACTGGACTTCAGGAAACGAATTTATTCGTACGATGTATTCCAGAATTATGTACCAGATCGCACAGTCTAACGAATTCCTTAGACAAACTGAAACTTCAGTAGTTGAAGGTCGTGGTGTGGATGCCGCAACACAGGCAGATATCCAGGTATATCGTGCAGAAGCAAGATTCCTGAGAGCTTTAAGCTACTGGCATGCACTTGATCTTTATGGTAATCCTCCTTTCGTTACAGAGCAGGATCCTGTTGGAGCGTTCCTTCCGGAGCAAACCAATTCAGCAGAGCTTTTCACTTATATTGAAAGTGAACTTTTAGCGATCGAGAGTGAACTAGCCGCTGCAGGTGCTAATGAATATGGCCGTGCAGATCAGGCAGCAGCCTGGATGTTACTTGCAAAACTTTACCAGAATTCAGAAAAGTACACTGGATCTGATAGATCTTCAGATGTGATCACTTACACTGAAAAGGTGATCAACTCAGGATTTACTTTAGTTGATGACTACCAGAAGTTATTCCTTGCAGATAACAATATGAACGGAGCCCAGAGCGAGATCATTTTCCCGATCACTTTTGATGGGATCAATACTCAGGCTTATGGTGGAATGACTTTTATCATTCATGCAGCAGTGGGAGGATCTATGGATCCGGATAACTTCGGAATTAATGGTGGATGGGCCGGTCTAAGAACCACTTCTGCCCTTATCAATGATTTCCTTGAGAATGAGGATGATGATATTGAAACAGTAGCCGATGAAAGAGCTATTTTTTATACAGACGGTCAGTCTAAAGAGATTAGTAATATCTCAAATTTCACTGATGGTTATGCCGTTGCTAAATACAAGAACGTAGATGTGAATGGAAACGCAGGATCAGACCCTACAGGAGATTTTCCAGATACAGATTTCCCAATGTTCCGTCTTGCAGATGCTTACCTAATGTATGCTGAAGCCGTAGTTAGAGGTGGTGGTGGAAGTGAATCTGCTGCTGTAGATTACATCAATGAGTTGAGAGAAAGAGCTTTTAACGATGATAGCAACAATATCTCGTCCCCAGATCTAACACTAAACTTTCTATTGGAAGAAAGAGCTAGAGAACTTTACTGGGAAGCTCACAGAAGAACAGATCTTATAAGATTTGGACAATTTTCTGATGGTGGCATATGGCCGTTTAAAGGTGGTGTTCCACAGGGAACTACTACACAATCTTTCAGAGACCTGATGCCAATACCAGCTTCAGATCTAGGAGTGAACACGAATTTGACACAAAATCCAGGATACTAACAAAATACTATTACAACAATGAAAAAGTTTTCAATTTTCTTACTAATAATGATCGCATTCGTAGGTTTTACATCCTGTGAACATGATGATGATGTGGTTTTTACAGCTCAACCTGATGCCGATGGGATCATGTTTATGAGTGCAACTGCAGAATCTTACACCCTCACTTCAGAAACTGCAAACAATATCGCTGAGCGATTTGTATGGAGTGAAGTTGATTTTGATGCTCCAACCACTGTTACTTATGAACTTCAGGGTTCCTCTGATGCAGATTTCTCTTCTTTCAATATTATTGGAACAACAGGAGAAAATAACCTTGGAGTTACTGTTAGCCAGTTAATGTCTTTAGCTACGGAAGCAGGTTTGGATAACGACCCTGAAACCGAAATGCCAAATGCAGGAGATATCTACTTCAGAGTTCGTGCTTATGCAGGAACTGACGGAAGTAACGGCCTGAACGCTACTTCCGAAGTGATATCTTTAAGAGTTGTACTTCCTGAAGCTGTTATTGAAGAGGAAGAGAATCCTTCAAAGATGAATCTATTCTTAGTAGGTGACGCGACTGCAGCTGGTTGGTCTAATGACAACAACAACATGCCACTTTTTAGAAATCCTGAAAATGACAACATGTTCAACTTTTCCGGAAGATTTGCTGGTGGTGATGGTGTAGAAGGTTTCAAATTACTTGAAACTCTGGGAGCATGGCAGCCACAATGGGGAGGTACAGATGGAACTTTAGGTGTAAATGCAGGTGATAGTGAAGATCCGGCAGCAATTTCAGTAGAAGATGATGCTTACTACACGCTTTCATTGAACACTGAAGATATGACGTATACTTTTGAAGCTATGGATGCTTCCGCAGCAACAATGTACGATATGGTAGGTATTATTGGTACTGCTACAACGGGTACAGATGAAGGTTGGAATGATGATATGGATATGACCCAGTCAGATTTCGATTCTCACATCTGGTACATGAACGATGTGGAACTGTTTGACGGTGAACTTAAGTTCAGAGCAAACAACGCATGGGATGTAAGCTGGGGTGCAAGTACACCTATCAGTGGTCAGGGCGCAAACGCAAATGATCCAAATGTCCCTGTTACTGCAGGAGTTTATGATATCTGGTTTAATGACCTAACTGCAAGATATATTCTTATTCCTGCAGGAGAATAATCATACAATTTTATACCGGGGCTAATTTAATTAGCCCCTTTTTTTTCTTTAAACTGAACTAATTATGAATACTAATAAATTTTTATGCAGTCTGCTGCTGGGTGGTGCACTCTTTATAGGTTCGTGCTCCAGTGATGATTCAGATGACATCGTGGATGAGACAGATGATATAACTGGTACTCCAGAAACCCCTGCTCCATCTGAACCTCAGGCTTTGGACCTGGCATCCCTGGACAATGGCAACCGGGTAATGATGCAGGCTTTCTACTGGGATGTAGAACCAAAATTTGCCTGGTGGGACAACCTTTCAGAAAAAGTACCGGAATGGTCTGAAGCCGGTGTGGACAGAATCTGGATACCATCTCCTGCCAAAGGACAGTCTGGTGGTTACTCTATGGGTTACGATGTGTCAGATTATTTCGATTTTGGTGATTATGATCAGCATGGAACCGTGGAAACAAGATTTGGTTCAAGAACCGAACTTGAAAATTTAATTGCTACAGCTCACAGCAACGATATTGAAGTGATCGCAGATATTGTACTGAATCATAATTCTGGTGGAGGTTTGCAATACAATCCGTACCGGGAATATGATACTTACACTTTATTTGATGAAGCAAATGGAAATGCTTCAGGGATGTTCAATAGAACTTACGAGGATTTTTATCCAAATAGTGTGAGCCAGTACGATCCGGGAAGTCTTTTTTATGAAGAGACCAATCTTGATCACCATAGAGAAAGAGTTCAGGACTGGCTATGGAGAGACGAAAATTCAGTAGCCAAATATTACAAAAATGTAATGGGATTTGATGGCTGGCGTTTTGATTATGTAAAAGGTTTTGAACCATGGGTCGTAAAAGAATGGAATGAGGCTGTTGGAGGATTTTCTGTAGGAGAAAATTTCGACGGAAATCCAGATGTACTTCGTGACTGGATCGAAGCTTCAGGATCACCTGCATTTGATTTCTCTACTTTTTATAAACTCGAAGAAAGCCTGGACAGATTTGAAGATCTTAGCATTCTAGAAAGTGATATGCTTTGGAAAACAAATCCTGAAGATGCAGTAACCTTCACTGCGAATCATGATACTGAAAAAGATTCTAATGAGGATAATTATATCATGAGCTCCAATAAAATGAAGGCTTATGCATATATCTTAACTCACCCTGGCTATCCTACGATCTTCTATTCAGATTATGAGAATGAAGAATTTAAAGATGAGTTGAAGACGTTAATTTCGATTCATAACAGTCTTGCAACTGGGGACACGGAGTTACTTTATGCAGACCAGGATGAATATGTTATGAAAAGAAATGGATCAGGTACTAATCCTGGATTAATTCTTTATATTAGCATCAATAATGGTACAAAAAGAAGAACCGTAAGTTCGAACTGGAGTAATGTTACGCTACAGGATTATAGTTCGAATTCAACATATTTCCCTACCTCCGATGAAACTGGAGCGGTGACCATCGAGGCTCCTGCCAATGGATATTCGATCTGGTCTATTACAGAATAAAGATTTTGATTTTGAATTTTCATAGGTGTTAATTCAAAGAAGGCCTCACAGATTTGTGAGGCCTCTTTTTTTTTGTCATTTTTTCTCTGAAATACGCTACAAAAAGCATATAATTTAGCTTATTTTCGAACCCAATCCCCTATTTCTACTACTGAATCTCAATAGAATAGAATTTCCAAACCTTTAATTAATTGTTTTCATTATTTGTCAACTTTTTATTGTTAGTAAATTTTTAGATTATTGGTTATCAGTATTTTAACTGTTTTTGTTTGAAAACTTTTTTCAAACGATTTGTTAATTGTCCGGAAATAATGCCTAGTTTTATACCAGCCGATTAGAGCATTTCTAACCTAAAAATCTCATTTTTATGCCTGTACAGGAAAATCCAGTTGTTCCAAAGACGTATACTCAGGAACAGGCCTTCGAAGCTTCACTAAAATACTTCAAAGGCGATGATCTTGCCGCCAGAGTCTGGGTAAATAAATACGCCCTTAAAGATTCTGACGGGAATATTTATGAACTCACTCCAAACGATATGCACAGACGTATCGCCAGCGAAATTGCAAGAGTTGAAAAAAAGTATCCAAATCCTATGACCGAAGACGAAGTTTTCGATCTCATCAAGGATTTTAAATATATCGTTCCACAGGGAAGTCCTATGGCTGGAATTGGGAATCCTTACCAGGTTGGTTCGTTATCTAACTGTTTCGTGATCGGTAATGATGGAAATTCAGATTCTTACGGTGGGATCATGAAGATCGACCAGGAGCAGGTTCAGTTAATGAAAAGACGTGGTGGTGTAGGTCATGACCTTTCTCACATACGTCCTAAAGGATCGGCTGTAAAGAACTCAGCGCTTACCTCTACCGGAATTGTTCCTTTTATGGAACGTTACTCTAATTCTACAAGAGAAGTAGCACAGGATGGACGTCGTGGAGCTTTGATGCTTTCGGTTTCAGTAAATCATCCCGATTCTGAAGATTTTATCGATGCTAAAATGGAGCAGGGCAAAGTTACAGGTGCCAATGTTTCGGTTAGGATCGATGACCAGTTCATGAAAGCTGTAAAGAACAACACTAATTATACTCAGAAATATCCAATCTTTTCCGCACAGCCAAAGGTTTCAAAAGAGATCGAGGCAGATAAACTCTGGAAAAAGATCGTTCATAATGCATGGAAATCGGCTGAACCTGGTATTCTTTTCTGGGATACAGTGATCAACGAATCTGTGCCAGATTGTTATGCAGATCTTGGTTATAAAACGGTTTCTACCAATCCTTGTGGAGAGATTCCACTTTGTCCTTATGATTCCTGCCGTTTGCTTGCGATCAATCTTTTCTCTTATGTAGAAGAGCCATTTACAGAAAATGCACACTTTAACTACGAACTGTTCAAAAAACATATTTCTGCTGCCCAAAGAATTATGGATGATATCATTGATCTTGAACTGGAAAAGATCGACAACATCATTGGTAAGATCGATGCAGATCCAGAAAATGAAGAGGTAAAGGCAGTGGAGAAAAATCTATGGCTTAATATCCGTAAAAAAGCACATGAAGGTAGAAGAACTGGAATAGGCATTACTGCGGAAGGTGATATGCTTGCCGGTTTAGGTATTAAATACGGTAGCAAGGAAGGAATCGATTTCTCTGTAGACATTCATAAGAGTATTGCTGTTGAAGCCTATAGAGCTTCCGTAGAAACTGCGAAAGAAAGAGGTGCTTTTGGGATTTTTGATTCGGAAAGAGAGAAAAATAACCCATTCATTCTTCGACTGAAAGAAGCTGATGAAAAGTTGTATTACGACATGCTTGAGCACGGTCGTAGAAATATCGCGCTATTAACGATCGCTCCAACTGGAACGACCAGTCTTATGACGCAAACCACTTCGGGAATTGAGCCTGTTTTCCTACCGGTTTACAAAAGAAGAAGAAAAGTAAATCCAAATGACAAGGAGGCTCGCGTAGATTTTGTTGATGAAGTTGGAGATTCGTGGGAAGAATATGTGGTTTTCCACCATCGTTTTAAGCAGTGGATGAGCGCCAAAGGTTATGATACCGATAAAAATTACTCGAACGAAGAACTTGACAAACTGGTTAAACTTTCACCTTACTACCAGGCAACGTCTAATGATGTAGACTGGCTTAGCAAAGTGAGAATGCAGGGAGCTGTACAAAAATGGATCGATCACTCTATTAGTGTGACCATTAACCTTCCAAACGATGCTACAGAGGAACTGGTTGGAAAACTGTACCTGGAAGCATGGGAAGCTGGTTGTAAAGGTGTTACTGTATATCGTGATGGTTCAAGATCTGGTGTTTTAATCTCTAATGATGAGAAAAAAGAGGAAGACGAGGAACAGACTTCCGGATCTTTCCCTCTAAAAAGACCAGACGTTCTTACTGCAGATGTGGTTCGTTTCCAGAATAACAAGGATAAATGGATCGCATTTATAGGACTTGTAGATGACAGACCGTACGAGATTTTTACAGGTTTTGCAGATGATGAAGAAGGTATTCTTATCCCTCGCTGGGTGACTGAAGGTTATATCATTAAAGCCAGAAATGAAGACGGATCTTCTCGTTACGATTTCCAATATGAAAATAAGCGTGGTTACAAAACTACGATCGAAGGACTTTCACATAAATTCAATCCAGAATTCTGGAATTATGCAAAATTGATCTCCAGCACATTACGTCACGGAATGTCTATCGATAAAGTGGTAGATTTGATCAACAGCCTTCAATTGGATAACGAATCCATTAATACCTGGAAAAACGGAGTGGTAAGAGCGCTTAAACGCTTTATCGCTGATGGAACAGTTGCCAAGAAGGAAAAATGTAATAACTGTAATTCTTCAAACCTTATTTATCAGGAAGGTTGCCTCACCTGTAAAGATTGTGGCTCTTCAAAATGTGGATAATTTATTTGTTGTAAGTGTTAAACTGAAAAAAAGGTCTCGTGAGAACGAGACCTTTTTTTGTTTGAATATTTCTACTACTGAAGTGTAACCTTTACAATACCAATTTCATGCTTCTTCTGAAGATTTTCTGGCTCGATCCCGGGACCAATAGAAAATTGAAGTGCTTCTACCTTTTGCAAATCAAAACCTTCCGGGTTCTGATGCTCAAAATAATAGGGTAGAAAACCAGGATAAGGACGTGGCAGCGTAACCGTTTTCACTGGTTTAAGCTCATCAAGTTTGATCCGTATCTCTTTTAAATGATTATCTAATTCGATCACTTTTCCGAAAGCCGAACCGTTTTTCATCAATAACGCAACCTGAAGTTTCTCGGTACCCGACTTAAGATTACGAGCCTTAATGATAAGTTCCTTCTGATCTCGAGGTAGCCTTACTCCTATTTTATTCTGAAAATTAAATCGAAAAGAGTAATCATAAATTGGAGTTGCGTTTTTGTTCTCTATATCTTCTGAAAATAATTCATCCAGTCTTACCTGAAATTCGGCCTCAACTGAATTTAAGGGAACAATCTGATTGCCAGGTTTCCATGAATGAACCACCATATCTGCATCCATAGAAGCATCGAAAACTGAGATAGCAGAACCTTTATCATAAATACGAGTAGAATAAACATCTTCTGAATAGAAATCCCAGTTCTCCGGACTACCCGAAACATCACCCGGGAATGTTCGTTTTCCATTCGTTGTTTCCAGAATAATACGGTAAGTAAGTATTCCTGGAACCATCAAATTTTGCGGTACATCTGCAGAATAATCGTATTGATTTTCTGCTTTCATTTCTACTGCTTCGTAGCTATTTCCATTCTGAAACCATATTTCGGCTTTATTAATCTCCTCATTTGAAACGATCTCTGCATCAATAGAAAAGCTCTGATTAGCTTCCGCGGCATTAACTGCTTCATGCAGGACATAGGTACGTTCAACCGACTCTTCTACCGCCACAAAATTGTCGAGTTCCAAACGAAAGTCTCCTTTATAATTTTTAATATCAAAATTCTGCCCTTTTTGAGTTAGTAGATAGGTACCAGGAGAAATTGAAATCGTACCAGCTTCAGCCTCCTGAACTTCAGATTCCGCAATATTCATCTGTTGGAACTCAAAGTTTCCAGCAAGCCCGGGAATAGCTATTTTCATCTCGTTCAAATTGTACCTGATCACGGCAATTGTTTTTTCAAGACTATTATTTCCGAAGGGATCCTGGATAAGAAATGGGTCGGGCATTACTTCCAGACGCCAGACTCCTTCTTCTAGTTTATCCAGAAAGTAAGCTCCTTTTCCGTCATATTCGATCACTTCAGAACTACCGTGACCCGCGATTTCTCTTAATTCTGAAATCGCTTTAGGTTTTTCAGCATTGGAATTCGTGTAAATAAACTTTTCCGCAGAATTATAAACAGCAAGATCATCTTCATACTGAATGAGAAAGTCTCCAAATTTTAAGTTTTCGGGATAGGTTCCCTGATCTTCGCCTAATTTGTTATGATGGAATATCTCCCCGGCGATCATAAGACCCAAAGCCTTATGCGGAGTATAATTGAGATTCATATAATGGGTATTATATTCTGTATTCGCATAAGCCAGAAAAGATGGATCATAGGCAAAATGCGTCCCGATCTGAATTCCCGCTTCTCGAAAACTGCGTGCCATTGCGGGATAGATATATGATTTATTAACATCGGCAGCATCAAACTCATACACCAGTTTAGCGGCATTATTATTTTCGATAGCATTGTTAAATGGAATATTATAATCATTCACATTGGGAAGCAAATTCCCCGGGATTTCCTTCTTAAAACCAAGTCCGGTTGGATACCATTGAAAAGTACCACCCTGAATATCAGATTTAAAATAAGTATCTGCAAGGTGAACACTATGGGTGACGTTATAAAAAACAGGTTTCTGAGAACCGGAATCCCGAATAGCCTTCGCGAGTTTATTAATGAATTCTTTTACCTCTTCAGGAGTACCGCGATGATGTGGTTCATTGCTGATTTCAACAGCGATTAGATTCGGATCATTTTTATACGCAATTCCCGTATAAGGATTCACGTGGTTCATAAATTGCGTGAGATAATTTTGCTGGGCAGCGACCGCTTTGGGATTGGTCAAACTTCCTTCCTTGCCATACTTATTGGAAAATCCCGGAGTATCCTCGTCTGGTTCCGGCCAGCCATTTCCCCAATATGCTATTGGAGTGATTACAAAATTGATTTCGCGCTTTTTGAGTTCACTCAGTAAATAATCGAACGCATCCAGGTGTTCATTCTGCAGTAAATTCCCATCTGCATCGCTAATTTCTGTATCCCAGACGTGAAGACGATACAGATCAAAGTTAAGTCGGGAAAAATGGTAGAGATCTTTATCAATTTCAGCTTTGATATCAAGCCCGAGTTTCTCACCAGATCGGTAAGCATGCGCGAATGGTGCCGAATAATTGACTCCAAAACCCTTTACCTCCTCTCCGGAAGGCTCCCAGTGAATTATCCCATTTTCGTCAACAACTGTAGTTATTTGAGAAAAAACGGGACAAATATTTAAAAAAAGTACAATAAGAACAGTAATCCAATCGAATATACGAGACATTAAAATTTAAAGTTTAGAGTGTACAGATGCCGATGGCTTCTTCAAGCGCTTTTAGCTTATTATCATAGGTTGGAATAAATTCCTGTGCGATATAACCATCAAAACCGGTGTCATGAATCGCCTGAATGATTGCAGGGTAATTCAATTCCTGAGAATTATTGATCTCGTTCCTCCCCGGATTTCCCGCGGTATGATAATGATTGATGTACGGATGAAATTCTCTAATGTTTCGAATAACGTCACCCTCCATGATCTGCATATGGTAAATATCGTAGAGTAATTTAAAGTTGGGTCGGTCCAGCCTTCTGGCAAGCTCAGCTCCCCAGAACGTATGATCTGCCATATAGTCCGGATGATTTACTTTGCTATTTAGCAATTCCATGACGAGCGTGACCTTGCGTGATTCAGCATGGTCCAACAAGGGCATTAATCCTTCTACACAGTTGTTCCAGCCAGTTTCATTATCCATCCCACGCCGACTCCCGGAAAAACAGATGACATTCTCAATATTATTATCAGCAGCTTTGTCGATGAGTTCTCTATAAGAAGTTTGCAATTTCTGATGATTTTCAGGGTCATTGAATCCATCGGTTAAACTGATAAAATCATCGGTAGCCATGGAACATGCCAGACCTTCCTCCTGCACGATTTCCCATTCTGAAGGTTTTAAAAGATCAATAGCGCTGATTCCTAATTCTCTACAGGCCTTCGCAAACTCCTTAAGTGGAATATCTGCATAACACCAGCGACATACAGAATGATTGATCTTTGAAGTAGGGTCTTGCAAATTATTAATTACAACATCGAAACCGGATGCATTCGAAAATGATGGAATGGCAAGTAAACCAGCTCCAATTCCCAGGTTCTTTAATAATTTTCTACGAGATTGATCTTTAGCCATCCTGAAATGTTTTTCCTAAATTAATAATAAATGTAATTCATACAATTATTATTTAAAGAAATTATTTTCAGAATTTAGAAAATCTCGAAATTATATCCTGCTTTTAATAATTGTAAGTAATTCTCTTTATTGAATTTATGCAAAAATGCTCCTCTTTTACTACCCGATTTATCTTTTTCTTCCAGTTTTTCTAAAACATTAAGAGATAAAACCTTTTTTCTAAAGTTTCTCGCATCCAGTGGCTTCTGATAGATCGCTTCATATAGGTTTTGTAATTGTGGAATCGTAAACTTTTCTGGCAGCAGCTCAAATCCAATGGGTTTGTGACGCGCATTATGTCTAAGTTGTTCCAATGCATCCTGTACCATTTGATCATGATCCAGAACCAATTCGGGAAGATCATCAATTTCAAACCAGTGGGCACCATAATGCTTTTCTAGTTTGTCTATATAATCCTCCACTCTAATTAAAGCGTACTGAGCCACAGATATACAGCGGAAGCCAGGATCACGGTCCTGTTTACCATAAGTCTTTAATTGCTGCATAAAAACCTCTTTCAATCCGGTAGCCTCTTCTAAAACTCTCTGCCCTGCCAGCTCAAGATCTTCATCCAGCCGTACAAAGCTACCAACAAGTGACCAGGATCCTTTTAAGGGCTCTACCTGGCGCTCGAAAACCAGCAATTTAAGCTTGCCCTCATGAAATCCGAAAATAATACAGTCTGTTGCGACATACATTTTCTCCCTGATCTGGTAAAGGTCTGTTGGCTCGAAAACTTCCGGTTGTGAGTTCTTAGTGTGCATAATTATATTCTGAAATAATAAATGTAATTATGACATTTATTATATTTGAATTACTCAAAATTAATCAAGTCTTGACAAATATCAGATCTTTTTCTACGAAGCCTTCGGTTTTTGATGATTACCAAGCGGAATTACTCGTTAATTCTCCTGGTCGAATCAATTTGATTGGAGAACATACAGATTATAATGAAGGCTTCGCGATGCCAACCGCGATCGATAAGCAAATAAGTTTCAAATTCAGAATAAATGAAACGGAAAACTTCTGCAGGATATACAGTGATACTTTTAATAATGGATTTGAATTTCACCTCGACCAGCCATTAAAGAAGCAGAGCGACTGGAGAGATTATTTAATCGGCATCATTCACGTACTTCAGCAGAAGAATAAATTGCTGGAAGGGTTTGATTGTATGATTTCCAGCGATCTTCCTACCGGTGCCGGGATAAGTTCTTCCGCAGCACTGGAATGTGGTTTCTGTGCGGGCCTTAATGAATTATTTTCTCTGAATTTAAGCGACATTGAGATCGCAAAGATATCTCAATGTGCAGAAAATGAATTTGTAGGTTCTAATTGCGGAATCATGGATCAATTTGCTTCTGTTCTTAGCAAAAAGGATCATTTTATCAAATTGGATTGTCGAAGTCTTGCTACTGAATATATTCCTGCAGATCTCGGAAACTTTGAATTGCTACTGCTAAACACAAGGGTATCTCATAACCTGGCCGACAGTGATTACAATTCCAGGCGTGAGGAATGTGAAACAGCGATCAGGCTAATTAAATTGAAGAATCCGGAAATAAAAAGCTTGCGAGATGTGGATTATGACTTGCTAGAAGATTATCGATCTGAACTTTCTGAGCAGACTTACCAACGCTGTTTATATGTACTGCAGGAAAATGAGCGTGTGGAGGCAGCTGCAGATGCGCTTCGCAATAACGATCTTCAGGCCTTGGGGAAATTGATGTATGCTTCTCATCGCGGCTTGCAGTATCAATATGAGGTGAGTTGCCAGGAACTTGATTTTCTGGTTAATTTTGCTGAAGAAAAAGAATTTATCTACGGAAGCAGAATGATGGGCGGTGGCTTTGGCGGCTGCACCATTAACCTTATAAATTCTGAAGATGTTGAAAGCTATATTACTGAAATTTCCGAAGCATATTTTGAAAGATTTAAGATCTACCCGGAAGCAATCAAAGTTGCACCTTCAGCCGGAACAGAAATAATAAAACTGGTATCCCATGAATGATGAAATGAACAAACTACCTCATCGCAGGTATAATATTTTGACCGGTGAATGGATACTGGTCTCACCACATCGCACAAATAGACCATGGCAGGGCAAAACCGAAGAGAATAAAACCCATGATAAAGCCTCGTACGATCCGGGTTGCTATCTATGTCCAGGAAATACCAGGGCAAGCGGAGAAACGAATCCTAAGTATTCTGAACCTTATGCTTTCATAAACGATTACAGCTCTCTGTTGCCGGATACTCCTGAAGTGAATTTTGAACAAGGCCTGCTGAAGGCTGAAACTGAAAAGGGAATTTGCAAAGTTGTTTGCTTCTCTCCAGATCATTCGCTAACGCTGCCACTGATGGAAGTTTCAGAAATCACGAAGGTTGTGCAGATCTGGAAAACCGAATTCGCTGAGCTAGGGAAAAATCCAGACATCAATTACGTCCAGATTTTTGAAAATAAAGGCGCTATTATGGGGTGTAGCAATCCGCATCCTCATGGACAAATATGGTCGCAATCTTCCATTCCAACCGAAATTTCGAAAAAATCTGAAAGATTCGAAGCATACTGGCAAAAGAACAATTCCAGCCTACTGGGTGATTATTTAAGTCAGGAGCTGGCTTTAAGAGAACGAATTCTCGATGAGAATGAGCATTTCGTATCCTTAATTCCTTTCTGGGCGGTATGGCCTTTCGAAGCGATGATCATTCCTAAAAGGCATCTTCAGCAAATAACAGATCTTGACGAGAATGAAGAGATCGCTTTTGCAGATATTATAAAGAAGCTGACTATAAAGTATGATAACCTGTTTAAAACGTCATTTCCATATTCTTCCGGGATACACCAGGCCCCAACTAACGGCAAGAACCATCCTGAGTGGCACTTTCATATGAGCTTCTACCCGCCATTATTAAGATCTGCCACGGTTAAGAAATTTATGGTGGGTTATGAGATGTTTGCAGGACCTCAGCGAGACATCACCGCAGAACAGGCGGTTACAATGCTGAATGCGCAACCTGATAAACATTTTAACAAGAGCTAATTCTGAACATTCTGTAATTAAAAACCCTCGAAAGATCGATCTTTCGAGGGTTTTTATTTATTGTTCTTTGTTTAGTGTTAAGCGAAATATGCATATACGCCAACAACAATGATGATAATTGCAAAACCAACCGGTTTAACAAATTTCCACGGAGTGATATCCACTTGTTTTGTATGTTCTTGTAAGTAAGGTGTTTTACGAGGTCTTAACTTTCCAATAACCAGCATGATCACAACGTTCAAGGCAAAAAGAATTGCCATAACATCCAGGTAGTGAGGATAGGCGCTTGCCTCAATGGCTGCTAATTCAGCAGCATCTGTAATTCCACTGGCAGCGGCATCTTCTAAAGCACTTTCAGCGAGGTACGGCTTCAGTCCAAACTGGCTTAGGATATATAATAGAGATCCTGATATAAGTCCGATTTTTGCAGCAATAGCTGGAACATACTTGGTTAAGTAACCAACTACAATGATCGTTAAGATGGGAATACTATATATTCCATTCACTTCCTGTAGATAGTCAAATAAACTACCTGCATTGGCTATTAAAGGAGCAATGAACATTGCTGCTACGGCAAGCACTATTCCGAAGATTTTACCATAACGAACAATGGTTTTCTCATTAGCATCCTTATTAATATGTTGCTTGTAAATATCGATTCCGAAGAGGGTTACCGAACTATTTAATACGCTATTGAAAGAACTTAGAATTGCTCCAAAAATAACAGCTGCAAAGAATCCAATTAAATAACCAGGCAATACTCTATTCACCAAAAGCGGGTATGCTTCATCTCCATTTTCCAGATCTGCACCAAAAATATGGAAAGCGATGATACCAGGAAGAACAACGATCAGTGGCCCTAGGATCTTGATAAAAGAGGCCAACATTAAACCTTTCTGTCCTTCCTTCAGATTTTTAGCAGCAAGAGCACGTTGAATGATCTGTTGATTAGTTCCCCAATAGAAAAGTTGTACTAACATCATTCCTGTAAAAAGAGTATGGAAAGGAACCGGACTGGTCTCATCTCCCATGGACTGAAATTTCTCTGGATTAGTTTCTGTTAGCGTTGTGATTCCTTCCAAAAAACTACCATCTCCAATGATCACCAGTCCAAAAATAGGTACCAGAATCCCTCCAATTAATAGTCCGATTGCGTTGATACTATCAGATACGGCTACTGCTTTTAATCCGCCAAAAACAGCATAAATAGATCCAATAATTCCAATTCCCCATACGCAAATCTTTATTGCTGCATCATCAGAAACTCCTAATAGAGTTGGAACGTCAAACATCCCGCTAATCGCTACAGATCCAGAATAGAGAATAATTGGTAATAAGACAACTACATAACCTGTAAGAAATAGGGCTGAAGTAAGTGTTTTAGTGGTAACATCATATCGTTCAGCCAGAAACTGCGGAACCGTTGTAAGCCCTCCTTTTAAGTATCTTGGTAGTAAAAAAATTGCCGTAACTACGATGGCGATAGCAGCAAGCGTTTCCCAGGCCATTACCGATAAACCGTTGGCATATGAACTTCCATTTAATCCTACGATCTGCTCGGTAGAGAGATTTGTTAGTAATAACGAACCTGCTATTACGCCGGCAGTCAGACTCCTACCGCCTAAGAAATAACCATCACTGGTGGACTCATCAGTTCTTCTGGTTGCGAAATATGCAATAATAGCTACGAGTGCTGTAAATCCAACGAAGGATAAAATTCCTATCATAATCTTTTCTTAAAATCTTCGGTTAAATATAGAATTATTATTTTACAGAAAAAGCAAAAACGATGTTGTTTTCATAGACTTCACCCGGTTTTAGCAGACTGCTAGGAAAGTTTCTGAAATTGGGAGCATCAGGATAGTTTTGTGCTTCGATCGCGACCGCTGGAAAGTTCTTATCCAGCTTTTTGAGATACACTACATCTGCCGGAAGACTTTCCGGAGAATAGATGACTAATACGGGCTGATTGCTCATCACTTTTAGCTTGATACCAGTGAGCGGAGCGAATAACTGTGCCTGCACTTCATTTTCCATAACATCCAGAATATACACATCATCAAGTTCCCTGTTGCCAAGCAGTTTATTCTCGCGATAGTCCTTAGGATGATCCCTGAGTTTTGTCAAATTTCCAGTCGGTAGGTTATTTTCATCCAGTTCCAGGATCTTAGAAGCATTTACCTGCATAAAATGATCACTAATACTTCCACCACCATTCAAATTAAAGTAAGTATGATTGGTAAGGTTAATAATCGTATTTCTATCTGTTGTGGCGCGGTAGGAAAGCTTCACATGATTATCTTCAGTCAGAGTGTAAGTCGCTTCAACTGTGACTTCGCCAGGGTAACCTTCTTCCATATGCTTACTTACGTAAGTCATTTTTACCGAAGGATTCGGTGCTTCTGTGATCTTTTTGATTTCCCAGATTTTCGTTTGAAAACCATTTGCTCCTCCATGTAAATGCGCATTTTCCAAATTTTCCTCCAGCTTAAAATCTTCTTCTCCAATGCTGAATTTCCCTTCAGCAATTCTTCCCGCAAAACGACCAATACTGGCTCCAAAACATTTATTATGCTCCCAGTAAGTTTCGCTAATATAATCGGTGATCTGGGCAGGACCTGCAACAACTTCTACCGGCTTGTCATTCTTATCTTTTAAACTAAAGCTAAACAATGTCGCACCAAGGTTCAAAATCTTTAGCTTGCTCTGCTGCCCATTTTCTAACTCGATGATCTTTAGATCTTCTTCCTGTACTGTTTTCAACATACTTATTTTTTGCTTTGTACCCAGTTGTTCACTTTAGTATCCAGGATCGTTAGCGGTAAAGCACCATCTGTTAATACAACATCGTGAAATTCACGTATATCAAAGGCTTCTCCCAGTTCAGTTTTCGCCTTTTCTCTTAGTTCCAGGATCTTGTTCATACCTATCTTGTAAGCAGTCGCCTGCCCTGGCATTACGATATGTCGTTCTACCATTTTAACGCAGGCGCTTTCAGCAGCTGGTGTATTTTCACGGTAATAATCTATACCTTCCTGTCTCGTCCATTTTTTGGCGTGAATACCAGTATCTACAACCAGTCTGCAGGATCTCCAAAGTTCCATTGCAAGCCGACCAAAATCTGAATACGGATCTTTATAGAATCCTATTTCCTTCGGAATATATTCACTGTATAATCCCCAACCTTCCACGTATGCAGTGTAAAAGCTGAATTTTCTAAAATCCGGGATAGAATCCAGTTCCTGCGCAATAGCGATCTGCATATGATGGCCTGGAATTCCCTCATGGTAAGCCAGTGCTTCCATTTCGTATTTAGGCATCGCTTTCATGGCATAAAGATTGGCATAGTAAGTTCCGGGGCGGGAACCATCCAAAGCAGGTTGTTGATAGAAAGCTTTACCAGCACTTTTTTCTCTAAAAGGTTCTACCGCTTTTACTACGATATCTGCTTCAGGCATGGTATGGAACAATTCCGGAAGCCTGGTTTTCATAGTATTGATCACCTGTTTAGCTTGTGATAAATATTCTTCTTTTCCGGCTTCAGTATCTGCAAAATAAAATTGCTCATCATTTTTCATGAAATCAAAGAAATCCTGAAGACTTCCCTCAAAACCTGTTTGTTCCATGATTTTCTCCATTTCTGAATGAATTCGAGCTACTTCACTTAATCCTATCTGGTGAATTTCTTCTGCTGAAAGATCTGTAGTAGTGACCCTTTTCAGTGCAAGTTCATAGAACTCCTCCCCTTTTGGGAATTTCCATACACCAGCTTCTTCAGTAGCGCGCAACTGCTGATTCTCCAAATGATCTATCAAACTCTGGTAAGCAGGCTGAACATGATCTACAAGTGCCTCTTCCGCAGCATTGACCAGTTTTGTTCGTTCCGCATCTTCCAGATCTAATTGATCGATCTTCGTGGTAAAGTCTTCCATTAAAGCACTGGCGTTAGCCGACTTTGAAAATGGCTTTCCTTTGATAATATTCCTTGAAGCATCTAGTGTTCTGTCGAAAACGAATTTAGGCGGAATAATTCCGTTCTGCTCTCTAAGCTGTAACTGTTCGATCACATCTTGCATTACTTTCTCCAGTCCCTCCAGTCTGGCAATATAAGCCCTGGCATCACCGATGGAATCTATGCGATGCATATTGATTAAAAAAGCAGGAAGTTCTGCATGTAGCCCGTGCATTTGCTCAATTGGATAATTGTAAAACCTGAAATCATAATCATCTATCTCATTTTGAACCTGCCTGCGATACAGGTCGTAGCTTAACCTGGTATCTTCATCCAAAGCCGCTACATCTACCTGATCGAGATAATCCATACGTTCCCGTGCCTGTTCAAGATCTTCAGCATATTTAAGATTGGAATAATCATCCCATCGATCATAATTTGTTTTCAGCCCTCTTCGGGTCTGGGTCTCTGGAGATTCCTGAACTTCTTTTTCGAACTCACGCGCAAAGTAAGCGTTCATTTCTTCGGAAGCGCTTTGCTGCTCCTCTTCAGAGTAATCTGAATTTTGCTTTTCATTGGCACATGAGCTTAGCAAAATTCCGAATAACAATAGGTAAACTGATTTTTTCATTCTAAGATTTATTCTTCTAAAACTGAAAATTTAATGGCTGAATCTCCGTAGATCGTATGTGTTTGCTTCTGAAAATCTTCCTCTTCAGCTTCAAAGATATTATCTACATAAGTTTGTGGATTCCTATCGATTAGTGGAAACCATGTACTCTGAATCTGGATCTGCACTTTATGACCTTTTTTGAAAGTATGATTCACACCCTGCAACGTAAGATTTACATCGGTTTTTTTATTAGGCTCAAATGCTTCCGGTTTTTCAAAGCTATTTCTGAATCTTCCGCGCATCACCTCACTACGAACCATCATATGATAATTGCTCATTTTAAGATGAGGCATGGTTTCTTCGTAGTTCTCTGTATCTTCAGGATAAACATCCACCAATTTTACCACCCAGTCTGCTGAAGTTCCCGTTGTCGCCACCTTTAGCATCGCTTCAATGGGTCCGGTCATTTTCATATCTTCTTCCAGGACTTCAGTTTCAAATACCAGGACGTCTGGTCTTCTGGCTGCGAATCGCTGATCTCCAGACATATATTCTCTTGGCGTAAACACCATTTTGATCTCACTATTATAAGAAACTGGTTTTGCTGGATCGCTCACAAAAGTTTCTTCATGATCTGATGACTTTTCTGATAATTGCTCCTTAGCTCCCAGATACCAGGTTTTCTCCATAGTATTCTTCGGCGGCCATTCAGTATAATCATTCCATTCGCGAGCTCCTGTATCATAAATATGTGCTTCAGGCAATCTCAAAGCATCCTTAGTTTTTTTCTTCAGAAAATGATTGAAAAATTCAGTTTCATAATCTCTTTGAAAATGTGTGGATATACTATCACCAAAATAGACATTCCCTACAGATTGTCTTCCAGATTCCCTAGCCCAATCACCGTGACTCCAGGGACCAAAAACGATCATATTGTGATTATCACTCTTCTTTTCTATACTCTTATAAATATTGAAAGGTCCGTACAGATCTTCTGCATCAAATAGTCCGCCCACGATCATTACCGCCGGCTTAATATCTTTCATATGCTGAACGATTCCTCGTTTTTGCCAGAACTCATCATAATTTGGGTGTTCTTTTAGCTGTTGCCAGAACTCGTTATCCTCTTTATAATATTCATCAAGATTGCTCAAAGGACCCGCATCCATAAAAAACTGGTATTGATCCTGAGTTTTCAGATCTGGAAATTCGTACCAGCTGGTATCTACAGGAGTATCTTTCTGATATCCAAAAACCGCCGTAGCTCTCCAGTAGCTTAGTAAATAAGCGCCATTATGGTGAAAATCATCAAAGAAGAAATCACCGATACTTGCCTGAGGAGATGCTGCTTTAAGAGCTGGATGCCCACTTAAAAGTGAATACGTACTGTAAAATCCTGGATAGGAAATTCCCCAGGTTCCAACCTTTCCATTGTTATTTTTCACATTATTGATCAGCCATTCTATCGTATCGTAAGTATCGCTGGCTTCATCTACCTCTTTCCCTTTTTTATTCGGAATAAAGGCACGCATATTATCATATTTTCCTTCGCTCATCCATCTACCGCGTACATCCTGATAGACGATAATGTTACCTTCTTTCATCATGATCTCATTAGGACCGATCTTGGATCTGAACTGATCTTCTCCATAAGGTCGGGAACTATAGGGAGTTCGCTGCATCAACATTGGATATTCAGATGAAGTATCCTTTGGAGTATAGATCGTAGTGTGAAGTTTTACACCGTCTCGCATGGGAATGTCTACTTCCATTTTATCGTAATGGTCTTTGACATCGTAATCTGTCTCATTTTGAGCATTTAAGGGATTCAGTATAAAAAGAAGTAATACTGAAAACAGGGAAGTATTGAATATTTTCATTCGATTATTTTTATAAAGCGTCTAAAGATAGAAATTAGGTAAGTATTCCTGAAGGAATTCAGGAAAAACAAGAGTTTGCACATATTAAATATGTCAATTCTCTTAGCTGAAGCTGATTTTAAGGATTTCCCGATCTCCTTTTTCTACGGAAAAGCGATTATCTGCACGTTGGTTGATGATCCAGACAAGATCTTCTCCGGAAAACAGTAGCCAGGTTTGCTCCTTTTGTGGTAAACTGAATTTTTCATCTTTAAAATAATCACTCAGCTTCTTTTTTCCTTTCATTCCGAAGGGAACAAAAAAGTCACCCTCTTTCCATTTCCTGATCAGCAAAGGAAATTTAAGTTTTCGAATGGGCACAAAAATACTGTGGGTTGCGGCCTTGTCAAATTTTTCAACTTCGGTCAAATGCAGAGTTCCAAATTCAGGGATCATAACAAACTCCTCCCCTTTTTCAAGTTGATATTCCTTATTGACCGACTCATCCTGAATCTCAGTAAGCAATAACCTATTCCTATCCTTAATAAGCCTGTGGGTATCTGAAAGCACCATTTTACCAGTCTGCGCGTCCATAAGGTCATGAACATCGTTCCATTCAGTAAATCCAAAGGATTTGAGCAATTGGTAAAGTACCTGTTTCGAATTAGGCACTTTCTTTAAGAAGGCAATATCCAGGGCGTAACCAAACACGTCCCTACTGATGATCTTTGGATAAAGCAGACTCATATAATCCTCTACCAATTCCATGCTTTCGTTCAAATGTTGCTGAGTTTTCGCAAAAGTTTCAAGTAATTGTGGATTAAGCTCCTGCATAAGTGGCACCATATGATGTCTTATACGGTTTCTCATATATTTATCTGAAGCATTACTGGAATCTTCGCGCCATTTTAAACTTTTACTATTGGCATATTCTTCGATTGCAGACCTGGAAAAATTGATTAGTGGTCTTATGAGTTGATGATGTTTATCTTTAATTCCCTGCAGACCTTCCGGGCCGGTACCACGAATAAGATTGATCAAAAAAGTTTCAAGATTATCATTCGCATGATGTGCTGTTAAAGTATAATCAAACTCCATGGAATTTGAAAGTTCCTCAAACCAGTTGTAACGTAATTCCCGGGCAGCCATTTGAATAGAAATACCAGCATTTTCAGCAAACTTCAGCGTATTAAAACTCTGAGTGAAAAATGGGACTTCCATATTTTCTGCAAGCTCTTTTACAAAGGCTTCATCTGCATCATTTTCTTCTCCTCTAAGATTGAAATTACAATGTGCTATGGAAAATTCCATTTTTGACAACTTACATAGATGCGCTAGAACAACACTATCCACACCACCACTTACGGCGATCAACAATTTATTGGTGCAAAGAAAAGGGTATTCCTCTTTGATGATCTTTTTGAAGGCTTTTTCCATATCTAATCAAATATACAAAGCCTGAATTTAATAAAAAGCAGCTTAAAGATTCTCCAGAACTTCACGCAATGCCCTGGATTTCAACAGACATTCTTCATATTCTTTTTCGGGATTCGATTTGGCAGTAATAGCTCCTCCTACAGAAAATGACAGATACTTATTCGTAGAATTATAAAGAATACTACGAATTACCACGTTAAAATCGAAATTACCTTCTGGAGAGAAATAGCCCACAGCGCCGCTATAGAGTCCGCGTTTAGTACTTTCCAGCTTTTCTATGATCTTCATTGCTGAAATCTTGGGTGCTCCGGTCATACTTCCCATGGGGAAACTCGTTCGTAGTGCCTCTACTGGCTCAATGCCTCTGGCGATCGTAGCAGTGACTGAAGAAATCAGCTGGTGTACCTGTTTAAAAGAATACACTTTGCATAGTTCATCCACTTTTACTGAACCTTTTTCAGCGATCCTGGAAAGATCATTCCTAACAAGATCCACAATCATTACGTTTTCTGACATTTCCTTTGGATCCCTGGCCAGATTAAGAGCAATTTCCTTATCCTCCTCAGGATTGGAAGATCTTCTCGCTGTGCCTTTAATGGGCTGGGTAAGCAATTGTTCACCTTTTTTACGTAGATAACGCTCCGGGGAAGCCGAAACAAGATTGATGTTTTCGAGTCTCAGGAATGCAGCAAAAGGAGGTTTTGAGATCTCATTAAGACTTTGGTAGATAGAAAATGCATCCAGATCCACATTTTCACTGAAGAATTCCTGGCACAAGTTCGCTTCATAAATATCCCCACGATGAATATGCTCAAGCATTGCTCCTACCTTTTCAAGATACTCCTCCTTACTAATTCTGGATTGTATTTCTATTTTCTCTACAGAAATTTCAGTTTTAAGCTTAAGATTCTGAATCTCTTCAAAATCAGTTTCAATTTCGTCATCTACCATTCTCAGGTAAATGAAATCGGCTATGTTATCTTTTAAAAATACCAGTTTTTGAGGCTGAAAAAAGTAAAGATCTGGAAAATGAAGTCCGTCGTAATTAGAAGATTTTAATCGCTCTACGTCATTTTTTAGGTCGTAGCTTAAATAACCAAAGATCCAATCTTTGGTAGCTTGCTGATATTCCTTCAGTTTATCGAAGGCGTTTTGGTGATCGGTTTTGATAGCGGTAAAAGCTTCTACAGCAAGTACTGCTTCAAATTCGGTATTTTCCGAAGAATCCAGATTACTATCCAGCCATACGATATCCGGAAAACTGCTTCCCCAGGTGAGTAATTTCTTTTTGAAATCTGACATATCCTGTACGGCAAAAGATCTTTTTGTTCTCAATTAAGCTTCGATTTGATGGGCAAAGGTAGTAAGCACATCTTCAATTCCCATATCCAGCACTTCGTTTGTCACCTTAGCATCTTCAAAATTATCCTGGAAAGATGGAAAACTAAAGCTTTCGATGACATCACCGCCAAATCTTCCGAAGATATCACGGCAATAATCCAGGGAACTTTTGGCTCCGCGTTTACCCGGAGAAGTACTTACCAAAAGGATCTTTTTTCCTTCAAGAAAGTTTTTTTGATTCCGGGATAACCAGTCAATGATATTCTTAAAAAATGCAGAAGCAGTCCCATTGTGCTCATTCACCGCAATGATCAAGGCATCGTGATCTAGAATATAGTTGTGAATGATCTTTGCGTTCATTGGAATTCCCGATTCCTTTTCGATATCCTCATCATAAACTGGGAAAGGAAAATTGGTTAATTGGAGCATTTTGATCTCATGTCCCTGGATACGTCCTGTGATATGATCCAGGAGTCTTTGATTTATGGAAGTACTACTGTTAGAACCGGCAAATGCGAGAATCTTTTTCATGTTTGATTTTCTCTAAAATTACTGAAAATTTATCTTAGCTTTTCGTTTCAAAAATCTGGTAAGAGAGTAACTGAAATAAAAATTATGGAGAGGACCACTCATTATATAGAGAATGAACATCTAAAGATCGGAGTTCTGGAAACTGGCGCCGAGCTTTGCAGTATTCTGAATAAAAAATCTGGAAGAGAACATATCTGGCAGGCAAATCCAGATGTTTGGGGAAGTCATGCGCCTAATCTTTTTCCAATCATTGGAATGCTGAAAGATGGGGAATATAAATTTGAAGGCGCAACTTATAGTCTACCAAAACATGGAATCATTCGGCATAACGATCAGATAAGACTAAAAGAGAGAACTGAAGATCAGCTTGTTTTTGAACTTCTTTATTCTCAAGAAACCTTGAAGATGTATCCATTCAAATTTTCCTTCAGGATCTATTTTATTCTGAAGAATAAGCAATTGGAAGTAAAGCATCATATTGTTAATCTTGATGAAAAGCCTTTATATTTTTCACTTGGAGGTCATCCAGCTTTCAATATTCTCTATTCTGAAGGTGAAAAAACTGAAGATTATTCTCTTCAGTTTGACCAGAAACTAAACCTTACGACGGAGATCCTTGATGAAAACGGCTTACTTGGTGAGAAAGAGGAAGTGATACTTAAAAATGAGCAAAACCTGCAACTTAGATCAGATCTTTTCGACAAGGACGCATTGATCTTCCGAAGTATTACATCAAAAAAAGTAGAGCTACATAGCAAAACTGAAGGTGCTATTTTAGGAGTTGAATTTGAAGATTTTAAAGACCTTGGAATCTGGGCAAAACCAAACGCATCCTACGTTTGTATCGAACCATGGCTTGGCTATACAGATCTTGCAGATTCTAGTAAAAATTTCAAGGAAAAAGCTGGGAATGAAGTGCTGAATGCGAATGATGATTTTAAGGCTAGTTACCAGATTAGCATTTACTAGTATATAAATGTGCAGGTTAGCACGTTAAGCAGTACCTTTGCAAAAATAAAAACTTATACTTTGAGCTTTCAGGATCTAAACCTAAACACTCCACTGCGTAATGCACTGGAAGATCTTAATTTCCAGACACCTACTCCAATCCAGGAACAGGCGTTTTCATCGATCACGTCTGGACGGGATGTTGTTGGGATCGCGCAAACGGGAACTGGTAAGACCTTTGCCTATTTGCTTCCACTTTTAAGAATGCTCAAATATTCGGAACAAAAAAATCCCAGGATCTTGATTCTTGTTCCAACCCGTGAACTTGTTGTTCAGGTTGTTGAGGAAATAAAAAAGATCGCAAAGTATATTAATGTACGAATTTCAGGAATCTATGGTGGCGTGAACATAAATACGCAACACCAGGATTTAATGCAGGGACAGGACATCCTGGTAGCAACCCCACGACGATTGTATGATCTGGTGCTGCGCAGAGCTGTTCAGTTAAAATCCATTCAGAAATTCGTGATCGATGAAGTGGATGTGATGCTAGATCTTGGATTCAAGTTCCAGGTGAATAATATCCTCGAATTGCTTCCACAGAACAGGCAAAGTATTATGTTTTCGGCAACTATGACCGAAACCGTGGAAGCGATGATCGACGCAAATTTCAAAACTCCCGAGAAAATATCGGTTGCCGTAAGTGGTACACCTCTTGAAAATATAGAGCAGCGAGCTTATAAAGTTCCTAACTTCAATACGAAGGCAAATCTTTTTAAAGAGCTGTTCACAGATGATGATGAATACCGAAAAGTGCTTATTTTCACGACCGACAAGCGTTTTGCTGACAAACTATACGATATTCTTAATGCCGAATTCAGGCATCAGGTAAGCATGGTTCATACAGGGAAAAGTCAGAATTACCGACTTAACAGTCTGCAGGAATTTGCTGAAGGTCGTACGCGTATCATGATCTCTACAGATGTGATGGCTCGTGGACTGGATATCGAGAATGTATCACATGTGATCAACCTTGATACTCCGCATTATCCTGAAAACTATATGCACCGTATTGGTCGTACCGGTCGGGCAGAAAAGAAAGGTGTTGCGATTATTTTTAAGACCGAAGCTGAAGCCGAAAATTACGAAAAGATCGAAACTCTGATGGATATGCAAATTCTGGAACATTCGATACCGGAAGCCGTTGAAATTTCTACGGAATTGATCGAGGAAGAGAAGCCAAGATCTATAGAAATCTATAATCCGCATTCAGATGATCAGGAAGCAGGACCGGCCTTTCACGAGAAAAAGGACAAGAATAAAAAGGTAAATCTTGGAGGTAGTTATCGCCGGGAAATTGCCAAGAAATATAAGAAACCTAAAACCCGTGGTGACAAGAACGCCAACCGGAGATGGAAAAAATAAAAAAAGGAGCGCATTTGCGCTCCTTTATGTTTATGATCTGTTTTTCTTCTTTGCTGCCTTGGCTGCTCTCTTTTCTTTTAAACTCAGCACAGGTTCTTTCTTAGCTGAATTCTTTGAAGGTGATTTTTCTTTCGCCATGATTTCTAAAATTAGAATTAACGGTTAAATGTAGTGAATGTTTCTCTACGAAAATGAAAAATTAATTAAGTGAATAATTCAACTTATGTATCATGGATTTTTGGCGTTCGTAATTTGAATGATGAAAAAGATGAATTGGTGTACCTAAGCCTTGGCTGAATTCGCATCAAGATCAGATTTACGAATCCAGTTGAGAATAAAACTGGAGATCCTACCAAACAGGAAGGTAAATCCACCGAATAATGGAGCTAGCAAACTCACTTTAAGCCCTGCTACAAACATTGCCGGGTTCACGTTATCAAGAGACTCAAATGCATCAAAGATCTGTATCAGGCCTATAAATTGCGTAAACAGTCCGACTACCAATGCGATCAATGCCAATTGATTAATAAGAGAAATGTTCTTTCGGAATTTATGCCCAACTGCGGATACATTGATTGCTGCCCGAACGACCAGGAATATTATAATAAAGAATGAAATTAAGATGAGACTCATAGCCAGTGGTCCACCTTCATTAATTCGATCCCCAAGCTGCTGAAAGAAACCCGGGTTTTGAAAAAGAATACTACTTAGTAAAATCATCATTTAGTTTTATTAGTTAATGATAGCAAACTTAGGAGGAAGTTAGTTTTAAAATATAGAATTGAGACCAGTTACGTGTTTTTGAGCCGATTCTACCATTTACCGAATTTTTCCAGTTCTATTCTGAAAGCGATGTTATCCAGCTCCTTAAAATAGTAATTCGTCGCAATAATTTTTATTAACCGAAATTAAGTCTCATTTTTATTCACTAATGAAACTAAGTTCGATCATCCTGGGAATGGGAAGGAAATTTCTACTACACAGCCTTTTCTGGCTCGTGGTCTTGCTTTATTTCACCTTCTTTTTTGGGTTTGAAGATTCAGAATTCAGGCAGGTAATGAACTTTTCATCTTTTTTTCTTCCTGTCACCATTTTGACCACCTATACATTTATTTACAGGATCATTCCTCGATATCTTATTCCGAAAAAGTATTTGCAATTTGGTCTATATAGCTTAGCTGCACTTGTAATTTCAGCCTGCTATATCACAACTTCGGCTTTTTACGCCAAGGTGCTGACTTCCGGTTATGAATATCAGGGAAGTTTTCCTATTACAAAAAGCCTTATTTATATCATGATTAGCGTCTATCTGGTAGTGGCGCTTGCTTCTGCATTTAGTCTGCTGAAGTATAATTATTCTACTGCATCTAAGAATGAAGAATTGAAGAACAGGATCCTGGAAGCGCAGTTGAAATTAAAAGAACAGGAGCTTAAATATCTGAAGATGCAGATTCATCCTCATTTTCTCTTTAATTCGCTAAATACTATTTACGGATTGAGTTTAGCCAATCATCATACTACGTCAGAAATGATCCTGCAACTATCAGATTTACTGGATTATATTCTTTACCAAACCAAAAAGCCAGTGGTCTCGCTGAAGGATGAAATAAAACATATCACTAACTATATTGATCTGGAAAAAAAACGCTTTCAGGAGCTCCTCATCGTTGATTTTGAAATCGAGGAATTCATAGAAGAAATTCAGATTGCGCCCATGTTATTATTGCCTTTTGTAGAAAATTGTTTCAAGCATGGTCGTGGCGCCGATGGAAAATTGGAAATCAGCATTAAAATAAAAGTAAAGAATGACCAATTAATGTTTTTGATAGAAAATTCAAAAGCTCAGCTCTCAGCAGAACATTCAGAAGATGGTATTGGTCTTGAAAATATTAAACGAAGACTTGATCTGCTATATGAGAATAATTATCAACTTGATATTGAGACCAGACCAGATCATTATTATGTAAGATTGATGCTGAAATTTTCCAAAAATACTGTTTATGCCTGATAACATTCGCTGTTTGATAGTAGATGATGAACCTGTTGCCCTGGACATTCTGAAAAATCATATTTCAAAGATAGATTTCCTGGAGATCGTACTGGCTTGCCGGAATGCTATAGAAGCATTTAATTGTATTAGTTCGAACAAAATTGACTTGATATTTCTGGATATCAACATGCCTGGAATTACAGGGATCGCATTTGCAAAATCTATTAATAAAGATATCAAGATCATTTTCACCACCGCTTACAGAGAATTTGCGATCGAGGGATTTGATCTTCACGCAGCAGATTATTTACTTAAACCTATTTCCTTCGAAAGATTTCTTGATGCAGTTAATAATTTCAGGCACCTCTATTCTTTTCAAACAAACGAAAATCTGCCTGCTTCTTCCAATGAGTTCTTTTTTGTTAAGATCGACCGGAAAATGCATAAAATAGATTTTCAGAAGATCTTATGGATAGAAAGTTTGAGCGATTACCTGAAAATAGAAACCACCGAAGGCACGAAAGTTACCAGAGAGACAATTTCCTCCATTGAAGAGAAACTTCCAGATGCTAATTTTCTAAGAATTCATAGATCATATATTATTAACATCAGTAAAATTGAATCGTATTCTCATGAAGAATTGGTTATAGAGAATAAGTCGTTACCAATTAGTCGGACTTATAAGGAGAATCTACAAAGAGAAATGAAAAAATTCTCTTAGTTACAATTTTTTAGAATCTTCAATTATATCGATTGATTTATTAAGCAATTCATCTTCACCTTTCCTAAAGCCTTCAATAGTAGGCTTAATTTCAATATCGGGAACAATCATTGGATTAAAGATTAATGATTTAAAAAAATAAAGCCCGGACATCATAACGTACGGGCTTAAAAATATACCGTAATTTATCTTACTCTAGATATGCAAAGCTCTGTTTTCAGTAGCGGCAAGAGCGGCTTCCTTAACAGCTTCAGCATAGGTCGGGTGAGCATGGCTCATTCTCGCTATATCTTCCGCAGAAGCTCTGAATTCCATAGCAGTTACCGCTTCAGCAATAAGATCTGCAGTTCTTGCACCAATCATGTGCACTCCAAGAACCTCATCGGTCTTTTCATCGGCAAGGATCTTTATAAGCCCGTCAATGTCTCCACTGGCTCTTGAACGTCCTAATGCTCGCATAGGAAATTTACCTTCCTTGTACTTCACTCCCATTTCCTTTAATTGCTCTTCAGTTTTTCCTACTGAAGCAACTTCAGGCCAGGTGTAGACTACTCCCGGAATCAGGTTATAATCGATATGAGGTTTTTGACCCGCGATCAATTCGGCAACCATCGTTCCTTCTTCTTCAGCTTTATGAGCAAGCATGGCACCTCGCACCACATCTCCAATTGCATAGATATTATCTACATTGGTTTGCAAATGCTCGTTTACCTTAACTCTACCTTTATCATCAAGTTCAACTCCTGCAGCATCTGCGTTCAAACCATTTGTAAAAGGTTTTCTTCCTACAGAAACAAGGCAGTAATCTCCTTTTATCTCGATTTCCTTATCTTTTTTATCATCTGCTTTTATCGTGATCTCGTCACCGTTTCTTTCAACAGACTTCACTTTGGTACTAACATGGAATTTGATTCCCTGCTTCTTTAAAACTTTCTGCAGCTCTTTGGAAAGTGCGCTATCCATAGTAGGAATGATACGATCCAAATATTCAACAACCGTTACTTCAGCTCCCAGGCGACGATAAACCTGCCCCAATTCCAGCCCAATCACACCACCACCAATTACGATCATGTGTTTAGGAACCTCTTTAAGTTTAAGTGCTTCGGTAGAAGTGATCACTCTTTCCTTATCCAGTTCAATAAAAGGAAGACTTGCCGGTTTAGAACCTGTAGCAATAATAATTTTTTTTGCTTCTATAGTTTTGGTATCTCCTTCTCCCTCGATCTTGATGTGAGTCTTATCTTCAAAAGAACCTACTCCTTCATAAACATCGATCTTGTTCTTATCCATAAGGAATTTCACTCCGTCACAGGTTTGCTGAACAACAGATGATTTTCTATCCATCATTTTTTCCAGGTTAAGCTTTACCTCTCCCGGAATTTCGATACCATGGTCTTCAAAATGTTTGATCGCATCCTCAAAATGGTGTGAGGAATCAAGTAGAGCTTTACTTGGAATACAACCTACGTTTAAACAGGTCCCACCAAGTGTGGAATATTTCTCTATGATCGCAGTTTTCATCCCAAGTTGTGCGCAGCGAATCGCAGCAACGTATCCACCTGGTCCCGATCCTATAACTGCAACATCATATGTACTCATAATTGTATGTTTTTACTAATTTTTGAACAAATTGATTACAAAAGTACGACTATTCTCTACAATGACCAATGCACCTGAGAGTCCTGACAAAATTTTAAGAATTACAGATTAATGATCGTGCTTTGCTTCACTTTGTTGATCGTAAAGACACTTTTTGTACTCCCAATATGATCTAGGCTGGTAAGCTTAGCTACCATAAATTCACGATATTCATCCATGTCTCTTACCAGAACTTTCAATATATAATCATAGTCTCCGCTCACATGTAAACATTCGATAACTTCGGGCAGACTGGTGATATCCTTTTCGAATTTTGTAAGTATTTCTTTTTTGTGCTGAATAAGTTTGATCTGGCAAAGAACCATAAAACCTTTGCCGACACTTTCCGGGTTCACCAATGCAACATATTTCGCAATGATTCCATCGCGTTCCAGCTTTTTAATACGTTCGTAAATCGCAGTAACTGAAAGTTTCAGGTCATTCGCAATCTCCTTATTCGTCTTTTTGCTATCCTCTTGAAGATGCTTTAAAATTCTTTTATCCAGCTCATCAATTTTCATACGCCTATTTTTTTGGGTGTCTGAACTTAAAATTTTTCGGTTAAAATTATTTGCAGACTATAAAATTAGTTATTTAATCTATAATACTACCACCTCGTAGTTTTATATTCTACTCATACCTATATTACTTGTTCTTAAGTCGGTTTTACCAGAAATTTGAATATTTAAATTCAGAAATCATGAAATACAAACCAGCAGATCACATTCAGGACTTACAATATTTTGGAGAATTTGGAGGTGTGAACCCTTCGATATCAGATTCTTCAACTTACACTTTTCTTTCAGCCAAAACCATGTTCGATACCTTTGAAGGTAATGCCGAAGGTTGTTACTTATATTCCCGGCATTCCTCCCCATCCAATCTTTATTTGGGCGAAGCACTCGCAGCAATGGAAGGAACAGAATCTGCTAATGTCTCTGCTTCCGGGATGGGTGCGATCACATCGGTTCTTATGCAGCTTTGCAATGCCGGTGACCATATTGTTTGTAGCAGAACCGTTTATGGCGGCACTTATGCATTTCTGAAAAATTTCGCACCAAAATTTGGCATTGAAACCACATTTGTAGATATCACTAAACCTGAATTGGTGCAGAATGCCCTTCAGAAGAATACAAAAGTGATCTACTGCGAGAGTGTGAGCAATCCATTACTTGAAATCGCAGATCTAGAAGCCCTGGCTAAAATCTCTAAAGCTTCTAATTCAAAACTGGTAGTAGACAATACATTTTCACCACTTTCTATTAGTCCGATTAAACTTGGTGCAGATGTGGTGATTCATAGTTTAACGAAATTTATCAACGGTAGCAGTGATACTGTTGGCGGAGTTGTATGTGGCACTACGGAATTTATTAACGACCTTAGAAATGTAAATGATGGCGCAGCTATGCTACTGGGTCCAACTATGGATAGTCTGCGTGCTGCCTCTATTCTGAAAAATTTACGAACCCTACATATTCGCATGAAGCAACATAGTCACAACGCAATGTTCCTGGCTCATAAATTTCAGGAGGATGGGTTGAAAACAGTCTATCCGGGATTGGAATCCCATCCAGGACATGAAACTTTCAAAACCATGATGAACGAATCTTATGGGTTTGGCGGGATGCTGACCCTCGATGTTGGTTCACTGGATAAAGCAAATGAATTGATGGAACTTATGCAGGAAAGAAATCTGGGCTATCTGGCTGTAAGTTTAGGATTTTACAAAACCCTGTTCAGCGCGCCCGGAACTTCAACCTCTTCGGAAATTCCTGAAGAAGAGCAGAAAGAAATGGGATTAAGTGATGGTTTAATTCGATTTTCCATAGGGTTGGATAATGATATTGCAAGAACTTATGAAATGATGAAAGATTGTATGGAAGAAGTAGGTATTCTAAGTGCTGAAATGGTCTAAAATTTTGCAGGATTAAGCCGAATGTCGTAAAATTACGTTCATAAAAATATGAACAACATTAACGACCGGTTATAAATTTCCAAGCCTTAAGGTAGATCTGACGATTTTCAGAATACCCTAAGGCTTTATTTATGCCTTAAAAATAGAATCTCCTGAATGGAAAACTCTGCTGCAAATCCTGAAAATGAACCTGTAATTGAGAATAAGGAATTAAGTATCTGGGAAGCATTAATTCCGGTACTTATTCTTGTTGCTATGTTAGCTTTCAATGTTTTCGTTTTCGGTGATGATGCTCTTGGAGGTTCTAATCAGTTCATTCTATTACTTGGAGGAGCCGTTGCCGCGATCGTTGGTTACTTCAATAAAGTAAAGTTTGATACCATGGTTGATGAAGTTGCCGGCAATATTCAAAGCACTTCCGGAGCGATTCTTATTTTATTGATGGTAGGAGCTCTCGCAGGAACCTGGCTTATTAGTGGAATTATCCCTACTATGATCTATTACGGACTATTAATTCTAAATCCCACAATATTTCTGGCTGCCTGTGTTGTTATCTGTTCTGTGATCTCTGTGGCTACAGGAAGTAGCTGGACAACTTCAGCTACCGTTGGTATTGCCCTCATCGGGATCGCTGATGCGCTGGGAATTGGATTGGGCATGACGGCGGGTGCAATTCTTTCTGGAGCCTATTTTGGGGATAAAATGTCTCCTTTAAGTGATACTACAAATCTTGCTCCGGCTATGGCGGGAACAGATCTTTTTACACATATAAAATATATGGCATTAACCACCGTGCCTACAATTACCATAACTCTAATCGCCTTTATCATAATTGGACTTAACCTGGACACGAGTGGAACTACAGATACTTCTACGATCCTGGCTTCCATAGAAAAGAGTTTTACGATAACGCCCTGGCTCTTTGTAGTTCCTGTCATCGTAATCATTCTTATCGTCAAGAAAACCTCTCCGCTTATCGCATTATTAGTTGGAACTCTAGCCGGAGCGGTTGCCGCACTTATTGTACAACCAGGCATTGTACTGGCAGTAAGTGGAATGAATGAACTTAATTTTATTAGTGGATATAAAGGACTCATGAATGCCATCACGGTAGACACCGCGGTAGAAACCGATTCTGAAACTCTTAATGACCTGTTTGCTTCCAGCGGAATGCAGGGAATGCTAGGAACTATCTGGTTGATCATTTGTGCCATGGTATTTGGCGGAATTATGGAAGCAATTGGAGCCTTATCCAGAATCAGTAAAGCCCTTCTGAATCTATTCCATACCACCTTCGGATTGTTTGCAAGTACTGTATTTAGTTGTCTTGCCTTGAACGTAACCGCTTCAGACCAATACCTGGCTATTGTAGTACCGGGAAAAATGTTTGCAAAAGCTTATAAGGATAAAGGTCTTGCACCAGAAAACCTTAGTCGTAGTCTTGAAGATTCGGGAACAGTGACTTCTGTACTTATTCCATGGAATACCTGTGGAGCTTATCATAGTGGAGTTCTGGGTGTTCCTGTACTTTCCTATGCTGGTTACGCTTTCTTCAATTATTTGAGTCCATTTATGACCCTTCTTTTCGCTGCCATCGGACTAAAAATTAGAAAAATTTCTACCAAATAATCATTGTCAAAACCTTAGAATAACTGCTAAATTTCTGAGTATTTGATGGTTATAGAGTGTCGCTATCATTGATTTTACAATGCATAGACAGACTCTATTGTGTGATAAAATCATAAAATTTAAAAAGTCTTGGAAACGCAGTGAAGATTATACTTTTGCAGCGTAGAAAAAGAACATTTTTAATTTTAAAAAAATTTAACAATATGGCTTTAGTAGGAAAAAAATTTCCAAATCTTAGTGTAGACGCAATGAACGAAATGGGTGATACTTTCAAATTAAACATTTTGGAGGAGGCTCAGAAGAATAATAAGAAGGTTCTTTTATTCTGGTACCCAAAAGACTTTACGTTCGTATGTCCTACAGAGCTACATGCATTTCAAAATGCAATGGCTGAGTTCGAAAAGAGAAACGTAATGGTAGTTGGAGCATCTTGTGATACTCCTGAAGTTCATTTCGCATGGTTGAACACTCCTAAGGATAATGGCGGAATTGAAGGTGTAACCTACCCAATTCTTGCTGACAGTAACCGTAACTTAAGTTCAAGTCTTGACATTCTTGACATCATGAGCGAAACTTATGATGATGAAACAGGAGCTGTAACTCTTGAAGGTGATAACGTAACTTACCGAGCAACTTACCTTATTGATGAAGAAGGAACAATTTTCCACGAAGGTGTAAACCACATGCCACTTGGAAGAAACGTAAATGAGTTCTTGAGATTGATCGATGCTTACACGCATGTACAGGAAAAAGGTGAGGTTTGTCCAGCAAACTGGGAAGAAGGTAAAGAAGGAATGAATGCAAACCGCGAAGGTGTAGCTTCATACTTAAGCCTTAACTAAGAAGTATCCCTGAATTAATAACATTAAAAAAATTGCTATGATTAAGGAATTAGATCAGGATAACTTAAATGAAATTGTAAATGCTAATGATACTGTAGTAGTACAGTACATGGCGGGATGGTGTGGAAACTGTCGTTTAATGAAGCCAAAATTCAAGAAGTTATCTGCAGAGCATGAAAATGCACAGTTTATTCTTGTTGATGCTGAAAAGTATCCGGAATCGAGAAAACTGGCGAAAGTGGATAACCTTCCAACATTTGCAACCTTTAAAAATGGAAGTTTTAAGAATCAGGTTCAAACGAATAAGTTTGACCAATTAAAAAACTTAGTAGATGAAGTTACCAGTAATTAAGCATTTACAGCGAAACAACGATGTAAACAAACTTGAAAGTACGATTGATGTACTCGAAAGCTTTACCGAACACCGTTCAGTTTCTGAAGAAGAAATGGACGTGATTGGTGAATTACTTACAAATCTTTGTGGTGCTGTAGAAGTGCATAAAATGATAGAAGACGGTACTCCTGAAAGGGATGCTGCTAATAATTTTGTCAAGAAAGTTTTAGGGTCTATAGACAAATAATCCTTTTTGATAAACCAGATAGCAAAGGCTGTTTCATTGTGAAACAGCCTTTGTTGTTTTATGATAATTTTAGTAATAACCGAAACACAATCCTATAAATTTAGCAATCTAATATATGAATAGAAATGGCAAAGATTGAACTTGGTGGAGAAACTGTAACTACATACGGCTCACTTCCAGCACTAGATGAGAAAGCTCCTCATTTTGAATTAATTAAATCTGATCTTTCGATTGGAACCCTGGATGATTTTAAAGGAAAGCGAGTTATTCTCAATATCTTTCCAAGTATTGATACCGGAGTTTGCGCGACTTCAGTTCGCAACTTCAACAAGAGAGCTTCAGAATTAAAAGATACCGTAATACTTTGTATTTCCAGGGATCTGCCTTTTGCTCAACAAAGATTTGTAAGCGATGAGGAATTGAACCAGGTCGTAAATTTATCAGATTTTCGAGATAGAAATTTTGGTAAAGACTATGGTGTTGAAATTCTTGACGGACCCTTTGAAGGTTTATTATCTCGTGCAGTAGTGGTTCTTGATGAAGATGCTAAAGTGATACATTCCCAGCAAGTACCTCAAATCGAGGATGAACCAGACTATCTTGCTGCGCTGAAAACACTGTTATAATGAAAAACACTTTCCTCGGAAAGAGAATCAGAGGAGGAGGATACGCCTTAAAAGGTGCACTACTGCTGCTTAGCCATGAAGCCAGCATACAGGTGCAATTTGTCATTTCGATTTTGGTTTGCATTGCGGGTTGGTATTTTGATATTACCAGAACAGAATGGATGTTTCAATTCGTAGCAATTGGAATGGTCATGTCTGCAGAAGGATTGAATTCAGCCATAGAAGCAATGGCAGACTTTGTACATCCCGACTTTCATAATAAGATCGGGCATATTAAAGACATTGCTGCAGGTGCTGTGTTTATCGCTGCAATAATCGCGATCGTCATCGCGGGATTTATCTATATTCCTTATTTAACCAGTTAATACCCCACTACATGAAGCAGTATCTAATATATGTTCTCTGCCTGTGTACCGTATTTTCTGTTACAACTCAGGAACTGCGGGAATTGGACATAGATCTTAAGAATTATGAATATCCTTATAATGTAAATTTTCTCGAACTTAATATTCAGAACAGCACCTATTCTATGGCTTATATGCACATAGAGGCGGAGAATCCAAATGGTGAAACCGTAGTCTTATTACACGGCAAAAATTTCAACGGCGCATACTGGCAAACTACCATAGATACTCTTCAAAAATCAGGGTACAATGTGCTGGTGCCAGACCAGATAGGGTTTGGAAAGTCCAGCAAACCAGAACATTTCCAGTATACGTTTCAGCAACTGGCAGAAAACACCAAAAAGCTTATCGATACACTTGGGATCGCGACGACCTCTATTTTAGGTCATTCTATGGGAGGCATGCTGGCCACCCGTTTTGCTTTGATGTATCCCGAAATAACCAGTAAACTTGTTTTACTCAACCCAATAGGACTTGAAGACTGGAAGACCAAAATTCCATATCAAAGTATAGACGACTGGTATGAGCAGGAATTGGATAAAAACTACCAGGGTATCAAGACATACCAGCAGGAAAGCTATTATGCTGGCGATTGGAATGATGATTATGCACAGTGGGCTAAATTACTTGCGGGATGGACATTGAATGAAAAGTATCCATTGATAGCCTGGAATGCCGCACTCACCTATGATATGATCCTTACGCAACCTGTAGTTTATGAGTTTAAGAATCTGCAAATGCCAACATTATTGATCATTGGGACCCGGGATCGAACAGCTTTGGGTAAAAACCTGGTGAGTAAGGAAGTAAAAGCGAGCATGGGATTATACGATGAACTCGGAGAAATAACCGAAAACAAAATACCGAATGCGAAATTGGTGGAAATTCCAGATACCGGACACTTACCACATATTGAAGCTTTCGATAAATTTACAGCAGCACTTCTACCCTACTTAAAGAATAAATAGTAAAACCAGTCGTTTACGACTTGTAATCGGGGCAACTTTGAAAATTGAAGTTTTTTTTCCTTAATTTGGATAAGGCTAATTTGTATTTTTGCCGAAATTCGTCAACCTACCTATGGCCAAAAAGAAACCTAAGACCAGGAAAACAACAAAAAAATCCAGTAAATTATCTTTCAGCCTCAACAGGCAGCAAAAAGTAGTGCTTGGAAGTTTTCTTATGCTATTTGGTCTGGGTCTTATAGTCGCCTTCATATCTTTTCTTTTTAACTGGCAGGCAGACCAGAGCGTACTCCAGGAACTTGGGAATCGTGATGTTGAAGCCAGGAACTGGTTGAGTAAATTTGGTGCATCTGTAAGTGATTTTTTCGTATATAAAGGCTTCGGACTAGCCTCTTTCTCTATCGCATTTTTAATACTGTTAAGCGGCATCTATTTATTCTTTGGATTTAAGATTTCCAGCCTGAGGAAATACTGGTTCTGGGGAATTCTGGTGATGATCTGGCTCTCTGTAATTCTTGGTTATTTTGCTGAAAAAAATGCACTTCTGGGAGGTAGAATCGGTTATGAAACCAATGATTTTTTACAGGATTATCTTGGCTTCTTCGGAAGCATTCTATTAATGCTATTTCTGCTAATTGCTTACCTAGCGATACGACTGAAAGTCACACCGGAAATGGTTGGTTCTTACCTTAATTCTGGTAAACAGGAACTTCAGACCGCAATGCAAAAGCATCAGGCCAGTGTTTCAGAAACTGAAGAAGAAATTGAATGGAAAAAAGAAGTAGTCTTACCAAAAGACGAAGAAAAACCGGCAGAAGTTGACCTAAGCAGCAAACCTGAAAAGAAGCCTGAGAAGAAAAACAGCCCGGAAGCTATTCCGAAGATGGAAGTAAAAGCTCCGGTGGAAGAGGATAATGTGGCAATGGAAGTTGAAGCTGCTCCTGAAGAGGAAGAAGAAGATAACCTGAGTCAAAAACTGGTAAAGGATTTTGGTGAATTTGACCCAACCCTGGAGCTGAAGAATTACAAATTTCCCACGATCGAACTGCTTAAGGATTACGGCGGTACTATCACGATCAACCAGGAAGAACTGGAAGAAAACAAGAATCGTATCGTTGATACGCTCAAGAATTATAAGATAGAAATTGCACAGATCAAAGCAACCGTTGGTCCAACAGTAACCTTATATGAGATCGTCCCTGAAGCCGGGATTCGTATTTCGAAGATCAAGAATCTTGAGGATGATATTGCTCTTTCGCTTTCTGCACTTGGAATCAGAATTATTGCTCCAATTCCGGGTAAAGGAACCATTGGTATTGAAGTACCAAATAAAAATGCCAGCATAGTATCCATGCGTTCGGTGATCGCTTCACCTAAATTTCAGAATGCAGAGATGGAATTACCGCTAGCTTTGGGTAAAACGATAAGTAACGAAACCTTCGTAGTCGACCTGGCGAAAATGCCACATATGTTGATGGCGGGTGCTACCGGACAGGGTAAATCTGTTGGTTTGAATGCGATTCTAACATCGCTGCTATATGCCAAGCATCCAGCTGAAGTGAAATTTGTCCTGGTAGATCCTAAAAAAGTGGAACTTACCTTATTCAATAAAATAGAGCGCCACTACCTCGCAAAATTACCAGATGATGGGGAAGCGATCATCACAGATAATACAAAAGTGATCAATACCCTGAATTCTTTATGTATCGAAATGGATGATCGATACAATCTTTTAAAGGATGCCATGTGCCGTAACTTAAAGGAATACAATACGAAGTTCAAGGCAAGAAAGTTAAATCCGAACGACGGACACAAATTCCTGCCATATATCGTTTTGGTAGTGGATGAATTTGCAGATTTGATCATGACCGCCGGGAAGGAAGTGGAAACGCCAATTGCCAGACTGGCGCAGCTAGCACGTGCCATTGGAATTCATTTGATCATTGCAACTCAAAGACCTTCGGTGAACGTAATTACCGGAATCATAAAGGCAAACTTCCCGGCCAGAGTAGCTTTCAGAGTAACGTCCAAGATCGATTCCAGGACTATTCTGGATAGCCAGGGAGCAGATCAATTAATTGGTCGTGGAGATATGTTGTTTACGCAGGGGAATGAACTTAAGAGACTACAGTGTGCATTTGTGGATACTCCAGAGGTAGACAAGATCACCGAATTCATTGGTTCTCAAAAAGCTTACCCTGAAGCTCACCAACTTCCTGCCTACGAAAGCGAGGAAAGTGGCACAGGACTTGATATAGATGTGAGCGAGCGAGACAAGCTGTTTCGCGAAGCTGCAGAAGTAATCGTAACCGCCCAGCAGGGCTCGGCTTCTTTGCTTCAGCGTAAATTGAAACTTGGGTATAACCGTGCAGGTAGAATAATAGATCAACTGGAAGCCGCTGGCATCGTTGGTCCGTTTGAAGGAAGCAAGGCAAGACAGGTTTTAATTACAGATATGGTAGCGCTCGATCAACTATTAAATGAAAAACCAGACTAAAAAAATTAGAATGAAAAGATTAGTATTTATTTTGGCAGTTATACTCAGTTTTGGAGTACAGGCGCAGGAAGCATCAAAAGCTCAGAAATTACTAAATGAAGTTTCAGCAAAGGTGAGGAATTATGACAATATGGTTATAGATTTCAAGTACTCACTTGAAAACGAAGCTGAGAATGTGAGTCAGGAAACTCGAGGAGTTGTTAGTATTGACGGGGACAAATACCTGTTGAATTTAATGGGAACCACACAGATGTTCGACGGGAAAAAGATCTATACGATCATTCCGGAAGATGAGGAGATCAACATTTCCAATTATGTTGAGGAAGATAGCAACAGTATCACACCTTCAAAAATGTTCACATTTTATCAAAATGGGTATAACTACAAGATGGATATCACTCAGAATGTGAAAGGTAGAGAGATCCAGTATGTTAAACTTACACCAAAAGATAGCAAAGCTGAGATCAAGAATATTCTTCTTGGGATCGATACTCAAACCAAGCATATTTACAATATGATCCAGACCCAGGAGAACGGAACTAAAGTGACGATCACTGTGAAAAGTTTCAAGACAGATCAACCACTTGCAAAAAATCTATTTACCTTTAACGAAGCTAGATACAGCGACTTTTATATCAATAGATTAGACTAAATTGAAGATACTCGACCGGTACATACTTACCAGCTTTTTAAAAACATTTTTCTCGGTCTTTATAATACTGATGTTCATCTTTGTACTCCAGACGATATGGTTGTACATAGGTGAACTTGCTGGTAAAGACCTGGATACAGAAGTAATCCTGAAGTTTTTACTTTACTTCTCACCAAAGCTGGTGCCACTGGTATTACCGCTCACGATCCTGCTTACTTCCATCATGACGTTCGGCTCTTTTGCTGAAAATTATGAGTTTGCCGCGATGAAATCTTCAGGCATTTCGCTGGGTCGTGCCATGCGAAGCTTGACGGTATTTATAGTGCTGGTAAGTCTTACAGCTTTCTTTTTTGCCAATAATGTGATTCCCGCGGCAGAATTTAAATCGATCAATCTTCGGAAGAATATAGCTCAGTTAAAGCCTGCCATGGCTATTTCTGAAGGAATCTTCAATGATATTGGAACTTTCAACATCAAAGTAGAAGAAAAAAGTGGTGAGAATGATCAGTTTCTTACCGATGTGATCATTCATCAAAAAGAAAAAAATGGCGGGAATACTACGGTGATCAAGGCAAGGGAAGGCGAACTGGTTGGAAGTACTAATTCTGATGTGCTTTCACTTATTCTGAAGGAAGGAAACTACTACGATGAAGTAACACCTTCAGATTATCAAAAGAGGAAAAGAAAACCATTTACGAAGACTTATTTTGACGAATATATCATCAATATAGATCTCTCGAATTTCAATAATGTAGATCTGGAGGATCAAAACTATAATTCCACTCACGGAATGTTGAAAATTTCAGAACTGAGTGAAAGCATAGATTCATTTTCAGTCAACTACAACACTAAATTGGCTAGCCTTAAATCTAATATGTATGATCGTTCCGGGATCGTTAATGTTCAGAATAATTTAAAGCCAAAGGATACTGTTGTTTCTACTGAAGAAAGCATCCTTTCACATTACAACACCTACGATGCGGCACAAATTTCTAACCTGGCTTTAGGAACTGTAAACAGCGCTATTGCCCATCTGGGAATGCAGAAGCAGGAGTTTAGAAACAATGTAAAGCAAATCAATAAATTCGAGATCGCACTACATGAAAAATATGCTCTTGGAATTGCCTGTATCGTACTATTCTTTGTAGGAGCTCCTCTTGGAGCCATTATCAGGAAAGGTGGAATTGGTTTACCTATCGTAGTTGCGATCCTGCTCTTTCTTACCTATCACTTTATAGGGATTTTCACGAAAAATTCAGCAGAGAATGGAAGTGTTCCTGCATTTGTGGCTACATGGCTGCCTACCTGGATCATGCTCCCGCTTGGTGTTTTCCTAACATACAGAGCTACCACAGATCAGGGATTATTAGCTTTTGACAGCCTTACAGATCCTATAAAAAAACTCTTCAAAAAAGCCGGAGCGATTCGGAACAAAAGTAAATCATAATAAATATCTTTGCAGCCATAAAATTGGAACTATGGCAGAGGTAGAAAACAACCAGTATCAGGTCAAACTAGATACCATTCAGGAAGCTATTGATGATATTCGCGCCGGGAAGGTGATCATTGTAGTAGATGATATTGACCGTGAAAATGAAGGTGATTTTATAGCCGCTGCAGAAATGGTTACTCCAGAGATGATCAATTTCATGGCTACTCACGGCCGCGGACTCATTTGCGCTCCTTTGACCGAGCAAAAATGTAATGATCTAAAACTGGAAATGATGGTTGGTAATAATACCGATCCTATGGAAACCGCATTTACGATTTCGATTGACCTGAGAGGAAAAGGTGTAACTACGGGTATTTCAGCTTCAGACAGAGCTCAAACCATCAAAAGCCTGATAGATCCTGAAACAAAACCGCAGGATCTTAACAGACCAGGACACATTTTTCCGCTGAAAGCGAAAGAAGGCGGAGTTTTACGTAGAACAGGTCATACCGAAGCGGCGATCGACTTTGCAAGACTTGCTGGTTTAGAGCCTGCCGGAGTCATCGTGGAAATCATGAATGAAGATGGAACCATGGCACGCTTACCTCAACTGCTGGAAGTCGCCAAAAAGTTTGATCTAAAGATCGTTTCTATCGAAGATCTTGTTGCCTATAGAATGCAGCATGATAGTCTTATAGAGAAAAAAGAGGATTTTGAGCTGGATACAAGATTCGGAAAATTCAGGCTTCGCGCTTACAAACAAACTACCAATTCACAGGTTCATATAGCATTGACTAAGGGTTCATGGAAGACCGACGAAGACATTCTTGTACGAGTGAATTCAACCATGGTAAACAATGATATCCTAGGCACTTTGACTAATAATGCAGATAAAAAACTGGATGGAATGTTTAAGGCGATCAACGATGAAGGTCGTGGTGCGATCGTTTTTATTAATCCGGCTAACCCATCTCCAAACCTCTTATCCAGGATTACGGAATTGAAAGAAAGTCAGAAGCAAGGAGAAATTAAAGCGCCTCCAGTGAAGATGGACATTAAAGATTTTGGAATTGGAGCACAGATTCTTCATGATCTTGAAATCCATAAGATCAGGTTACTATCAAATTCTCAGCAAACTAAAAGAGTCGGAATGATTGGTTACGGTCTGGAGATCAAAGAATACGTAGAGTATTAATCCATTTCAATGATCACCTCTTCCAGCGGGCGACGTACTTTTTTTAATTCTGAAAAGAAATCATCCTTAGCACGATAACCGACGGGAAGTACAAGTACCGACTGCAGATTTTTATCTCCAAGTTTAAGGAAATCATCATATTTTTCAGGCTCAAAACCTTCCATGGGACAGGCATCTATTTCTTCAGTAGCGCATACGGTCAACAGTGTTCCTAAAGCCAGGTATGCCTGATTACGGGCCCATGCTTCAATTTCTTCGATTGCCTTATTCTTAAAATCATCTACCAGAAAATTGTGAAAAGGCTGTAAAACCTCATCTGGTGTGTCTCTTAAATTCTTGACACGTTGGAAGTATCCAGATATAAACTTTTCATCCACATTTTTTTCAGTACAGATCACCAGTACATGAGAAGCGTTACTTACCTGCTGCTGATTCATTGAGAATTCTGTAAGCTGTTTTTGAACCTCTTTATTACTAATTACCAGCATCTTTAATGGTTGTAACCCATAGGAAGTGGCAGTGAGATTAAATGCATGCTTAAGGATCTCCAGTTTTTCTTCGGAAAGAATTCTGGAATCATCAAACTTTTTAGTAGCGTAACGCCAGTTCAGCGCTTTTAAATTACTCATAATTATGATCTTAAAATACAAAGGTACACAATGATGAAAAGAACATTTACGTTAGCTATCGATTAATCTGATACATCCAATTATTTATGGCTATCTTCGACCTTATATTCATCCAGAGAAATGAAAAAACTTAAAAAATTCATCTTATTCTCTGTCATTGGAATTGTGCTTATCATCTTTACCATCCTGGGTATTGAAGCCATTTTCTTGAGACACACTTCAGAAGATATTTATTCTGATATTTCTAAAATACCTCCCAGAGAGACAGTAATTGTTCTGGGTGCAAGTGTCCATTCTGATGGTAAATTATCTCCAATTTTAAAGGATCGGGTAGATACCGCTATTAAATTATATCGCAGTAACAAGGTCAAGAATTTTCATCTAACTGGTGATCATCGAACCGAAGATTATAATGAGATCGCTGCCATGGTTTCCTATCTTCGGGAACGAGGTATTCCTCAAAACCGGATTACCTCAGATCACGCAGGACTGGATACTTATGACAGCATGTACAGGGCGGGAAAACTTTTCAATATAGAGAATGCTACTGTTGTTACTCAAGAATTCCATTTGCCCAGAGCACTTTTCATTTCGGATCAGCTGGGATTTAATTACTTCGGTTTTACGGCAGATCAACGTACTTACCAAACCGAATACAGGCTGAAGCAAAGAGAGAAACTGGCAAATGTTAAGGCTCTCTGGGAAGTTTTGATCAATAAAGAACCCAGTACGATGGAATACAGGCTCGATTCTTCCGAAGATTAATCTGAAGCTTTTTTAAGTATATTCGTAGTAATTAACTTTAAAACCAAAATTATGTTACAATGGATTATCCATATCGTACTGGATGCAGTCGTCCTGCTAATCGCTGCGAAATTTCTAAGTAAAGTTCATCTTAATGGCTTCAAATCTGCACTGATTGTTGCATTGATCATTGGAGTATTAAGCTTTCTATTGAGCTGGTTACTTACCGCCGTATTAAATATTGCTACACTCGGAATTTTCTACTTCCTTGGACTAGGCTTTATCACTCGAGTGGTCGCCTATGCGATCGTAATAGAAATAGCAGACAAATTAACTTCAGATTTCAAAACTGAAGGTTTTCTACCAAGCTTGTGGTTAGCGATCCTGATCGCAATCGTAGGAGCGATTGTAGATGCACTATTATTTTAAAAATATCACCGGGTGAGATGTTCCACCCGGTTTTTTCTTCCCCACCACACTATAAATCCTGTAACAGGTAAACTTGCGACAAAAATGCTCAGAATAAAAGCGATGATCTTCCCGGTCATCCCGAAATACTGACCTGTATGAATACCGTAACTCATTTCCTGTAGTTTTAAACCAGTACTTTTAGATTCATAAGGCTGTTCCTGAAGTAATTCAGCAGTTTGTGGATGAAAATAGTAATTGGATTGGTGATCGTAGTCCCGAGATTCGGTATAGGCTCCGGTAACCACCGGATGATGGTCACCTTCTGTCCACACAAAGTACATCTCATGGCCAGGCGCTTTTTCTAAAGTTTCAACAAAAGCTATATCTATAGGCTCCTTTGGAATTCGTGGTTTCTGCACAATATTTTCAACATGATGATCACTTTCAACATCTTCACCTAGATTTCCTGCAAAATAAAGCCCATCTTTCACCCAATCATACGAAAAATATAAACCGGTGATGGCTACAACAATGGCAAGAATATGAAGATAGAATCCGCTGATATTGTGCAGATCGTAATTCACTCTTCTCCAACGAGCATTCCATTTTATTTTCAGACTCTTTTTTAGATTTTTAAGCTTCTTAGGCCACCATAGAATAACTCCTGTGATCATCATCAGAATAAATATCAAAGTTGATATACCTACTACCTGCCTGCCAATTTTCTCAGGTAACAAAAGATACATGTGCAGTGCTTTTACGATCTCGAAAAAATCCTTTGTAAAATCCTGAGAATACAACCATTCACCTGTGTAAGGATTCAGATAAAAGTAATAGGGAGTATCTTCATATACTCCATACACCGCGACTGGTCTGTCCTGCCCCGCATAGAGTACAAAATCATCTGTAGTTCCGGGATATTTCGACTGTACAATCTCCTTAATTTTAGATGGTGCCAAATATTCACTATCCTGCTGTTCTACAAATCGGTAGTCGTAGATAGCATCTTTAATTTCGTCATGGAATACATAGATACATCCGGTAATTGCAACTATAAATACAATAATACCTGTTAATAGACCCAACCAGAGATGGATTCTGCCACTCCATTTTCTAAGTGTATTTCGTTTCTGTTTTTTCTTCATAATACTTAAAAAAAGGAGATCACCATTACGGCGATCTCCAGCTAACTCAAACTAAAATTTATAGGTAAGTGCGGCAGCGAAATTTCTCGGTGCCTGAGGATTTATCGTTGACCAACCGTTGAAATAATCTTCATTCGTCAGATTATTCAATTTCAGGTTAATCGAAAATTTATCTACATCATAGAAAACAGCTGCATTTAGTACTGTATAAGATGGAAGTGTAAATACACCCGCCGTGTTGCGATTAAAAATCATGTTTTCACTGGCGTAGTTACCTCCAAAGCCAAGACCGAATCCTTCAGCTACACCGGTAGTAAATTTATAGCTTGCCCAAAGGTTTGCCAGAGTCTCAGGTCCCGCAGATTCTGGTCTTCTTCCGAGGAAATCATCATTTTCTGAAGCTTCGGTCACTTCACTATCATTGTGACTGATTCCTGCGACAAGATTTAATCCATCTATTGGACTAGCGGTAAGCCTGGCTTCAAAACCACGACTGTATTGAGTTCCATCCTGATTGACAGTAATGCCATTACCTAATACAATGTTTTCGACCTGGATATCATAGTAACTCAGGGTTGCAAAGAGCTTATCGTTAAAAAAGTTAAGCTTCGTTCCAAATTCAAATTGAGTAGCATGTTCAGGATCAAAAGTTATTCTGTTTGTTTCCCCAGTATCCTGATTGATAACTTCTGAAGGTGCTACGTTACTAAAACCATCCATATAATTGGCAAATATGGAAACCCGGTCTAAAATTGGCTGATAAACCACTCCAAATTTAGGGGAAAGTGCAGTTTGACTATTGCTATCATTTTCGAACTGGTCTATTCGTAAACTGGCCATGGCAGATAATGCCGGAGTAATATTTAATACATTAGATACATAAGCACTATAAATATCCTCTTTAACAGTATTATTATTACGATTTGAATTGGCCAGGAGACCATCAACTGCCGCTGTGGAAAGAATTCCGCTGTCTCCATTTGTAATATAATTCGCTTGCTCTGATATACCATAAACACTCTCGTTCACATTCTGAAGACTCGCATTTCCACTATAAATATTTCCGTTGCCTACATAACCGGTACCATTATCTATGGTTTCCCGTTGAAAATAATCTAAACCAGCTACAATCCTATTTCTCAATCCGAAGATCTCAAAATCACCTATAAAATTCTGCTGAAGATCGGTGGTAAGGGTGGTAGAATTCTGATTATTCATATACCTCGTAAACACTACACCTTCATCCAGACCTTCGTAAAATCTGGTGGTTTCATAGAGGTAAGAATAATAACCTTCAGACTTCGAACTTCCACGAGAAATAGCAGTTTGAGAAGTCCAGTTTTCAGATAATTTATAATTCATCTGACCCTGTAGACTATAAGTTGGATTTTTTAGAGTTAGATCGTTACTGGTGTAGGATCTATTCGAATTGTAACCTAATTCTTCAATATTTGTTGCTGTCAAAGGTGCTCCCCTATCTACAAATAGCATCGTAGGATTTGTAGACTCTCCATTATAAAATTCAGTATTGATTAAAAAAGAAAGTCTGTCGCTTACCTGATAACTTAAAGATGGCGCGAAGAAAAAAGATTTCGAAAATCCTGCGTCCTGAAAAGAATTTTGAGTTTGATATGCAGAGTTAATTCGTAGAGCCACATCTCCATCTTCATCTAATGGTGTATTTACATCAGCGGCAACTCTGTTAAGTCCATAGCTACCGAGAGTATAAGTAATATTTCCGCCAAAATAATCGTATGGCTTTTTTGTGGTGATATTGATCAATCCTCCATATGAAATAAGACTGCTTCCATACAAAGTCCCGGATGGACCTTTTATAACCTCGATATTTTCGATATTAGCGGGATCAGGACTACCATTGGTAAGAGCTGGCAGGCCATTAACCATTGTTGGCTGTACAGGAAAACCTCGAAGCGAAAAATAACCTGCGCCGTCTTCGCCTCTACCTGTTGATTCCCATAATTTGGTAATTCCAGAACTATTTTTTAGAGCATCATCAAAATTTGTGATAATCTGCTGCTCTAACAACTCTGAAGTTATATTGTCATAGACCTGCGGATTCTCTATATTTTTTAAAGGTAGCTTGGAAACATATACACTTTTAGCACGATCATATTCAATGGAACTTCCGTTACCCTGGATTACTACTTCCTCCAATTGTTCTTCACCTGATCGCAAAACAATAACCGGAAGATTGGTCATTGCACCTGGCTTTACGGTAATAGCAATTTCCTTTGGCTCATATCCAACATAAGATATCCTTAAAAGATAATTTCCTTCAGGAACGCTTTCGATTAAATAAGAACCTTTTAGATCTGTTTCTGTTCCAATTTCTGTACCCTGAACATCTACATTTGCTGCCGAAATTGCCTCTCCTTTTGAATTAGTAATCTTTCCCATGATATTCCCAGAATTCTGAGCAAATGCGCTGTATCCAAAGAACATAAATAGTAGTAGTAATTTATGATTCATCTGTTTAATTTTATTTAGACTTGTTATAAATAGTGATGCAAACATACTGAGGGATTTCGCGTTTTAAAACCTTATTTAGAATAATTTTAAACAAAAATGTATAAATGTTTGATTCTGAAGATCTTCAGAATTAATACAATATTAAAGTGTGCGCAACTTGATTATAGTATTTTTGCAGCTTCTAAATTTGCAGATATGATTAAGTTTATAGTAACCGACGTTGATGGCACCCTATTAAATGATCAGCATGAGATTCATCCTGATTTCTGGAAAATGGAGGAAGAATTGAGTGCTAAAGGCATACAATTCTCCATCGCCAGCGGCCGACAGTTTTATAATCTGGAAAGTAAATTTGAAAGAATTAAGCACCGAACCATGTTCTTTGCAGAAAACGGTACTTATGTTTCATTCAAGGGTAAAGAGCTTTATGTGAATCCTATAGAAAAGGATGCCGCTGTCAATTTTATAGAAATGGGCCGGAAACTGGAAGATACTTACGTTGTGCTCTGCGGAAAAGATTCAGCTTATATAGAAACCAGTGACAAGAAATTCATCGATCATATTTCTCAGTTTTATGAACGTTTAAAAGTTGTGGAAGATCTTACGCAAGTTGATGACACCTATTTAAAAGTTACCTACTGTAATTTTAATGGAGTTGAAGATAATACCTATCCACACTTTGTAGATTATACCGACCGCTTCAAAGTTGCCATCGCTGCAAAGATATTTATCGATATTACCGCTCTAAATGCTAATAAAGGGAATGCAATAAAAGGAATTCAGAAGGAAATGAATTTTACGGAAGAGGAAACATTGGTATTTGGAGATTATCTGAATGACCTTGAAATGATGAAGGTCTCTGCCCATAGTTATGCCATGAAAAATGCTCACCCTGAAGTTAAAGAGGCGAGCAAGTTCATTACCAGTCATGACAATAATGAGCATGGCGTGCTTAGGACGATCTCAGATCTGGGACTGGCAAGTTTTAGTTAACCATAAAAGTAGTACGATCTATCCCTGTATTTCCGGTTAAAGGATCGAATGCCTGGATGATTAATTTGTAAGAGCCTTTTTCTAAATTAGCACTTCCCGTAAAATTACTGGAACCTCCCTCCTGTTCCATTTTTATGGTTTTGGTATCTATGTTCTCACTTTTTAAGATCGCGGTCACTTCATACTGGTTCGCATCCCACAGACCACCTTGAGTGATAGGACAACCACACATCATAACAATATTTGCCTGAATTTTAATTTCTGAACTGGAATAGGATTGGTGTGTTTGAGGAGTTATAATGTCCACTACGAAGCCTGGTATTTTCAGGATGATTCCTTCACCGGTTATGTTTTTTCCAGGAAGCAGCCATAATTGAGTACTTGATTTTACAATAGCCTGCTTCTTGTTCCAGGGTGCGTAAGCTTCAATAGTCACAAATTTTGGTTCAGTTATCTGGACTTTAGCCTTAAAACCTGCCGTTTGATCGTCTGTAATTCGGATGCCCCTTTCTTTTGGCTGCTTCATAATCTTTTCAGTATTACCAGTGCTTCCTTTGGTAATACCTTCTGCCAGAACTTCATTAGTCAGAGCGTCCTTGATCAGGATTTTAGCTCCACCAATAGAAGAGCCTATAAATTTAGCGTCGCCGGCCTGCGCTCTTACCATAACTTCTACCTCCTGGGCAGAACTAAGAGAAGAAATAGAAAATATTAGGACACAAAAAAACCGGTAAAAATTATTGCTATACATAGTAATGATCTTTACCGGCTAATTTAGGAAAACTAAGTTTTATGCATCGGCTAATTCAGCATCCTTTGTTTTCGAAACAATATTGTGATAGTTCTTTGGATCTTCTTGATAATCACTTACATATTCCCTGATCGTATTAAGTTCATCCTGTGAAAGATCGTTTGCTTTCATATTTTGCTTAAGATCCAACCATGGTTTGTTGGCGGAGTGGTCATATTCTCCAAATACCATAAATGGCGTTCCGTTGTATTCAATATCTGAATTTTCCAATTCCCACATGCTAGCCCAATCGAATATATATTTAGCATCATCCATATATAACCTTACGCATCCATGACTCGCTGGATATCCGGGTAAAGCATATTGGTGTACCCCAACACCTTCAAAATTCATAAAATTGAAATAATAAGGAAGTATCCATGAAGCATCTACCGTACTTACCTTTCTTTTCGCCTTGTAATTCCCATAATTAAGACCTGCCGGAGTTTGAGTTGAACCTTTCCCGGTACTAACCGGTCCCCATTTTACCAGTTCTCCATTTTCGTAAAGACCGAATGCCTGTACTCTTTTGTTAATCAAAACTGTCTTAGGGATACAATGCAACTCCTGAAGATCTTCTGGAAACGGACTGTAGTTATTAAAGTCTTCCGCAGCACATTCTGGAATTACAAATGGACGGTTAGGGCGTATTTTATTTTTTTCGATACGATTGATGGCAAGAACTGTTTTTAGTTCATCATCGTTATAGTTACTAAGCAAACTATCTATGGTCTCACGGGATTTTAGAGAATCCACCGAGTATTTTACTTCCTTACGGAAGATCTTTGCTTCTCTCTTGACAATAGGATTTTTCATACTCAATTCCGGAGATTGCTCCTCCTTAATCGGATCCTGAATTTGTGGATTGGAATTACAGGAGAACAACAAAATTCCGGCTAGTAGACTTAAATAACGAAAAGGTGTGATTGATCTGTTCATTGTAATTGTAGTTAGTTTTAAACGAAAATACCTTTGAACACGCGTATCTACCGCTAATCCTGAGTTAAGGCTTTGTTGGCTTTATGATAATTAACCAATTTTAAGAGTTTTTCCGTACAAGTTTTCCTAATATTTTAAGGTTTAGAGCTTTTTTTAAAGTGTTTGGGAAAAATTTCATTTGATGTTGGTATGATTATTTATTCATCGTAATATTGCAATATAATTATATCGAATGGGAGTTACGAAGACCGATCTATTTTCTAAGGAACAGAATGAACTTGCGTGTTATGCCAAAGTACTGGCTCATCCTGCAAGAATTGCCATTCTTCAATTTCTTCTGAAATCTGATAGGTGTATCAATGGAGACCTGGTCAACGAACTTGGTCTTGCGCAGGCTACGATCAGTCAGCACTTACGTGAGTTAAAAAATGCCGGAATTATACAGGGATCCATTGAAGGAGTGTCAGTTAGTTATTGTATTGATACGACCAACTGGTATAAAATTCAGCAATTGCTAAATGTACTATTCGATGGTTTAAAGAAACCCGAACCGAAGGATTGCTGCTAAAAAAATTTAAATATTAACATCGTAATATTGCGATAATTGGAAGACTATGCTTTTATCAGAATTTAAAAAAGAACTTAAGAACTTAAGCCGACTATATTTTGAACTACCAGGCGGTGAGCTTGTACCATCTCACTTCCACGTGACTGAAGTTGGAAGTATTCGCAAGAATTTTATTGATTGTGGTGGTGTATTAAGAAATGAGCGTAAAATATCATTTCAACTTTGGGAAGCCCATGATTACGATCACCAATTGCATCCGGAGAAATTAATGCAGATCATTTCCATTGCCGAAGACAAACTTAACCTTCAGGATGTTGAAATCGAAGTGGAATATCAGGATCAGAGCATCAATAAATATCATCTTGATTTTGACGGAGAAAAATTTCTCCTCTTAAATACACAAACTGATTGCCTGGCAAAAGATAATTGCGGTATACCAGAATCCAAACCTAAAGTAAAATTAGCAAACGTCTCAGAGCAACAATGCTCTCCAAATTCAGGTTGCTGTTAATCACTTGATATGAAAAACATATATCCAGAACTTAGTTCAAAGATCAAAAACCTTGAAAAGTTATCCATTTCCGAAGAGAGAAAGAAGGTGCTTCAACCTTTAGTGGAATTCATCTCTAAAAAAATTGATTCAGAAGACACACTGCAACTCAATTTTATCTGTACACACAATTCCCGACGAAGTCAGCTCGCACAGGCCTGGGCTATGGCGGCATCAGATTATTATGAAATTCCAGCCAAGTGCTATTCTGGTGGAACAGAAGCTACGGCTTTCTTTCCGCAGGCCATAATAACTTTGAGTGATTCTGGTTTTGGAATTGATGAAAAACCTGGTGATAATCCTCAAATCACAGTAGATACTGGTGCAAGTTCAAAAACTTTTTATTCAAAAATATTTGACGATGAACAAAACCCGACGAAGAACTTTGCAGCGGTAATGACCTGTAGTCATGCAGATGAAAATTGCCCGTTCATAGTTGGCGCCGAATCCAGAATACCCTTGAATTACGAAGATCCCAAGAGCTTTGATGATACGCCAGAAATGGCAGAGAAATACATGGAACGAAGTGACCAGATAGGTTCTGAAATGCTATACGCCTTTAAAAAAGCAATATCCAATGGCTAAAAAACTGAACTTTCTTGATAAAAATCTAACGCTATGGATCTTTCTTGCTATGGCCGTTGGTGTGATCCTGGGCAATATTATCCCGGCAATTCCAGAGCAGATCAATGCAATGAGTTCCGGGTCTACAAACTGGCTGCTGGCCATTGGACTCATCCTTATGATGTACCCTCCACTAGCGAAAGTAAAATACAGACTCCTGCCCAAAGTATTTAAAAATGTCAAAATTCTCACTCTGTCTCTGGTACTTAACTGGATCATCGGGCCCTTTTTGATGTTTTTCCTGGCCATAACAATCTTGCATGACCATCCCGAATATATGATCGGACTTATATTAATTGGACTCGCCAGATGTATTGCGATGGTATTGGTGTGGAATGACCTCGCGGAAGGTAGTAGCGAATATGGAGCAGCCCTGGTAGCACTGAATAGTATTTTCCAGGTTTTCGCCTACAGTTTTTATGCATGGGTCTTTATTACCTGGCTCCCTCCTTTCTTCGGATTCGATTCTGCTATCGTAGATATTTCTATTGAAAGTGTTGCGGAAAGTGTTTTGATTTACCTTGGAATACCCTTCGTATTGGGTATTTTAAGCCGAATTATCCTGGTGCGTCTAAAAGGGGAATCCTGGTATGAAAACAGTTTTATTCCAGCAATTTCACCCATTACTTTAATTGCTTTGCTATTTACCATCGTTTTGATGTTTTCGCTGAAGGGTAGTTTAATTGTTGAAATTCCATTTGATGTTTTACTAATCTCGGTTCCGCTTCTTATTTATTTCTGCCTTATGTTTTTAATTAGCTTTTTCGCAAGTAAGTTGCTTGGAGCCAGCTATGAACGCAACGCTTCTGTTGCTTTTACGGCAGCCGGGAATAATTTTGAACTGGCGATCGCGGTTGCCATTGCAGTATTCGGTTTGAATAGCGGTCAGGCGTTTGCAGGGGTGATTGGTCCGCTAGTAGAAGTGCCAGCCTTAATTTTACTGGTACGGGTTTCGTTCTGGTTAAAGAGGAGATTTTATAAGAAAACCGCAGTTGAGCATGCCTGAAGATCTTAAATTCTGATGACTGTTACTCTTCGGAAAATAATATATTAAATCAATAGAATTTACCAATTTTATAACGCCTTTAGCTGAAATAATACGGGTTGAAAACCTTAGTTTTATTTTATTTAGCTGAAAGTAATATGAAGAAAGTTTTGATCATTTTACTGGGAGTAGTAATCATCCTCATCGGCTCGATCTACTTGTCTGTTTCCGGCACCCAGAAAACTTTTGAGACCTGCTATATATCCAATTTTGAAGAGCTCCAAAGAACAAATTTCAGAAACCATGATTCGGTTCTAATCGCTCCAAGCATTTTATATGAAGCTAATCTTCTGAAGGATTTAGTGCAGGGAAGTAACTATCGGGATGCCTGGTCTGAAAAAGTAAAATTTCCAATTGTATTTCTGGACACCCTATACGGTGGCATGGAAATCATTAAAGAAGGTGGAGGTAAACAAACGCATTCCTTAAAATTACGCGCGAAGAATGATATCATTTACACCTTGCGCAGTGTCACTAAAGACCCGGGAAAGCTTATACCTGAAATTGCAGAAGATCTTGGCCTTGAAAATATTATTGTAGATGGCATATCTGCACAACATCCCTATGCGGCGATCCTTGCAGCTGAGTTAGCTCAGGAACTCGACATTCTGCATACACATCCTAGAATGGTCTTTATTCCGAAGCAAAATGTTCTGGGTGATTTTAATGAAAAATTTGGCAACCGGCTATTCCTTCTGGAATACGAAACCGAAAGCAAGACTAATTGGACTTCATTAAAAAATGTTTCAGAAATTATTGAAACCAAAGACCTTCAGAAATTAAAATTCGAAACCAAAACAAAGATTTCAGTAGATCAAGAGGCCCTGATAAAAGGAAGATTATTCGATTTGCTTATAGGTGACTGGGATCGTCACGCTGAGCAGTGGGGCTGGGCAATTAAGAAATCTGATCGTGGAAATATAGCAATACCGGTTGCCGGCGATAGAGACAATGCATTTTTTAATATTTCTGGCTTGATTCCTTCCATCATTACGAACAAAAATATTGAGCCTCTGGTTCGACCATTTGAGAAAGAGATCGATCATATGCCCGGCCTGGTTTATCCTTTCGATCGCTATTTTCTCTTGAATACTTCGGAAGAAATGTTCATTGCACGAGCAAGCGAACTTCAGAAAAGTTTGAGTGATGAAAAGATTGCTAAAGCTTTTGAAGTCTGGCCTGAAAAAATACGAAAGCTCAACGAGAAAGAAATCACAGAAAAACTTAAGAGCCGCAGGAATAAGATACAGGAATATGCTGCGCAGTTCTTTCAGCAAATGCAAGAAATGGGGAAACTGAGCGATGCATTAAAAGGATCTGAAGATCTTGACCTAAGTTCTTCCCAACTTGCCTGCTTTGATTGTGATCTTGAAAATTAGATCTTAAAATGTATTTTTGATTTTCATTAATACGCCATTAATTGAGAAATCTCTTTTCCATCATTTTATTATGCCTCTTCTGCCCTGCGCCACTAATGGCCCAGAGTACACTTTCTAAAAATGTAAAAACTTTTGAAATCGAGGCACCCCAATTAAATAGCCACAAAAAGATATGGATCTATCTTCCTGCAAATTACGATTTGGATGAGCAGAAATATCCAGTCATTTATATGCACGATGCCCAGAATGTCTTTGATGATTCTACCGCTTATGCTGGTGAATGGAATGTAGATGAATTTCTGGACGAAACTAATTTAAAGAAAGCGATCATTGTCGCCATTGAGCATGGTGGGGACGATAGGATATCAGAACTTACTCCTTATCAAAACGAAAAATATGGCGGTGGGAATGGGAAGAAATATGTTAATTTTATACGATTTACTCTTAAACCGCATATTGATGCCAGCTATCGTACCATGGCAGATCAGGCGAATACAGGAATTTTTGGTTCATCTTTGGGCGGACTAATAAGCTTCTATGCGGCATTTGAATACCCTGAAGTCTTCAGTAAAATAGGCGTCTTCTCTCCCAGCTTCTGGTTTAGTGAACAGATCTATGAAAAAGTAAGAAATTCAGAAATAGCAAACAATCAGAAGTTTTATATACTTGCAGGGAAAAGAGAGTCAGATTCCATGGTTGAGGAAGTGAAAAACATGAAAAACCTTCTAATTTCAGAAGGCCTGCAACCTCAAAATATGATCGTGAAATTTGTCGAAGACGGAGAACACAACGAGAAACTGTGGAGAGAGAATTTCGGCGAAGCCTATCAATGGTTGATCGAACCAATTAATAAATAATGAAAAAAGTTAATATTCAGGAAAAATTAAACCAGTTTCAGGATCACTGGAATCCGAGAATCGTTGGAGAATTAAATGGACAGCAGGTAAAATTAGCTAAGCTAAAAGGTGAGTTTATCTGGCATACCCATGATGAAGAAGATGAATTATTCTGGGTCATTTCGGGAGTGCTAAAGATCGAATTTCGGGATAGCTCTGTCACCATCAATCCTGGTGAGTTCATCGTTGTTCCAAAGGGCGTTGAACATAAGCCCATAGCTGAAAATGAAGTTCAGGTAATGTTATTTGAACCGGCAGCGACCAAACATACCGGGAATGAAAAGCACGAACTCACCAATAATAATCAGCAACATCTATAGTTCTGAACAATTCATTTTCGAAGACTCAATTTTCGTATATTAGTCTGAAAATCAACTTAATGTCAAGCTAATTCTCGCAAAAAATGAAATCGAACAGTTTCCTTATTATTTTTCTTGCTGCCATACTGAATGTAAATGCTCAGCAAGAACCTACAGAATACAGTATTGAGCAATTCTATGAAAACACTCGTGTTTCGGGTGGTAGTTTCTCTCCAGATGAATCCAAAATACTGATAAGCAGTGATGAGTCGGGCATATTTAATCTATATGAAATAGATATTTCAGATGGAAGCAAAACCTCTGTTACGAATTCTGAAAACGAATCTTTATTTGCGGTGGATTATGTACCAGGCTCAGGCGACATGTTATATTCCGCAGATAAAGGAGGGAATGAAATTAACCATTTATACCTGTTAAAACCCGATGGAACCTCTAAGGACCTGACTCCGGGAGAAAATGAAAAGGCCGAGTTCGGTGGCTGGAACGATACTAATTCTGCCATGTATTATCTTTCAAACAAGCGAGACGCGCAATTTTTTGACGTATATACTATGGAAATTGGTAGTTGGGAACCAAAAATGCTCTATAAGAATGAGAAAGGTTATATGGTTTCTGATATATCAGCTTCAGGAAAATACCTTGTATTATCCAATGAGATCACAACCAGCGAAAATCAACTATTCTTACTAAACACAGAGACAGAGGAACTAACTGAGATATCTAAACCGGGATTCTATTACAGTGGTACAGGTTTTAACAAGGATGAGACAGAGCTTTATTATACAACCAATCACGGCGGTGAATTTAGCCGATTAATGGCATATGATATTGATACCAAGAAGTCTAATGTAATTTACGAAACGAACTGGGATGTAATGTATAGCAGTTTGAGTGAAAATGACACTTATAGAGTGATCGCGATTAACGAAGACGGGGCAAATAAATTACTATTGTGGGAAAACGCCAGCCAGACTCCGTTGGAATTACCTGCAATCAAGGATGGTAATATAGTGGCTGCAAATTTTTCTAATAGTGAAGAGCTTTTAAGACTTACGGTTGGAACTTCTAAAACTCCAAATAATATTTACGTTTTCAATATTAAGACTAAGGAGATTAAAAAATTAACCAGCACTTTAAATCCGGAAATAGATCCAGACGACCTGGTTTCGGCTGAGGTGGTAAGGTATAAGTCCTTTGATGGTTTAGAAATACCAGCGATCTATTACAAACCTCTCAATGCTACTGCAGATAATAAAAAACCGGCCCTGGTATGGGTACATGGTGGACCCGGTGGTCAATCCCGTGTCGGGTATTTTGCTCTTCTACAATATTTAGTGAACAATGGATACGCTGTCCTCGCCGTGAATAACCGGGGTAGTAGTGGTTATGGAGCTAGCTTTTATAAGATGGACGACAAAAATCATGGAGGAAAAGATCTTCAGGATGTGATCTATGGAAAAAAATGGCTGGCATCCCGGGGTTATATCAATGAAGACCAAATTGGAATCATTGGTGGTAGTTACGGAGGTTATATGACCATGGCCGCGATGACCTTCGAGCCTGACGAGTTTGAAGTGGGTGTAAACATTTTTGGGGTCACCAACTGGTTGAGAACATTAAAATCTATTCCGCCTTATTGGGAATCCTTTAGAAAAGCACTTTACGATGAATTAGGCGATCCAACTACAAAAGATTCCATAAGACTTAAAAAGATTTCTCCTTTGTTCCATGCTGATAATGTAAAGAACCCGATCATGGTTTTACAGGGTGCTAATGACCCAAGAGTGCTGCAGGTTGAATCTGATGAGATCGTGGAGGCAGTAAAAGCAAACAATGTTCCTGTGGAATATATGGTCTTCCCAGATGAAGGTCATGGCTTCATTAAGAAAGAGAATGAGATCAAAGGCTACCGGCAAATCCTTGCATTTCTGGACAAGTATTTGAAAGACGAGGATGTAACAATGCTAGATAATGTATTAAAAGATTAATTTAGCTACTTAGCTATATGCAATGAAACAGGTTATATCCAGTAAGAAAACAACTCATTCTTGAAAGTACCTTCCCGGATATTACCTGTTATCGTATTTGCCCAATTTTGCTGTACGTCCTTATGGTTCGCGGGCAACGCTGTAATGCCAGAGCTAACTTCAGTTTTCGAGTTATCTTCCAATGCTCTAAGCTTACTTACCTCTGCGGTCCAATCTGGATTCATTCTCGGGACCTTATTATTTGCTTTTTTAAGCATTTCAGATAAATTCTCTCCTACTCAAGTATTTTTTCTATGTGCCATTTTTGGCTCAATCTTCAATCTCGCCACGATCCTGGAAGAGAACAACCTGTATAGTCTTATGATCATTAGGTTTCTGGTAGGATTCTCCCTGGCAGGTATTTATCCGGTTGGGATGAAAATAGCTTCAGATCACTTCGAGAAAGGATTGGGCCGGTCTCTGGGGTTTCTGGTAGGCGCACTGGTTCTGGGTACGGGTTTTCCTCATTTATTGAAAGCTACCAGCGAAATTGTTCAATTGAGCTGGAATGTGGTTATTATTAGCACAAGCGCATTGGCGCTTTCAGGCGGACTTCTCCTCAGGATGCTGGTTCCCGATGGACCATTTCGGAAACCTCATGGGGCTAAAGATTCTTTTAATATTCTCAAACTCTTCCATAATTCTAATTTTCGAAGCGCTGCATTTGGGTATTTTGGCCATATGTGGGAGCTCTACGCCTTTTGGGCTTTTGTCCCTTTTATGATAAAAATTTACAATCACTTCCACCCTGATAGTATCTCGAATATTCCTCTTTATAGTTTTCTCATTATTGGTTCTGGAGCGGTGGCTTGTGCTATCAGTGGTATTTTATCTGAAAGATTCGGCGTGGCTCGTGTTGCCAGAACTGCATTGATCTTTTCAGGAATATGTTGTCTCATATCTCCTTTGCTAATGTTATTTGCTTCGGAAGTGTTCTTTATTATTTTTCTGATCTTCTGGGGTGTTATGGTTATTGCCGATTCTCCTTTGTTTTCAACACTTATCGCAAGATCTGCTCCTGCTGAAGGTCGGGGAACTGCACTTACTTTAGTCAACTCTATAGGATACGCGATCACTATCTTGAGTATCCAGATTGTCGGTAGGAGCCAGGAACTGCTTCCTCAGCAATATATGTTCGTGATCCTCGCTGCAGGTCCAATTCTGGGAGTTATTTATTTCAAAAACTTCAGAAGTAAAAGTTTATAAAAAAATCCACGGCATTCCTTATATTGAAGAAAATAAGATCATGCAAATTGAAGGCAGTTCTCCAGAACAGTATATTTCCGAAGCTCCAGCAGAAAAAAGAGAAGCGCTCCAGAATTTGAGAAAGAGTATTCTGGAGAACCTTCCCAAAGGATTCGAGGAAATCATGAATTATAAAATGATAGGTTACGTGGTGCCTCATTCTATATTTCCAGAAGGATATCATTGTGATCCCAAACTACCACTCCCCTTTGCACATCTTGCCAATCAAAAAAATTACCTTGCACTTTATCATTCAGGTATTTATGCAGACGCTGAGTTGAGAAATTGGTTTATAAAAAGCTATAAAAGTATGACCGGGAAGAAACCGGATATGGGAAAAAGTTGTGTTCGGTTTAAGAATATGCAAGCTATTCCTTATGATCTTATAGGTGAGCTTATGACCAGATTCTCTGTTGAAGAATGGGTCACACTTTATCAAAATCGTTGAAAAACATTTTAGGTTTAACAGATTAGTGTGAATGCAGTTAAACCTCTCTTAAGTATTTGATCATCTTTCTTAAAGAATTGGTGAGCTTTACTAAAACCTGTAAGTTCACCAGCTTAAATACAAAATCAAAGTTTTATGAAAAAGATACTAGGTGGAATTGCGATGATCTTTGCACTGGGAACAGCAACGGTAAATGCTCAAAATGCACCACTACCACAACAACAAATAGAGGTAACGGATTCTGAATTAACTGAATTTGCTGAAGTTTTTCAGAAAATGAGAATGGTAAACCAGGAAGCTCAACAGGAGATGATACTGGTTGTTCAGGAACAGAAACTGGATCTTCAGAGATTTAATGAAATTCATCAGGCAAACATGGATCCAAACAAAGAGGTGGAAACTACTGAAGCTGAATCGAAACAGTACAAGATCGTAGTTGCAGAATTGGAAGAAATTCAACCACAGTTTCAACAAAGAATGGAGAAATTAATTGGTGAAAGTAATCTTAGTAAGGAACGTTACCAACAATTGGTGATGGCATTACAAAAAGATCCTGAACTTCAACAAAGATTACAGAAGGCACTACAAGGATAATTTTTTGGTTTCATAGTATAGAGAAGTGGGCTCCGCCCACTTTTTTTATGCCTACGACCCAAACATTTAAGTCTATTTTAAAATTTGAATGTCCCGGAGGCATCGATTTTGTTGTAATTTTAGAAATATTAACTAACTATGGCAAGCCTACTTAAAAGCAGATTCAGTTTTATCATAATCATGATGATGTTTACGTGGTGCAGTGCCCAGCAGAAATTGAATATGCATCAAAAGGACAGTTTAGAGTATAGCAATAAGATCGTACCAGATAATATATGGCGTGAAACCTATGTAGCACTTTCTCACTATCCGGAGCTTAAAGACACTCCTATTGAATTTAAATTCAAAAAGAACATAAAAAAGTCCTTCATGCAGGCTCAACCTAAGTTGAGCGGATTCTTCAAAAACAGGAAGAATAGGAGCTATGTTATTTATATAAATGAAAAGTTTAAGATCGAAGACGAGACCTTTAGTGTAAAGGACGTCCCTTCTGAAGTTTTAATTGGATGGCTTGGTCATGAACTTGGCCATGTAATGGACTATCGCGATCGATCTGCCATAGACATGCTGTGGTTTGGAATTCGTTACGTAACCTCTAATAACTATATTCGTGAAGCTGAAAGAGCTGCAGATACGTATGCTGTAAACCACGGATTAGGACAGAACATTATTGCTACTAAAGATTTTATCCTGAATCACTCCAAACTTAGTGAAAGCTATAAGAGCAGGATTCAGGATTTATATCTGTCTCAGGAAGAGATTATGGTGCTAATCGATGAAATTCATGAAGAAGTTATCGACTAATTCTTCGATTTAAGATCTTCAAGAAATTTTTCCCATTCAGCGAACTTCTCTTCATTCATTACTTTTTCCATTTTAACCTGACCACCTTTTTTCTTATTGGCTGCGTTCCATTCATGGAAAGTATTAGGATCTATAGTTTGCACACGAACACCTTTCAGGGCTTTTCCACGTGCTACTTTGTAGTTCTTATTGGCATTTTTCAGGGCGTTATCAAGGCTTTCAGATAACTTATCTGCATCTGCAGGATCTTCAGTACCTAGATACCAGTAATGATAATATTCATTATCTTCTCCTCGCTTAGCTGAAACTACATATTCCGGGATCCTGATATCATACTCTTCTTCAAGTTCCTGAACAGCATCGTTCATTTTATTTACTGAAAGTTGAGAGCCTACCACATTCAGGAAAAATTTTGTTCTTCCAGTAATTCTGATCTCATGCTTTTCTTTATCTGTAAACTTAATAGTATCACCAATAATATATCTCCAGGCTCCACTCACGGTCGAGATCAATAATACGTAATCCACTTCCTCTTCTATATCATCTATGGAAATTACAGGTGCATCATCAGTGAGTGAACCATCCTGATTAATGTAATCTGGCTTGAACGGTACAAATTCGAAATAGATCCCATTATTAGTGATCAACTTCATTGAATGCGTTTCTGGTCTTTGCTGAAATGCCAAAAATCCTTCTGAAGCCAGGTAAGTATCAATAACCTGTACTGGTTTCCCAAGTAACGCATTAAAACTTTTCTCGTATGGTTCAAATGCCACCCCTCCAGAGGTATAGACCTGTAGATTAGGCCAGATCTCGTGGATATTATCAACTTTATGATATTTAATAACTTCTTTCAACATAAGTTCCATCCATGATGGAATTCCGCTTAATGCACCTATGTCCCACTCCTTAGCAGTCTCTGCGATCTTCTTAACACGTTCATCCCATTCGTCAATCTTGGCAATCTCAACGCCGGGCTTATAATAACCTCTAAACCAGAATGGAATATTACTGGCGCTAATACCGCTGATTTCACCTTCCTCATGATCTCCTTCTTTTTGCAAATCTGTAGAACTTCCCAACATCATTATTTCTTTTTCGAAAAAATCTGCTGGAAGATCAAAATGGCTCAGGGCACTCACCTGCTGTATTCCGGCATTCCGAATAGAATCAACCATATCTTCAGTAACCGGGATTCTTTTACTGGTTTTACCAGTAGTCCCCGAACTCAAAGCAAAATATGGTGGTGTTCCGGGCCAGGTGACATCTGTTTCTCCTTCGTGGTATAAATGCCACCACTCTTTATCAATTTTATTATAATCAAAATAAGGAACTCTATTTGCAAATTCCTTTTCCACATCTTCTGCCTCAAGGATTTCTGCAAACTTATAATGCTTCCCAAAGGCTGTATCTTTTGCCTTATCCAACAGACTTTTTAAAACATCGAGTTGCTCCGTGTTAGCATCACCTTCAGAAGTAAAAGAATCTTTTATATCAATCAAACTCTTGATAATAGAACCGAATATTGCCATTTTGTGTAAGTAGTTTTTAATCTCATCAAAACTAAAGATACGATCGCTATCCTACTAAAGATTACAATATATTTAACTCGTTAGTTTTGTAGGTCTTATCTTACTTTTTGTATTTAATATGTACGAAGACATTCTAGAATAAAGTTAAATTCCTCTGAACATCGATGAAATGCAAAAAATTACTGTAATTTTTACAGTCCGAAATATAATTATACCCTTTACAACTACATGAATCAAACATTACCCCAGAACCAGTCTCGTTATAGAATGGTTTCCTACGATGAAGCTTCTCCGGAAGTTCAGACGATTTACGACGACACTAAAAAAACCTTACAACTTCCCTTCGTTTTAAACTGGTTTAAATGCCAGGGCGATAATGCCACTTTATTAAAAGGGAATTGGAGCAAATTGAAGAATACGCTTATGGAAGGTGAAGTACCAAACGTATTAAAGCAATTGATCATCTATAACGTTTCAAAAGAAAGAGGTTGCAATTACTGCTCTCATGCACACGGAATCTTTGCAAATAGTATGAGTAGTATGATCTCAGAGGATGAAGGTTTTAAGGCTACACAACATATCAACAGTCCGTCGATGCCGGTAAGCTACCGAACCGCTGTACAGATCGTTACCAAAGCAGCTTTAAATCATTCAGATATTTCTGATGAAGATTTTAATAGTCTGGAAAAAGCAGGTTTTACAAAGAGAGAAATTCAGGAGCTTATGGCTCAGGCAGACCTGGTAAACATGCTGAATACGATTGCAGATGTATCTGGAATAAAGATCGACAACGAACTTTTAGAAACGCCGGAATAAGGATTTTCTTCTACGATGCAGGATATTAGCAGTAATATTTCCCAACTTTACAGGATCACCTATGAAGCCTATTCCAAGTTCGCCAACGGTATAAATCGCTGTTCGAACCTGGAAGAGATCGCTAATGTTTGTAAGACAAACCTGAAGTATCTTATAAATTTCAGGATCTTGAGAATGTGTATTATTCGGGAAGAAGATAATTTCATCGTTGAACAGTTCTCTGGTAACATTTGGTATGATTTTGAATCAGAGACCGAAATATTTACGTACGAGAGAGATCTTAAAGAAACGGGCATTCCGCTACTCACCGGAAGCATTCCTGATAAACTTCTAGAAAACAAAGTAGAAAGGTCAGATCTATTTGATCCGGTACTCTGGGGATGGTCATTTGATAAAACCGATTCAAAGGTGATAGTATCCCTGTTAGCCGATCAACAAATGACATTTTCAGTAGGAGATATTGATATTCTGAAGCTGGTAGTTGATTGCATACAATCTAAGCTCAACGAGATCTATATTAAGAAGCAGCTCGCTATTCAGAATAAAAATTTAACCGAAGCTTATGAGACCATTAAGCTTAAGAATGTGCAAATCGAAACCATCGTTAAAAATCAACAGCAAACTATAACAAAACGAACCGAATCTATAGCTGAAAAGAATAAGAAGTTGCTTCATATTTCAGCCTTGAATGCGCATAACGTTCGTGAGCCTTTATCCAGAATACAAGGTATTGTACAGCTTGCTGAACTAGTGGATACCGAAACATTTAAAAGTGAAATGATGCCAAAACTGGAATCGACTGTAAACGAACTTGATGAGGTTTTGCATGAAGTAGTAGAAATGGCATCAAAAGAAATAGTGGCTTTAAAAGCTGAAGAATTATGAGTAAGATCTACCTGGTAGATGACCAGCCAATTTCGAATTTTATTACCAAGAAACTTCTTGAAATCGAAGGATATCAAGGTACTGTTAAAGATTTTACAAACCCATGTGAAGCTATGGAGTTTGTTTCTGAAGACCGTGATGCAATAATATTTCTTGATCTAAACATGCCAGAAATGAATGGCTGGGAATTTCTGGAAATGCTACAGAGCAGGAACTGCAGTCACCGTATCATCATTCTTACTTCCAGCACCAGCAAGATCGATGTAGATAAGGCTAAAGATTATCCGGCAGTAATTAAATACATGGTGAAACCTATGAATAAGCAGAAGTTTTCCGAACTTTCGGGACTTTTAAAAGCTTCCTGATTGCAACCAGATCCTCAGAAATTATTAGAATTAGCCTATGCACAAATGCATTTTGGCAAATATAAAGGTGTCTATCTATCGGATATCCCCGAACCATATTATGTATGGTTTAGACAAAAAGGATTTCCGCAGGGAAAACTTGGCGACCAGATGCAACAGGTTTACGAACTCAAAGTTAATAGTCTCGAAGGCCTTTTGAGACAAATTCGCATGCGCTATCCCCGTCCCAGAAAATAGGATCTTCTCCTGTTAAAAACCTCTTAAGATTAGGACTTCAAAGTAAGCGGTTTTTCTATTCTTCTTTGTAATTTAGCGCCCTGAATAACAACACAACAAACACGACTAAAAATGGCCGATACCAAGTATATATTCGTCACAGGCGGTGTATCTTCCTCTCTTGGAAAAGGAATTATTGCCGCGTCTCTGGCGAAATTATTACAGGCTAGGGGTTTTAGAGCAACTATTCAGAAACTGGATCCTTATATTAATGTAGATCCGGGAACTTTAAATCCTTACGAACACGGAGAATGTTATGTGACTGAAGATGGAGCTGAAACAGATCTAGATCTTGGCCATTATGAGCGTTTTCTCAATGTGAATACTTCCCAGGCAAATAATGTTACTACCGGAAGAATTTACCAGAGCGTCATAGAGAAAGAAAGACGTGGTGAATTTTTAGGAAAAACAGTACAGGTAGTTCCTCATATCACCAATGAAATCAAGGAAAGAATACAGATCCTCGGAAAGAATGGCGATTACGATATTGTTATTACTGAGATTGGAGGAACTGTAGGTGATATTGAATCTCTACCCTATATTGAAGCTGTAAGACAGCTAAAATGGGAACTTGGTGATGATAATGCTCTGGTAATTCACCTTACTCTTGTTCCATATCTTTCTGCTGCAGGAGAATTGAAAACCAAACCAACTCAGCATAGTGTAAAAACGTTGATGGAAAGCGGTATCAAAGCCGATATTCTTGTTTGCAGAACCGAGCATGAACTATCAGATGATATAAGAAGAAAACTTGCTATCTTTTGCAATGTGAGACAGGAAGCTGTGATACAAAGTATCGATGCGCGAACTATTTATGATGTCCCCAATATGATGCTTAAGGAAGGGCTGGATACGGTGACCATGAAAAAACTGGATCTCCCTACCGACTCTACTCCTAATCTTGATCGCTGGAATCAATTCTTAAAGAGACATAAGAATCCCAAGGCTGAAGTACATATTGGACTTATTGGTAAATACGTTGAACTTCAGGATTCTTATAAATCTATTCTGGAATCTTTCATCCATGCTGGCGCCGAGAACGAAGTTTCGGTAAAAGTAGAATACATTCATTCAGAATTTATAAACGACAGTACGATCCACAATAAAATAAGTCATCTTGACGGAGTTCTGGTTGCACCAGGATTTGGAGAACGTGGTATCGAAGGAAAGATCGATGCGGTGAGATTTGCTCGTGAAAACAATATGCCATTCTTAGGAATCTGCCTGGGAATGCAAATGGCTGTCATCGAGTTTGCCAGAAACGTGCTTAAATTAAAAGGTGCGAATTCTTCTGAAATGGATCCTGATACCAAGCATCCGGTGATCGATCTTATGGCAGACCAAAAAGAAGTTACACATAAAGGTGGTACGATGAGACTTGGCGCGTGGGATTGTGAACTGAGTAAGAAGTCTGTAATTCATGACGCTTACGGGAAAGACATGATTTCAGAAAGACATCGTCATCGCTACGAATACAACAATCAATATAAGGAACAACTGGAAAATGCAGGAATGCTAAGTACCGGTATAAATCCAGAAACAAAACTGGTGGAAGTGATTGAACTCGCAGACCATCCATGGTTTGTTGGTGTTCAATATCACCCTGAATATAAGAGTACCGTGGCTAGTCCACACCCATTGTTTGTCTCTTTTGTAAAAGCTGCATTGGAATATTCAGAAAAGAGACAAAGTGCCAAAATGGCGCAGAAATAGAAACTGGTCGTTTATTTGACTGGGTAGATTAAGCAATACTAAGTAATGGAAGAAAAGAAAATTGATGTCCAATCCATCATTGGATTTATTTTAATTGGTGGTATCCTTCTCTGGATGCTTTACAATAACACTCCAGACGAAGCGGAGGTCGTAGATGAAGTAACTACGGAAGAAAATATTAGTAGAGATCAGGAAACGACTCCTGAATTCGAAGAAAACACAGCTACCCCAGCAAGCGACTCGACCGCTCTTGTAGATGCTCAAAAACGTCTGGGTGCTTTTGGATATTCTGAAACACTGTCTTCTGCAAAAGGAGGTTCTACGACAATAGAAAACGATCTACTGGAATTAAAGATTTCTAATAAAGGTGGTTATATTGAAGAAGCCAGACTGAAGAATTTCAAGACTTTCGATTCGATTCCCGTTTACCTTATCAAGGATGGGAATGCTTCCATGAACATGAGTTTAAACACTACTGATGGAAGAACTCTTAATACTGAAAACCTGTATTTTGAACCGGAGTTAACTGAAAATAACGGAAACCAGATCCTATCAATGAAACTAAAGGTTTCAGAAGATGAGTACCTGGAATACCGATACGCGATGAGACCGGGAGAATATATGCTGGATTTCAGCGTACGTTCAGAAGGACTAACCGGTGTATTGAATTCTTCAGCAACACCTGTACTTGATTGGAAATTGAAAGGATACCGTCATGCGAAGAGTATTTCATATGAGAACAAGTACACTGATCTTATTTGGGAATATGACGGTGGTGATGATGACAGTTTAAGTGATGGTGATGACGACGATGAGGACATAAGTTATATCGCTTACAGGCAACATTTCTTCTCCTCTATTTTACTTACGGATACACCATTTGCAACTGCAAGTTTCGAAGTAGAGAATCTTGTTGAAGACGAAGAGATCGACACCGTTTATACCAAGACATTCGCTTCCAGCATTCCTTTGGAACTAAAGGCTGGGGAACTTAACTACAACATGAACTGGTACTATGGTCCTTCAGATTATAAGATCCTGAATGATTATGATAGAAACCTGGATGAAATTATTCCGCTAGGTTGGGGAATCTTTGGATGGATCAATAAATATCTATTCATTCCATTCTTTGCATTTTTAGGAGGCGTTCTTCCAAGTTACGGTCTGGCGATTATTGCCATGACGATCGTGGTTAGAATTGTTCTTTCTCCGGTGACTTATAAATCTTATTTATCACAGGCTAAGATGAAGATCTTAAGACCTGAGATCAATGAGCTGAATGAGAAGTACAAGGATAATGCGATGAAAAAGCAGCAGGAAACCATGAAGCTGTATAGCAAAGCAGGCGCCAGTCCTATGAGTGGATGTTTGCCAGCGCTTATGCAAATACCGGTGTTCTACGCGTTATTCCAGTTCTTCCCGAGTGCATTTCAACTTAGACAGAAAAGTTTCTTATGGGCAGACGATCTTTCCAGTTATGATGTGATCGCAGAACTTCCTTTCCATATCCCGTTCTATGGAGATCATGTAAGTTTGTTCCCGATACTTGCTTCTGTAGCAATATTTATCTACATGATGATGACTACCGGACAAAGCATGCAGGCGAATCAACAACCAGGAATGCCTAATATGAAGTTCCTGATGTACCTTTCTCCATTATTTATGTTGGTATTCTTCAACAACTTTGCGAGTGGACTTTCCTTGTATTACTTTACTTCGAACCTAATTACGATTGGAATCATGTTAGTGATAAAATATGTAATCGTAGACGAAGATAAGATTCATGCGAAAATTCAGGAAAACAAGAAAAAACCTAAGAAACAGAATAAGTTCACACGAAAGTTCCAGGAAATGATGGAGCAGGCTGAAGAGCAGCAAAAGAAACAAAAGGGTAAATAATTTCTTCTGAAATATAATTAATGTAAAAGCCTCCGCAAATGCGGAGGCTTTTTTCTTAGTTTTGAGTTTCGATTATAGCGTAGGTAAAATAACAGTATCAATCGCATGAATCACTCCATTTGTAGCCTGAACATCTGTAGCGATGATTGTTGAGGTTCTTCCGTTTGCATCTGTAATGGTTGCAGTATCACCCAGATTTATAGTGAAATCCTCACCCTGAAGCGAGGTTACTACAATACCATCTTCAAGTTCATCTGAAGTTACATTCATATCTATTAGAACATGGTAGCTAAGCACTGTGGCCAGCGTATCAGCATCAAGATCTCCAAGTTCCTCAAGTTCTAGCTCAGTTAAAAGATCTCCAAAAGCTGAATTTGTAGGAGCAAAAACAGTAAATGGCGCTGGAGAATCAGAAGCTTGTAGAGTGGATACAAAAGTATAAGAATCTTCTCTGGTCAATGCAGCAACTAAAGTGTCAAAAGTAGGATCTGCAAGTGCAAAAGTTACCACATTAGGTAATCCAATCACATTGCTTACAGCGTGAATCACACCGTTATCCACCTCAATATCTGCAGTTTCAACAGTACTTACACCATTAATAACCACCCCATTTTCAGTATTGATATACATACTTAGGTTTTCACCATCAGGTCCAGCTGTAGACATACTTTCTATGTAGCCAGTAGATAGATCTGAAGAAAAGATCTCCCCCATTTGTACATGATTTAAAAGAACCTGCGTAAGAACATCTGTTGGCACATCTTCCAGGGTATCAAATCCATTTTCATCAAGGAAAGCAGCAAAAGCATCATTATCTGGAGCAAAAAAGGTATAAACATCATCTCCTGTAAAAGTAGAGGTCAAACCAGTAGCCTCTAAAGCGGCTAAAAGTGATGAATAATTTTCGTTAGCAACCACAAAATCTGCAATAGTATTGGATTCTACTACATCATCTGTTGGGTCTGGAGTTTCAATGACATCATCTGAAGTCATGAAGTCATCGTCTTCATCACATGCTGTAAAACTGAAGCAGATTGCCAGCAATAGAATACTAATTTTTGAGATTTTGAGAATTGAATTCATATCATTTGATTTTTAGTTAAAATTTTTGATCACATAAATCTACTACTGAATTTTTCATAACTCTGTTTAATCTTTGTTAAAATTCATTAAACAGTTGGTTTTAAGATATTCAATCATTTACAGATTAAATCAATCCATGAATTCGAATTAACTTTGTTTATATTTGAGAAACCTAAATACCTATTTATGAAGAAGATTTTAATATTATTACTATTTACAGGAATCCTTGCTTCCTGTAGTGATGACGATGATGCAGGAGTAGATAATGACGGAAGTCAAATAATTGGTACTTGGTATCTACAAAGCGTGAGACCAATTGGAGGTAGCAATCTTCTGGATACTTGTAATCAAGACTCATTTATCCAATTTAATCAGGATGGAAGTTCAGTCTCAGAATTTTATCAAAGTTCAGATTCGGAATGTGAATTAGAAAGTGAGAATACAGGTAACTGGACTTACGAAGGAGGTGATAATTACACATTCTTTTTACCTTATCTAGATGAAAGGACAACCGGAAATGTCAATTTCATCAGTGAAAATAGCTTTATACTCACAACTTCAGATTTACCTGGTTTTGAGGTTGTCTTCGAAAAATAATCCGCACCAAAATTTTATTGAAAAGGGTAGCTTTCGCTACCCTTTTTTATTTCGTAATTTTGCAGCTTCTTATCCGACTCTTATGTGAGTCAAAGAAAAGTTAAGATACCTATGAAAAAAGTAGTGGTTGGTTTGTCTGGAGGTGTAGATTCCAGTGTTTCAGCATACCTGTTGAAAGAGCAGGGATATGAAGTGATAGGTCTTTTTATGAAGAACTGGCATGATGATACGGTAACCATTTCAGATGAGTGCCCTTGGTTGGATGATAGCAATGACGCGATGCTAGTGGCAGAAAAACTAGGGATCCCATTTCAAACCGTAGACCTAAGCGAACAATACAAGGAACGTATCGTTGACTATATGTTCAACGAATATGAAAAAGGTAGAACTCCAAATCCAGATGTACTTTGTAATCGAGAAATTAAGTTCGATGTTTTTATGAAGATCGCGCTGTCTCTGGGTGCAGACTACGTCGCTACCGGTCATTATTGTCGCAAATCTGAATTTGAGAAGGATGGAGAAACCATTTACCAGCTTATGTCTGGAATGGATTCCAATAAAGACCAGTCTTATTTTCTTTGTCAGTTAACCCAGGATCAGCTTTCTAAAACCCTCTTCCCTATTGGAGAACTTCAGAAATCTGAAGTAAGAAAGATCGCTTCAGAACAGGATCTGGTAACTGCTGATAAAAAAGATTCTCAGGGACTTTGTTTTATTGGTAAAGTAAGACTTCCGGATTTTCTTCAGCAAAAATTAAAACCAAAAGAAGGGGTTATTGTAGAGGTCTCTTCCGAAGACAGTATTTATAACGAGGAAGAATTGAGCTTTTCAACTAAAAAAGAGGAACTGCAATATCTTTCTAAAAAATACAATTATCATAAAGATCAGGGCAAGGTTGTAGGAAATCATCAAGGTGCGCATTATTTCACAAAGGGACAAAGAAAAGGTCTCGCTGTGGGTGGTACTCCGGAACCTTTATTCGTGATCGATACCGATGTAAATGAAAATGTGATCTATACGGGACAGGGCAAGAACCATCCCGGGATCTACAGGCAGGCTTTGTTCATTTCAAATGATGAAGTGCACTGGGTTCGCAAGGACCTGGCTATCGGAAATGGAAAAGAGATGAAAGTTAAAGCTCGTATTCGATACCGCCAGCCTTTGCAGGAAGCAGTTTTACATCAAACCGAAAATGGTTTGTATGTGGTTTTTGAAACACCTCAAGCTTCTATTACCGAAGGTCAGTTTGTAGCATGGTATAGTAAAGATGAACTGCTGGGTTCTGGGGTAATTTCGTAACTTACTTGCCTGCCGGCAGTTTGCTATGAAAAGAATATTCCTACTTGTCTTTTTTATCTCCAGTTGTGCTTTCGCGCAGAATCATGCTTTGGTTTATTTTACAAACAAACCTAATGCCGTTGAAGCACTCGAAACTCCCGCAAATCTTTTTTCTGAAAGAGCTTACGAGCGTAAATTATTGAGAGGAACAACCATTGATTTTCTTGATGTTCCGGTTCATGAACCTTTTATTAGCGATCTTAAAGCAAGATCTGGTTTCGAAATAAAGGCTAAATCCAAATGGTTTAATTGCGTTTATGCAATAGGTGAACGAAATTCAATTGAGATTTTAGAAAGTCTGGAGCATGTTGCTAATGTCCAGTTCCTTGAAGAACTATCTAGCAGGAGTCAAAGCAATCCGCAGAAAAGCAACGAGAATAAGCTTGAAACAAAAATAGATTTCAATTATGCTTCAACCGCTAACCAGGTCAGAATGCTTAATCTTCAGAATTTACATGAGCAGGATCTAACCGGTATTAACATCGTCATCGCCGTGATGGACTCTGGTTTTCCAAATGTTAATTCTCTGGTGTCATTTGAGAATTTAAGGAACAACGACAATTTACTGGGAGGCTATGATTTCACAAATCGATCAGAGGATTATTCCGCAATCACCCTGGATAATCATGGTACACTGGTACTTTCCACCATGGCTGCTTTTAGAGAGAATCTTTACGTAGGCACTGCGCCAGATGCTGCCTATTATCTTTTTGTTACTGAAGTTTCGGCTACCGAAACTCCAGTTGAGGAAGCCTATTGGGTGGAGGCAGCCGAGAGAGCTGATAGTCTGGGCGTCGATATCATCAATACTTCACTTGGATACACCGTTTACGATAAGCCGGCATATAGTTATACTCCGGCAGATATGGATGGGAAGACAAGTTTTATTTCCAGAGGAGCCAATATGGCCATGCAGAAGGGGATGCTTGTGGTAACTTCAGCAGGAAATCGTGGAGACGAGGGTTATTTCAATATCATAAGTGCTCCTGCAGATGCTAATGTGCTTGCCGTTGGCGGAGTTGATCCTTCAAGTAATTATGCCCCATTTAGTTCTGTTGGGCCCACCGCAGACGGGAGAATTAAACCTGATGTGGTGGCTCAGGCTATCGAGGTCGCAGCTATCAACGAAGATGACAGGCTCGTTGGCGTGAATGGCACATCATTCTCCAGCCCGATCATGGCAGGAGCCATTGCATGCTTCTGGCAATTAAACCGGGAATGGACTAATTTCGAAGTGATGCAATTGATTAGAGATCTGGGGCATCTTGGCAATTCCACGAATGATTTCCTGGGGTATGGTATTCCAGACTTTTCAACTCCCGCTAATCCCGTAGCTCCTAATTCTTCGGAATTAATTTTATATCAAAATCCAGTAGACGAATTTCTGAAATTTGCCGGACCAGCAACCGATTATAATATCCGGATTTTCAATACCGCAGGAAAAATGGTCTTAAGCGAACGCAGCGTTTCTTCAGAAATTAATCTTTCCGGCTTTTCTCGTGGTATTTATATTGCTATGTTTGAATCTGAAAACACGACTGAAAAATTTCTTATCATCAAAAAGTAATGAGTTTTAAGCACAATAGAATCACTGAACTTTTCAATATTGAATATCCATTAATACAAGCGGGAATGATCTGGGCAAGCGGCTGGAAATTAGCCAGTGCGGTCTCTAATGCCGGTGGTCTTGGAATTATTGGGGCAGGTTCCATGTACCCTGAGATCCTTAAGGGACATATTCAAAAATGTAAAAAAGCTACCGATCACCCTTTTGCGGTAAACGTGCCGATGCTCTATCCCGATATTGAGAAGATCATGGATATTATTATTGATGAGGATGTTAAGATCGTATTTACTTCTGCCGGGAATCCTAAGACCTGGACATCTCACCTACAAAGTCATGGGATCAAAGTGGTACACGTAGTAAGCAGTGTGAAATTTGCTGTAAAATCTCAGGAAGCCGGTGTAGATGCTATTGTTGCTGAAGGATTTGAAGCAGGTGGTCATAATGGTCGTGATGAAACTACCACTTTTACCTTGATTCCTATGGTTCGTGAAAAGATCGATATTCCGCTGATAGCAGCTGGAGGGATTGGCAATGGAAAAGGAATGCTTGCCGCTATGGTCCTCGGGGCTGATGCCGTACAGGTTGGAAGCAGGTTCGTAGCGACACCCGAGGCAAGTTCTCACCAGAATTTCAAGGATATGGTAGTAAAAGCAAAAGAAGGTGACACTGTACTTACCCTGAAAGAACTTGCACCTGTCAGACTACTGAAGAACAAGTTTTTTGAAGATGTTCAGGAACTTTATACTAAATCTCCAAGCAAAGAAGATCTTACTTCTTTACTCGGAAGAGCCAGAGCAAAGAAAGGGATGTATGAAGGTGATCTGGAAGAAGGCGAACTTGAAATAGGCCAGATTTCCGGATTGATCAATGAGATCAAACCTGCTGCTGAAATTGTAAAGGAAATGATTTCTGAATTTGAAGAAACTAAAATCGCTTGCCAACAATTTTAAAGCGCGTAATCTTCGTAGTCAGCCAATTTAGAAGCCACGAATTTTCTCCAACGTAACTCTGCTTCTTTATTTTCACTATGTGAAGTTTCTTTATCAAAACGATTCTGCATAGCGACTCTTTCAGTTTCAGTAATATTATAAAGTCTTTTTAAATCCTGTCGGATCCTTCTGCCAGGTTCATATTCAGCAAGCCGCTTTCTCAGTTTCCTTGCATGCAATTCAGTTATATCAAAATGTAATTGTTCATGAGCCAGTAAATATTCGGGATTTTTTACGTCCTTTACCCAACTTAGATCTGGATAAAAATTACTTTTCACTTCATGGGTAAGCTCAGGCTTTCCTGTGCTCGTACTATAGTTCCAGGAATAGCTTATCCCGGAATTTGTATTTGCTGAAAAATCTATTTTATAATCTGGCGCAGCTTCAAAATTTTGCCAGCTAAGAAGATCTATATCAGCCCAAGCAATTTTTCTTTGTTCCTGTGCACCGCCAATATGGACAATCCCTAAGAGAAATAAAACGAGAAATACTTTTCTCACGAATAGTTGAAATTTATTAGCTTTTCAATATCTGTGTGCAGACTATGATAGACCGGGCAGGTAAGTGCCGCGTTCTCCAGGATCTTCTTTTCCTTCTCCTCAAAGCTTCCTTTTACAGATATGTTGATCTCAATTTTCGAAATCCTTCGAGGCTTATCGGTCATCACCTTGGTAACCTCAGCGGTAGTACCCTCAATTTCCATTTGATGATCATTGGCCTTAATTCCCATGATCGTAAGCATGCATGAAGCAAGTGCCGTTGCCACCGTATCTGTTGGTGAAAAAGCTTCCCCTTTACCATGATTGTCCACAGGAGCATCGGTGATCATCTTCGATCCACTTTGCAAATGTTCAGCTTCTGTTCTTAAATTTCCGAGGTATGTAACTTTAGAGGTCATTTGCTTCAGTTATAGTTAGATCTTCATTCAGGTTTAAAATATAGATTGCATCATTAGTATATCCACCCTCAGGCTTCATCAAATAATGAAATTTACTCTCGTAATATTCAGTATAGCCAGGATATTTTTCAAAGCTTTCGTATAGATCTTCCGCAGAAGCCAGTCTTAACAATACATCCATTGTAAGATCGTAACCACGCATGGCGTACTGGTTAGGCTGAACTTTAAATTTCTTAGCATACTCTTTTATGAATTCATCATCTTGTTGGGTATCGAATTCCTTGTCTACTGATGGGTAATGAAGTTTCAATTTTCCCAGATGATTGTTGGAGATCACATCACTTTCGTATCCATTATTCTTATTGGTAGTAAGCAGCGTGATCTTATTATTTCTTGTTAACCTGTTCAAAGCAGCAGCAACACTACTTATAAGGTTCATATTTTCAGACTCAAGAATCACCCAGTTTTCGCCGGAAGACATTACTTCCGTCAGTTTTGCTTCGGAAACAAAATTATCTGAAGGATTTACCGTTCTCGCTGAAGGTACCGCACTCATCAATTCATTTTTGATGGCAAAAGATTTTGAGTCGGCAATAACAATCACATTTTTTCCACTCGCATTTCTGGCGATATAGTCAACCATTTTCGATCTTAGAAATTCTTCACTTGGTCGGGACTGGAATAAGTTTCCGTAGCCTTTCATACTTCGATTACTAAGTGGATTGATCACAGGAATGTTCCTATTCTCGAGCGCTCCAGCTACAGTTTCTGTTACATCCTGAATTAGCGGACCTATAACCGCATCTACATGATCAAAGTTATTCGTTCTTAAAATGTTTGAGACTTCCCCAGTACTTCTTCTGGTATCATACACCTTAAGCTTTGTAGAAATCCCCATGCTTTTCGCTTTCTCCACAGCCATTAGAACACCACTATGGAAATCAAGAGAAATTCGTATCACTCTTTCATTTAGAATAGCGTTACGATAGGTAGGAATTGAATCGGCATCCACCTTATCGAGATGGAACGGCAGCATCAAAGCGATCTCCTTGGGATCGCGATTATCGATAAAAGATTTGAGATCTACTTTAGACTGCGAACCTGCTTCCATACCAGTATACTGGTTATTCTCCTCATTTTCAGAATTTCCATCCTTTTTAGGAACCTTAAGTACCATCCCAAATTTCAATCCTTCAGTTAGTGCAGGATTCAACCTAATCAAAGAATCCTGAGATACTTCAAACTTTTTAGACAGTCGGTAAAGGGTTTCCTGTGGTTTTACTTCGTAAAATCTAAAACGATCATCAGTGATAATCACCGGTTCCTCATCCAGGACAGCAGTGCCAACACGAATCATCATACCAGGCTGTAATATTTCTACTTTAGGATTCATCTCGTCCAGCTCCTTCAGCGTCATCCCATACTTTCTTGCAATTCCATATTTGGTTTCCTGCGGAAGTACGATATGCTCTCTTGTCTTGAAGTTTTGCGAACTACTGGAAACTTTAGAATTCACAGGTTTCTCTGCGGGAGCTTTCTCTGACTGATTTGTTGATTCCGGTTGCGGAGTATTCTTTACCACCACGTTTTCCGCAGGAATATTTCCAACAGGAATTTGAATGGTTTCTCCTATTTGGAGCTCCTTGGAATATAATTGCTTATTATACCTTTTAATATTATCGATACTAACTCCGTATTCCTTTGAAAGACTATAAAGCGTCTCCTTTTTCTTTACCTGGTGCTCTTTGAAAGACATAGATGTAGCTGAAGTTTCTGTATTTAAAGACACTTCAGTTTTATTCTCCGAAATTGGAATAACGAGTTTTTCATCGATCCCTATTCCGTTCTTTGCTTCCGGATTGTATTTATAGATATCCTCCTCATCAATACTGTAAGACTGGGAGATACTAAAAACAGTTTCACCTTTTTTCACAGTATGATATTTGTACGACTGCGCGTTTGCAGACATACTTATCACCTGGAACAGGAAACATAACACAAATAGGTACTTCATTCTTTTATCTTTTTTCGAGATTTTATTCCCACTCTATAGTTGCCGGCGGTTTGGAGCTAATATCATAGACTACTCTATTAACGCCTTTCACCCGGTTGATTATTGTATTCGAAGTCTTTTGCAAGAACTCGTAAGGTAGATTCACCCAGTCTGCAGTCATTCCATCTGTGGATTCCACAGCTCTCAATGCTACAACCTGCTCGTAAGTCCTTTCATCACCCATGACTCCTACCGACTGTATGGGTAGTAAGATCGCTCCGGCCTGCCATACTTTGTCATATAACATCCAGTCTCTTAATCCCTGTATAAAGATATGATCTACTTCTTGAAGTATTCGCACTTTTTCTGCCGTTATATCACCAAGAATTCTAATCGCCAGTCCCGGACCTGGAAATGGATGTCTCCCGAGTAATACTTTGTCAATTCCAAGTTCCTTTCCTACTCTTCTAACTTCATCTTTGAATAGCATTCTTAGCGGCTCTACCACTTTCAGCTTCATGAAATCGGGTAATCCTCCCACATTGTGGTGCGACTTGATCGTTACTGAAGGTCCATTAACTGAAACCGACTCGATCACATCTGGATAGATAGTTCCCTGGGCCAGGTAAACAACATCCTTGATCTCGTGAGCTTCATCATCGAAAACTTCAATAAAAGTATTCCCGATCGCTTTTCTCTTTTCTTCAGGATCTGAAAGACCTTTCAACGCATCCAGAAATCGTGCCGAAGCATCCACTCCCTTTACATTAAGCCCCATGTCCTTGTACTGGTCCAGTACACTTTCGAATTCATTCTTTCGTAGAAGACCATTATTAACGAAAATACAGTACAGGTTTTTACCAATTGCCTGGTGTAATAGAACGGCAGCAACCGTAGAATCCACACCTCCACTAAGACCCAGAACTACCTTGTCATCTCCGATCTTTTCCTGTAATTCTGAAACTGTTAGATCCACAAAGGCACCAGGTGTCCAGCTTTGCTCGGTACCCGCGATCTTTACAAGAAAGTTCTCTAATAATTGCTTACCATCGGTTGAATGATAAACTTCCGGATGAAACTGGATTGCGTAAGTCTCTTCACCTTCAATTCTGTAAGCTGCATTTAGCACATCTGAAGTACTCGCCAGTCTTACCGCATTTTCAGGAAGGTTTATAATAGAATCACTGTGACTCATCCAAACCTGTGAATTCTCTTTGATATCTTCAAACAACAATTCTGCATCCTTGATCACTGAAAGATTCGCTCTTCCAAATTCTCTCGTATCTGAAGGTTCAACTTTTCCACCGAAAAAGTGAGCAAGATATTGAGCACCATAGCAAACTGCCAGCATAGGCAATTTACCTCTTATCTGTGACAGATCTGGGTGCGGGGCATCTTCGGCTCTTACAGAAAATGGACTTCCTGAAAGGATAACCGCTTTAAAACCTGATAAATCTTCTGGAATTTTCGAGTATGGATAGATCTCGCAATAAATGTTCAGTTCCCTAACACGCCTTGCAATAAGCTGTGTATACTGCGAACCAAAGTCTAGGATGAGTACGTTGTTTTGCATGTGCAAAAATAGGAATTTAGGTAAAAAAAGCCGGCAAAGGAAGATGGAAATTTTCTATATTTAAAATGCATTAAGACTTTGTCCATTATGAAATATTTAAATGCTATAATTTTTGCCATCGCGATCATGGCTGCAGCCTATTTTCTGAGTGATGCTTATGTTTCCAGAGCTAATCCCGATGGTGTCATTTCGGTGACCGGTTCAGGTAGTGAAAATTTCATTTCAGATCTAATTGTGTGGGAAGGTAGATTCAGTAGAAATTCTCCTAATCTGGAAGCAGCATATAATCAACTTGATCAGGATAAAAATATTGTAAGATCCTATCTTATTGGTAAAGGGATCAAAGATGAGAACATTGTTTTTAATTCAGTTCAAACTAATGAACAGCAAGAGAATCAGTATCAAAACGGGAATTATGTGGGTAGTATTTTCAAGGGTTACGAACTAACGCAACCTGTAAAAATCGAAAGCAATAATGTAGAACTTATCGAAAATGTGTCACGTGAGATCACGGAATTATTGAATAAAGGCGTCCAGTTTAATTCCTCTCCTCCCAGGTATTACTATACCAAAATGACTGATCTCAAAATTGAAATGATCTCTAAAGCTACAGAGGATGCCAGACTACGTGCAGAAAAAATCGCATCGAACAGCGGGGAAGATCTTGGCGATCTTAAAAGTGCGAATATGGGCGTGTTTCAGATCACCGGCCAGAATAGCGGCGAGGATTTTAGCTGGAGCGGTGCATATAACACGGCAGATAAAAACAAGACCGCATCTATAACAATGCGGCTTGAATATGAGATAGATTAAGTATTAGTCTAAAGTAGCCAGTATCTGCTCAATATCTTCTTCAGTAGTATCCGGATTGATAAAGCAGAATCTCACAACGCTTTCATCCTTCCACAGAGACGGCGTGACCAGTGCAAATCCTGAATTATGATTCTTGTAGGTCCATTCACGGTAATCTTCCGCAGACCATCCTTTTCTCTTAAATAAGACTACAGATAAACTTGCCGGTCTTACCAGTTCAAGCAAATCATTCTGCTTCACTTTGGAAGCGGCAATATTTGCAAGTTCTATCCCTCGTTCGATGGCTTCTTTGTACTTGTTAGTTCCATGCATCGCCAGTGAAAACCATAATGGCATCCCTCGTAATCTACGGGTAAGCTGGATCTGGTAATCTGCAGGATTGAATCCTTGTGCTCCCTCGTCCTTGAATATTTCTAGATACGCTCCTTTTTGAGAATGTGCTTTTTTCGCGAGTTCCAGGTTCTTATAAATCACCGCGCCACAATCATAAGGTGAAAACAGCCATTTATGAGGATCTATTGTGATACTGTCTGCCTGTTCGATACCGTTAAACAAATGTCTTACAGAATCTGCAGCCAGCGCTCCACCTCCATAAGCACAATCTACATGTAGCCAGATATTTTCATTGGCACAAACATTTGCCACTCCTTCCAGATCATCTATGATTCCGGCATTGGTGGTTCCACCCGTAGCTACCACAGCGAAAAGTCTATTTCTATCCTGTTCACTTAAATTTTCTAATTCCTTCTGAAGTACAATTCCCGACAAAAATTCTTCTTCTGAATTTACCAGGTGAACATCTGCATCCATTACTTTCGCCATGGATTTTATTGAAGAATGTGCACCTGTTGAAGTAATCAAAAGTGCCCTATCTCTGGCGTGAGCTGGCTTTTGTTCTCGCCACTCCTCTCTTGCGGTAACTAATGCTGAAAGATTTGCAGCTGTACCACCACTTGTAAATACACCAAAAGCAGTTTCCGGTAGACCGGTTAAACTTACCAGCCATTTCATCGCCTGGTTTTCACAAAATATCCCTCCGGCTCCTTCCATCCAGTAAGATCCATGAATACTGGAAGCTGAAGTTACCAGGTCGAACATGATCGCGGCCCTGGTTGGTGCAGCGGGAACAAATGCCAGGTGTCTTGGATGATCAATAGGTACCGTTGCTTTCACCAGTACGTTCTTAAATAACTGGAATGCACTTTCACCTCCAATACCTTCAGGAGTTATAGTTTCTCCAACAAGTCTCAACAGTTCTTCTTCCTTCTTTGGTGCACCAAGTTCTGGCGTTACATTAGATATACGATCGATAGCATACTTCATCACGTCCAGCGTCATTTCAACCAGATCCATATCTATGGTATGCATTCTATTCTTTTCCAAAAGTGATAATTTTAAAGTTTGCGTCTAAAGGATCTAATTTTGTTAAAAGGCGCTCGATAAGCCCCTGACCGTATTCACCGTAATACTCAGAGAAATTTGTTTGCCGCTCCTGCAAACTCCTGTTTGGAAATAGATCATTCTGTAGCGCAGCGATTCGCTCTACTTCATCCTTTAATTTTCTTTTTTGTGCTTGCAGGAGTCGGTTTTCGAGATTGTCGAGACCTTTAAGCTGCTTTACTTCCTGAGCTTTTACTGCACCAATAAATGATTTATCGGTTTTCTCAGCCAACTCATACATTTGCTGAAATTGCTGAATCAAATGCTCTTTCTGTTCTGAAAAATCAATATTGATATTGCTGATTTTCCGAACCTTTCGATTGATCAGCTCATGTTGTTTCAGAAATAATTCCTTCAGTGAAATATCGAGTTTCTTGCGTTTGGCATCCTGTTTAGCAGTTTGCAGTAATGCTGAATTCCGAAGTAACAACATTGGAAAAACCACATCTTCAGCTTCGAAATAATTCTTTAGCTGCAACCAGTAAGCAAGTTCTCCACCTCCGCCTATATAGCAAAGATTTGGAAGCAGCACTTCCTGGTAAAGCGGTCGCATCATGACATTTGGACTAAAACGTTCCGGATGCGCATCCACTTCTGCAAGTATTTCCTCTTTACTCCAGCTTATCTCTGTTTCATGAACAAAGTACTGAGCATCTTTTTTAACGATACGTTCCCGAATCTCATCATTGAGATAAAATAAATTGATATCGCGCGGATTCACCTGTACTTTATAGTCCTGTTCTTGCAGGGAATCTATAGCTGCCTGAGACGCTTTTGAAGAAGACTCATTTAATAATTCGTTCTTTATATGGATGGAAAAATGCTTTTTCAAACGGGAATCTCCAGCTGCGACGATAACAAGGCCTTCTTTGCCAAATAACCTGTTCGCCAGATAGCGCGTGGCATCGGTCAAGTTATTATGCTCCAGATATGCTTTCTGGAACATCTCCTTCAATTCTTCGGCATTAGTTCCTCCACCAATCTCGGAAGAAAAAAGCTTGAAAACTTCCTCAAGCCCTTCCGTAGAAAGTTTACCTACAGCAGTCGCTCCTGCCCGCTTTTCAGCATTATTCCATTTGAATCTTTTTCCGTGGAGATTAAAAAAATTGATCTCTTCAAAATCATGATCCTCTGTAGCCATCCAATATACCGGTACAAAATCATTCTCTGGATGTTCTTCTTTTAACTTCCTGGTAAGATTGATCGTGGAAACTATCTTATAAAGAAAATAAAGCGGACCCGTAAAAAGATTGAGCTGATGCCCCGTAACCACTGTAAATGTCTTTTCTGAAGATAAAAGATCGATGTTACCGGAGGTAGCCTCAGAAACTTTAAGATCTGCATATTGCTCTTTTAGAACTTCAACCAGATCCTTACGAATGGAATTGTTATAAGACCTAGATTTTTCATCGATTTGAGCCCTGAAATTTTCAATATTAGGAAAACGATGATATAAATGTTCCAAACTTTCTTTTTCTGAAAGATAATCCAGGATTAACGGAGTAAAATAATTGGTATCGGGATAAGCTATATGATCTGTAGACATCAACCTGTTTATAATTGCCGTAAAGATAAAACCTTTTAGGAAGGAAACTAAATCGAGACCAGCCGCATATTTATTCTTTACAATTAACTTAACATCTATAAAATTCTTAAATTCCGGTTATCAATCAAAAACCATTAGTTCATGATCTTAAAACGACTAATTTTCGCACTCTTAATCCTATTCTCATTTACATCCTGTTCAAGTGATGATGACGCTTCAACGACAGATCGCAGAAGCATTGAAGATCTCGAAGCAGATTTTCAAGCTTTGAACCTGCAACAAGGGATTAACGATGTAACACTTGAAAACCTTAACGGAAGTTCCTGGAATTTTAGAGTGATCATCCCGGAAAGTGCTTCATCTTCTGAGAGACCTCTTGTGCTAACACTTCATGGTGCAGCTGGCGGAGATGTAGATGCGCATAAAAACACTGCCTGTTATGCAGAGCCTGGTTTTGCAGCTTTGGATCCAATTATTGTTAGTCCCAACGGAGGAACCCAGCTTTGGAATAGTGCTTTTAATCAGGATCTTGTTATTGGCCTAATGTATCTAACTCAGAAATACCTAAACGTAGATAGAGACAGAACCGTGGTAACAGGTTACAGTAATGGTGGAAATGGCAGCTGGTTCTATGCTGAAATTTACCCTGAAATATTTACTGCATCTATTCCCATGGCCAGCAGTTATAGTACTTTTAGTTCTAACGGAAGTGTTAGAACCATAGAAACCCCACTATACGTTATTCACGGGGAGAAAGACGAATTATTTCCTCTTGCTGAAACTCAGGAATGGGTTGCCGCAACAAAAGATGCCGGTACCAATGTCACGCTGGAAATAGCTCCTGGTTTAACGCATTATGAGTCTTGTAATTATGCTCCATATTTGCAAAATGCTGCGAGTTGGCTACAGGATGAAGTTTGGGACTAAATCGCGAATTTTTTTACTTAATTTTGGATGCATTCACTTTTGAAAATCTAAAATTTTGAAAATCAGATTCTTTTTATCCTTTCTCATTGTAATTACCACAACATTATCTGGACAGGAGGTTCAAAGTCCGTCGCAGTTTCTTGGTTACGAATTAGGCTCTCAGTTTAGCAGGCATGCAGATGTCGTAAACTATATTGAACATGTAGCTGAAAATTCTGACCTGGTAAATTACCAGCAGTACGGTCTTACCAACGAACGTCGACCACTTACTTATGCCATTATTTCTTCGGAAGAAAATATACGAGATGTGGAGTCCATTAAGCAGAAGCATTTTGCGAGTGCCGGACTAACCGATGCTAATGAAACTTCTGAAAAAGCGATCGTATGGCTAAGCTATAATGTGCATGGTAACGAAGCCTCCAGTACCGAGGCTGCAATGAAAACCCTATATGAACTGGTTACCGGAAAGAGAGAACTTCTGGAAAATACAGTGGTAATTATTGACCCTTGTGTCAATCCAGATGGTCGTGACCGTTATGCAAACTGGTACAACCAGGTAAAAGCAACTCCTTATAATACGAGTCAGTTTTCTGCCGAGCATGATGAGCCATGGCCGGGTGGAAGACCTAATCATTATCTTTTTGATCTAAATCGTGACTGGGCCTGGGCAACGCAGGTAGAAACAAGACAACGTTTAAAAATTTATAATGAATGGATGCCACATATCCATGTAGATTTCCACGAACAGGATATCAACGATCCTTATTATTTCGCTCCTGCTGCTGAACCGTTTCATGAGATCATTACCGACTTTCAGCGTGATTTCCAGACCAGAATTGGAAAAAATCATGCGAAATATTTTGACGATAATGGCTGGTTATATTTTACAGGGGAGCAATTTGACCTGCTTTATCCAAGCTACGGGGATACGTATCCAACCTATATGGGCGCCATCGGGATGACCTACGAACAGGCTGGTCATGGTCGTGCTGGTTTAGGGGTTCAAACCAACGAAGGTTATATTCTAACTTTAAAAGATCGCATAGAACATCATTTTACAACTGGAATTTCCACGGTGGAAATGGCTTCAGAAAATGCGGCCGAACTGGTTTCAGAATTTGCAGATTTTTTTGCTGAAGGTGATTCAGAATTTAAAACCTATGCAATGAATGGCGAAAAGGATAAGATCAACGCTTTAACTGATCTACTGGACAGGCATAAGATCAAATATAGTTTTGCCAATTCAGGTACCATCAAAGGTTATTCTTATCAGGATTCCAAAAGTGGAAATCTTGAGTCCTCTAAAGAAACGTTGTTGGTATCTGGGAATCAGCCAAAATCAAAAATGGTCAAAGTGCTTTTCGAACCTAAAGCCAAACTTGTAGATTCTCTTACGTACGATATTACCGCCTGGAGTCTGCCTTATGCCTACGGTCTGGAGACAGTTGCCAGTTCCAAAATCATCAATGGGAATTCAAATAATCCTGAAACCTTTGAGCAATATACAGCGAACGCTAAAGCTACGGCATTTCTTTCAAAATGGAATAGCATGGAGGATGCGAGATTTCTGGCTGAACTTATTAGAAATGACATCAAGGTCCGTTTTAGTGAAAAACAATTTCAAAATTCCGGTGAAGATTTGAATGCCGGTAGCCTGATCATTTCTAAAAGTGATAATTCAGCAATTGAAAATTTCCAGCAGAAAGTGGTGGAGATCGCCAATAACATGCAGCGAAAACTTATAGCCACTAATACAGGATTTTCGGATAAGGGACCCGATTTTGGATCTGGAAATATAAAGATCATTAATAAGCAAAAAATTGGACTCCTGAGAGGTGAACAGGTTTCTTCGCTTAATTTTGGAGAGATCTGGTACTTTTTCGAACAGGATTTGAAGTATCCGGTAATTCCATTGGAAACGGGTAATCTTTCTTCCAGTGTACTGAGTGAACTCAACGTGCTGGTGATCCCTTCAGGGAATTACTCCGGTTTTCTTGATGAAGATAATTTGAAAATGCTTGAGAACTGGATTCGTGGCGGTGGAAAGGTGATTGCCATCGGGGATACTGTTTCAGCATTTGCAGGAAAAGATAATTTTGGGATTAAAGAAAAAGATTCCAAGAAAGATTCACTAAAAACTGCCGACAAGCTTGTTCCCTATTCTCAACGAGAAAGAGAATATGTAAAGAATATGATCACCGGAAGTATCGTAAAAACTTCGGTCGATTCAAGTCACCCATTGGCATTTGGATATGACGATACTTATTTCAGCTTAAAACTCAGCGGTGACAGCTATGAGCTTCTGGATTCAGGCTACAACGTGGTTTACATTCAGCAACCTGAGATCGTTTCTGGATTTGCTGGTAGCGAAGCTCAGAAAAAGCTTGAAAACTCTCTTATTTTTGGCGAAGAAAATATAGGTAGAGGTAGTATCATTTATATGGTAGACAATCCACTATTCAGAGCTTTCTGGGAGAACGGAAAGTTATTTTTTACCAATGCATTATTCCTAACAAATAATAGAGGATATGATTACTAATATGAAAATGAGACAATTTTTATCTGTTTTATGTTTTTTTCTAATAGCAAATATTATTGGTTTTGCCCAGGAAGGAACGAATCAGTTTTCGGTAGACTTCGAAACTTTCACCCTTAAAAACGGGCTTAAGGTGATACTTCACGAAGATAAATCTGACCCTGTCGTAGCAGTAGCGCTTACCGCTCACGTGGGTAGTGCCCGGGAAAAAGAAGGCAGAACAGGATTTGCACACTTATTTGAACATCTACTGTTTCTCGAATCTGAAAACCTTGGAAAAGGTGGACTGGATAAGCTCTCGGCAAGAATTGGTGGTAGCGGTGCCAATGGTTCTACAAGTCGTGATCGCACCAATTATTTCCAGACCGTACCAAAAGATGCTTTGGAAAAAATGATCTGGGCCGAAGCAGATAAACTTGGATACTTTATCAACACGGTTACAGAACCGGTCCTTGCCAAGGAAAAGCAGGTAGTTAAAAATGAAAAGCGCCAGGGAGTGGACAACCGGCCTTATGGACATACTTTCTATGTGATCGATAAAAACCTGTATCCTAAAGATCATCCCTACAACTGGCAGGTGATTGGAAGTCTTGATGATCTGCAAAACGCGACCTTACAGGATGTAAAGGAATTTTATAACAAGTGGTATACTCCTAACAATGTAACCCTGACGATCGCAGGTGATTTTAATAAAGATCAGGCCAAGGAATGGGTGCACAAATACTTTGATGAGATCCCACGTGGAGAGAAGATCGAAGAACAGGAAAAGCAGCTTGTTAGTCTCAAAAAAACTAAAAAAGTCTACCACGAAGACAATTTTGCCAAACTGCCTGAGCTTACCCTCGCCTGGCCTTCGGTATACTCTTACCATCCTGATAGCTTTGCATTGGAGATATTGACCAGCTACCTGGCTGATGGTAAAAATGCTCCTTTATACAAGAAAATTGTGGAAGATGCCAAACTTTCTGGCAATGTGAGCATGTTTAACTACACTTCTGAACTTTCGGGGCAGTTAATGCTTCAGGTTCGTGCTTATGATAGAAAGGACCTTGATTCTGTTTATGCTGTGATCAAGGAGGGAATTGCCGAATTCGAAAAAAATGGCATTCCGCAGAAAGACCTTAAGAGAATTAAAGCCGGTTTAGAGACAAATTTCTATAACTCCATTTCAAGTGTTCTTGGCAAAGGTTTTCAATTAGCACAGTATGATATCTTTGCGAATGATCCCAATTTCATCAACAAAGAGATCGAAAAATTACTGGCGGTTTCTTTGGAAGATGTCATGAGTGTTTTTAGAAGATATATAAAAGATCAGCATTATGTTGCTACCAGTTTTGTTCCAAAAGATCAATTAAATCTTGCCCTGGAAAATTCAGAAAAAGCTGAAGTTGTAGAAGAAAAGATCGTGGAAGGAGCTGAAGAAGACTTCGATGCATCACAGGCTGTAGATTATCCAAAAACAGCCTCTAGCTTTGATCGCAGCATTGAACCTCCATATTCAGCAAAACCTGAACTGGAAATTCCGGAGATCTGGAAAACGACGATGCCAAGCGGACTCCAAGTAATGGGTATTACCAATAAAGAAGTACCACTTGTACAGTTTAGTCTTGAAATTAAAAGCGGACAGTTACAGGAAACAAAAGAAAAAGCAGGAGTAGCAAATCTACTGGCCAACTTGATGAATCGTGGTACCGCTAAAAAAACTCCGGCAGAGCTAGAGGAAGCAATAGAACTATTGGGAGCGCGTATTTATGTAAGTTCTTCGGAAGAAAAAATTAGTATCACCGGAAATACACTGGCAAAGAATTATGCCGAGACGATGAAACTTGTGGATGAGATGCTGCTTCAACCACGTTGGGATGAGTCAGAGTTCGAACTTATTAAACAACAAACCCTTAGCAGGATCAAACAGCAGGAAGGAGATCCTAACAATATTGCTTCGAATGAATTTCGAAAATTGGTGTATGGTGAAAACAGTATACTTTCCATGAATGAAATGGGAACTACAGAAAGTGTGGAGAATATCACGCTGAACGATCTTAAAGCTTATTATTCTGAAAATCTTTCACCTCTTAACGCTACCTATCTCGTAGTAGGTGATCTGAATCTCGAAAAGGCGAAGAATTCACTAAAAGCAATTTCAGCTTCCTGGCCTCCGAAAACTGTAGATTTCCCGGAGTTTCCAGAATTCGAAGCACCGGAAAAATCTCTAATCTATTTTTATGATGTGCCGGGTGCAAAACAATCTGTTCTTACGTTCGGTGCTCCAGCATTAAGCGCTAGTGATAAAGACTTTTATGCAGCAGAGGTGATGAATTACAGACTTGGTGGTGGAAGTTTCGCATCCAGGCTTACCCAGGAACTTAGAGAAGGAAAAGGTTACACCTATGGAATTCGTTCCAGGTTCGAGGATAGATCCTACATTGGGCCATTCCTTATTTCCAGCGGTGTTCGATCCAATATAACTTATGAGGCTACTGAATTGGTTCGGGACATTCTTAAAGATTACGCCGATACTTTTACTCAGGATGATCTTGAGGTCACCAAAAGTTTTATGACTAAAAGCAGCACCAGGAAATTTGAAACTCTGGGCGCAAAACTAAACATGCTTAAAGAGATTAGCGATTATGGTTATAATGATGATTATGTTGCAGAACAGCAGCAGCAGGTAGAGGAAATGACGGTGATGGATATTCAGGAGCTGGCGAAGAAATATATTGATCCTGATAAAATGTATTTCCTTATTGTTGGTGATGCTGAAACCCAGTTCGAAAAACTGAAGAATCTTGGATATGGTGATCCGGTATTGCTTAACAAGGAAGAATAGCAATAAATAATATGAGATTTTTAGAAAAGGCAGGAACTAGAGTTCCTGCTTTTTTTATGGTAATCGTCAAGAATTTTAGAATAGCAGCACATGGAGTTATCTATAGCAAAATATCTACCGATGGTCTTTAGTTCTTCTTTGCTTTTAGATCGGAGGGATAATTAAGTATAACTATCACTATTTTTAACACTGAAAACGATCCTTAATTGCCTTGCTTCAGCTTGGTCTTTTAATCATAGTGAAGAAGTCTGATTACCAAATCTTGCTCTAAGCTTCGCTATATCTTCTTCAGAATAACCCTTAAGAGAAGCCATAGTACCCTGCGCATTTTGAGCTTTGATAATAAAATTCTCCCGAGTTACTGTGACATTAATAAGGCTACTTAACTTAAAAGAATAAAATAATTTTCCGAAGTTTTGCTGGTAATTCAACACAGTATCGTTCCACTCTATAAACTCTCCCTTTTTATGTCCACCACGGTAGTTTTGATAAAAATAGAGCAGTCCAATGATGAGATATCCGAAACTCATAAAATAATTGAAAGTACCGTCTTCCTCTACTAAAATTTGAGAGAGCAGGTAAAAAATGCTCATTAAAGTCCAGAAAATACCAAATAATATAAACTGGTTCCTTCTAAAAAAACTTAGCTTCCTGGTTATACGCTGCATCAGGCAGAGTGTTTAAGATTAGCAAACTCGGGATAGGCAGATCTCAGTTTCGCTATATCGGATTGTGAAAATTCTCTAATCTCGAAATAAATACCATCCGCAGGCCCAGACTTAATAAGCAGGTTTTCTTCACTAATTATGAAGTCATCCACCGCTGTCCATGAATATGATTTCTTTCCATTGATTTGGTCCTGAAGCACGATCTTCTTGTTGTCCCACTTTATAAATTCTTTCCTATTCTCTCTTCGGAAATAACCAACTACAACGGCTATAATTCCTAATGGTAAATAAGAAAGATAAAATGAATCACCTATACTGAAGTATGCTGCGATACCCATAAGGACATAGAAACCACCAAGAAAATATGGCATATTCCCTCTAAGAAAATGTGGAGTTTTCTCTATTTTATTCAAATCTAGGTTTTTAAATTAGACTGTACGGATCTTAAGTTCTTTACGAACAGGCTTCCTGGTTTCTACATTGATAGGCTTACCGTAAAGATCAAAGTCGGCAGCATCTGTAATTTCAACTTCGTAAAAATCACCGGTCTTTAGATAAACTGTCGTAGCATCGATTAAAACCTCATTATCAACATCTGGTGAATCTACCTCGGTCCTACCAATAAAGTAATTACCTTCTTTTCTGTCTATGATGACCTTAAAAACCTTTCCTATCTTTTGCTGATTAAGCTCCCAGGAGATCTGAGACTGTATTTCCATGATCTCATTTGCACGTTCCTGCTTCACTTCCTGTGGAACATCGTCTACAAGGTTAAATGCATGAGTGTTCTCTTCATGAGAATAAGTAAAACATCCAAGTCTTTCAAAGCGCATTTCCTGCACCCATTCTTTCAATTCCTGGAAGTTCGCTTCAGTTTCACCTGGATAACCAACAATAAGAGTAGTTCTAATCGCCATTTCTGGAACAGTTGCTCTGAACTTCTTAAGCAAATTAGTGGTTTTTTCATGAGTGGTTCCTCGTCGCATAGACTTCAGAAGATCATCATTAATATGTTGTAGAGGAATATCAAGATAATTACAAACCTTAGATTCCCTGTTCATTACATCGAGAACGTCCATTGGGAATCCCGTAGGAAAAGCATAATGCAAACGAATCCATTCAATGCCTTCTACCTTTACGAGATTTTCCAGCAATTCTGCGAGATTTCTTTTCTTATATAGATCCAGACCGTAATAGGTGAGATCCTGCGCGATCAAAATAAGTTCCTTGACTCCGTTCGCAGCAAGTTTCTCTGCCTCTATCACGAGGTTTTCGATTGGTGTCGACTTATGTCCACCACGCATTAATGGAATAGCACAAAAAGAACATGGTCTGTCACAACCTTCAGCAATCTTTAGGTATGCGTAATTTTTTGGAGTAGTTGTTAGACGCTCACCAATAAGTTCATGCTTATAATCGGCTTCCAGAGCTGAAAGCAATCCTGGTAGTTCAGTAGTTCCAAAATATTGATCCACATCTGGAATTTCCTTTTGAAGATCTGGCTTGTAACGCTCACTTAAACAACCGGTTACAAACACTTTATCTACAGAGCCTTCCTGCTTTTTCTCAACGAATTCAAGAATTGTATTAACCGACTGTTCCTTTGCGTTATCAATAAAACCACAGGTATTGATCACTACGATATTACCTTCGCCTTCATGAACCACATCTTTATCATTCGCCTGAAGCTGCCCCATCAAAACTTCTGAATCATATACGTTCTTGCTACAACCCAGAGTTACTACATTAATCCTGTTCTTTTTAAGCGATTTCGTCCTCATAATATATTGCTTTCTAAATGCTTAAGAATTCTGAATCCAAAAATCTAAGCGGGTGCAAAGATAAGGTGTAAAATTTATACACCTAATTTTAAGCTGAATAAACTAATTGGTATTAATTCAGGTTTGTATAGGTCGCGATTGGTAACCTAAACTTTCTGTAAAGATTTCAAGTAGAAAAAAGTCTCTAGTGCATTAGTTATGAAAAGCGCTCTTGCAACTGAAGCATCCACTCTACTTCATAATAACGAACAATACTTATCAAGATAACCCCAGCGATCACATATGCCCAGTGATACCTGTTATATTTTACCATATAACCGCCAACCAGTCCAAAAACTAAATATGGTAGAGACAGAATTAAATTCGGGATCACCCATGCACCCTGAAACATTGAAATGACTTTCATCACAACGAAAAAGATGCTGTAAAAAAATATGATTTTGGAAATCAGGACCAGGTATCTGTCTGCTTTTTCACTCATTATAATCCTTTGGTGTTTTTCTACGTTTGGAAGTCTTTTCAAATGCGTATGCAAATTCCAGCAATTGCTTTTCTGAAAAAGGTTCACTGATGAAGGTTAATCCCATTGGTTGATTCTCTGAAGTATAACCCATAGGAACCGTTATCGCTGGATATTTTGCTACCGCAGCATAACCAGCATGATAATTATTAATAGATATGATCGCATCCAGATCATGCTCTTTCATCGGTTTGCTCAGGAATCGCGTACCGTTGATTTTCAAAGTATCCTTGATCGCTGCAAATTCCTCAGTACTGGCTGAATCCTTTAAGATCCCCAGAAATAAAGCCTGTCCGTAAGGAGCTCTTTTTACTGAATCCATGGCATTATAATCTACGACATCCTGAACGTTCTGGAAATCAACGTCGCCTCCATATTTTTGAAAATATTCTGGAAGATCCTTTTGCATATCCAGGTTCAGTAATCTTAAGAAATTTGGAAGATCAATTTCTTCCACTTCATACTCAATAATAGTCGCGCCGGCTTTCTCAAGGTCAGCCACTGCCCTCATGTATAGAGAATCTGACTTTAAACTTTTGATCACTCCAAAACGTTTTCCTTTAAGACTGGAGTTTTTAAGATCCTTATAAAGGTTTGCAGGCTGTTTTGCTATGGAAGATGCAGGGTCTTCTGAATCGACTCCGGTCATAGCAGAAAGCAAGATCGCATTATCGATCACAGACCGGGTCATAGGACCAGGAGTATCTAATGTACTTGAAATGGGTACAATTCCGCCTCGGCTTAATAAGCCAATAGTTGGTTTCAATCCTACGATCGAATTTGAACTTGATGGTGATAAGATAGAACCGGAAGTTTCAGATCCTACTGCTACGGGAGCAAGATTCGCGCCTACTGCCACTCCACTTCCAGAACTTGATCCGCCGGTATCATGAATTTTTCTACCATAAGGATTCAGAGTTTGTCCTCCAACTGCCGAATATCCACTTGGACATTCACCACAAAAGAAATAAGCCCATTCACTTAGATTGGCCTTGCCTAGTATAAGTGCACCATTCTTTTTAAGTCGTTCTACAATAAAAGCATCACCGGTTTGATTGCCTTTCAAAGCTTCAGCACCGGCTGTAGTTGGCATAGCCTTCGTATTGATATTATCCTTCAGCAGTACCGGAATGCCGTAAATAGGATGATTGTTGGTTGAGTTCTTTAGTTGCTCATCTTTTTTTCTTGCTTCAGAAATAAGATCAGGATTTAGTGAGATCACCGAATTTAGAGAAAGTTCGTTTTCGCGGTCATATTCTCTGATTCTGGTTAAGTAAAACAAAGATAGCTCTTCGTAAGTAAGTTTTCCAGAGGCGATAGATTCCTGAATTTCCGGAATGGACTTTTCGAAAACCAAAGCTTTTACTTCCTCATAAACTTCGGAAGTAAATTCATCTAAATCTTTCTCAAATGGCACCCATAAACTGTCTGCCGTAATATATTCTGAATCCAGAACTTTAAATTCCCGCTCTTCCGAAGAAACCGAAGTAGAATCTTCATCAGTTTGAACTTCTTCTGAATTTTCAGGATCATTTTTACAAGAAGTCAGCAGAGTTCCCAGCACGAAAAGAAGAAATAATTGTTTCATTATTTAAAGAATGAGTCTACGAATTCATATTTATTAAAAACCTGTAAATCCTCTACTCTTTCCCCTACGCCAATATATTTTACAGGAATCTGAAATTGATCACTAATCCCAATCACCACACCACCTTTTGCCGTACCGTCCAGTTTGGTAACAGCAAGCGAAGTTACTTCTGTGGCCGCAGTAAACTGCTTAGCCTGCTCAAAAGCATTCTGCCCGGTAGAACCATCCAACACCAGCATCACTTCATGAGGTGCCTCTGGAATGGTTTTTTGCATTACCCTTTTGATCTTGGTAAGTTCCTTCATGAGGTTCACCTTGTTGTGCAACCTTCCGGCAGTATCAATAAGAACCACATCTGCACCTAGCTTCACAGCACTTTGCACTGTATCAAAAGCAACAGAAGCGGGATCGCTTCCCATTTTCTGCTTAATGATTGGTACATCTGTACGATCAGCCCAGATTTGTAACTGATCAATCGCAGCGGCGCGAAAAGTATCTGCCGCTCCTAGTACTACCTTTTTACCTGAATTTTTAAACTGATTGGCAAGTTTCCCGATCGTGGTGGTTTTACCAACACCGTTTACACCAACCACCATTATGACGTATGGCTTTTTCACTTCAGGAAGGCTAATGTCTGAACCTTCACCCTTATTGGTTTCAGATAGTAATGCCGCGATCTCTTCCCGTAGAATTTTATTTAGTTCATTTGTACCGAGGTATTTATCCCTGGCGACGCGCTCTTCAATCCTATTAATGATCTTAATGGTGGTAGCAACTCCCACATCGCTACTTACAAGTACGTTTTCCAGATCATCCAAAACCTCTTCATCAACTTTGGTTTTTCCGGCAACTGCCTTGCTCATTTTATCAAAAAAACTGGCTTTGGATTTTTCCAGTCCCTTGTCAAGGTTTTCTTTTTTCTCTTTAGAAAATATCTTTTTAAATAAACTCATTATATTCTGGCAGGTTAATATGTAAAAGAAGCCATTCGGCCCCTTTTTTACGGCAATAAAGATACATAAAAAGAAAAAGCCGTCCAGAATAAATCCAGGACGGCTTTTTATGATTATCTAAAATCGTTTGTGAACGATACTTACTTCTTCAAGAAGTCGTTAACGTCTTCCGGAGCCATGATTTGTTCTACAAATGTGTAGGCACCGGTTTTCTCAGATTTAACCATTTTTATTGCTTTGGTTAATCTTTTAGATCCTGTTTGAATAGATGCTACTGATTTCTTTGCCATGACTCAATTATTTAATTTCTTTATGAACCGTCATTTTCTTAAGAATAGGATTGAATTTCTTCAACTCCATTCTATCCGGTGTATTCTTCTTATTTTTTGTAGTAATATATCTTGAAGTACCTGGTTGTCCAGTTGCTTTATGCTCTGTACACTCTAGAATTACCTGAACTCTGTTACCTTTCTTTGCCATTGTGAAATATTTTTAGGTGCTGCTTGGGATTATTTCTGAAGAAATCCTTTTGCTTTAGCTTCCTTAATTACGGCAGAAATGCCTTTTTTATTGATATCTTTTAATGCAGATGTACACACTTTCAAAGTGATCCATCTATCTTCTTCAGGAAGGAAAAAACGTTTTTTAACCAGATTGGCGTTAAATTTACGTTTAGTCTTGTTCATGGCGTGAGAAACATTATTCCCAACCATTGCTTTTTTCCCGGTAAGTTCACAAACTCTTGACATTGCTCTATACTTTTCTCGTTATTTCAAAACAGGCTGCAAATTAACGATTTTTTTACCTAACAGACAACAAAATGAAAAAAAATATTTTACCCTGAAAATATTCTTCTCGAATCGCCGTTAAGTACCGCCATTAAGCCTGAGCGGATGCAAAAATACATTTTTTTAATGATAATGATCAAAGGATCAAATACCAATTTTTAAAAATGTTTAAGATATTAGATTGAGTCTCAATCTGTAGACTGAAGTTTTAGTAATTGTTCCAGTAAGATCTGCAGGCTTTTATTCACTGTTTTACCTATCACCTTCTCCCGGTGATTGCTAAACATAAATTCAAACGCAAGTGTTTTCCCGGGAGTAGCCAGTCCAATAAAAACGGTACCAACTTCTGCTTCGCTATCACCTTTTTCAGGTCCGGCATTACCGGTAGTAGATAGAGCAAAATCTGTATTAAACTTTTTACGGGCTCCTTCTGCCATAGCTTTAGCAACTTCAGCACTTACTACAGACTTTTCTTTTATTAGCTTTTCGGGAACCTCCAGCAGATCAATTTTAGATTGGGTTGCATAACATACCACGCTTCCTTTGAAAGTCTTTGAGGAACCTGGCGCCTCTGTAAACCTGGAAGCCAGTCGACCTCCTGTACAACTTTCCGCAGTAGAAAGCGTCCATTTATTTTTTTTAAGTAGCCTGGCAATGACCATTTCCACTGGATCATCATCTTCAAAACCATACATGATGTCCCCAATGAGCTTTCGCAACTCAATGATCTGTTCATCAATGGCATCTTCCAGCTCTTTGTGATCTGTCCCTCGCGCACTAAGTCTGAGCCTCACTCTGCCAAGATTAGGTAAATAAGCAAGCTTGATATGCGCAGGTAATTGATCCTCCCAGGCTTCTATACGTTCGGCGATCGCGCTTTCTCCAAGCCCAAGGGTAATAACAGTTTTATGCAGAATAACCGGTCTGGAAAATTCAGTCATTATTCGCGGGATGATCTCGTGCTCCATGATTCCGCGCATTTCATATGGCACGCCCGGCATGGATACAAAGACCTGATTTCCTTTTTTAAACCACATTCCTGCAGCAGTTCCATATTCGTTATGTAGTGCAACAGCCTTGGATGGCAACATCGCCTGCTCCCGGTTAAGGTCTGAAATTGGCGTGTCTATATATTTTTCAAAGAGCTCTTCAATATGATGGAGAACCTTATCATTTTTTACAAGGGTATCATCGAAGAATTCACAAAGACATTTCTTGGTAATATCGTCTTTAGTAGGTCCCAAACCTCCAGTAATAATGATGATATCTGCCCGGGCAGAAGCCTCCTCCAAGGTTTGCAATATATGTTCACGATCATCCTGAATAGAAGTGATCTGGTGAACGCTTACACCAATTTTATTAAGTTCTTTGGAAATATAAACCGAGTTTGTATCCACGATCTGTCCAATGAGGATCTCATCACCAATGGTTACGATTTCAGCTTTCATCCTAGATTAAAATCTCTTTTCAAAGCCTCTGAAGCTACATTCACCTTTTTAGTAATAATTTCTGAAGCTTGCGGTACCTCATCCTTTCTTTGACCATGCTTAGACCAGGCTTCAATAACTTTTATCTGCTCCATCAGGTTTAGACCAAACATCTGAAGGTTCGGTTTCATTTTATGAGCGTACTGGTAAGCCAGTGAAGGATTATCATTATCAATGGCTTCATTCATCGCAGCAACGTCTGGCGGGATTTCTTCAAGAAAAGTCTGGACTACTACTAACAAAAATTCTTCATCGCCGCCAGCCATTTCCTTAACGTCGTCAAGATTGTAATTACTCATTCAAAATTATTTTACTTTGATAGAAAACATTTGTTGATCTTCCAGGTAACCCGTTAATCTGTCGTCTGTAGCGACTTTTCCTACTCCGGCAGGTGTTCCCGTAAAGATGATATCACCAATTTTCAGGGTGAAATACGACGAAATATAAGCAATTAATTCATCAATTTTCCAAAGCATATGTGCGGTTGAGGAAGATTGTACTACAGCTTCATTTTTTTCGAGCCTGAAATTGAGTTCATCTACCGCAGGTAGTTGCTCTTTTTGTAACCACTTGTCTGATATCACAGCAGCACCATCGAAAGCTTTGGATTTCTCCCAGGGCAACCCTTTTTCTTTAAGTTTATTCTGAAGATCCCTGGCCGTGAAGTCAATTCCCAGGCCTATTTCGTCATAATATTTATACGCAAATTTCTCCTGAATATGTTTCCCTATTTTTTTGATCTTCACTAAAACCTCTACTTCGTAATGGATATCATTTGAAAAGTCTGGAATAAAGAATGGCTGCTTTTTTAATAATATTGAAGTATCCGGCTTCTGAAACAGAACCGGTTCCTCTGGTCTCTCATTTTTCAATTCTGTAATATGATCTGTATAATTTCTACCTACACAAATAATTTTCATACTAATTGGTGATTACAAGGTTCATTGCCGGTACCGGCATTTTCATTTTTTTCCATTCTCCTCTACTTAGGTAGTAAACCGGAACTTTTGATTCCACAGCTTTGAATGTAGGACCGTACTTTTTTAAATCCATATACTTACCATTTTCAAGAAGCAACTTAGCGGTTCTTATATAATTCTGGTCAATCTGCAAGCCTTCCACCCCTATCAGAAACCCATTCTCAGGAATAAGAATTCTTTCATCCTCTAGATCTACACGAACCTTTGACCCAGGTCTCCCGGTAACAGTAATATTATCAATGAGATCATAACCTGGTTCTGAATCATCAGTAAGACTCATGATCCGGATCCGGAAAATATAATCACACTTGACACTACCTATACCTTTAAAAAGAAAGATTTCTGCTGATTTGAGGTAAGCAGGTTCATCTTTTAATTCTGAAGGCTTTGGAAAATAGCGTAAGAATATACGAGCTCCTTCATTGTCTCCTGAATTTGAAATTCCCAACCTATCTTTAGATTTTGAGGCTTTTATTTTAATGGTTTTATCCTGTAAAGGAGCCTGAACAATTACTTCGTTTAGATGTTCCTTATTTTGGGAGAGAAAAATAGTATCCATCTGTTTCTTGACATAGGTGATATCTTTTGAATCGTAACCCACATACCCAAACCGAAGATTCTGACCTGCTTTAGGTTCCTTAAGCTGAAAATATCCATTTTCATTGCTAGTGGTCCCCTGACTGGTATTTAATACATAGATATTGACAAACGGCAGAGGTTCTTTGCTAACAGAATCGACCACTACTCCATCAATCATCTCACTTTGAGCATTTGAAGAAATAGCTATCATCAGCAAAACCATTAAACTGTAAAATCTCCTCATACTAATCAGTGATTTTGATTTTAAATTCAGGCATTACATATTTCCCTTCCCTGTCATTATAGGTGATGTCCCAGGTTCTAATATCCACCCAGCCTCCGGGTTCGAAAAAATATACTTTGAAGTTGGATTCTTCAGGAGCGAATACTCCTTTATAAACTGGTCCATAACGCTTGTTTCTATAATCTTCAGCTACAAGTTCATTATTAATGTAATAGTCTTTGACTTCGAAATATTCATTCTCCGTGATGAATATATGCTCAAGACCTACGTAAAAACCTTCTTCAGGAATCTGAATTTTCTGGTCAAGCAATTCGACATTAACCTTATTTTTACCTACTGGTTTGGTGACAACGATGTCCTGGGTGATATCTTTCCCGGGAAGTCCGTTTTCGTCTACATTATACAAATGAATACGGAATTTCGGATTCAAGCCTTTTTGTTCTTCCGTAGCATAAAAATAAACCGTGATTTCTTTCAAAAAAGCGGCTCCCTCAAACTTATCAGGTTTCGGGTAATAACGCGCTATGGTGGAAGGATAAAGCGCTGCGTTCATATTTCCTATCCCAACGGCTTCAAAGCGCCAATCAGGCCTGTAAGTAAACGATCTATTATGTCTAATTGGTGTAATCATTACCTCGCCCAAACCTTCGGTAAGTGCATTCATGGGTACTAACCTCTGTTTTTCCAAATCAGAGATTTTCAGTAATTCCGGCTCATAACCAACATGGGTAAATATGAGCACTTCTCTTTTCAGGCTGTCTGCAACATTAAATGCAAACATACCCTGTTCATCTGTGCTGGTGCCAAGCCTGTAATCCTGAAACATGATATGAGCGTATGGCAAGGCCCTATTAGTAGCTCTATCGATTACTCTTCCAGTTATCCTGGAATTTTGAGCTACACTAAAAGCGGTAGTAAAGAAAAGGATTAAGAGAAAAACGGAGGCTTTCAATCAGGATAGTTTGGTGTTTAGTTTTCTCAATTTAATGGCAGTAAGTACTTTCTTGGTGTAAAGTGGGAAATCTGCATTTTGCATCCAGCCAAAATATCCAGGTTCATCCTCAAGCACCTGTTCTACCTGCTTTCCGCGATACTTACCAAAAGAAAACACTTCTCTTCCCTTTTTATCAAAACTTATGAATCCGGCGAAATCTGCAAATTTCTTTCGAGAACTAAAGTCTGCCAGCCATTTCATATCGTTTTCAAGATCATTGTATCGATCCAGTTGTGATTTTAAAACTTCGTAAGTCGCTTCGGTATCTGCTTCTGCTCCATGTGCACCTTCAAGTTCTTTTCCACAGTAAAACTGGTAAGCCGCAGATAATGTACGCTGTTCTTTTTTATGAAAGATCGTTTGAACATCTACGGCAACGACATTCTTCATCTCGAAATCAATTCCCGCACGAAGCAATTCCTCAGCGAGTAATGGAATATCGAATCTATTGGAGTTATAGCCGGCAAGATCACAGCCTTTGATAAGATCATGAACTTTCGTTGCCAGTTGTTGGAAGGTTGGCTCATTCGCTACCTTTTCATTATCAATGCCATGAATTGCGATCACCTCTTTAGGAATTTCACACTCGGGATTTACCAGCCAGGTATAGCTTTCTTTATTACCGTTTGGGTAGACTTTGAGCACTGCCATTTCCACAATACGGTCTTTGGAAATATTGGTTCCCGTAGTTTCAAGGTCAAAAAAGCAAATAGGTCTGGTAAGTTTAAGCTCCATGAGAAATGATTTATTTGTAGCAAATATACTATAATTATGAGCCGCAATTAAATTCAGCAAGAGGTTTCGAGACGCAAAAAATCTATACAAATGCAAGGGATTAGAACGAAATCGAGGAGTTTGTTTTTGAAAATACCTTTTATATATTTGAACCTTTACAAGTCTCAATACATTTTGAAATACATCTCCTATATAAGCCAGCAATCGCATATACTTAAAGATGCAGATATGGAAACATTACTCAACAGTAGCAGAAAAAATAATGCTGCGAGTGATGTTACTGGATTACTAATTTCATATCAGGGACTTTTCATCCAATATATAGAAGGAGAAGCCTCAACAGTAGACAATCTCTTTCAAAGAATTAAAAAGGACCCGAGACACCATTCAATTGTAGAAATTTCTTCCGATTTCCTAGAGTACCGCCAATTTGGAAACTGGTCTATAGCTTTTCGCAAACTTAGTAGTAAAAAGGCGGAAGCAATCTTAGGTCACAGAGACTTGGACAAAAATGCCATTATAGAAAGTGATAAAATGGAAGGCAAACATCCTGCTTTAAAATTGCTCGATTCTTTTTTAAACAATCTTCAGTAAAAAAAAAGCTGCGAAGTTTATCTTCACAGCTTTCTATAGTTATTTTAATCCTAGACAGCTAGATCTCGCGATCCTTGTCAAATCCTTCCAGGTATTGAGCCACACGCTGTACGAACTGTCCACCAAGGGCGCCGTTCACCACACGGTGATCATAACTGTGAGAAAGGATCATTTTATATCGTATTCCAATAAAATCACCATCAGGAGTTTCGATCACCGCTGGCATTTTACGAATTGCACCGAGAGCAAGAATACCTACTTGTGGCTGATTGATAATAGGAGTTCCCATGATACTTCCAAAAGTCCCCACGTTGGTTACCGTATAAGTACCTCCCTGGATATCGTCCGGTTTTAATTTATTTTGTCTTGCGCGATTAGCCAGGTCATTCACCGCCTTGGCCATCCCAACAAGATTAAGCCTGTCTGCATTTTTGATCACTGGAACGATCAAATTACCATCTGGAAGTGCCGCAGCCATCCCAAGGTTAATATTTTTCTTCTTGATTATTTTAGAAGCATCTTCATTTACCGAAATATTCACCAACGGGAAATCACGAATTGCTTTCGCCACAGCTTCCATAAAGATTGGAGTAAAAGTTAGCTTCTCTCCTTCTTTCTTCTGAAATTCATTTTTGTGTTTATTTCTCCAGTTCCAGATATTTGTAACATCTACTTCAATAAATGACTGTACATGCGCAGATTTCTGAACGCTGTCCACCATATGATGTGCGATCATTTTACCCATTCTACTCATCTCGATGATCTCATCTTCCCCGCTAACTACGGGTTCCAGCTGACTGGATACTTTCTTATCCAGACCTTTAGATTCGACAGCTTTTGGGGCTGACTCCGCCGCTACAGTATTTCCGACTTTTTTTCTGTTCTCTACGTACTCTAAGATATCATTTTTAGTTACTCGCGAATCTTTTCCCGTTCCGTTTATAGAATCAAGTTCAGAAAGTGAAATCCCTTCTTCCTTCGCAATATTTTTTACTAGTGGAGAATAGAATTTATCAGAATCTGAATAATCTTTGCTAGTTTCTGCGGAAGCAGTTTCTTTGGCGGTTTCAACAGATTTAGAAACTTCGGCTGCTTCAGCAGGAGCTGCTTCTTCCTCCTGTTCTTCTGAAGAAAAATCTTCATCACCATCGGTTTCAATAATAGCGATCACCTGACCTACTTTTACCACATCATCTGCCTCGAAAAGTTTTTCCACAAGGGTTCCGTCAACTTCTGAAGGGACTTCACTATCAACTTTGTCTGTAGCGATCTCAAGTACCGGCTCATCCATTTCAATAGTATCTCCAACTTCCTTAAGCCAGCTTGTTATGGTTGCTTCTGCAACACTTTCACCCATTTTAGGTAACTTCAATTCAAATTTTGCCATATCGTTAAATCAGATGCGATTTTTTATTATTCAGGTTGCGAATTTAATCAAATTAACACTTATTAAATATTAAAAAATCAATAAAATTGGATTATACTGATATTCTTTCAAACAAGTGCCCTTGTCAAACTCTCGCTAAAATTACAATTTCAACTACGCAATTGAAAAAGTTTCGGATAATTTTAGCTACTTAATATAATTAGTTTCTAGGCCAGTTCTAGCTTTTAAGGCTGTTTTCAAACGGAATTCTATTCGTAATACTTCTTCCTAAGGTCACCTCATCTGCATATTCCAGTTCATCTCCTACAGAAATTCCTCTGGCGATCGTAGAGGTTTTGATTCCGGTACCTTCCAGTTGTTTGAAAATATAGAAGTTCGTTGTATCGCCTTCCAGTGTGCTGCTCAAGGCAAATATGATCTCCTCGATCTTCCCTTCTCTAACCTTTTCAATCAAAGCTTTAATCGTTAACTGTGAAGGTCCAACCCCATCCATAGGACTTATCTTTCCTCCAAGCACATGATAATGCCCCCGATACTGCCCGGTATTTTCAATGGCCATCACGTCGCGAATATCTTCGACCACACATACAATTTCTGAAACACGATTTGGATTTGCACAAATCTCACAAAGCTCGGTATCGCTAATATTGAAGCAATTACTACAAAGCTTTATCTTCTCGCGAAGATCGAGCAGGGATTTTGAAAGCCTGGAGGTCTGCTCCTCCGGTTGCTTCAGTAAGTGAAGCACCAGTCTTAACGCTGTTCGCTTTCCTATTCCCGGCAACTGAGACATTTCGTCTACTGCCTGCTCCAGTAATTTTGATGAAAAATCCATACGCGAATTTATGATTTTTTTGTTGCATGAAATTAGCTTCAGCTTAATTTGTAAATTGCCCGCTTTAAAGAAAAATTATGCAGCCATACCAGGTACTAATTCTAATCGCCGCCTATTTTGCAGTACTTATTCTTATTTCCTACTTCACTGGAAGAGGAGGCAGTAATGCTGAATTTTTCAAAGCGAATAAACAGGCTCCCTGGTATCTGGTAGCTTTCGGAATGATTGGCGCCTCACTGAGTGGGATCACCTTTATTTCTATCCCCGGCACGGTTGAGACTGACTCCTTTAGTTACTTCCAGGTCGTACTTGGATACACAGTTGGATACGCAGTGATCGGGCAGGTTTTACTTCCACTCTATTATAAGCTTAATCTTACCTCCATATATACTTATCTAGATACCCGATTTGGGAATGCTTCGTATAAAACAGGTGCTTCTTTTTTTCTGTTAAGCCGTGTTGTTGGTGCAAGTTTCAGACTATTCCTGGTGGCAAATGTGCTACAGCTTATCGTATTTGATGCGTTAGGTGTTCCATACTATATTACGGTTTCTATCACCATACTGCTCATCTGGCTGTATACCTTTAAAAGCGGAATAAAGACCATCGTCTGGACAGATACCCTGCAAACATTCTTTATGCTGCTTGCGTTGGGGATCACCATCTATTTTATTTCTGAAGATCTCGGGTTCTCTGTAGCAAATCTCATGAATTATTTAGCTGAAAGTGAGCATTCCCAGATCTTCTTCTTCGATGATTGGAAGAGCAAAGATCACTTTGTAAAACAGTTCCTTTCAGGAGCATTCATCGCTATCGTTATGACCGGTTTGGATCAGGATATGATGCAAAAAAACCTTACCTGTAGAAGCCTGAAGGATGCCCAGAAAAATATGTTCTGGTTTACCATCGTTCTTGTTTTCGTAAACTTCTTATTTCTGGCATTGGGAGTTCTCTTAACCGACTATGCCGATTTGAATGGTATTACCGAAACTAAAGATGAATTATTTCCTGCCATTGCCGCCAGCGGTAATCTAGGTTTTGCCGTGGCAGTTTTCTTTATTCTGGGACTTATTGCTGCCGCTTATTCCAGTGCAGACAGCGCTCTTACAAGTTTGACAACCTCTTTCAGTATCGATATCCTTGATATTGAAAAAAAATATGATGAGAAGAAACAGATCAGGATCAGAAAGCAAATTCATATTGCGATTTCCGTTCTTTTAATTCTGGTAATGCTGGTCTTTAAATATGCGATCGCAGATAAAAGTGTGATCAACAAATTGTTTCAGTTTGCTGGGTACACCTACGGGCCCTTGCTTGGTTTGTATGCCTTTGGACTTTTTACGAAGTGGCAGGTAAAAGATAAACTAGTGCCGATAATTGCGATTCTTGCTCCGGTACTTTCTTATATCATCAGCGTAAACAGTCTTGCCTGGCTTGGATTCGAATTTGGATTCTTTATCCTGATTCTGAATGGTTTTCTAACTTTCTTAGGATTAATATTGCTGAGAAGAAAGTAGTACCAGCGTACAGGCATTTTCGAAGTAGATATTATTCTTCCGAAGCAAGGTGTAAAGCTCAGGGTTTTCAGTTCCAGGGTTGAAGATCACTCTCTTTGGATTCAGCGAAATGATATAATCGTAATATTGTTCCTGCCTTTTCGCATTAAGATATAAGGTAATGGTATCTATATCTTCAAAATCTTCCATTTCTGTATGGATCTTTACACCATCCACCGTCCCCTCTCTAAGACCAATTGCCACAGTGGGTTGTTTAAATCTTACAAGCGCATTAATAGCAAGATGGGAATATCTATTGGGTTTCAAGGAAGCACCCATAACCAGTGTTTTCTTCTTCATAATGGTAAAGTAAATAAATTTTACTGTAACAATCTCCAGATAGATCAGTCATTAAATTGAGGACCGGCCCTTTGTGGTATCATCGAATTAATTATGATGGTTAGTGTTAATGACTATGATATCACAAACCTGCGTTCATCTTATTGATGAGCGCAGGTTATTTTTAAAAAATTGTAACAAGATAATTTTTTGGTCGTCTTATAGGTAGTATCATCACATTTTGCAATCTATGGCTTCATCTATTATGTATTGCAAGGTAATATGTTATAATTAATCATCTAATCAATTAAAAAATGAAACAGTTTATTCTATGCTTATTTTTAGGCTTTTTATCAATTGCAAATGCTAAAACCGATCCCAATGGAAATGTTTCCGGAACCATCATGGATGCTGAACTCCAGGAAGCGATCCCTTATGCCACGATCATCATCAATAATACGGAAGGTGAACTTGTTACCGGTATTACTTCAGCTGAAGACGGCAGCTTTATTGTAGAAAATCTGAAGGCCGGAACCTATGAATTAAAGGTGCAATTTATAGGCTACAAGACCTTCCGTAGAGACATTGTAATCGAACAGCGAAGAACCAATATTGAAATTGGGACTCTTTACCTGGAACCCGATGTGGCTATGCTCGATGAAACTCTTGTGGTTGCTGAAAGGACTACCATCGAACAGCGAGTGGATCGCAAAGTGATCAATATCGGGAAAGATCTTATGACAACCGGCGCCAGTGCTTCAGAAATTATGGTAAATATACCATCTGTGAATGTAGACCAGGATGGAAATATTTCTCTTCGTGGGAATTCCAATGTACGAATTCTGGTGGACGGCAAGCCTACCAACATGGATCCTGCACAACTTCTAAAGCAAATTCCTTCCACCTCCATTAAAAGTATAGAGCTTATAACAAATCCTTCAGCAAAATACAATCCCGAAGGAATGAGTGGAATTATTAATATTGTGCTGCATAAAAATGCGAGTGATGGCTTTAACGGTAATCTAAATACCGGCCTTACCTACGGTGAAAACCTGAGATTTAATGGTTCGCTCGACATGAATTATCGTAAGGGGAAATTCAATTTCTTCGGAAACCTGGGAAGCAACTTTGGCGATCGCGAAAACGGCGGAACTATATTTCTTCCCGAATCTCAAAGTCTACAGGAGTTTAAAGTTGAAAACCGAAATAATTCCTATTTATACAAAATTGGTGTTGACTTCTACCTAGATGACAATAATACCTTCAGTATATATACCAATCAGAACCTTTATGATGGCGGGCCGATTGGCGCTCTGAGTTTTACAGATTTTGAGGAGGCTTCACGAAACTTTCGCCAGTTTCTGGATGTAAATTACGATAACGGTAATGCCAGCTATAACTTTCTTTTTGATCACGATTTTGAAAAAGATGGTCATGAAATTCAGTTCGAAGCAGATTTCAATGATTATAACGGAGATGAAGTTGCAGATATTGATTTCGCGGAAAATGAACTTCAGTTAATTCCTTATATCGATCGGGTATTTGAAGACCGTAGAAATTTTATTTCCAATATCGACTATACCAATCCATTAAATGATGTTTCCCGGCTGGAACTTGGTGCAGAAGCCAGGTTACTAAAAACTGAAAATGATTATAATACTACCAATCCGCAATTTACCAATGGCGACTATATCTATGATCGTGATATCCTGAGTTTATATTCGACTTTCGGTCAGAATTTTGAAAAATGGAGCTATCAGGTTGGTGCCAGGCTGGAGAGCTACCAGGTGACAGCAAATTTCCAGGGTGAACGAGTCTATGAAGATGACTATCTTACGATCTACCCTACAGGCTTCCTGAACTTTACTCCAGATGATAAAAATACTTACAATTTAAGTTATAGCAGGAGAGTTGACAGACCAGGTTTCAGCCAGATCAACCCGATTCGGGAAGTGTCGTCTCCAAGACTTATCGTTGCCGGAAATCCTGAGCTGGATCCACAATTCACCAATTCATTCGAGTTTAATTATACTCGAAAATTTGAACGCAAGGGAAGCCTAAGCGCAGGTGTTTTCTTCCGAAGAACCGTAGATGAAATTAATCAAATTTTCACAGAGTTGGATAATGAACCTGGCTCGCTGTTTCTAACATTTCAGAATTCTGGAGATGCAGATATGTATGGCTTAGAATTCTCAAGCAACTACAAATTCACAAAATGGTGGAGTACCAACTCCGGTTTTGAGATTTATGAACAAACCTTTAGCGGACTGGTAGGTGCTGAATTTACTGAAATAGATAATACTGCCTTTACTTTTAGAACCAGTCATAACTTTAAAGCCACAGAGGCTCTTTCTTTTTCTGCATTTGGTTTTTACAGAAGCAAAATGAAATCACTCCAATACGACATTGATCATATGTATTTTATAAATCTTGGAGCACGGTACAGCTTCCTCGAGGATAACCGCGCAACTGTAAGTCTTAATTTTAATGATGTTTTTGACACTCAGGAATTCAATATCCTGGCCGGAAGACCTTTTGATCAGGTTGGACGATTTAAAGGAGAAACTCAAACCGTGTACCTTGGAGTTTCTTATAGATTTGGCGGTGGAAAGAACCGTAGTCTCCAGCGTAAGGACCGGGATAAGGATAATGACGGTGGCGGAATGTTTTAATTTTGTTTTAGCCCAAATAAAAAAGCCTGAAGGATTTCTTCAGGCTTATTCTATTTATTCGAATGTACTAGGCTTTTACCGCATACATTTTCTCTCGTTGTTCTTTGATAGTTTTGTCGTTCATATATTCATCAAAACTTAGATACCTGTCAATAACTCCGCCAGGAGTTAATTCGATCACACGGTTTGCAAGCGTTTGCGCAAATTCATGATCGTGTGTTGTAAACATCACCGTACCTTTAAAGTTCTTAAGCGAGTTATTAAAAGCAGTAATAGATTCCAGGTCAAGGTGGTTGGTAGGCTCATCAAGCATAAGAACGTTTGCTCTTATCATCATCATCCTACTTAGCATACATCTTACTTTTTCTCCTCCAGAAAGAACTTTACAGGTTTTCAGGGCTTCTTCACCACTAAACAACATCTTTCCAAGGAATCCACGAATGTAAACCTCTTCCCGCTCTTCTTCTGTTTTCACCCATTGCCTTAACCAGTCTACCAATGTTAGATCTGACTCAAAATACTCTGAGTTATCTGCTGGCAAATAACTTTGAGAAGTGGTCACACCCCATTGAAATTTCCCTGCAACAGCATCCTGTTTGCCGTTGATGATCTCATAGAAAGCTGAAGTGGCTCTGGAGTCTTTAGAGTACACTACCACTTTATCTCCTTTGGCAAGGTTGATATTAATATTTTTGAAAAGAGTTTCTCCTTCAAGACTAGCTTCCAAACCTTCAATATTCAGGATTTGATCTCCAGCTTCACGCTCTCGTTCGAAAATGATAGCAGGATATCTTCTACTGGAAGGTTTGATCTCATCGATATTAAGCTTGTCGATCATTTTCTTTCTGGAAGTCGCCTGCTTACTCTTCGCCACGTTGGCAGAAAATCGCTGAATAAACTCCTGAAGTTCCTTTTTCTTTTCTTCAGATTTTTTATTCTGCTGTGCTCTCTGTCTTGCAGCAAGTTGAGAAGACTCATACCAGAATGTATAGTTTCCTGAAAAGTGATTGATTTTTCCGAAGTCAATATCTGAAATATGCGTACAAACGGAATCAAGGAAGTGACGGTCGTGAGAAACCACGATCACCGTATTGTCATAATTTGCAAGAAAGTTTTCCAACCATGTGATCGTTTCATAATCCAGGTCGTTTGTCGGCTCATCCATGATCAACACATCAGGACTTCCAAAAAGTGCCTGCGCTAAAAGCACACGTACCTTTTGTGTCCCATCAAGATCTTTCATTTGTGCATAATGCATCTCTGTCTTGATCCCAAGATTTGATAGCATGGAAGCCGCATTACTTTCAGCATTCCATCCATCCATTTCTTCAAAAGAAACCTGTAATTCACCAATTCTATCTGCATTTTCATCAGAATAATCGGCATATAAAGCATCCATTTCAGTTTTTACTGCAAAAAGAGGCTTGTTACCTCGCATTACTGTTTCCAGCACCGGGTAATCATCGTATACGTTGTGATTTTGTTCCAGAACAGACATTCTCTTTCCTGGTTCAAGATGAACATGACCGGAAGTAGGTTCAGATTTACCAGATAATATCTTTAAGAAAGTAGATTTACCGGCACCGTTGGCACCAATGATTCCGTAGCAGTTTCCCTGGGTGAATGTAGTATTCACCTCGTCAAACAAAACTCTTTTTCCAAACTGTACAGAAAGGTTTGATACTGAAAGCATAAACTATAAAAATTAATTTTTTGCAAAAGTAGCTATTATGATGCTTACTAAGAAAGATTAACGTTTTAAAAATACGTTTTAACGCACACTTAACACCGCTCCGCAGGTGCACCGAATATATTTGTTAAAAATGAAGTGACCGAAAAGCTTCATACCAATACCCATAATGAAATACTGTTATTTTCTTTCGCTTTGTTGCGCACTCATTTTCAGTGGATGTACAGGCGATTCCAAGGAGGATGGTACGATCTACCTAGGAGGCCAGATTAACAATCCGGAAACTGATTTTGTAGTGATCTCAAAAGAGAATGAGATCATTGATACCTTATTCCTGGATGCGAAGAACCAGTTTGGAAAGAACTACCCTAAACTGGAAGCTGGAATTTACACTTTTAACCACCCGCCTGAAAGCCAGATCATGTATATGGAGCCTGGCGACAGTGTTCTTATCTACCTGAATACACTTTCCTTTGATGAGTCTTTGAATTTTAGCGGTGCCGGCGCTGAAAAAAGCAATTTTCTTCTAGACATGTTTCTTAAAAATGAGCAGAATAATGACCTTATTCTTACTTATTATAAGATAGCTCCTTCAGAATTTGCACGAATCACAGACTCAATAAGACAACAACGAATCGATAAGCTGGAGACTCTTTCTGAAGACAGGGAATTTTCCGAAGATTTTCTAGAGATCGCTCACGCGAGTATAGATTATGAATATTTTGATCTAAGAGAACGATACACGTTTCTTATTAATAAATACCGCAAAGATTTTAGGGATCAGATTCCAGAAGATTTTAATAATTACCGTAAGGAGATAGATTTCAATAATCGCGAACTTCAGGACTATTACGTGTATACAAATTTTATTGATGATTACCTGAGATCCAAAGCGATCGAATACTGCACCAGATCGCATAATGAGCATAAAGATTGCTATAATATCAATTCCTATAAGAATATTGAAAGAAGAATGATCTTGATTGATTCACTTTCTAATATTGAATCGCTGAAAAATGAATTTTTAGACAGACTTGCTACGCTGGCGATCGTTAATGCTGAAAAAGTTAGCAGAATAGATTCCATATTACAGTTGTTAAAAGATATCGAATACACGCATATAGACGAAGCTCGTGACCTTGCTGAAATTCAAAAAGTTTATTTAAATGGTCAATCTCTTGCTGATCTTTGGGCTATGAACACTTCAGGAAAAGAGTTAGAATATGGTGAAATTATCAACAGACCAACGGTCACCTATGCATGGTCTCTTTATGCTCCTGCGCATCATCGCTGGCAACATAATATTATTAGTTCGCTAAGAGATAAGTATCCGCAAGTGGACTTTATAGGTGTCAATGTAGACATTAACGAGCGTGAAGAATGGCTTAGGACATTGGAGACTTTCGGATACGATAAATCGTTTGAATATCAGATAGCGCGGAGACAGATTACCAAAGATTCCTACCGTAGATATCTAAATAAACTATTCTTCCTGAATAAAGATGCTATCATTGTTAAAGGCGATATTCAGTTTGGCAATACCGATTTTGAAGAGGAATTAGAAAAATTTATTGCCAAATAAAAAAGGCCACCTCACGGTAGCCTTTTGTAAGGTTTTATTTAGTCTTACTTATTTCCCTTGTTATAATCTGCAAGAAATTTCTCAAGACCAATGTCGGTTAAAGGATGCTTTAATAAACCTTCAATAGAAGAAATTGGTCCAGTCATAACGTCTGCTCCAATTTTCGCACATTCTAGTACATGCATTGTATGTCTAACTGAAGCTGCCAGGATCTGTGTTTCAAATCCATAATTATCATATATAAGTCTGATGTCTGCAATAAGGTTCAACCCATCTGTTGAGATATCATCAAGTCTTCCAATAAAAGGTGAAACGTAGGTAGCTCCAGCTTTTGCAGCTAAAAGTGCCTGCCCAGCTGAAAATACTAGCGTACAATTTGTCTTAATTCCCTGGTCACTAAAGTATTTCAATGCTTTTACACCTTCTTTGATCATTGGAATCTTAACCACGATTTGGTCGTGTAGTTTTGCCAACTCCTCACCTTCCCTGATTATTCCACCAAGATCGGTTGAAATTACTTCTGCACTTACATCACCATCTACTAGCTCACAAATCTTTTTGTAATGCTCGATAATATTGTCCTTCCCGGTAATGCCTTCCTTAGCCATAAGCGAAGGATTGGTAGTTACACCATCCAGCACACCTAAAGCCTGCGCTTCTTTGATTTGATCCAGATTCGCTGTATCAATAAAAAATTTCATAGTTGTATAGAATTAATTGTGTTGTTTAATTTTTAAAAGCTCCTCAAAATTACAATTTATAATGCTTCATAAGCATTTTCTCGTAAAGTTTGTCTGGCAGTAACGCCTTTAGCATGATAGACATTTTTTGCAACATTTCTCCTACCCGATAGTGCACTTTTGGTTCTGGATCCTTAATGATTTTTAAGATAGCCTTTGCCATTAGTTCCGGATCCTGCCCTGCACTAACATGTTGATTCATAAGATCCAGTGTTTCGCCATATACTTTCTTATAAGGTGAAGTTGGTAAAACGGGAGCATGGTATCTTCCAGAAGCGATATTAGTAGCAAAATCACCAGGAGCTACATTGGTCATTGTAATTCCGAACTGAGCGATTTCCATACGGTAAGCTTCAGCAGTAATTTCCAGAGCACCTTTAGATGCAGAATATATTCCACGATATGGTAAGCCCATATAACCAGCAATACTGGTGACATTAATGATAAGTCCAGATTTACGATCACGCATATAAGGCAACACGTTTTTAATCATTCTAAGCGGACCGTAGTAATTGGTCTCAAAAGCCTTCTTGATCTCTTCTTCCGGAGTTTCTTCTAAAGGGCCGGTAATACCGACTCCTGCATTATTAATCAAAATATCCAACCTACCTTCTCTGGCGATAATATCTTCAACAGCCAGCTTAATAGTATCTTCCCTGGCTACGTCTAACTGTAAAAATGTAAAGAGTTCACCCGCAGACTTCTGAGGCGTACGTGAGGTTCCATAAACTTTAAAATGGTGCCGACTAAGATAATTTGCTATCGACTTACCAATTCCTGAGGAAGCGCCGGTGATAAGTACGATTTTTTCTGAAGAATTCCCCTTTTTCATACCGCAAAAATATGCAATAAATTTTAGGACTTTGTAGAAACAAAAAATGGCAAGCGACCCACATCACACCGCTACGACCGCCTACCCTTGCTGCGTTCCCGCCCTGGGGGATTCAGCAGGAGCTGGTTGTGTGGGACTTGCCGGTGCAAATATACAATCTTTGTAACTTTTCGCAAGCTTTTTTTATCCTGAATTGGTTAATTTAGCTCAGTATTCAAGCCTATTTTGACATGAAAAAATTTAACTTCCTGTTACTCTTTATTTTAAGCATATTTATTTTTTCCTGCGGAAGCAATAACGGAAATAAGAAATCTGACTTTTCTCTGAATATTTCTGAAAAGAAGAAGGAATTCAGCCAGAACGAAATTCTGAAAGCTAGTATATCTAGTAAGGAAAACAAGAATTTTGATTCGGTCGCTTATTTTATAGGTACAATGCGTCTTGCATCTGGCAACACTTCAGATCTGTCCATTGAACTAAACTCAGTTTTACTGGGAAACCAGGAACTCATTGCAGTAGTATATTATGATTCCACAAAGGATACTCTTCAGAAGTCGATAAGAATAATGAGTGCAAAAGCTCCAAAAGTTTATACCTACGAGATAGTTAATACGTATCCACATCAAACTGATGCATACACACAGGGACTTGAGTTTCATAACGATACTCTTTACGAAAGCATTGGACAATACGGCAAATCAAAATTGCGCAAAACCGAATTGGAAACTGGCCAAGTGTACAAAGAGATAAGCCTGGAGGATGAATATTTCGCTGAAGGAATCACAATTTTAGACGACCGTTTATTACTATTAACCTGGCAAGAAGGTCAGGGATTTATCTATGATCCAAACACTTTTGAAAGGCAAGGCACATTTGCGTACAATTCCAGTAAGGAAGGATGGGGTTTATGTAACAACGAGGAGAAAATATATAAAAGTGATGGGTCTGAGAAGATCTGGATCCTTGATCCTGAAACTTTGGCTGAAAAAAGCTTTATACAGCCAACTACCAATACTGCTATTAAATCAAAATTTAATGAGCTGGAATGGGTGGATGGACTTATCTACGCAAACACTTATCAATTTCCCAGTGTTGCGATGATCAATCCTGAAAATGGCACCATTGAAGGAATTATCAATTTTAAAGGACTACAGGATAAACTGGGTAACAAAGATTCTTTAGATCCAAATAATGATGTTCTTAACGGGATCGCCTACAATGCTGCGACTGGAAAACTGTATGTTACCGGTAAAAAATGGGACACACTATTTGAAGTAAAAATCATGGAGAAATAATGTCTGTAAACTCCGAAGTATATAAAAAATACCTTACTGTTTCAGAAGATGATCTGGACGATCAGCAGCATGTCAACAATGTGCGTTATGTGCAATGGATACAGGATGTAGCACAGGAGCACTGGGAAACCAGAGCTTCCGAAGAGCAGAAAGTAAGCTTTGCATGGGTTGTGGTAAGACATGAGATCGATTACAAAATGGAAGCTCTTCTAAATGATGAAATCCTGCTAGAGACAAGGATTATCGATACTACGCATGTGACATCAGTGCGGGAAGTGGCGATTAAGAATAATAATTCCGGGAAACTGCTGGCGAAGGCTAAAACTACCTGGTGCCTGCTAGATCAAAAAACAAAGAAACCGCAGCGCATTTCTGATGAGCTCAAGGAGATATTCCAGTAAACACTGAGAAAAGGTTAATTTTCTTTTCATTTGACTTTCAAACTTCTTAAACTTTGTCTAATCTTTTCTGTTTATTAATAAACATCTCTATGTTGCTGAAAAATAATATTTTGAGATCGTCAAAATAATATTACAGGTAATCGTTGGACTTGGAATTCTTAATGTCTGGTTACTTCGATTTAATAGTAAAACCAGCTACAGAGGGGGTAACGCCGGTAATTTGAAGGAAGAATTTCAAGCTTATGGCCTGCCCGAAATAATGGTTTACATTGTAGGCTTTATTAAAGTAGCTCTGGCCATTGCCCTACTCGCCGGAATCTGGTTGGAATACCTGGTAGATCCTGCAGCGATCGGGCTAACTGTTATGATGCTGGGGGCAATCATCATGCACCTTAAGATAAGTGATCCTTTCTGTAAAAATATACCTTCGATCATTGTACTGCTTATGTGATTCGCTATATATTTTCTATAAATTAAAAAGCCATTCTTTCGAATGGCTTTTATTATCTAAATCCAAAAGGTCTTACATTTTAAATAATGGAAGATCTTTCATCATTGTATTCACTTCGCTTTTAACTTTAACCAATTCTTCATCACTCTCAATATTAGTGATGACTCTATCGATAAACTCAACGATTTTTAGCATATCCTGCTCTACAAGACCACGTGTGGTCACTGCCGGAGTTCCAATTCGAATTCCTGAGGTTACGAATGGTGATTTATCATCGAAAGGCACCATGTTCTTATTCACGGTAATATCTGCTTTACTAAGCGCTTCTTCTGCTTCCTTGCCACTTACGCCTTTATTTCTAAGATCGATAAGCATCATATGATTATCTGTCCCTCCAGAAATTACCTGGTAACCCTTATCCACGAAAGCTTTAGCCAGCTCTTTTGCATTTTTCTTTACCTGCACTGTATAATGAAGAAATTCATCTGTAAGAGCTTCTCCAAAAGCGATCGCTTTTGCAGCAATGATATGCTCTAAAGGCCCACCCTGATTTCCGGGAAAGATCCCCGAATTTAGTAAAGCCGACATTTTCTTTAGATTTCCATTTTTAAGCTTCTCTCCAAAAGGATTGTCGAAATCCTTCCCCATCATGATGATTCCACCACGGGGACCACGAAGCGTCTTATGTGTAGTAGAAGTCACAATATGACAATGCTCTATAGGATCTGAGATCAAACCTTTGGCAATTAATCCTGCCGGGTGCGCGATATCAGCAAGTAGAATTGCGTCAACACCATCAGCTATTTCCCTGAATCTCTTATAATCTATTTCACGACTGTAAGCAGATGCTCCGGCAATGATCATTTTTGGCTTCTCTTTCTTTGCAATTTCAGCAACTGCGTCATAATCGATCAACCCGGTTTCCTTATCAACCCCGTAAAATACAGGATCATATAATTTTCCGGAGAAATTAACCGGAGAACCATGCGTTAAATGCCCACCATGTGAAAGGTCAAAACCAAGAAACTTATCTCCTGGTTTTAAACAGGTATGGAATACTGCTGTATTTGCCTGGGAACCAGAATGCGGTTGTACGTTAGCATATTCAGCATTGAACAATTCTTTTAATCTGTCGATAGCAAGTTGCTCTACCTGATCTACGATTTCACAGCCGCCATAATATCTTTTACGTGGATAGCCTTCAGCATACTTATTTGTAAGTACAGATCCTGCTGCTTCCAACACGGCGTCACTTACAAAATTTTCACTCGCAATTAGTTCCAAACCATTCAACTGGCGATCCTTTTCCTTCGCAATTAAATCAAATATCTGGGTGTCTTTTTGCATCACAAATTTTTAAGTTAAATATTCGGTAAAAGTAAGAAATACATTCGGTTAATTACAGGAAAATAATATATTTGAGACAACTAGATTTTAACAAAAAACCAACATTTTTTATGTCAATTACCGCTAATGATCCAAATAGAAAAACCTGGTTGGATATTCCTGGCGATACCGATTTCCCTATTCAAAATATTCCGTTTGGAGTGTTCCTTACTCGTGATGATATCATTACCATTGGAACCAGAATTGGTGATTACGCTATAGACCTTGGTGCTCTGCATCAACTGGGATATTTTGAAGGTATACCGTTGACAGACGATATATTCCTGCAAGATACTCTAAACGATTTTATTTCTGACGGAAAAAAAACCTGGAGACTGGTTAGAAACCGAATTGCTGATATTTTCGACGCTGATAATGCTAAGCTGAAGGATAACCAGGACCACAGAAATACTGTTCTATTCACACTGGATGAAATTGAAATGCAAATGCCTGTACAGGTAGGTGATTATACCGATTTCTACAGCTCTAAAGAACATGCTACCAATATTGGTACAATGTTCCGTGATCCAGACAATGCATTGCTTCCAAACTGGCTGCATATTCCCGTTGGATATCATGGAAGAAGTTCTTCTATTATTCCTTCGGAAATTCCTGTACATAGACCACAGGGCCAAACAAAACCAGCAGATTCAGACGAACCTGTATTTGGTCCATCACAACGAGTGGACTTCGAATTGGAAATGGCTTTTATTACAACAGATGCAAATCACCTGGGAGAACCAATTCCTGTGGATGAAGCTGAAGAATATATCTTTGGGATGGTACTATTCAACGACTGGAGCGCCAGAGACATCCAGAAGTGGGAATATGTTCCACTAGGACCTTTTCTTGCTAAGAACTTTGCATCTTCCATTTCACCATGGATCGTTACCATGGACGCTTTGGAGCCATTTAGGACTGCAAGCCCGGAACCTGAAAAAGAATTATTATCATATTTAAAATACTCCGGAGAAAAGAGTTTCGATATTAATCTTGAAGTTTCCCTGCAACCTGAAGGTGGCGAGGAGAATTCTCTGTCAAAATCAAACTTTAAGTATTTATACTGGAATATGAGTCAGCAACTGGCGCATCACACCGTAAATGGATGCCCCGTGAATTCCGGTGATATGATGGCTTCCGGAACTATTTCTGGAGCTTCTGAAGATTCTTTCGGCTCTATGCTGGAACTTTCCTGGAGTGGTAGTAAACCTATCAAACTAAAAGATGGTTCAGAACGTAAATTTGTAGAAGATCATGATACAGTGATCATGCGAGGATATTGCCAGAACGAAACCTCCAGAATTGGTTTTGGCGAAGTTCGCAGTAAACTATTGCCGGTTTACGAACCAAAGAAAAAATAGGATAAAGTTTTATATCATAAGAAAAGCCCGAAGAATTATCTTCGGGCTTTTTAATTTTAAAGCAACTCGCTACTAAGCCAGTTCTTTTAATTTATCTGCTGATATTGCCTGGTGAGAAGAATGATGTACAACTTCCCTGTTCTTTAATACCACCATTTGAGGACTCTCATGTCTAACAGAAAATTTATCTGCGATTCCATTAGAAATATCCCGGTGAGCTTTCAAGTCAAGAAAATAAAGATCCACAGAGTCATTTAATTGTTGCTCATAGTCTGCTTCAAAGTTCTTTAATACCATCCTGCTAATCCCGCAAGTTGTAGAATGCTTGAAAATAGCAACCGTTTTACCTTCTGATAGTTTTTCTAACTCATCCAGTTGAGAGATTTCAGTAAGAGGATTCCATGGTACCTTGTTTTTTTTCTTTTCAGAAGTACCTTTTTCTCCGCCAAATACTTTATCGAATAATCCCATAATCTTCTTTTTTACAAAAGTAAATCTATCTAAATTTAATAAAATCAAATTCAGGTTAATTTTACTTCAGTAAAACTGCCTTTTTGTCGCTTATAATTACAATTAAGCTGCCTTAATGTCTGTTTTTGAATTTGGTATATTGATTGACCTACTCTGAAAAACATTTACGATGAACTTTAATAATTTTACTATAAAATCACAAGAGGCTATCCAGCAAGCTCAGCAGCTTGCTCAGGAAATGGGCCACCAACAGATAGAAAATGAGCACATTTTTAAAGCGATTACTATGGTCGACGAAAATGTGACTCCTTTTTTACTGAAAAAATTAAATATTAATATTTCTCTTTTCGGGCAGATACTGGATAAGAGTCTGGAGAGCTTTCCGAAGGTAAGTGGCGGAGACATCATGCTATCCAGGGATGCTGGAAAGACTGTGAATGAAGCTACCAGCATTGCTAAGAAAATGGAAGATGAATATGTCTCTATTGAGCATTTGATCCTTGCTATCTTGAAATCTTCCAGCAAAGTTGCTCAAATGCTGAAAGACCAGGGAGCGACCGAGAAAGGCTTGAAAGCTGCAATCGCTGAACTAAGACAGGGCGACAAAGTAACCTCTCAAAGTGCTGAGGAAACCTATCAATCTTTAGATAAGTACGCACGAAACCTCAATAAGCTTGCTGAAGAAGGAAAGCTGGATCCTGTGATTGGTCGGGACGAGGAAATTCGTAGAATTCTACAGATCCTATCTCGAAGAACAAAGAACAATCCAATGCTGGTTGGGGAACCTGGAACTGGAAAAACAGCGATAGCAGAAGGACTTGCGCATAGAATCGTAGATGGTGATGTCCCAGAAAACCTAAAAAACAAACTCATTTACTCCCTTGATATGGGAGCCCTTATTGCTGGTGCAAAGTACAAGGGGGAATTTGAGGAACGACTTAAAGCGGTTATAAAAGAAGTGACTTCCAGCGATGGTAACATAGTGTTATTCATTGATGAAATTCATACGCTTGTTGGTGCCGGTGGTGGTCAGGGCGCCATGGATGCTGCCAACATTCTTAAACCGGCTCTTGCTAGAGGTGAGTTGAGAGCCATTGGTGCTACTACACTTGATGAATACCAGAAATACTTCGAGAAAGACAAAGCGCTGGAACGAAGATTTCAAAAGGTATACGTAGAAGAGCCGGATATTGAAAGTGCGATTTCCATATTACGTGGGATCAAGGAAAAATACGAGACACATCATAAAGTACGAATCAAGGATGAAGCGATCATCGCTGCAGTAGAATTATCACAGCGTTATATCACGAACAGATTCCTTCCAGACAAGGCTATCGACCTGATGGATGAAGCTGCTTCTAAATTACGTATGGAGATCAACTCCAAGCCGGAAGAACTTGATGTGCTGGATAGAAAGATCATGCAGCTGGAGATCGAGATCGAGGCAATTAAGCGTGAGAAAGATGAAGTAAAACTCAAAACGCTACGAGCAGATCTCGCGAATCTTAAAGAAGAAAGAAATGATCTTCACGCCAGATGGATGAGCGAGAAAGATATAGTGGACAATATTCAAACACTAAAATCTGATATCGAAAATTTCAAGCTGGAAGCTGAAAAAGCTGAGCGCGAAGGTGATTACGGTAAAGTAGCTGAGATTCGCTACGGAAAGATCAAGGAAGCGCAGGAGAAGCTCGAAAAGCTACAACAGAACGTTGCCGAGAATCAGAATGAAAAATCATTAATCCAGGAAGAAGTTTCCAATGAAGATATCGCGGAAGTAGTTGCCAAATGGACCGGTATACCGGTGACTAAAATGCTTCAGAGCGATCGTGAGAAATTGCTCAAATTAGAAGATGATCTGCACAAACGTGTGGTTGGACAGGATGAAGCGATCATCGCCGTTAGTGATGCAGTTCGTCGTAGTCGTGCCGGACTTCAGGATCAAAATAGACCCATTGGATCATTCCTGTTCCTGGGAACAACCGGAGTTGGGAAAACAGAGCTAGCCAAGGCGCTTGCAGAATATTTGTTCGACGACGAATCTGCGATGACCAGAATCGATATGAGTGAATACCAGGAAAGACACTCGGTTAGTAGATTAGTTGGGGCACCTCCTGGATATGTAGGATATGATGAAGGTGGCCAGCTTACTGAAGCGGTGCGAAGAAAACCATATTCTGTAGTCTTACTTGATGAGATCGAAAAAGCTCATCCGGATACTTTTAACATTCTACTTCAGGTTCTGGATGAAGGTAGACTTACAGACAACAAAGGTCGTGTAGCAGATTTCAAGAACACCATTATTGTGATGACATCCAATATGGGAAGCCAGATCATCCAAGAGAGATTTGAAGCGATCAAGGATGTGGATGCAGCCATGGAATCTGCGAAAGTGGATGTACTTGGATTACTGAAGCAAACGGTAAGACCGGAATTTTTGAACAGGATCGACGATATAGTAATGTTTAGTCCGCTTACTCGAAAAGACATCAGGCAAATTGTGGGCTTGCAATTGAAGGGTGTTAAGAAAATGCTCGCGAAACAGCATATAGTGCTGGATGCTACAGATGAAGCACTTGATTATCTTGCTGCGAAAGGTTTCGATCCACAATTTGGAGCCAGACCCGTGAAAAGAGTAGTACAAAGAGAAGTGCTAAACAAGCTCTCCAAGGAAATCCTGTCTGGCAGTATTAGCACAGACAGTATCATTCTTCTGGATGAATTCAATGAAGAACTGGTATTTAGAAATCAGGAAGAACTTTCAGAAAATTGATCATAAAAAAAGGCGGTAGAAATACCGCCCTTTTTTCAACTACTCAATCTACCACTTATCAATTTCATTTTTCAATTCTTCCTTAGTCTTTCCAGTCTTTTCCTGCATACGACCTAACATCTCATCAAATTTTCCTTCAGCATGAGTGGTATCATCATCGGTTAGATCTCCATACTTTTGTTTGAATTGTCCTTTGATCTGTTTCCATTTTCCTTCTCTTTGATCTTCATTCATAACTATTGATTTTGGTTAATATATAAATGTATTCATAGCATAGGCCTAAGCGTCCCAAGGAAGTCCTATTTTTGTCTTAAGGATTTGTTATTTTTGATTTCTTCAAAACTCGCTATGAAACTTCGATTACTTTCACTCTTTTTAATTTTTATTTTTAGCAGCTGCGCCGTCACTTCCAGAATAGAGAATGATCATGTTAGCCTGAATTACCTGGATGAATTTGTAATAGATGAAAACCTGGAATTTGAAAATACAAAGATTGGTGGACTCTCGGGAATAGACTACGCAAGCGGAAAATTTTACCTGGTCAGCGATCAGTCTTCCAATCCAAGAATTTACCAGGCCGTTATCAAAATAGCCGACTCCAGAATCCAAAATATTGAAATCAATGATCTTATAGAGATTACCAGGCCTGAAGAATATTCAAAAGTTGTATTGGATCTAGAAGGTGTACGTTACGATTCCAATAATAACGGCTTTCTCGTAGTTAGCGAAGGTTTGATCTCAGATAGACGAGATCCCGGAATTTATGAAACAAATACTCAAGGGGAAATACTCAGCTCTTATAGTATCCCAGAATATTTTGGATCTAAAAACGAGCAAAAACCGCGTAACAACGGAGTTTTTGAAGGAATCACTAAGAGTGTTGATGGAGCTGGAGTTTGGGTTGCTACAGAATTACCATTAGAAAAAGACTCTTCCAAACCAAAGATCTTTCCTTCACGTTCCCACTCCAGGATCACCAGATTTGATACTGAAACCGGAAATCCGGTTTCTCAATTTGTCTATCCACTTGAAGGAATCGCGAAGCTGCCCATTAATTATTTTGCGCTGAACGGAATCACAGAGATCCTTGAATATGCACAAGATCGATTTCTGGTCATGGAACGCTCCTACTCTGCCGGTTACGGTTCCCACGGGAACACGGTGAAGATCTTTGATGTAGATGCAAGCAAAGCTACCAATACCTTAAACGAGAATTTGCTTCGAAAGGCAAAGTATCAAACGGCAAAAAAGAAGCTAATTTTCAACTTTAAATCTGTCAATGATCAGCTAACCGATGGGATCGTTGATAATATCGAAGGAATGTGCTTTGGACCGGAACTGGAAAACGGAAACCGCAGCTTGATCCTGGTTGCCGACAATAATTTCAACTCTTTTGTTAGGCAGTTAAATCAATTTATTCTCATGGAAATAAATATTTCAGAGTAATTTACGATCCTAAAAATCTTTCTCATGTCTGCAATTCTCAAAATAGTACTTCCGTTCATTCTTCTTTTTGGAATCTCTTCCGAAGACAATATTCAAAACAACATTGTTCAGGAAACAACTACTTATTACTTCATAAGACATGCGGAAAAAGATCGCAGTAATAAATCTGAAAAAGATCCAAACCTAACCGCTGAAGGTTTAAAAAGAGCACAAATCTGGGCTGAAGTTTTAAAGGATATACCTCTGGATATGGTTTTGAGCACCAATTACAAACGCACCCTACAAACATGCGCTCCAATTGCAGGCAGCAAGCAATTATCTATTGAAAACTATAATGCAGGCAATGGATATGACGATGAATTCAGGAAAAGAACTAGCGGAAAGCGCGTTTTGGTGGTAGGACATAGTAACACGACTCCGCAATTCGTCAATGAGATTCTGGGCGAAGAAAAGTATGCAGATATTGATGATACCGAGAACGGAGCGTTATTTATCGTGCAGGTACTACCAAATAATGAAATTCTGGACCAGGTACTCTATATTAATTAATGCTGTCCAGTTTTACTCCAATATTTTTTGTCTCTATAATAGACAGGAGATCCAGCTCGCGTTCCTGGTAAAGACTATCCAGTTTGGTTAGCTCAACTTCTTTATCTTTATATTCATAGTTCTCGTAATCTACAAAGCTAATTCCTTCGATCACCCTGTGGTTAAAAGCTTTCCGGAATCTTACGCCACCATCATTCACTTCAAAATTATAGGCGAGATAGTCTACTTCAAAATTTTGGGTATCGATCCAGTAAAGGTATTCGTCTTCATGATCTGTTCCTCCCCCATTTTCTGAAAAAGTAACTTTGATCTCATAATATTCCCTTCCTGCGATAGTATCTTTTCCAATCAATTGCCTGTTGGCGGCTTCAGCCATGAGTCCGTACGGTAAATGCACAAAATAGTTGACCGAGTTAATAGAATTGCCAATTGGTAGCAACAAAGAATCCTGGATGACAACATTATTATCATTGATCGATCGGTTCAGCCCTTCATTATTTAGAACATCTACCAGTCTATTTCCTGAGGTATCGATCATGATTCGCGTATAGCGAAATTTCCCGCCTTTTCTATAGCTCTTGTATTTTCTGTCACGAAAAGTATAGTCGATCTCCGCCATTTCGTATAATTTGCCACCAGATCTCTCTATAGCATTTTGAACGATCTCATCTGCCGACAATGTATTTTCTTTTTCTGCACAGCTGATTATAAGAAGAGAAATTAAGGCTGGAAGCAAACGTTTCATAGTTGAATTTTGAGTTCGCAAAAATAATAAACTTTGATCAGCTTCCTCACCGCTAATTTTAAAATTGCTTTAGTATGTTTTTAGCTTAAAGCTTGTATTTTTGTGAACTATGAAGAATTCTGTAAACATCAAGAATCGAAAAGCGAAGTTCAATTATGAATTTCTGGATAAGTATACCGCCGGGATCAAACTTGCGGGTACCGAAATCAAGGCAATTCGTGAAGGTAAGGCGAACATCGCTGAAAGTTTTTGTGAATTCAGTAATCACGAATTATTTGTGATCAATATGCATGTGGAGGAATATTCTCATGCTACTCATTTTAATCATAACCCAAAAAGTGAACGTAAACTTTTATTGCAAAAGAGAGAGTTACGTAAACTGGAAAAAGAAGTGACCAATTCGGGATTGACCATCATACCTCTAAAAATGTTCATTAACGATCGCGGGTTGGCTAAGCTGCAGATCGCACTGGCAAAGGGTAAAAAGCTTTATGATAAGCGGGACACGATTAAAGATCGTGACAATAAAAGACGTCTGGATCGAATTCAGAAGGAATACAAATAATTTACTGCAACTTTTTGCGTTTATTTAGCATCTGAAAACTACCTCATGCTAAAACAACTACTTGGGTTCTGCCTTTTTCTGGCATTTTCCACCCTTTCTGCTCAAATTACCGGTAAAATTTCTTCGGAAGATGATGAGCCTCTACCTTATGTAAATATCTACACAGAATCTGGTAATATTGGAACGACTTCCAACAATGAAGGCCTGTATGAACTTAAACTGAAGGAAACTGGTGAATACGTGATCGTATTTCAATTCCTTGGCTTTAAAACTCAGAAGAAGAAAGTCAATATCACCCAATTTCCTTACGAACTTAACGTCCAGTTGAGCTCAGAGAGCACGAGCCTGGATGAAGTGACCATTCAAAATGATGAGAATCCAGCCAACAGGATCATGCGACTGGCGATTAAAAATAGAAAGCAAAACTCGAACCGACTGGAAAGTTTTACGGCCGATTTTTATTCCCGGGGGTTATGGAGAATTGAAAATGCTCCAGAGAAAATTATGGGGCAGGAAATTGGCGATCTTGGCGGCGGACTTGACTCTACCAGAAGCGGAATCGTTTATTTAAGTGAAACTATTTCCAATATCTCATTCCAGAAACCAGATGATTTTAAGGAAAACATCATTGCTTCTAAAGTTTCTGGAGATGACAACGGTTTTAGCCTGAATTCGGCACAGGAAGCTTATTATTCTTTTTACGAGAATACTATTAATCTAAACAGCGAAATGGTTTCTCCGCTGGCAGATTATGGATTTAACTATTATCGGTACAAGCTGGCCGGTACTTTTTTTGATGACCGGGGAAATCTTATCAATAAAATCGAGGTCACTCCAAAGCGTAAACAAGATCGAGTATTTTCTGGTTTTGTATATATCGTTGAAGACCTCTGGCAAATTTATGGGATAGATCTTACTACTACTGGCACGGCCATACAGGTTGCACCAATCGAAGAAATAGTATTTAAGCAGAATTTTAAATATTCTGAAGAAAATAAACTCTTTATCCAGATCTCTCAAAGTGTGGATTTCAGTTTTAAGATCTTTGGATTTGGAGGGAATGGAAGATTTACCGCAGTCTATAGCGATTATGATTTCGATCCTGGTTTCTCTAAAAGCAGCTTCGGAAAAGAGATCTTAAGCTATTCACAGAATGCAAATGAAAAGGATTCGGTTTTCTGGGAAAAAGTACGTCCTGTGCCTCTAACTTCAGAAGAAATTAATGATTATGTAAAGAAAGACAGCATCCAGGAAGTTCGCAGTACTAAAAAATACCAGGATTCCGTAGATACCGAAAGAAATCAATTTGGAATAACCGATGTGCTTTTTGGATATAGTTATAGAAATAGCTGGAAGAACAGATCTTTTAGTATTAGCGCTCCGGTTTCTGGAATCGGTTTTAATACGGTACAGGGCTGGAATACCGATATTACAGTGAATTACACACAACGTACCGGCGAAGATCATGAGAATTACTGGAGAGTCTTTACAGATATAGACTATGGGCTTAGCGAAGACAGATTGCGCTTGAACGGTGGTTTTGAAAAAAAATTCAATAATTACAGCAAGGATTTTTTAAGACTTTCCGGAGGTGTGGAAAGCGCACAGATCAATGCAAACGAACCTATTTCCCCATTACTGAATAGCATTACAACGATATTTTTCGAAAGAAACTATATGAAGCTTTTTGAGAGAAGCTTTGCTAAAGTTGCATATGGCAGTGATGTTTTTCCAGGTTTAAAAATCTTTAGCGAATTGGGCTGGGAAGACAGGACAGCTCTAACAAATTCTACAGATCATGTGATCATCGACTGGGAAGATCGGGAATATACTTCCAACAATCCTCTACAGCCGAACAGTTTAGGAACGAGTTTATTCGAGGATCATCATCTCTTGAAATCCAGGTTGGGTTTTGGAATACGCTTTGGTCAGAAATATATGAGCTATCCTAATGGGCGCTACAATGTATATGAGAACAAGTATCCAAAATTGAATATTTCATGGGAAAGCGGATTTGGAGCAAGTGAGGAGCACTTCAACTATAATCAGTTTAAGGCCCGGGTAGAACAAAGCGTCAAAATTGGAAATAAAGGAACTCTCCAATATATGGCGAACGGCGGACTATTTAGTAATGCGGAAGGTATTAGCCTGGTAGATTACCAGCATTTTAATGCGAACCAGACGCGAATTGGTTTCGGCAGTTACTTGGGAGCGTTTAACCTGATGCCTTACTATAACTTCAGCACTAATGAGAATTATGCGGAATTTCATGCGGAACATGATTTCCAGGGTTGGTTCCTGGGCAAAATTCCGCTTATTAATAAATTAAATTATAATCTAATCCTGGGTGCACATCGCTTAACGACAGACGACAGAGCTCCTTATTCTGAATATTCCATAGGTCTCGATAATATTGGCTTCGGAAAATACAGATTTTTAAGACTTGACTATGTGATTTCCGATTTTAACGGTCAAAGAGATGGCGCTTTTATCTTTGGTTTGAAGTTCTAAACTGAAGCTTTGGAAAATTATACTTCAGAAGTATTTCTAAACAAAAAAAGGCTGAAATCGATGATTTCAGCCTTTTTTAGTTTTCAATTCAGAAGAAACTATTCCTCTTCGTCTGTATTTTTTTCAGTTTTATTTTCTTTCGTAAAGCTGGTCATTCCGTTCTCCACTAAAAGATTATACCATTGGATGATCTTTTTCATATCACTCGCGTATACACGATCTTCATCATAATCAGGAAGAATTTCAGAAAAGAATGCTTCCATTTCATTTTTGGAAACCTTGTGATTTATTGTCTTTTCTCCATTCTCTTTTTCATTAATCTTTTGAAAAACCTCACCTAACGGAATCTCTTCTGTGTAGGTATAGATTGCGATCTCGCTTAGAATACTTACGTTGTGACGCATGTTTACGGCAATTTTCTTTCCGTCTAACATAGATTTAGCAACAAAGCCGCCTCTTGTTTGCGCGGTAAGCTCATAAAGTCCCGGTTTTCCCGAAATAGCAAGAATTTTATCTAATCCCATAGTCTTTTTAAATTTAGGTTGGCAAATATCAAGTCCCAGACTTAATTATCAAAGCCTTTAGCGGGCTTTTTTCGCATTCGGAAATCGCATTTTATAATCTACGTTGATCTTTCCCTTCGAGATATTGCCTAATTTACTCTTAATCAATCTTTTCTTTAAACTTGAAAGCTTATCTGTAAACAACACACCTTCAATATGATCGTACTCATGCTGAATGACCCTTGCTGCTAAACCGCTATACTGCTCGACATGTTTTTCCCAGTTTTCATCATAATATTCGATGGTAATATCTGGTTGACGAAAAACGTCCTCCCGAACATCTGGAATGCTAAGGCATCCTTCACTAAAAGCCCATTCTTCACCACTTTCTTCTGTGATCTGGGGGTTGATAAAAACTTTACGAAGATCTTTAAGTTCCTCCTTTTCAGATTCACTTAGGTCATCATCTTCGGCGAAAGGAGCCGGATCGATCATAAAGATTCGAACAGGAAGACCTACTTGAGGAGCTGCGAGTCCTACACCATAAGCATTGTACATGGTATCCCACATATTGTCGATCAAGGCATCCAGTTTTGGATAATCCTTGTCAATATTCTTAGCTTTTTTCTTTAGAACGGGATCCCCGTAAGCTACAATTGGTAAAATCATTCTATAAATTTTTCGACTTTGCTAGTTTAAAAGCCGTCATTGTTCTACTTATAAAGCCAGGTTTGAAGAATGATCGTGGCACTAATTTCATCCACGAGTGCTTTATCCCTGCGCTTTTTCTTTTTCAGTCCGCTATCGATCATGGTTTGCACCGCCATCTTACTGGTGAATCTTTCGTCAACCCGATCCAATGGCATCTCTGGAAACTTTTCAGAGAACTTCTTCAGGAACTCCTGGATATGAACTTCACTTTCAGAAGGCATATCATTCATTCGCTTTGGTTCCCCTACTAAAACTCTTTCTACATTCTCGTCCTGAAAATAGGTATTAAGAAAATTCAGCAGCTCAGGTGTATCTACCGTCTTAAGACCAGATGCGATCATTTTCAATTCATCTGTAACGGCGACTCCCGTTCGTTTAGTACCATAATCAAGCGCTAAAATTCTGCCCATCTTCAAAATTTAGGCAAAGGTAAGGTTTATATTGGTTTGTCCATAAATATTGGCTGATAGCTGTTATATTTGAAAAAAAATAGAAAATGGACCAGTTGAAAGCTACAATTGAAAAGGCATGGGAAAATCGTGACCTTCTAAAAGATACTGAAACTACAGATGCTATCCGAAAGGTGATCGACCTTCTAGATAAGGGAGAGCTTAGAACTGCTGAACCGGTAACAGATGGCTGGCAGGTGAATGAATGGGTTAAAAAAGCAGTAGTACTTTACTTCCCGATCCAGAAAATGGAAACTCTGGAAGCCGGTATATTCGAATATCATGATAAAATGCCTTTGAAAAAAGGATATAAAGAAAAAGGAATTAGAGTTGTACCAAATGCTGTAGCAAGACATGGTGCTTACATTTCATCTGGCGTTATTCTAATGCCAAGTTATGTAAATATCGGTTCTTATGTGGATGAAGGTACCATGGTAGATACCTGGGCGACCGTTGGAAGCTGTGCTCAAATTGGTAAGAATGTTCATTTAAGTGGTGGTGTTGGTATTGGCGGAGTTCTGGAACCACTTCAGGCAGCGCCAGTAATCATAGAAGATGATGCATTCCTTGGATCCCGAAGCATTGTGGTAGAAGGAATTCTTGTGGAAAAAGAAGCAGTACTTGGTGCAAATGTGGTACTTACAGCATCTACCAAGATCATTGATGTAACCGGCGATGAACCAAAAGAATTTAAAGGCTATGTTCCGGCGAGATCGGTAGTGATCCCTGGAAGTTATACCAAAAAATTCCCTGCAGGTGAATACCAGGTTCCGTGCGCCCTTATTATTGGTAAACGAAAAGAATCCACGAACAAGAAAACATCATTGAATGATGCACTACGTGAATATAACGTGGCAGTTTAGTAATAGGTTTGAAGATACTTGTAATACAGATGAAAATGATTGGGGACGTACTTACGTCCTCAATCTTATTTGAAGCACTTCGGAAAGAGTACCCGACCGCTCAGCTGGATTATTTAATTTACAAGCATACCACGCCCGTTGTGGAGAATAATCCTTTCATAAACAACATAATTCCCTTTGGTAGGCATCAGAGTTATTCTGGGCTTGCTAGAATTATCAGAAGTGAAAAGTATAATGTAGTTATAGACGTTCTCTCCAATTTCAAAACATCTATTTTGACAGGAATATCTGGTGCTGCAGTCAGAATTTCCTACGATAAAGTTTATACTAGGCGGGTCTCCACACATGTTTTCAGCAGGAAAATGGAGGCTAAAACTAATGCAGGAGAAGCAATAGAAAAGAGACTAAGATTGCTCACTCCACTTTTGGATGATATTCCGCTAGAGATCAAACCGAAAATCTACCTCAAAAATTATGAGATAGAAAAAGCAGCTAAGACTTTGAAAACTTCGCAAATTTCTGGTTCGAGAAAGATTATTATGGCTAGTGTTCTAGGCAGTAGGAGAGAAAAAACCTACCCTCTTCCCTACTTAGCAAAGTTACTCGATCATATTGTAGAGATCACAGATGCTGATATTTTATTCAACTATATACCAATTCAGCAAAGCTACATCGACTTGTTCTACGATCTTTGTAAAACAAGAACGCAAAAGAATATTCATCTAGATATATACCGACAAAATATTAGAGAATTTTTATCCTTAACTTATCACTGTGATGCATTAATTGGTAACGAAGGTGGCGCAATAAATATGGCAAAAGCTTTGAATATTCCAACATTTGCTATATATACTCCTATGATAAATAAATCAAATTGGAATATATACGAAGACGGCAAACGTAATGTCTCCGTCCACATTGAAGACTATTATCCATATATCACCAAACCTAAACATAAAATTGATAAGCGAACCAATGAAGCTCTATATTTTCAATTAGTACCGGAATTGATTTTTCCAAAATTAACTAAGTTTTTAAAAAATCTCTAAATATGAATTACAGGTTTCTTATATATATTAGTTACAGCTATGCATTTCCAATAGGAGAGCCTTTAGAACAAGAAATTCGCAAAATTGGATATACTGTTAAATGGTTTGCCGACGAACCAAGTACCTATGTAAAATTTAGCGCTGATAAAACGGTGTTGAAAAATATTGAAGATGTAATTTCTTATAACCCTCATATAATTCTTTGTATAACAAATAGTGTTGCAGATTTTTTATCAGGTTTAAAGGTTCAGGTATTTCATGGAATAGCACCGTCGAAGCGTAACTTTAAGAAGGGGCACTTTAGAATTCGCGGGTTTTTCGACCTTTATTGTACCCAAGGCCCTTCAACAACCAAACCTTTTCAGGATCTACAGATTGAACACAAACATTTTGAAGTAATAGAAACTGGATGGCCTAAATTAGATCCACTATTTCCTTTACAAAAAGCATCTAATCAAAAACCTACAATTCTAATATCATCTACTTTTAGTAAGAAGTTAAGTCTGGCATATAGAGATGATGTTATTAAAGAAATAAAACGTTTATCTGAACTAGGCAAATGGATTTTCAAGGTAGTTCTCCATCCAAAAATCCCTGCGGAACGTGTTGAAAAGTTCAAGCAAATTGAAAGTATGAATCTCACTTACTACGACACGACAGATTTAATACCGCTTTTCAGAGAAAGTGATATTTTGTTTGCAGATTCCACCTCAGTTGCGACAGAGTTTTTACTTCAGGAAAAGCCTGTAGTAACATTTAGAAATTCCCAACCTGGAGAGCACTTAATAAATATACTAGAGGTTGATGAGATTGAAAATGCTATAGAACGTGCGATGAAACCTGAAATTTATTTGATTGAAAATATACGAAAATTCAATCTCAGAATGCATCCATATAGGGACGGGAAATCCAGCGAAAGACTAATTAAAGCTTCCATAAAATTCCTGCATGCTGACAAACATTATTTAAAACCAAAGCCGTTAAACTTTATCCGAAAACTAAAAGTGCGTAATAATCTAGGCGTCTACCCCTTAAGAACTTACCGGCAACCTCCAACATTGTAAATTTGTGCAAGTTATTTGTATTAATTAACTTCTGAAATCCGTACATTCTATAAATGGAAGATCGGCTTTCCAATATATAAGCAATTCTAAAGATTTAATTATGGACATTACAGCGACTTATTATTAGCACGTTACAACGTTTGAGAGCGCAAGAATATTATTTGTGCTAAATGAATACCTTCGAGAGTGAATTCTGAAAATAGCTGACAACTTATATTATTGGATTTACAATAAATTGTTTCAGCTTAAAGAGTAAAAAATTGAATTAAATAATATGACAGAACCCTTAACAAATATAGAAGTTGATGCAGTCATCACGTGGGTCGATGGGAACGATGAAAACTGGCAAAAAAAAATAAATGCATATTCTGAAAATAAAATAAATTTCGCTTCCAAAAAACACCTTAAAAGATACAATTCTATAGGAGAAATTGAAATAGCCATCAAATCTATAATCAAATTCGCTCCATTTATTAGGAATATTTTTCTGGTAACTGATGATCAAACTCCCGAATCCTTTAATTCACTAAAATTATCAGCTCAAAATAGAGATATCAATTTAGAAATAGTTGATCATACTATTATCTTTTCCGGATATGAGGAGTATCTACCAACCTTCAATTCATGTTCCATAATAAGTATGTTGTTTAAAATACCCAACTTATCTGAGCATTTTATAATTTTTAATGATGATACTTTTTTAATGAAAAGGGTCTCTGTAGATGATTTTTTTATTGGTGGAGAACCAATAATAAGAGGTGAGTGGCAATCTTTCAACGAAAATAAAAATTTACGAAAATTCTATCGGAAAGTGCTTGGGTTATTGGGCAAGAAAATTGAGGAAGATAAAATTAGTTTCAAGCAGTTACAGCAGAATAGCGCCAAATTAGCTGGTATGGATAAATACGTGAGACGTTTCCACACCCCGGTAAGTGTGAGAAAATCAACCCTTACGAATTTTTTTAGCACAAACTCCTTACTCAGAAAAAATGTGCAACACAGGTTTAGAAATCAAGACCAATTTCTATTGTCTTCCCTATCTGAACATCTGGAAATTAAGAATAAAACTTATCACTACCGAAATTATTCGCAACTAACTTACTTTCGCTCCTATAAAAATTTAACCTCGACTAAATTAAAGTTAAAATGGTTTGAAAGAAACCGGAAGAAACTCTTCCTCACTTTTCAGACTCTGGATATGGCAAATGATAGAATATTAGAGTATATATTAAATTGGATTGAAATACAATTTGAAGAACATTGAGATTTCTCAATTTCAGAAAATTAAAACTGTTTTTAAGTTTAAATTAATAGATACTTAGAAGTTCTAAGCATTCCTGCTAAATGCTAAATAGTAGCCTCAAGTGCTATACAGTTCTACCCTCTTTGTATACCACTCTAAGAATTTGTGATCCTGGAGATTTCGCATTTGGAAAGAAGCTATATTCTATGATATTTTACTTTATTATTCTTTTCATCTTCTTTTTTCTTTGAAACTTCTGCTGAAATTTACGCGTATAATACCACATTTTTTCAAAGACCTCATCTTCCGTTTTACCTATCAAACCTGCGTATTCATTCGCCATAATTTCAACCATTGCCTTCTTGGGAGTTAATCTGGAAAAATTCTGCATTCTAGCTTCAAACGATAAATTCTTGAAATTCATTCGGTTTAAATCAACGAGAAAAAAATGGTAATTATTAATTTCCCTTTTTATAAGTGTATTCCCCGGAGAATGATCTAAAAACTGAATATCTTTTTCGTGCAGTTCAAATGTAAATCTTGTAAAAGCTCTAAGAATAATTTCATGATCGGGAAAATCAGGTTCAGTAATTAATTCGCGATAGGTTAGATCTACATCTAAGTGTTCACTTAAATAGTAGCTACCACCAAAAAGAATTCCTGAATTCTCTTCACAATAAGCTATAGGATTTGGAGTTCCCACACCTTTTTCTTTCAAAATTGTTGCGAAACTGAAAGAACGTTCAGCCTTAGATTTTCTGAAATATTTGTAAGCAATTTTATTAACCACATTTGGGACCTTAAATGATTTGACGTTTATGGTGCCCTTTTCCAATTCAAAAGTTTTGATTGTATTCCTTCCTTTGTCGAATAAAGTTTTTCCTTCCTCATCAAATTCCATTATGAGTGATTCAATTTTCTCTCTAGGAATTCTACTTTCAGGATTTACGGTAAATTTCATGCTGCAAATTTAAATCTTTACATATTTCTACAATATATAGCAAACCAATTTATTTCGATGCTAAGAAATTAGTCTCTTATACAATAGAGCATTTTGGATATTCTAGCGAAGAAAAATAATGCTAAGAAATTAATTAACTTCGAACAAAATATTGGAATGTTAAATAGTTTATTTAAATCTTTTCAAAGAAAGCAATCCAGGAAAGAATCACTGAAAAGAATTCAAAATGCAAATCAATCTAATATGGGCGTTGTTAATTTGCACCGCGTAAATCCTCAAAATGTAGGTGATTTTTATTGTGCTCCGCATCACTACTTTGAAAGCCTGCAAAATTCAGAGTTAGATATCTTCGGCTATCGAGAAACCGATAAGAGTAAACTAGATCATTTTGTAAATTCCATAAGCCGTAATTCACTTATTATTGGCGGTGGTGGTTTACTCAACAGAGGTAGCTTTGAAAAGCAAATGAAGTTATTCGAACAACTTGCCGTAAATGATAAGAAAGTAGTGATGTGGGGAGTAGGACATAACTCGAAAAGCTCTAAGAACTATAGAAAAATATACCAATACAATATTGATATTTCGAAGTTCGGACTAGCTGGAACTAGAGACTTTTCAGCACCTGGTGAATATGTGCCGTGCGTTAGTTGTATGCATCCAATATTTAATGAGAATTTCAGCTCAAAAAATGAACTGGGAATTGTTTTTCACACTGACAGCTTAAAGAGTCCGAGTCTAATTGAAAAGTATTCAAGCATTCCAAATATTTCTAACAATGCAAGCCTTGAAGAAGTAATTAGCTTAATTGGTTCCTGTGAGAATATCATTACTAACAGTTATCATGGTATGTATTGGGGCATGCTTTTAAAAAAGAAAGTTTCGGTAGTTCCAAACTCTTCTAAATTCTTCGATTTTAAATACCAGCCAAATTTTACAACCTTTGAAGATTCGCTCACTGACTATAAGAAGGCACAATCTTACGATGGTATTTTAGAAGAGTGTAAATCTATTAATCAAATTTTTTACCATAAAGTTTCAGAGTACCTGGAATTACAATAAGGATTGCAAATGAAAATCTTACATCTGGCTTTAACTAAAAAATGGGGTGGAGGCGCGAACCAAATTCAAAATCTCTGTAAAGAACTTATTAACATTGATGATTTTGAGCTACACTTATTAACAATAGCTGATGGAGAACTTCATAAAAGAATTTCCGATAAAAACATCCATCTTCATGTTACCCCAATGGCTTTCAAAGCAGATCTGAGAGCCGCCATTAAATTAATAAGAGTCTGTTTAAAATATAAAATAGATTTAATCCATATACATGGCCCGACTGCACTAACTATAGCGGTGCTAGCTTATCATCTCAAAAAACTTCCACCCTTCATATTTAGTAAAAAGACAAGCTTCACTATTAGACAGAATAGAGGCACCTTAATTAAATATAATCACCCTAATTTAAAAAGGATTCTTTGTGTCTCAGAAAAAACAAAGGATATCAGCAAGCCAAGTATTCAGGATCATTCAAAATTAATAACTGTTTATCATGGAACGGATATTCACAGTAAATCTGGACAACCTCCATTCAAATTAAGAGAGAAATTTAATATAGAGCCTGAGACAGTAATTGTAGGTATGATTGCAAATCACGTGAAACCAAAGGATCTTCACACCTGGGTTGCAGTGATCAATGAAATCGTAAATATTAAAAACAATACTATTTTTAGATTCGTCCAATTCGGAAGTTATTCTGAAATTACTAAGACACTAAAAAATAATATTCGAGAACTCAAATTGGAGAAGTATATAAACTTTCTGGGTTTTGTGCCGGAAGCTTCGAAATTCATTCCTCAATTCGATATTTCTTTAATGACCTCCCAAAGTGAAGGTATTCCGCAATTTATTTACGAAAGCTTCTATTATAAGGTTCCTGTGGTTGCTACGGAAGTTGGTGGAATTCCAGAAATTATTACGAATGGAGAAAATGGTTTTCTAAGTAGACCGCATGACGGGGTGAGCCTGGCCAATAAATTAGTACTTTTGTCCCAGGATAGGTCGTTACAACAAAAGTTTACAAAGATTTCATACCAGCGACTCCTCGAAAATTATACAACCGAAAGAATGGCGGCCAATACCTTGGCTCAATATAAAGAAGTGCTTTATGGAAAAAATGGAACAGGAAGTTAGAAATTGCATAGATGTCTTAAAAAAAGGAGGTATCATACTTTATCCAACCGATACAGTTTGGGGAATAGGTTGTGATGCTACGAATGCGAATGCAGTGGACAAGATATTTCAGCTCAAGAAAAGAGAAGAATCTAAAGCACTCATCTGCCTGGTTTCAAATTTCAAAATGCTGGAACAGTATGTGGAAGATGTGCCTGAAACTGCCTACGATATTTTGAAGTATGCAAAGAAACCTACGACTATCATTTATGATAAGCCTGTACATATTGCAGAAAACCTGGTAAGTGATGATGAATCTCTTGGAATTCGCGTAGTAAGAGACACCTTTTGCTCAGACCTTATTAAAAAATTAAAACGTCCATTGGTATCTACCTCGGCGAATGTTAGCGGCCAGCCTACACCACAATCCTTTGATCAAATCACACCTCAAATTTTAAAAGGTGTAGACTATGTAGTAAATTTGCAGCGTTCAAAAAAATCGCTAAAACCATCAGCAATTATCAAGTTAAGTAACGATGGGCAGGTGAGTGTGATACGCAAATAAAGATGCCGAAATACCATAATTACAGCAAAGCTTTACATCATAAAATTTTTTCTGTTATTTCCCAGGCTGCAGATGAGCTTGAAGTCGACGCCTATGTGATTGGTGGATTTGTACGTGATCATATTCTTGAGCGCGGTGAACCTAAAGATATTGATATAGTAGCTGTTAGCAGCGGAATCGAACTTGCGCAAAAGGTTTCAGATCTACTTCCAAATAAACCCAAGGTTCAGGTGTTTCAAAATTTTGGTACGGCCATGCTTCGAGCCAATGATATGGAGATCGAATTCGTGGGTGCGAGGAAGGAAAGTTATCGCAAGGATAGTCGCAAACCAATCGTAGAAAACGGAACCCTGGAAGATGATCAGAATCGGCGTGATTTCACCATCAACGCACTGGCTTTAAAACTGAATGCAAATGGTTTTGGAGACCTGCTCGATCCTTTTGATGGATATAAAGATCTTCAGGACAGGATCATTAGAACTCCTTTAGATCCGGATATCACCTATTCAGACGATCCACTTCGAATGTATCGTGCCATTAGATTCGCTTCGCAGCTTAATTTTATGATCGAAGCAGAATCACTTTCAGCAATTAAAAGAAATAATAAAAGGATCAAGATCATTTCAAAAGAGCGCATCATGGATGAGCTAAATAAGATCCTGTTGAGTAAAAAACCTTCGAAAGGTCTATCACTCTTATTTAAAGCTGACCTTCTGGCTAAGATTTTACCTGAGCTTACCGCTTTACAGGGAATTGATGAAGTAGAGGGTCAGACCCATAAAGACAATTTCTGGCATACTCTGGAAGTTGTAGACAATATTGCAAAGAATACCGATGATCTATGGTTGCGCTGGGCCGCATTACTACATGATATTGGAAAAGCTCCAACCAAGAAATTTCATAAGAATATTGGATGGACCTTTCACGGTCACGAATTTGTAGGTGCGAAAATGGTCTTCAAATTATTTAAGCGGTTGCGACTTCCCTTAAATGAGAAAATGAAGTTCGTGCAGAAAATGGTGTTGATGAGTTCGAGACCTATTGCGGTAGCAGACGATCATGTGACCGATTCTGCCGTGCGCCGACTTATCTTTGATGCCGGCGATCATATAGAAGACCTTATGACGCTTTGTGAGGCTGATATCACGACCAAAAATCCTAAACGCTTCAGAAAATATCATAACAACTTTCAACTGGTTAGGCAAAAGATCGAAGAAGTGGAAGAACGAGATCATGTTAGGAATTTCCAGCCACCAGTAAGTGGCGAAGAAATTATGAGCACCTTTGGAATCACACCAAGTCGTGAAGTTGGACAAATTAAGGATGCCATTAAAGAGGCAATTCTCGAAGGTGAAATACCGAATGAGCGTAACGCTGCCATGGATTTTATGCTGAAGATGGGTAACAAACTCGGATTGAGCGTTGCAGAAAAAAGTTAGGCTTTAAATTAATATTGCTATGTATAGAAATTGGGTCAAAATCTCGTTAATCCTGGTTTATCTTGTAATAGTTGCCGGCGCCGTGGTTAGAATGACCGGCTCAGGCATGGGCTGCCCAGACTGGCCAAAATGCTTTGGATACTACATCCCTCCTTCTGAAGTTTCAGAAATAAAATTCCAGCCGAACAGGGCTTATAAAGAAGGACAGGTGATCATCGTAGATGAAACCTTACAGGTTGCTGCTTCAGATTTTACTTCAGCAGAAAACTACAATCCGAATAATTGGGAAAGTTACGAAAAGCATGATTACGCCATTTTCAATCCAACTCATACATGGGTAGAATATATTAATCGGCTTGTAGGAGCTCTTGCAGGAATTGCCGTCCTGATCATGGCAATACTGTCGTTTAAAAAATTCAGAAAAAGTAAAAGAATTACGATCCTATCCTGGCTTAGCGTGCTTATGATGGGATTCCAGGCATGGCTTGGAGCTACCGTGGTATATTCGGTACTGGCACCGGCCAAGATCACTATTCATATGGTAATGGCCCTGGTAATCGTGGCGGTCTTGCTATACCTATTGTATATAAGCCGGGAGCACGCTTCAGGAAAATTTAAAACCATTACTTTTCAGAATCTTTTGATCTTCGCCGTGATCCTAACGCTCATACAGGTGGTGATGGGCACACAGGTTCGACAATTTGTAGATGAGCAGGTTCGAAGCTTCGGATATAACGCTGAAGAATTATGGCTGGCCGCCCCGAATCTTACTTTTTATATTCACAGATCTTTCTCTATCATAGTGCTTTTATTGAATGTATTCTTATGGTGGAAAAATCGCCAGAATAACTTATTCCAGTCACGGGTGAATTGGGTAATCGTCTTTATTCTACTGGAAGTTGCAACTGGAGTCGCTATGTATAATTTCGACTTCCCCTTTCTATCGCAACCACTTCACCTGGTGATAGCCTCCCTCCTGTTTGGTGTTCAATTCTACCTGTTAATGGAGACTATTTATGCGCCTGAAAAGATTAAAAAAACGTAACTTTGCCCTCCAATTTTTTGAGATATGATATATAGATTTCGTGTAATTTTAGATGCCAAGGAAGATGTTTTCAGAGATATCGAAATGTTGCATGACAGCACATTGGAAGATCTCCATAACACTATCGTTCAGTCTTTTGGATTCGACGGAACCGAAATGGCTTCTTTTTACATAAGTGACGAGGAATGGAACCAGGGTGAAGAAATCCACCAGTTCGATATGAGTGGAAATGATACTTCTATCAAGTTGATGAATGAGACAACGCTGGATAGTGTTCTTTCTGAAAAAGAAACAAAGCTTATCTACGTGTACGATTTTCTGAAAATGTGGACTTTCTTTGTGGAGCTTGCTCAAATTGCAGAAGCTGAAGAAGGAACAGATTATCCAAACCTGATGTATGTTCATGGACAAATTCCTGATGATGCTCCGGAAAAGGAATTTACAGGTGAAAATGAAGATGGCTCACCAGATGACGATGGTTTTGATGATAGCTACGGAACCGATGGTTACGATGATTTTGAGTTCGACGAGAACTGGAATTAAGTAGCACTACTTCAGAATGAATACTAACTTTTAAAATAACTTCAGAAATATATGATCAATCTTTTTAATGCGCAGATAGAATCGCTATCTATCCACAGGGTTGGAAATAAGAATCGCGGTGAAAATATTTTTCTTTCCGCTTCTACCTTTAAACTTGATGATGAGATCAAACCTCTTATCAAGGAATATTTCCTTAAACCTTTCCGCGAAAAAGAGGAATCATATTATCGTTTTCATCATGAAACCGATATTGAGTTCAACGAGCTGTACAATCTTTCTAATAAAATCTTTGACGATCCATATAATACCCACGAATATTCCAAGAGGATAGCGACTTTATTGTATGAGCAGTCTACTCACCCACATATCAAAAGTGGTGAAGTTTATGTAGTTTACTTTGAAGGAATGCAACTGGATAACATCAAAGTTCCGGCTATTGGCATTTTTAAATCTGAATTAAAGCACGATTTCCTGCAGTTTGAACAAAGCCAGAGCAACCTGGAAATGGTCGTGCAGCAGGGAGTGAATTTGCAGAAACTGGATAAAGGCGCGATTATCTTTAATAGCAACCAGGCTGAAGGTTTTAAAATTCTTTCTGTGGATTCTAACCGCTATGACACGAAATACTGGCTGGAAAACTTTCTAGGTGTGGATGTACTTGCAGATGAGAATTATTTCACCAAGAACTACCTGAATTTTGCCAAGAATTTTGCGAAGGATGTGGTATTGCCTGCGGAAGATAAAAAACAGGAAGTAATGTTCATGAACCGAAGTATGGATTACTTCGCTAAGAACGATGACTTCGAGGAGTCCAATTATATCAATTCTGTGATCGATAATCCAGATCTTATCCCCGAATTTCAGAATTATAAAACTGAAAAAGCTCCAAAATATAAAGTTGAAGATCTCACCAGTTTCCCCATCGCAAATAAAGCGGTGACAGATGCACGTAAGAAGATCAAAAACGTGATCACCTTAGATACGAACATACAGATTAAAATGGATTTTGTTAGTGCAGAGTCGGCTGAAAAATTTGTAGAAAAAGGATGGGATGAAGATAAACAGATGTATTACTATCTCGTCTACTTCAACAAAGAGGAAAAGAAATAGAAAAGTAAAGACTTAAAAAAAAGCGGTGAATAATTCACCGCTTTTTTTTAATCCAGCATACGCTGAGTATTCACATTTTCATAATTTCTTCTCACGAAATCCAGCGCAGTTCGCAGAATCTGTCCCATGGTACTTGCCCTTTTGAATTTCATATCCTTTGAGAAAGCATATAGTTGATTTCTAAGCATTTTCACATTATCCTTTGTAGACACATGGTCATTGATCATACAACGAATGAGCTCTTTATACCTGCTCTGCGTATTGATCATTCTCTTAGCCAGCAAGGATCGCTCTTCTTTTCTATATTGTTCTATCGATGAGTTTTCCAGCTTATCTGAAACCAGTTGCACCATCTGGAAGTTTTCCTTGAAGAATTGTGGACGGTAAACTTTTAAATTACCCTCGAAACACTGCTGATCAAAATCGATCGCCCGAATCTGATACTCTACATGATCGAAATCATGAGTTGGGATCACCACGTAATTATAAGATCTCATATCACCTAATAATCGTACAGTACAGCGTTCATTGAACTTTACGAACTGCTTGGCGATCTGGGTTTGTGCCCGAAGATCACATTTTGGTAAGTGGTCTTCAATAAATACATCGCCTGGAATTCCTGCAATATGCTCTTCAATCAGGGTATCTTTGTAAACCAGAAAGTTGATCCTGTGTGGAGAAAGCAAGTGCTCGAATTCGAGTCCGTATAATCTGGAGGCATCAGCTTTTTTTACATAGAAATAGGTAAAACTATCATTCAGAATATTCCGAACTTTTATTCTGAAGGGTTTTGAATTTCCGAAGGTGCAGTAATCGATCGCATCCACATTTAGATAATTGAGAGAATCATCACTACCATCGGAGTGTAGGATAGTATATACCTTTTTAAGACTGTTATCGATCTCTACACGCTCAAATTCAGGATAATAACAACGCACCCAGAACGTATCCTCATCATGCTGGTCGTACACTACCACAGAACCTGAAAACCTGAGTAGATCATCATAAAAAACTGGAATCTTGGTATTACGGTTATATTTCTGAAGATAACGGTTAAAGCGTTCGTTCACGGGGAACGCCGGCTTCTTTTGTGACATCAGTTTTTCTTCCATAAAATCCCTCGTTTTGCTCAAAAATAAGCTTAATATGCTAAAACTTGTAACAAAAGTCTAACTTCGTCAACACATATCAAACAATTCATCAATCTTGGAAACAATACTAACACTAAACAATCTCACCAAAAAATTTGGCGGAATGACCGCCGTGGACAACCTGAGTTTCAGCATTGAAAAAGGGAACGTTTACGGTATACTTGGACCCAACGGAAGCGGTAAATCCACTACGCTTGGAATGGTTCTTAATGTCGTGAATAAAACTTCAGGCGATTTTCGCTGGTTCGATGGCAACACCTCTACACATAATGCTTTAAAAAAGGTGGGTGCCATTATCGAGCATCCTAACTTTTATCCCTATATGACTGCGGCACAAAATCTGGCCCTGGTTTGCAAGATTAAAGGTACGAACAAAGCAAAGGTTCAGGAAAAACTGGAGATCGTTGGCTTGCTCGACAGAAAGGATAGTAAGTTCAAAACTTTTTCGCTAGGAATGAAACAACGTCTGGCTATCGCATCTGCCCTGCTTAACGATCCTGAAATCTTAATTCTGGATGAACCTACAAACGGACTCGATCCTCAGGGAATCCACCAGATTAGGGAGATCATAAGAAAGATCGCCTCTGGTGGAACCACCATTTTACTGGCATCACATTTATTGGACGAAGTAGAAAAGGTCTGTTCTCATGTAGTTATCATTCGGAAAGGTGTAAAACTATATAGTGGTCCCGTTGACGAAATCGTTAGCAGTCACGGATTCTTTGAACTGAAAGCCGGCAACATGATAAAACTTCAGGAATTGCTGGAAAAGCATCCTAAAATTGGCAAGATCACCGACAAAGAAGGAACTCTTACCGCTTTCCTTGATGAACCAATGGAAGCAGAAGAGATCAACCGCTATTTGTTTGACCAGGGCTTGTCCTTATCATTTTTGATAAAGCGTAAGGAAAGCCTGGAAGAACAGTTCCTTCAATTAACCAACCAAACCGCCGAAGCATAATGTTACGTTTACTCGAGATAGAATACAATAAATTAAGATATAGCAGATCTGCCAGGATCCTGATTATTACTTATTTTATACTCATCACATTTATTGCGCTTATCGCCTCTATTGAATTTAATATTGGCCAGATACAGTTTAGAGTTGCAGACCAGGGAATTTTTAACTTTCCTTATATATGGCATTTTAATAGTTATATCGCTGCACTGCTGAAGATCTTTCTTGCGATCGTCATCGTTTCCATGATGTCGAACGAATACAGCAACCGTACGATCAAACAGAATTTAATTGATGGATTGAGTAAAAAGGAATTTATTCTTTCCAAATTTCTCACTGTACTGGTGTTTTCTGGAATATCTACGATCTTCCTTTTTATAGTAACCATTATCCTTGGGTACTCCTTTTCAGATTTTACTGAATTCTCTATAGTAGTTTCAGACCTGGAATATCTGCTGGCTTATTTTGTCAAACTTACCGGGTTCTTTGCCTTCTGTATGTTTCTTGGAATACTGATCAAAAGATCTGCATTCGCCCTGGGATTCCTGGTAGTCTGGGCTATTTTTGAAAGCATTCTTTATGGCGTCCTAAATTTCAAGGTTTTTAAAGGGACCGATATTGCCACTAATATCATGCAGTTTTTCCCTCTGGAATCCATGAGCAATCTTGTTGTAGAACCATTCTCCAGGTTGAATGCAGTACAAGCAGCGGCCAACCAGATTGGTGGGGAGTTGGATAAAGATTATGGTATCCACTGGTACCAGTTACTCATCGTGATCGCCTGGGTTTTCATATTTGTATACCTTTCATTATTTCTACTGAAGAAGCGTGATTTGTAAACTTATTTTATAGCTTTACGTTAGTATGAAGTTGAAAGTGATCCTTGCCATATTCCTGCTGCCGACACTCATGTACGGCCAGCAGGAAGCAGCAAACTGGTATTTTGGTGTTGGCGCTGGATTATCATTTACTTCAGGCGAAGCGGTTCCGCTTACCAATGGAGTATTGAACACTATCGAAGGTTCTGCTAGCATTTCAGACAGAAACGGAAATCTGCTTTTTTATACTGATGGTTCTACAGTTTACAATCGCAATCATCAGGTAATGTTAAATGGGAGTGATCTTAAAGGAAATGTTTCTAGTACGCAATCGGCGATCATTGTTCCGAAGCCTGCAAATCCCGGGTTCTATTATATTTTCACGGTAGACAAGCCAGACTATTTCCGCATATCCAATGATCCTATTGAAGGTGTTCATTTTTCTGAAGTAGACATGAGTCTTGACAATGGAAATGGTGGCATTATTGCGAGCACCAAGAATACTCACCTCGTTACCTATGATCCTTCAGATCCCGTGGAAAAAGAATTCAAAAGTTCTGAAAAGATTTCTGCAGTGATCGCGGGAGATTGTGTTTCGTACTGGGTGGTCACTCAGTTTACTAATAAATTCTACTCCTTTAGAGTAAGTTCCGCAGGAGTAAATACGAGCGCAGTGATTTCCACTATCAATAATAATTTTCCTCCCAGGATCAACGAACAGGATCTAAACGTTACGGCTCCTGGCTATATGAAGATCTCTCCAGATGGAAATTACCTGGCTGCGGCTTATAGTGGAACCAGTATTGGGAGTCCGCGTTCCGGAGGTGCTAAGAAAACTGGAAAGGTATTTCTCTACGATTTCAATGATCTTAGTGGTAGAGTTTCCAATGAAAAGTTGCTGCTGGCCAATGCCTATCCATACGGCGTGGAATTTTCTCCGGAATCCACTAAACTGTACGCAACTTCCAATAATTATAATACAGAAGATGTCTTACAAAATGGTGAATTATATCAATTTGATCTCGAAGCTACAGATATTGCTGCTTCAGCCACTTTGATAAATTCCTCCAGAAATGTTGCTGGAGCTTTGCAATTAGCGCCTAATGGCAAGATATATCGTGCTGGTTACTCTACTGATGGTGGCTTCGTTAGATGGAACCTGATGTCTGTGATCAACGAACCGGAAGAAGACGCTGCAAACGTAAATTACCGACACAACAGTTTAGATATTTCTCCCAAAGTCGTTAGGCTCGGTCTGCCACCATTTGTACAGTCGCTTTTCAATAATAATTTTGAATATGAAAATATCTGCTTGGGACAGACTACAGAATTTACCGCAGGAGATGCCTCGAAATATGACGCATTTATGTGGGAGTTTGGAGATGGTGCCACTTCAACTGCCGCATCACCTACGCATACCTATAGTGCCGCAGGAACTTATACGGTGAGTCTAACAGGGATCATCAATGGAATTCCTCAAGACCCGGTTTGCGAAGAAGTGACTATTTTTGAAATTCCCAATGTACCATCAGGTTTTATTCTGAAACAATGTGATGTTCAGGATTCAGATCCAACAGATGGAATTGCAACTTTTAATCTTCAACTTGCCAAGGAAGAGTTATCACAGGGCCAGTCCGGTATTCAGCTTTTTTTCTACGGAAGTGAGGCAGATGCCATTGCCGATGTGAACAACGAACTTACCCTGGATAACATCTACCGGAACAACGCTCCTAATGAAGAGGTTTTTGTAAAAATTAGTGGCTTCGGAAGTGATTGTTACGATATAAAAAGCTTCAGACTTCAAACTACCGAAAGTGTGGATCTATCATTGGAAACAGCTACAGGTTGTGATCTGGGTGATGGTACGGCTGAATATAATCTGGGTACTATTGCTGAAAATGCCAGAAACGATCTTGGCTTAAATTCTAACGTTCAACTGAGCTTTCACACTTCAGAAGATGATGCGATTCTTGGCACTAATGCATTGCCTGATAATTATGTTACGAGTCCAAAAACCTTATATATTCGGGCAGATGCAGATAATATTTGCTATGGATTTGGAAGTATAGAATTGGAAATGACCGGTTTCCCAGCAGTTCAATCTCTGATGAGCCTGAATGGTTGCGCAACAGATTTCCCGGTAATTCTTGGTAATGATCTCGATCTTGCTAATCCGGATGAATTTGATTATACATGGAGTACCGGCGAAACTGGTAGAACCATCGAAGTTAACGATTCTGGCAACTATTCATTAAGCCTTACATTAAAGAAGTCTGGCTGCGGAAGATCTATCGATTTTAATGTCGAAAAATTTGAAGCTCCTGAAATTTCTGAAATAGAGATTTCCAATAATGGCAGCGAAAATGATCTCTTAATTTTTACCAATTCAACCGATGAAAATACGGTTTACGCACTGGATAATATCAATGGACCCTATCAATCTAATCCGGAATTTCGAGGAGTTCCCGGAGGGCAACATACTGTTTATGTTAAGAACAGCATGGGATGTTCGATTGGCGAAATGCAGGTTTCTTTATACGGTCATCCGCCGTTTTTCACTCCAAACAATGATGGTTCGAATGATCTCTGGAGGCCCTACGATATTTCTGAACCCGGATTTGAATTTCAGAAAATTATAGTTTTTGATAGGTATGGTAAAATCATAGCCATGCTTCCTCCCGAAACTAAGGGTTGGGATGGTAACTTTAATGGCAGACCTATGCCAGCAGATGATTACTGGTTTGAAGTCAGCCTCGAAAATGGTAAAATTTTTAAAGGACATTTCTCCCTTATTAGAGAATAACATGAAATTATTAAGAATTTTAATTCTTTTCCTTACGTTCCCTGCACTTTCCTGGGCTCAGAATCCTGCAAGTGATTGTAGTGGAGCGATTAAAATTTGTGGCGATGGCAGGATTTCCAGCAATGCAGATGGCATAGGTACCCAGGAACTCAATGGCACTAACAATTGTGCAAGCCAGGAGACTAACTCGCTTTGGCTGGAGATCGAAATTACCAAAGCGGGATCACTAGGGTTTAATTTAAAACCTACCAGTAATGATATCAACGTAGATTATGATTTCTTTATTTTTGGTCCAAATGCCAGCTGTAACAACCTCGGAAACGCTATTCGTTGTTCTACGACGAATCCTAATGCCGCCGGTTTAGCATCCAATTTCACCGGTTTAAATGCCAGATCGACAGAAACGAGTGAAGGACCTGGGCCAGATGGGGATAGCTTTGTTGCAAATCTCGATGTAGAGCCCGGGGAAACCTATTTTATCGTGATAGACAGACCTGTGGGAAACAGTCCGTTTGAACTGGAGTGGACAGGAACAGCTACTACCGGCGGCTTTCCTTTCCCAGATGGCCCACAATACAATGAAGGCATGGACCTGGAAACCTGCAATGCGAACGGGAGCGCGATTTTCGATCTTAGCCAGAATACACCTATTATCAATATCCAGAATAACACTACTCTTACTTACCATGAAACTATTGCTGATGCTACTGACGGTATCAACGCCTTGAGCGATATTTATACCAGTGACGTCCCAAGTAAACCAATTTTTGCTCGCATTGAAAATGATCTTACCGGTTGTTCAAAAATCACAGATTTCACCCTTACCATCAATGATGGACCTCTGGTGGCTCAAAATTTAGAATTTATGCAATGCGATCTGGACAAAAATAATCTCGCTGACTACGAATTAAGCGATCTCTATAATGAAATTCTGAGTGGGATCAATGGAGCTCACGATATCGCTTTTTTCACTTCGGAAAATGCCGCCCGGGAAAATTCGAATCCTGTTTCAAGTTTATATACTTCAGCAGGAGCAGAAAGCCTGTTTGCAAGAACTTCCGAAGCAGGGAATCCAGATTGCTTCAATATCACGAGAATCGAACTTATTCTGAATGAACCTCCCAATGTTGAAGCTATTTCTCTCGTTCAGCCTGCTATTAATTCAAATAGTAATACTATTGAAATAAGTTTTCCGAACACAGAAGCATATGAATATTCTATAGGAAACGAAGATGGTCCTTTTCAAACGAGTACTACTTTTGAGAATGTTACTTCCGGTTTTCAGGATCTTTATATCCGTGATCTAAAGCAGTGCGCCATTATCAAAACACAAATTGCTATCATTGGGTATGATAACTTTTTCACTCCCAATCAGGATGGAATCAATGATTTCTGGCAGTTAAATGGTATTAGCAGCGAAACGGCTGCTGCCAATAAGATTAGCATATTTGACCGCTACGGAAAATTAATTACAGAACTAACTGCGGCAGACAAAGGATGGGACGGCACATTTGATGGTCAGCCATTGCCGGCAGATGACTACTGGTTTCGAGTCTTGTTACAAACTGGACAGGAATTTAAAGGTCATTTCTCACTTGTTAGGTAAATGCCAAAAACTTGAATAAAGCTCTGTAATTGTTTAATTTCGTCGGGCTAGGAAAAAGGAAGACTGCCTCATGAAATTCGATATAAAATCTGATTATAAACCTACGGGAGATCAGCCCAATGCCATCAAACAACTCGTTAGCGGGATCAATAAAAACGAACAATTCCAGACGTTACTGGGAGTAACCGGTTCTGGTAAAACCTTTACGGTCGCCAATGTTATTGAAGAGGTCCAAAAGCCAACGCTGGTGCTGGCACATAATAAAACTCTTGCCGCCCAGTTATATTCAGAATTCAAGCAGTTCTTCCCGGAGAATGCTGTTGAGTATTTTGTGAGTTATTATGATTATTACCAGCCAGAAGCATTTATACCAACTTCCGGAACTTATATAGAAAAGGATCTTTCGATCAATGAGGAGATCGAAAAGTTGCGTTTAAGCACCACCTCTTCTCTTCTAAGCGGAAGACGGGATGTGATCGTGGTTGCTTCAGTTTCGTGTCTTTACGGAATCGGTAATCCTGTAGAATTCAAAAAGAACGTGGTTTCCATTGAACGTGATATGGAAATTAGCAGAACCAAATTTTTGCATAGCCTGGTGCAGTCGCTGTATTCCAGGACAGAAGCTGAATTTTCCCATGGAAATTTCAGAATAAAAGGCGATACGGTAGACGTGTTTCCAAGTTATGCCGACAATGCTTTCAGAATTCATTTTTTTGGAGATGAAATTGAGGAGATTGAAGCCTTTGATCCCGGAACTAATGATGTTATCGAGAAATATCAAAGACTGAATATTTATCCTGCGAATATGTTCGTGACCTCACCTGATGTTTTAAAAGGTGCGATCCATCAAATTCAGGATGACCTGGTAAAACAGGTTGATTACTTTTCTGATATTGGTAAAACTCTCGAAGCAAAAAGGCTTGATGAAAGAACGAATTTCGATCTTGAAATGATACGGGAACTGGGATACTGCTCGGGTATTGAGAACTATTCCCGTTACCTGGATGGCCGTCTTCCCGGGACAAGACCTTTCTGTTTGCTGGATTATTTTCCAGATGATTACTTGATGATCGTAGACGAAAGTCACGTGACCATTCCGCAGGTTCATGCCATGTATGGTGGTGACCGCTCTAGAAAAGAGACCTTGGTTGATTATGGCTTCCGACTCCCCGCTGCGATGGACAACCGGCCATTGAAATTTGAGGAATTTGAAGCCCTGCAAAACCAGGTGATTTATGTAAGCGCAACTCCAGCCGATTATGAACTTCAGAAAAGTGAAGGAGTTTATGTGGAGCAGGTCATTAGACCTACAGGCCTGCTGGATCCAATTGTGGAAGTTCGCCCAAGTTTGAACCAGATCGATGATCTAATTGAAGAAATTCATGTTCGGGTAGAAAGAGATGAAAGAACGCTGGTTACTACGCTTACCAAAAGAATGGCAGAAGAGCTGGCGAAATATCTGACGCGTATCGATGTGCGCTGCCGTTATATACATTCAGATGTAGACACTTTAGAACGCGTGGAGATCATGCAGGATCTTCGACGCGGAATCTTTGATGTTCTTATAGGTGTAAACTTGCTGCGTGAAGGTCTGGATTTGCCAGAAGTTTCTCTGGTTGCGATCATCGATGCCGATAAAGAAGGTTTTTTAAGAAGCAACCGATCTCTGACTCAGACCATTGGTAGAGCTGCCCGACATGTGGATGGACGAGCTATTCTGTATGCAGATAAAATCACAGATAGTATGCAGAAAACGATCGACCAGACTGAGTATCGTCGCCAGAAACAGATGGATTATAATACGAAACACAACATCACTCCTACTAAGCTTAATAAGAAATTTGATAGCGCCCTGGTAAAACAGAAGCTGGATATTTATGGTGACGAGGAGCGTACCGACTTAAAAGCTGCGGAAGCTGAAGCCGAATATCTCACCAAGCCACAGATGGAAAAGAAAGTTCGCGAGAAGCGGAAAGCTATGGAAACAGCCGCTAAAGAACTTGATTTTATGCAGGCCGCCAGGTTGAGAGATGAGATCAAAATACTCCAGGGAAAAATTAACGATAGTGACTAAAATAAATAGTTGCCGTGTTAATTATTCGTCTATATTTGGATCACCCAATTCGTCCTAGATCGACTTCTATGGCAAGCTAAAATGTTTGTTCATGAAAAAAATTATATGCCTGTTTTTGATGGGTATGATAATGTCTCAACTCGAGGCACAGGTAGGAATTGGAACCTCAGAACCTAAAGCTCAGTTAGATATTGTAGCGACTAACACTGCAGATCCTGCGAGCAGTGACGGTATTCTCATACCTAGAATTACGAAATTTCCTGTTGTTGCACCTTCGGAAGATCAACATGGAATGCTGGTTTTTTTAAGTAAGAGCGTTAGCGGTTTTCCGGAAGGGTTCTATTTCTGGAATGGCTCGGAAAAGAAATGGAAAGCGATCGCTGCAGAAACTAATTCCGCAAACTTCTATAAAACCGGAACGACGGTCTCTCCGAATAATATTACAGATCCTATTTTTCGCGAAGCCAGTATGGGTCTTGGTACAGATCAGATTTCGTCAAGATTACAGGTTGCCATTGCTTCGGGGAAAGATACCGGGCTCAAGAAGGGCCTTGAGGTAGATAATGCGAACTCCGCTACAGATAATCTTACCACTTACGGAATTATCAGTGATAATAGAAGCGCTACCAACGGTAACAAATACGGAATTAAAAATAATGTTGGTGGGGTTGGTCTTGGGATTCATTACGGGATATTCAACGAAACCTATCAGAATACAGGCACGAATGATATCTACGGAATATACAATCGCGTAGGTAGAACTTTTGGAGCGAGAAGTAATAACTACGGAATCTATTCTGAAATTGGATCCATTCAGGGAGTTGGAAATATTTTCGGGATTTATAGTATTGCTACCGGAGATGCTAACAGCAATGTTTATGCCGGCTACTTTAACGGACGAATAGGAATAGGAACCAGCCCGGAAACGGAATATGTACTCCCTTTAAATCGTGGCACCGAAGGTCAGGTAATGTCTCTCAATGCGAGCGGACAGGTAAGCTGGACCAATGCTGGCTTTGAAAATTACAGTTCTACAACCAGCGTCGTGGCAGACTATACAATAGGAGATGAAGTTGGAACCCTAAGAATTAACAACCAGGTAACTGGTTTGATCATGCCTGCGTCTGCTTCGAATAAAGGACGAATATTACGCCTTATCAACTGGCCTGGAAATTCTGAGAAGTTTTTCCAATTTGCAGGTGGAGATGATCTGTTCGATCCAAGAACAAACACCAAAGTTCTTAGCATCAAGTCTGGACAGATCTTTACAATCCAGAGTGCCGGGAACAGGTGGATACTTTTAAGTCAATAAAAAAAGCGCTCCGTAGAGCGCTCTTCAACCTTAACTAATCCAACTACCTTTGGTTACGAAATATCGATCAACCTTTTGGCCTGTACTTTTGCTTCTTCCTTTTTTGGAAGGGCTATTTCCAGAACACCATTCTTGTAGGTTGCAGATATTTTACCACTATCTACAGAATCTGGCAAGCTAAAAGCTCTTCTAAAATTACTGTAGCTAAATTCTCTTCTGGTAAATCTACCCTGCTCTTCAGTTTTCTCAACCTCTTTTTTAGCTTCCGAAGAAATAGTTAGAACATCATTATCGAGTTCAATATTAAAATCTTCTTTTCCCTTTCCTGGAGCAGCAACTTCAACAGAAAAACTGTCCTCAGTTTCTCTAATATTTACTGCTGGAATACTGGTTCCAATACTATTCACGTTTGTAGTTCCACCAAGCCAGTCATTTTTGAACATATCATCAATCACTGATGGTAACCAACCTGTTTCATTTCGCTTAATAAGACTCATAGTTTTTATGTTTTTAGATTAATAATCATTTTTGATTTCGTAGAAGGAATAGCAATTCCGGTACCATCAGGAAAAACATGCCTTTTTGTCGTTTTAATTCATTTATAACATGTCACAATGTCTCTTTTGTCTAATTTTTATCAAAAATCCGACTACTAAATCATGATTGCTTAATTTTATACTCAATCTTATTTGTATGAAGCAACTTTATAACCGCACTCTTTCATTCTTCAATGTACTTGAAAGCAAGATTGCGTTCTACCCTACATTACTTGCCTTCGCTGGATTCAACTTTGCCTTTTTTATGTTGTACCTCGAAAATCGAGGTATCTCGAAATTTCTATTGGAACATCTCCCTCCACTGGTTATTGAAAATGGCGATACCGCTATGACCATCTTAAGTTCACTAATCTCCGGACTTATTTCGATGATGGTTTTCAGCTTCTCAATGGTAATGTTACTACTCAGCAACGCCTCCAGCAATTTTACACCCAGATTGCTACCGGGATTGATTAGTGACAAACGGCATCAAATTATCCTTGGAATTTTCTTATTTACCATCCTTTACTGCATATTCGTACTGTTTGCCATACAACCTACCGGAGATGAGTACCAATTACCCGGGGTAGCTGTGCTGCTAGGAATTCTTCAAACAGTGATCTGCTTTTATTTTTTCATTTATTTCATTCATAATATTTCGCAAAGTATTCAGATTAGCAATATCCTTCAGAACATTTACAAGGTGGCTAAAGACAGGCTACAGGAACTTGTAGACAAGCAAAAATTTAAGGAAGTTGAATTTCCGGAGACAGAAAACTGGACCAGTTATCATAGTGAGAAAAGCGGATATCTTCAGAATATTTCTTTTACTAATCTCGTGGATATATGCGTGGAACACGATGTAAAAATCCATATTCTACCGGTCAAGGGGAAATTTGTTCTAAGCGGTATTCCGCTATTTAAAGTCAGCAAGGAAGTTGACGAGAAGATCGTAAAGTTGATATTATCTAATTTCAATTTTTCGAGAGAGGAACTGGTGGCCGATAACTATACGCTTGCTTTTAAACAAATAACCGAGATCATTGTAAAAGCAATGTCCCCGGGAATTAATGATCCTGGTACTGCGATCAATGGCATTGATTATCTCACGGAACTCCTTGCCTTAAGAATGCAAAAAAGAGATACCAGCTATATTTTTAGGGATGAAGAAGCTTACGTAAAACTAAATACGATAGATTTTGAAGATCTTTTGTATAATATCATGGCCTCAATTCGTACATATTGCAAACATGATATAACTTTGGTGCAGAAATTACTTCTGATGTTCTATTATCTTGAAAAGCAGGTAAAAAATAATGAATATTCTGAATGTTTACGTAAGGAAGCACAAAACCTACTTGTAGACGCCAGAAGTTCTATTGAAAATGAAGTGGATATTAACACTGTTACTAATCTGGTTAAACGTTTTAATTTACAAACAACATAAGCATGGCGCTAACTAACAATGATATTTTTAAGAAACTAAGAGTTGCTCATAAACTTACTAATGATGATATCGTTAAGATTTGCGAACTCGTGGATTTCAAGGTGAGTAAAAGTGAACTTGGAGCGATCTTCAGAAGAGAAGATCATGATAAATACGTGGAATGTGGAGATCAGTTCCTTCGTAACTTCCTTGATGGCTTGATCATCCATTTACGTGGACCAATGCCGAAGAAGAAGTAGCTTTAGACTTTAGACTTTAGACTTTAGACTTTAGACTTTAGACTTTAGACTTTAGACAAAATTAAAAAAGAGGAGTTGAAACTATTTTCAACTCCTCTTTTTATTTCTGAAAAACTAATTTTTAGCGAACCAGTTTTTTGTATTTGATACGTTTCGGCATTAGATCACCACCTAAACGCTTTTTCTTATTCTCTTCATAATCTGAGAAACTACCTTCAAAGAAGTACACTTGGGAATCTCCTTCGAAGGCTAGAATATGCGTACATATCCTATCCAGGAACCAACGGTCGTGAGAGATCACTACAGCACATCCTGCGAAGTTATCGAGACCTTCTTCCAAAGCACGAAGCGTGTTGACGTCAAGGTCATTGGTAGGCTCATCCAGAAGCAAAACGTTTCCTTCTTCTTTTAGAGTCATAGCAAGATGCAACCTGTTTCTTTCTCCACCCGAAAGCATGTTCACTTTCTTATTCTGTTCGCTACCGCTAAAGTTAAACCTGCTTAAATAAGCTCTCGAATTAACCTGACGACCGCCCATCATGATCAGCTCCTGTTCATCACTAAAATTCTGCCAGATAGTTTTTTCAGGGTCTATATTGGAATGGCTTTGATCCACATAAGCGATCTGGGCAGTTTCACCTACCTTGAAAGATCCTTTATCTGGAGCTTCCTCTCCCATTATCATTTTAAAGATCGTGGTCTTACCTGCACCGTTTGGTCCAATAATTCCAACAATTCCTGCCTGTGGCAACTGGAAGTTCAAGTCTTCATAAAGAAGTTTATCTCCAAAAGCTTTACTTACACCCTCAGCCTCGATCACATTTGTTCCCAATCGTGGTCCGTTTGGGATGTAGATTTCCAGCTTTTCATCCATTTGCTTTTGATCCTGACTAAGAAGTTTATCGTAATTCTTTAATCTTGCCTTCTGCTTGGACTGTCTTCCTTTCGGACTCATTCTTGACCATTCAAGCTCTCGTTCTAAAGTTTTCTGTCTTTTACTTGCTTGTTTTTGCTCCTGAGCAAGACGTTTAGATTTTTGATCTAACCATGAAGAGTAGTTTCCTTTCCATGGAATACCTTCTCCCCTGTCCAGTTCCAGGATCCAACCAGCCACATTATCAAGGAAATATCTATCGTGAGTTACCGCGATCACAGTACCCTTATATTGTTGCAGGTGATGCTCCAGCCAGTGTACCGACTCTGCATCAAGGTGGTTGGTAGGCTCATCAAGTAAAAGAACATCTGGTTCCTGAAGTAACAATCTACATAAAGCAACTCTTCTTCTTTCCCCTCCAGAAAGTACTCCGATCTTTTTATCTGGCTCTGGAGTTCTTAAAGCGTCCATTGCGATTTCCAGTTTCGTATCAAGTTCCCAGGCATTGCTGGCGTCAATCTTATCCTGAAGTTCTGCCTGCTTGTCCATGAGTTTCTGCATTTTATCTGCATCCTCATAAACTTCCGGCAACCCGAACATATCATTGATCTTGTTGTACTCATCAAGGATCGCTACGGTTTCAGCAGCTCCTTCTTTTACCACTTCCAGCACCGTTTTTTCATCATCAAGTTCCGGTTCCTGTTCCAGCATTCCAACCGTATAGTTAGGAGAGAACACCACATCACCCTGGAAGTTTGTGTCCTTCCCGGCAATAATATTCATCAAGGTAGATTTACCTGAACCGTTAAGACCAAGTATCCCGATCTTAGCGCCATAAAAGAAACTTAAATAGATATTTTTCAATACCGGTGTGTTTGCCTTCGGAAAGGTTTTGGTCACACCAGACATCGAAAAGATCACTTTTTTATCGTCTGACATATTTCTGTATAATTAATTTTCAATTGATTGCGAGTGCAAATATCCTGAAATTTTCAGAGAAATCAATTATCATGGATTTCCAATAATCTGCATAAAAGAAGTAATTGACCTGTATGGTACGCATTATGTTCAATTACCAGCATAACCTGTCTTATAATTGTATGTTCTGTTGAATTCAGGACCAGGTCATCAAGCGCATTTTCTTCGGAAGTAATAAAGTTTCTTAAACTCTCCCGGTCCTGAAGGAACTGAGTCTTCAGGTCTTCCCATTCCTGTTCGTTTTGTGGCTTGTGCATTACAGGCCAGTAGTCATCTGGCCAGTTGGCAGCGGAATAATTCTTTTCGACACAGTAATCCAGAATATCCTTTTGTGCGAATACGATATGATAAAATAGTTCGTATAAAGAGTAAGGCAAATTATGCGGTCGTATACCTGTTTTGTTGAAAGGGATCGTATCTATCAAATTCTGAACGGGAAGAAACGCCTCACCTCCATCCAGATGCGCGGCGATCTGGTTCTTAACAATACTTGTGTTCATACTAGATTCTACCTTTTAAAGCATTGAATACCCATGAAATAAAGAAAAATCCTATCCCGGTAACCGAAAACCCGATGGCATATTCCTTATATTTTAATACTCCTAATAATACTAATGCTGCACCAACTAAAAAGGTGAGAAAAGAGGCCCATGCGAAGATGGTATTTTTGTTCATTGCCATAGATGCGATTTTAGTGTCCTTGTAATTATAATTAGCGCAATTAATCTGAAGAATTGCTGTCTTTTTGTATTTTAGCAAAAGTCATTTCTGAGTGAGAATTCTTAAAAATTATTCAGAAAATAGATTAATTTCGAATTAATCACATTAAAATAATCAAATTCCTGTAATAAATTCAAAATAATGGATATCAACTTCAACAAGAATGAAGATCATAACAAGTTACTGGTTTCCACATTAAGACAGAAACTTGCCAAGGTAAAATTAGGTGGTGGAGAGAAAAGAATAGAAAAACATCATGCGAAAGGGAAGATGACTGCGAGAGAGCGCATCAATTTCCTACTTGATGATGCTGAAAAAGCCATAGAGATCGGTGCGTTTGCCGGAGAAGGAATGTACGAAGAACACGGTGGCTGTCCTGGTGGAGGTGTCGTGGTGAAGATCGGGCATGTTTCAGGAAAGCAATGTATCGTCGTGGCAAACGATGCCACGGTAAAAGCCGGTGCATGGTTCCCCATAACAGGAAAAAAGAATCTTAGAGCACAGGAAATCGCTATTGAAAACCGACTTCCAATTATCTACCTGGTGGATAGTGCAGGAGTTTTTCTACCAATGCAGGATGAAATATTCCCTGATAAAGAACACTTCGGAAGGATCTTTAGAAACAATGCGGTAATGAGCAGTATGGGAATTACCCAGATCGCCGCCGTAATGGGTAGCTGTGTAGCTGGCGGAGCTTATCTTCCAATTATGAGTGACGAGGCGATTATCGTAGAAAAAACAGGAAGTATCTTTCTTGCCGGAAGTTATCTTGTAAAAGCTGCCATTGGAGAAAGTATCGATAATGAAACTCTTGGCGGAGCTACAACTCATTCAGAAATTAGCGGAGTAACAGATTACAAAGCGAAAGATGACAAAGATGCTCTTACCAAGATTCAGAATATCATGGATAAGATCGGGGATTTTGACAGAGCCGGTTTTAGCCACAAAAAGTCTGTGAAACCTAAAGAAGATCCAGATGAGATCTACGGAATTCTTCCGAAGAAAAGAAGTGATCAATACGATATGCGTAAGATCATAGAGAGATTGGTTGATAATTCTGAATTTGAAGAATATAAGGAAGGCTATGGCCAGACGATCATTACCGGTTATGCGCGTATTGACGGCTGGGCTGTTGGTATCGTGGCGAATCAGCGTAAGATCGTAAAGACGAAAAAAGGCGAAATGCAGTTTGGCGGAGTGATCTATTCAGATTCAGCAGACAAGGCGACACGATTTATTGCCAATTGTAACCAAAAGAAAATTCCGCTGGTGTTTTTACAGGATGTGACTGGTTTTATGGTAGGAAGTAAGAGTGAACATGGCGGGATCATAAAAGATGGAGCAAAAATGGTAAGTGCCGTAAGTAATTCGGTAGTACCAAAATTCACTATCATTCTGGGGAATTCCTATGGCGCTGGAAATTACGCGATGTGTGGAAAAGCTTATGACCCAAGATTGATCGCTGCCTGGCCAAGTGCAGAGCTTGCTGTGATGGGAGGAACTCAGGCTGCAAAGGTACTGGCACAAATCGAAACTGCTTCCATGGCGAAGAAAGGCGAAAAGGTAGATGAAGCAAAGGAAAAAGAAGTTTTCGAGAAGCTTAAAGCGAAGTATGACGAACAAACCTCAGCATATTATGCTGCAGCCAGACTTTGGACAGATGCAGTGATAGAACCTAAAGATACCAGGAAATGGATCTCAATGGGAATTGAAGCTGCAGACCACGCCCCGATTGAAAAGGATTTCAATATGGGTGTTATCCAAACCTGATTTCTATGAAGAAACTGATAATTCTTTTGGTCCTAATGATGGCCTGCCAGGGATATGCTCAGGATACGATTGGTCTGAGACGTTCAAGGAAATACATTCCAAAAACGGTTTATCTCGCACAGTTCAAATCTATTCCTGATACCGTGGATGTTCGTTATATAAAAGGCGATTCCATGGTCCAGGTGCCAATGGATTATGATCCTTTTCGCGGTAAGAAGCAGGTTCGCTACGAACCTAAAGATTCGGCTTTTCTCAACACCTACAAAGCGGTAGTGTACAATACGGAAAACAAGGTTGATTCTTCTAGATTCATGCGTTACTGGAAAGATGAGCTTCGTATTTACTTTGATAAAAGTGTTCCTGAAGACGATGCAAGATTTCTTATGAATTTTGCGGAAAAACTATCCAGCGAAGTTGACTCTCTTAAGATTAGTCGGAATTTTATTAGGGAGAAGAGTAATTATATTGTCTATTATTTGAACAAAGATCACAAGACAGAACATGAACCTCGAATTGGCAACAAAAGTGGTTATTATGTAAGCTGGAATGGCAAAAGCCAGATCTATAAAGCTTCATTGAAAGTGAACACCGCGGTGGTTACCAATAATCTACTGAAAGAAAATCTACTGAAATATCATTTTTTCAAGTCTCTGGGATATTTCGCTTCCAGTAAGGATCTTAATTGTGAAAGTATCTTATCTGCTTGTAATTCTTATAGAAGATTATCTGATGAAGATCTGGAACTATTGAAGTATCATTACTCGTATGGTGTTTGTAAAGGTCAGTCTTTGAAAAGTTTTACCCAATTAACCAATAGCATGCAGGAGAAACTTAAAGAGGATCCTAATGCTCAATTATTTGTTATCCATGCAGAATAAATTATTATTTGTCGGCTTGCTGGTCTCATTGTTGCTATCAATGAACCTGGAAGCTCAGGTAGTTGGCTCAAATCATACTACTTATACTGAAGCTGATACTTTAAGAGGTTCGTTACGCCCTGAAAGATCCAATTACGATGTTACAAAATATCACCTGGATCTTAAAGTGAACCCGGAAGCACGGTCAATTGCCGGTAGTAATACCATACATTTCAAAGTTCTTGGCTCTCTGCCAGTGATGCAATTGGATCTATTCGAAAATATGCAGATAGACTCTATTGTACATCAAAACGCAAATCTGGAGTACACCCGTAAGTACAATGCGGTATTTGTAAATTTTGAAGAAGCCTTAAAAGAGAAAACTTCAGACTCTATTAAATTCTATTACCACGGAAATCCTATTGTAGCTAAGAACGCACCCTGGGATGGAGGTTTTGTCTGGGATACCGATGAAGACGGAAACCCTTGGGTAGGAGTTGCAGTGCAAGGAACCGGCGCAAGTCTCTGGTATCCTAACAAGGATCATCAAAGCGATGAACCGGATGCTGCTCAAATTGATATTGCGGTCCCAAACGGACTCATGAATGTTTCCAATGGTAGATTTACAGGTAAAGAAGAATTGAAAGATGGATACACGAAGTGGAAATGGGCAGTAAAGAGCCCCATCAACAACTACAATATCATGATCAATATTGGGAATTATACTCATTTCTCTGATAAATTTAAAGATCTTGATCTGGATTATTACGTCCTGCCTTACAACCTCGATAAAGCAACAAAACAGTTCGAGGAGGTTCAGGATATGATGGCTTGTTTCTATGAAAAAATGGGTCCCTATCCTTTTGAGGAAGATGGATTTAAACTCGTAGAAACACCTTATTTGGGAATGGAGCACCAATCGGCTGTGGCCTATGGGAACGAGTATATGAAAGGTTACCTTGGAAATGATCTTTCCGGAACCGGAATCGGATTACTTTGGGATTACATCATCATCCACGAATCTGGTCACGAGTGGTATGGGAATAGTATCACCGCTAAGGATATTGCAGATATGTGGATACAGGAAGGATTTACCAGTTATACTGAATCTATTTATGTAGAATGCCGTTGGGGTAAAGAAAAAGCTCAGGAATATCTGAAAGGAACAAGAAGAGGTATTAGTAATAACAACACAATCATTGGAGATTATGGCGTTAATTCTGAAGGTTCCGGAGACATGTATTTTAAAGGAGCAAATCTTCTGAATATGATCAGAAGTATTTATGATGATGACGAACTATGGTGGAATACACTTAGAGACTATACCAGCACTTACAGACACAAAACCATTACTACAGAAGATACTGAGGCCTTTTTCGATAAAGCTACCAATGTGGATTTAAAACCGGTCTTCGATCAATATTTACGACATTCAGCATTACCGATATTACAACTAAAGCAAGGCGATGATCACTTCCAGTATCGATGGAAAGCAGATGTCATTAATTTTAGCATGCCTGTAGATGTTTTTATAGATGAAGAGGAGATAAGACTCGATGCCACTTCAGATTGGCAACGTATGGAAACCGGTGAAGAACTGGATGAAGTTATACTAAATGATTTGGAATTCTATGTTCGGGTAGAAAAAATTAAATAAAAAAAAGCAGCTGAAAAGCTGCTTTTTTTATTCCGCAGAAGGATCGATAAGTATTAAAGATGTCTGTCTCTTATTTACGTATCGAAAGCCCTCTTTTCCCCAGAATCCTGCCTCTTCCAGCATAATTCTTATATCCTTATCCCATTCTGGAATGTTCACTTCCGTATTTAATTCAATTGCATAGGCCGTGTCCTCATAAAGTGGGTAGTCTCCAGGCCCGGGAACTCCACCCTGTTGATCCCACATTCCAATGGTTGGTCCTGCAGAATGCCCGTAAAGGCCAAGTGGATGGGTATAGATCGAAGGTTTTAAACCTTCAGCTTTTGCCTTTTCCAGACTCGCAGCCAGAATTTCATTTCCTGTTCTGCCAGTTTTAAAATTTTCAGTAAGAATATCCTGCAACCTGTTTCCTTTTGCCAGGGCTTTCTGTAAAAATTGCGGAGCTTCGGTTTCGGTATCCTGAAGAATATAAGCCATTTGCTGACAATCTGTATTTAAACCTAAATATGAAATTCCGAAGTCACAATGAAGCAGATCTCCTTTCAGAATAATATCGCTTCCATTTTCATCAGAGAATGCAGTGATATGATCTACAAGTTGCTCGTTACTTCTTTGAATATCCACGGTTGGATGAAACCAGGTTTCCAGTCCCAGATCGGTCACTTTTTGTCGTAACCACCAGACCACATCATCTGTAGTAGTTACTCCCGGCTCTATCACTTGAGTGCTAAAGGCTTCTTGAATGACCTCATGCGTTAGTTCCACCAATGAACTAAATAGCAGCATCTCTTTGAGGGTTCGGGTTTCTATCCATCCTACGGCAAGATCTTCCGCGGAGATAAACCTTGAATGATATTCTTGCGGCAAACTTTTTAGAAGTTCCTCATAATCGGTTTTAACCAATCCGTCTGCAAGACCATAATTTTCAGAAATATTGATCCCGATTTTTTCTGGATTCCGAGAGCTAATGATATCTGCGAGAGCCTTCCATTGATTAGGCTGCTTCTCCTTGTCCCAGACATACTTGATAGCATCGCCAAAATAATAACGGGCGACCGCAAGTTTTTCTATAGAATCTCCCCTTCTGGAAAACACCAGCATGGTTCGTCTTCTCGCATTTAGCCAGGTGGAAGGAAGCATGGTTTTCATCACAGGATCTTCATTATATTCTCTTGAAATAATCACCCACATATCAATTTCAGCTCGATCCATCAAGACTGGCAGAAGCCTATCAAATCGCTCAGCAAGTATCTCATCGCGAATAGATGCGCGATCTTTTTCTGAAAGTATTTGGGTTTGAGCGCTAAAAGTGAGCATACAAAGTATAAAACCTAGTAAATAACGCATAAGTATAAGATGATGGGAATGGATTTATTTCAGCCGAATATAGTCTATAAATAAACTGAATTCTTCATTTTTTTTATTGCCAATAAGAAAGGTGATTTCCCGTATGATATCATGGTCCCAGTTGGGAATATCTAATTTTCTACCTCGAAACCCAGGATACATTTTTGCTAAATCAAGCTCAATTTCCTGCCATTCTCCATTGGTAGAGAATTCCTGTATATAGGAGTGACGATCATTCAATTTGTTCTTGAGTCGGAATTGAAAATTCTTACCATCCCCTTTAAGCCTTATCACTGCTTTGCTGAACTTATTTACTCCTTCTACATTCAATCGATGTCGAACTGAAGCAAAACCTCCATTGTTTTCAAGCGAAACATTACCACTAAATTTAGCATCACCTTCATCAGTAAGGCTGATCTCAGCATTGGATCTACCACCCATGACTCGATCTTCCACTACCACCCATTCACTGATTTTGATATCGGAATTAAAATCGAAAATTAATTTTTCATTCACATTGAACAAGATTATAATGATAAGAGCAGTTCTAATCAGGATTTAGGACACTTTGCTTTTCGCAGTATTTTCACGGTGAATCTTGCCGTTTGGAGTTTCTTCGAATTTAGCGATTAAATAGATCTTTCTTGGTTTCTCATATTTCCCAAGCGATTTCATATTCCCAACCATTTCCCTAAGCTCCGTAAGTCTTTCTTCGGAAAAATCATCTTCCACAAACATGACTACTTTTTCACCCAGAGCATCGTCTGGCATTGAAGTGATAAAGAATCTATGATCTAGTTTTTTATTGATCTTACGTTCTATTTCTTCAGGAAAGATCTTTATTCCTCCGGAGTTGATCACATTATCATATCTCCCTTTCCAGATGAATTTTTTATAGGTTATGATCTCTACAACATCGTTGGTAACGATTTCATCATCCAGCACTTTTGGAGCTTTGATCACAAGACAATCGCGGTCGTCCTTAGTAATACTTACATTTGGTAATAATTTGAAGGCTTTTGATACTTTCTTCTTCGTAGGATTTAAACGTTTTGCAGCGATATGACTACAGGTTTCTGTCATTCCGTAGGTTTCATAAATCCGTGTATCTATATCGGTCAGCATTTTTCGTAACCTTGGTGAAACTGCTCCTCCACCAATAATAAGTTTTTTTACCAGATGAAGCCTGCTTATGGAATTGTCCAGTTGGAAAGGGGTCATCGCTGAAAAATCGTAAACCTTAAATAGTTGATCGAAAGGATTTGATGATGGTGAAACCGAATCCAGGTCCCAACCTAAAAACATTGCTCTTACCAGCATCATTTTTCCTGCTATATAATCTACAGGAAGACATAATAATGCTTTGGTATGGTTGGGAAGTTTAAAGAATTTTGAAGTCGCCAACGCTGAGTTGATCATGTGCTCCTTGGTAAGCCTGATCTTTTTGGGTTTCCCGGTAGACCCCGAAGTATGTACTTCAATATATTCTGTCGGTTTTAACCAGTCCAGCAGGAAATTACCAATTTGCTGTTCAAACGGCTCACCTTCCTTGATATAACTATAAGCGATATGCTTCAATTCGGCATTTGTGAAGTGCCGTTTGTTCAACCTAAAGTCAGGGTGAGTTTCAGGAATCTTGTAATTATTATTCATACTTCAAGCTAAGTTGGACATTCACCGATTACTTAAAGTTAAGAATTTGCAATTAAATTCCTGAATATCCTAAGTAATTGTTACATTTTCAGGTCTTTTCACTCTTCCGAAGAGTTTTTCAGACCAGTTATTCCATTTATATTTCCTGGCAAAGATGAAAAGGAAGATAGGGTAAATGATTAAAACGGGAATTAATACATCCCATCCTGCAGAAGGTTCTGATACATCCTTTAAGATGGAATTGGTCTGGAAGGCAGTCCAGTCGGCAGTAACAAGTAAGGCTGTAATTAAATTATTCGCAGCATGAAATCCTAAAGCAAGCTCCATTCCCTCATCCATCAAGGTCATGATTCCAAGCATAAAACCAGTTCCAATATAATAGATCATAATTATATTACCCAGTTTGGTAACTTCAGGATTAAAATAATGTAAACCCCCAAAAATCACAGAAGTAAGCACCAAAGGTATCCACCTGTTTTTAGCAAGCACACCTATCCCCTGCATCAAATAACCTCTGAAGAAATATTCCTCAAAACTCGTTTGAATAGGAATCAGAAAAACTGATATCAATAGCAGGTATAAAAAAGGTTCCCATTGAAAATTAAAAACATAATCTTGCTGATTCGAATAATAATCCAGTACGGTAATACCAATATTGAACACCGCCACCAGGGCAAAGGCGAACCAGAATCTACTCCAGTCTACTTTTTGTCGACTGGTGGTCAGGGTTTTAATTGGCTGTTTATGAACATATTTGACCCAAAGCAAGAGCCCGGCAAGAAACACAAGGAATGATAAGAGATTCTCGAAAAGCACCCTGTTGGAACCTTTACTTTCAATTTGTTGCCGCATCATTTCATTCACATCAAGATCCAGCATTTCCACCGCTACATAATTGAGAGCCATCAGGCCAAAAAATAGAATTGGAATCACCAGATATCTCCAGAAAGAATGTTCGTATTTGAACGCCTGCGCTATAAACATAGTTTACTTAAAATTTAAAATCCCAGTTTACCTGAGGATCATATTGAATTTTACCATCCTGCACCAGCAACGGACTGGTAAAGTTATTTGTATACAAACCACCAGTTCCCAAACCTTGGGGAAGATCTGTATCCAGCGTGTAAGTCCACTGCGCGATTGCATTGAGTCCTACATTGCTTTCCAGCGCGCTGGTGATCCACCATTCCACCTGGTTGGCCTCACAGATATCGATCCATTCCTGGGCACCTTTCATTCCACCGATCAAACTTGGTTTGTAAATGGCATATTGTGGTTGTATAGTTTGTATCAGTTTGGCCTTTTCTGTTACATCTGTAACTCCTATCAATTCTTCATCGAGGGCAATTGGAATTGGCGTCTTTGAGCATAACTGACTCATCTCTGTTATTTGCCCTTGCTTAATTGGCTGTTCAATGCTATGAAGTTCGAATTTTGAAAGCCGCTCTAATTTCTGCAAGGCTTCTGCTGGATGAAAAGCTCCATTTGCATCTACTCTTAACTCCATGGATTCTGCGGAAAAATTTTCCCGAATAGATTTAAGTAATTCAATTTCAGTTTCGAAATCTATCGCCCCAATTTTCAGCTTAATACAGCGAAAACCCTGTTCGATCTTTTCTGAAAATTGTTTTTTCATGAACTCCCTGTCCCCCATCCAAATGAGTCCGTTTATTGCAATATGATCATTTCCCTGAGTAAATTCCGAAGGAAATAATTCAAAAGGAGTGCTTGATTCGAGGCTACGAAACGCCATTTCAACTCCGAACTGGATACTGGGAAATTCACGTAATTCTTCCCACAGCATTTCCTTTCCCAGGTTGATATTCTCACAAACCCAATGTAGCTTGTCTTCGTAATCTGGTCGATCATCATGACTCAATGATCTTAAAATTCCGCATTCACCTAGCCCGTAGCGATCATTATCCTCGATCTTCAGGAACCACGTTTCTTTTTCAGTAAGAACGCCCCGGGAAGTTCCACTGGGGCGTTTGAATTCTAAAAGGTATCGTTTGTAAGAAGCTTTCATAACTATACTTCAACAGATTCACCAATATCTAGCAGTAAAAGATCTTTACCCTTGGCGGCAAATTTCTTTTTAGCATCATCATGATCGATTTCAATAAAACCGAAGGTATCATAGTGACATCCAAGGATACGATTACATTCGATGAAATCACTGGCGAGGATGGCATCTTCTACACCCATGGTAAAGTTATCGCCAATTGGAAGAACCGCGAGATCGATTTTAGTTCTCATGGGTATCAATTTCATGTCGAGCGTTAGAGCTGTGTCACCGGCGATATAAATATTCCCGCTATCAGTTTCGATCACAAAACCGCCGGGTTGTCCTCCATACTTGCCATCTGGAAATGAACTGGTATGCAAAGCATTTACGTATTTCACTTTTCCAAAGTCAAAATTCCAGCTACCTCCGTGATTCATGGGATGTACTTCGAAGCCCTTATCTCCATAATGATTGGCGATCTCGTAATTACTAACGATCTTGGCGCCTGTATTTTTTGCAATAGCTTCAGCATCCAGCACATGATCTTCATGTGCATGGGTAAGCAAAATATAATCAGCTTTTAATTTTTTAATGTCTACTTTATCCTTGGATAGGTCATTTCCGGTAATAAAAGGATCAACGATAATATGTTTATTTCCAATCTCGAGAGAGAGCGAATTCTGTCCGTAAAATGTAATTTTCATAAAATGAGTTTTTCGGTTTTTATAAAATTAAGGATTCGGCTAAATTCTTATAATTAGCTGGCTATATAGTTTTGTTAAACTTAAACCTTAGAGCACAAGTCCTATCGCAAATAGAATTGAGATTCCAAATGTGGAGAGCGCCACTATCTTTAACTCGGGATCCAGATCTTTAGGGTTCTCATTTTTACCTACGCGTATTAAATGAAAAATGAGTGGAATAAAACCTACCAGATACATATAATCATCCAGTTCCCTGGATACCATTGCTGAATAGATCATCATAAAGAACAAAGCTCCAATAATTAACAGGTAATGGTAATTCTTCGCCTTTCGCTCTCCCAATTTCACCACCAGCGTATTTTTACCAGCTTTCGCATCTGAAATTCTATCCCGAAGATTATTAAGGTTGAGAACCGCGACACTTAAAAAACCAATGGCTACTGCCAGTAAGAAGCTTATAAAGTTGTGATCATGAGTATATAAAAAGTAACTACCATAGACGGCAACGAGTCCAAAAAATATAAAAACGAATATATCCCCTCTACCGCGATAACCATAGGCAGAATTCCCAACCGTGTATTTGATCGCAGCGACGATAGCACCTATTCCCAATATCAAAAACACCAGCGCAGCGATCCAATTTTCGTCTTCGAAAGAAGCATAGATCAGTAATACAGCTAGTATAAAAGTTGCAACCGCGGTAATAACCATCGCACGAAGCATTTCCTTCTGGGTGATGATACCACTTTGCAAGGCCCGCATAGGCCCTATCCGGTCCTCATTGTCGGTTCCTTTGACTCCGTCACCGTAGTCATTAGCAAAGTTAGAAAGGATCTGTAAACCAAGAGTAGTTCCCAGAGCGAGACTAAAAATTGCGAGGTTGAATTGTCCTTGTTGCGCAGCGATACTACTACCTACAATTATCCCTGAAATGGATAATGGAAGTGTTCTCAGCCTTGCCGCACCAACCCAGGTTGAAAATTTGCTCATTTAATTCATGATTTTTACAAGAAGTTCTTTTAGAAGATCTCCCTGTGAAACGTTTGCAGCGCCTACCCCTTTGCTTTTCACATCAGTTTCATGCAGATCACTAATCACCTTACTTACTTTTTTCATTGGAAAATTTCTCGCTGCAGTGATATAATCACCCACAAAATAAGGACTAATCTTTAGTTGCTTGGAAACAGCTCCTTTGGATTTGTCATTAAGGCCATGGTATTGCAGGATCTGGGAAAAATAGGAAAACAACAGACTAATGGTCACTACCAGTGGATTGTCTTTAGGATTCTGAGCAAAATAATTGATTATTCTATGCGCCTTCAAAGTATCTCTTTCTCCAATCGCCTTACGCAATTCGAAATTGTTGAAATCTTTGCTAATCCCGATATTTTCTTCAATGATCTCCGGACTAATAAGCGTTTCCTTCTTGCAAATAAGCTGAAGCTTTTGAAGTTCATTATCGATCTTCCCAAGATCTGTTCCCAGGAATTCAACCAGCATTTGAGAAGCCTTTGGAGAAATTGAATATCCCCGACTTTTCATTGTCTTCATGATCCAATCTCCCACCTGGTTCTCATAAAGTCGTTTGCTTTCGAAAATAAGACCAGTTTTCGCAATGGTTTTATGCAGCTTCCGTCGCTTATCGATCTTTTTATATTTATAGCACATCACCAATACTGTGGTAGGCTGAGGATTTTCAGCGTAATCTGCCAGTTTTTCGATAGTCCTGGAAAGATCCTGAGCTTCTTTTACGATAATTACCTGCCTTTCGGCCATCATGGGATACCGCTTTGCATTACTCACGATCTCCTCGATATTCGTATCTCTTCCGTAGAGGGTCATTTGATTAAAACCCTTTTCTTCTTCGGAAAGAAGATTGTCTGCGATATAATTCGAAATTCCGTCTATATAAAAGGTTTCCTCACCCATCAGGAAATAGATAGGTTTAATATCACCTTGTTTAATCTCGTTTACAATTTTTCTGGCTTCGTCCATAGAGGAGTTTACGGCGATTTATGAATGGATGGAAAACTGAAGGTGATATTTTATCACTGAATAATCTTCATTACTTTTGAAAAATGCAGAAGCTGAATTTTCCATCCTACTCATTTCGGTTCAAAAATAATCAAAATAAAGTAGCTGTTTTTGACGATCTACGGAAAAAGTTTATCATCCTTACGCCTGAAGAATGGGTACGTCAACATACCGTTAAGTTTCTGGAAAAAGAAAAAAATTACCCGGTAAGTCTTATCAATGTTGAAAAGCAATTAAAGATCGCCGGTCTCACTAAAAGGTATGATGTGGTTGTGTTCGAGCCAAAAGGTAATATCCATATTATCGTGGAATGTAAAGCACCAAAAATTAAGATCACTCAGGACACCTTCGACCAGATCGCCAGGTATAACCTGAGCTTAAAAGCAAATTATTTGATGGTAACTAACGGGATTGAACATTACTTTTGCCAGATGGATTATGAAAAGGAAACCTATATATTTCTAACCGAATTACCGGAATATCAACGAACATGAATATAGCTGTAGTTATCCTGAACTGGAACGGGGAAGATCTTTTGAAAAAATTCCTGCCTTCGGTTATTACAAATTCTAACGAGGCGCAATTATATGTAGCTGATAATAATTCTACAGATGAATCGGTAGCGATATTAAAGAGCAGCTTTACACAGGTACAAATTATTCAGAATAAGTCGAATAATGGTTATGCCGGCGGATATAACGAGGCTTTAAAGTCGGTTTCCGAAGAAATTATCATTTTACTGAATAGTGATGTGGAGGTGACCAGCAACTGGCTGGTTCCAATAAAGGAAATCTTTCAGAAAGAAGCAGAGGTAGCGGCAATTCAGCCAAAGATACTTGATTACAAGAAAAAGGATCATTTTGAGTACGCCGGTGCAGCCGGTGGTTATCTAGACCAATTTGGATATCCTTTCTGCCGGGGAAGGATTTTTCAGAAAATGGAGGAAGATAAAGGACAGTATGACGACAACCATGAAATCTTCTGGGCTTCAGGCGCCTGCTTTGCCATTAGAAATTCAGTTTACCAGGAAGCTGGCGGACTTGACGAAGACTTCTTCGCTCACCAGGAAGAAATAGATCTCTGCTGGAGAATTCAGAATATGGGATATCGCATAAAATATACAGCAGATTCTGTCGTTTACCACGTAGGTGGAGCGACCTTATCAAGTATGGATCCCAAAAAAACCTATTATAATTTTAGAAATGGTCTTTTTTTATTGCTGAAAAACCTTAGATTGACAGATTTACTTCCAATATTATTTGGAAGAATGATCCTTGACGGAGTTGCTGCTCTGAAGTTTTTAAGCGAAGGAAAAGTGGATCATTTTACGGCAATTTTAAAAGCTCATGGCAGCTTCTATTCATCATTTAACAAGATTAGAAAAAAGCGTCCCGATCATTTTAAAATTGAGCGATATTATGAATTGCGTTCTATTGTGTATCAACATTTTATCCTTAAAAAGGCCCGCTATTGTGAACTCAAAAAATAATATAAAAAGGAAATGTTAAAATAGCTTTCCACCTTGCTATTTTTTTGATATTTTTGACCTCTAAACAATTTAAAATTTAAGAAACTAGTTATGAAAAAAATCATGCTAATGTCGGCTACTGCGGCCCTTTTGCTATCTTCATGTGTTTCACAGAAAAAATACAATGAACTTGAAACAAAACAACGTGAAACTCAGGATCAATTAAATACTGCTACAGTAAAATTGAACTCCTGTCTTGATGAAAAAGAGCGTCTAAATAGCCAGGTTGCAAATTTAAATAATACCAATGCTGCGTTATTGAACAACGTAGGGAACTTAGCAACTCTTTCTAAGAAAGAAGCTGAGAACATGGAACGTTCTTTGGAAAGTATCAAAGAAAAAGACCTTGCAATTCGTTCTATGCAAGATGCAATGAACAAGAAAGATTCTGTAACTCTTGCTCTTGTAACCAGTCTTAAAGGAGCTCTTGGCAACCTTAATGATGAGGATATCGAGATTAATGTTGAGAAAGGTGTTGTTTACGTATCTATTTCAGACAAATTACTTTTCGATAGCGGTCGTTACAACGTAACATCTCGTGCGAAAGAAGTTCTTGGTAAAGTAGCTACTGTTGTAAACAACAAGCCAAATATCGAATTTATGGTTGAAGGTCATACAGATGACAAAGTAATCAGCACTTCTATGTTCGAAGATAACTGGGATCTAAGTGTGAAACGTGCAACTTCTGTAGTACGTGTTCTTCAGGATGAGTTTGGTGTTGAGCCAGCTCGTATGACTGCTGCAGGTAGATCTTACTATGTACCACTTGCAAGCAATGAAACTGCTGAAGGTCGTGCTAAGAACCGTAGAACAAGAATTGTTGTTCTTCCTAAACTTGATCAATTCTATAGTATGATCGAAGATGGAATGGAGAAAGCTAGTTCTCAGTCTAACTAATTATAAACCTTTCTATATATCAAAGCCTCTGCATTGCAGGGGCTTTTTTATTTATCAGTTTTAACATCTGATCTTCAGGAATTTATATTATTTTAGTAGTATTCCCTACTCTCTAAATCACTAATGATGAAAGCACTCAAAATTAGTAGCGGAATACTTCTTCTAGGTCTCTCCCTGTTCCAGGTATCCTGCTCCTCGGAAACTATTGAAACTAAGACCGAATCAACAGAAAACATTTATACTTCAGCTGAGTTTGAAATTAGAGAAATTGATCTCAACTCTTATAAAATGCTTACCGAGATTGAATATCCTCCGGCTAAAAATCGATCCTGCGAAATCACGTCGTTTCAAAGTCTACTTCGGAAGAATTTCGAGAAACTGATTGAAGATCCAAACTTTGATGTGGAACCGGTTTTCTATTTAAGAGACCTTCATACCAAATATGTTACTCATTATATTGGTCCGAATTATTATGGTAGTGATGGACAATACGATCATCTAGCAGATAAACGCATACGAGAACTTCAGAAATTCTGGCAGCTTGACCGGCAGATCTATTTAAATGGACAGCATACCGCAACCCTGGAAGATCCGCAGCAATTAGCAGATATGATAGAAAGCTTCGATCGTAGCATTCGCAATGCTACAGAAGCCAGAATTAAAGCTTCACATATTATTGAAACTTATGAGAAAAGCACGCAGATCCCCGAAAATACCTTCTTTGCCCTCGATGCATTTACCAGATCAAATGGTCTTCTGGTCATAAGTGATGGTATTTTGGAGTTACTGGAAGAATCAGGGATTCCCGGAGAAATAGCCTTTAGCGGACTCCTTGCTCACGAATGGTGGCACCAGGCTCAATTTGAGTATAATCAACAATGGAAGAGTGACTATATCAATTTAGAGAATCCTGAGCTTTTAAGAGAACTAGAGGCAGATTTTGCAGCAGCTTATTTTCTGGGTCACAAAAGAGGTGCAACTTATAATTGGAAGCGCATCGAATCATTTTTCGACATGAGCTATAGTTCCGGAGATTGTTTTACTGAAAGTCCAGGTCATCATGGAACACCTGCTCAAAGATTGAAAGCTGCCCAAAGCGGTTTCGAACTGGCGTACTCTGAGAAAAAGAAAGGAAAACCAGGAAATCCATTAGAAATACATACGGCGTTTTTGGAATCCATGTAATAAAAAAGCCCTCGCTAGAGGGCTTCATTCATTTAGTTAATTATAGGTTACTTCTTAAGAAAATCTACGAGTAACCTGTTAAACTCTGCAGTGTGAGTTAGAACAAGACCGTGTGGAGCATCCATCAACTCGTGGTATTCACTATTTGCAATCATTTCGGCACTCTTTTTTCCAGACATTTTAATAGGTACGACTTGATCTGCGGTACCATGAACAACCAGCGTAAGAATATCGAATTTCTTTAGATCTTCTCTAAAATCTGTTTTTCCGAACGAGTCGACACATTCCAAAGTGGCATTCGGTGATGCCTGACATCCTATAGACCAATAGTAGTGCGCCATATCTTCACTTATTCTATCTGCATTGTCTTCGAAGTTGAGAAATTGGTCTCCAAATTCTGATAAAAATCCGGGACGGTCCTTTCTAAGATTCTTTTTAAAACCCTCAAATGTCTCTTCTTCCAATCCATCAGGATTATCGTCAGTCTTCAGCATAAATGGTGGCACTGCGGATATCAATGCCGCTTTGCTTAATTTAGAAGTTCCGTAGTTTGCGATATAGCGGGCTACTTCTCCTCCACCCATAGAAAAACCAACGATCGTAGCATCCTTAAGGTCTAATTTATTGATAAGATCATTCAAATCCTTTGCCAGCGAATCATAATCATATCCAGTCCATGGCTTATCACTTGCTCCAAAACCTCTGCGATCGTAGGCAATACATCTAAATCCTGCCTCAACGATAGGTTCTATCTGGTATTCCCACATTCTATGACTTAATGGCCAACCATGAATTAAAATTACCGGTTTACCTTCACCATAGTCTTCATAATATAAATTAATAGGTTGCCCCTTAACTTTAGTTGTAGTCTCTAATGTACTCATAACTTATTTTTTCTTTTAAGTTACTATCCCATAATGAGTTTGAAAAAACCTGATAAGGCTTTAATAGCGAATTAACTAGAAAGAGCGGGAAATCTTAAAATTTTACATGATTTCAACGGAACCTTTTCCTTCACGGATTACTTCGGGCTCTGGCGTTGTAAGATCGATTACAGTTGAAGCAACATTATCGCCATAACCACCATCGATTACCAGATCCACCAGGTTATCCCATTTCTCACGAATTAATTCTGGATCTGTACTGTATTCCAGTACCTCATCTTCATCCCTAATCGAGGTTGAAATAATTGGGTTACCAAGTGCCTTGACTATCGCCTGACAAATGGAATTATCCGGAACCCTGATCCCTACTGTTTTTTTCTTTTTGAAGACACTTGGAAGATTATTTCCGCCCGGTAATATAAAAGTATATGGGCCTGGTAAACATCTTTTAAGAATCTTGAAGGTAGTTGTATCGATTTGTTTTACATAATCAGAAAGATTGCTAAGATCTTCGCAAACAAAGGAAAAATTAGCTTTTTCCAGTTTTACGTTCTTGATCCTCGCAATCTTTTCTAATGCACTGTTATTGGTGATATCGCATCCCAACCCATATATGGTATCTGTTGGATATATGATAAGGCCTCCTTTTTTGAGGACTTCTACTACCTTATTTATATGTTTTGGTGCAGGATTTTCATCGTAAATTCTTAGAAGTTCAGCCATATTAGTATGTTTTTGATCTTCTTAAAATTAAGATATTCCGCGCAAATCTAAGGTCTTAGTCTGCCTTTTTAACTTCGCTTTCAAGTTTCAAAACATTGCTACCATCTTCCTGTTCGATGTACAATGCTTTGTTGCCTTCTTCTCCATCGCGGGTCACTTCATTTCCATCGATCGTACGGGTTACTTTCTTGGTAAATGTACTTTGCACTTTTCCTTCCGCAGTTCCATTTCCCCATTCCCATTTTACTTTACTTCCTTCTTTAATCATAACTTTTTTTTTCAAGATAGTTCATAGATCAAATTACCGAAGGAATTTAAATAAATCGCTAACAGTGTTTTACAAGAAGATTAACTTATTCCCGAAGAGGCATAAAAAAAGAGACCTAAAAGCAGGTCTCTATAAAAACGTTGTTTTTTATTTGGTTTCTGGAGTTGTAAAAATGTAGGGATTTATACGACTCTGAGCTAATATATGTATTTTCTACAGTAATTCTAGAAATTTTTAGGAAAGAATTTTCAGCTTCGCAAAACGTAAGAGTAAATTCTTTATACCGCCCTGTTCAAATTCGATTTCAGCTTTTCGATCCTGGCCAACACCCTCAAGTTTAAGAACTTTACCTTTTCCAAAACGCATATGCTCTACTTCATCCCCCGCGGAAAGATTCAAAGTGTTCATTGCTTTCTCCGGCTCTTTTGCAGCTGGCCTTAGTTTTCGAAGTTTACGCAGCTGTTCTTCAGAAGGTTTATGTGCAGGAGGTGGTGTCCCTGTTCTGGGTTTGGATTGTCTTAATTTGCTCTTATCCACATCATCTCCAAAGATATCTGTGTCTATTAAGGGCTTGTACTTATAATCATCCTGTGGCACCAGAGTTTCAAGGTATTGCTCATCGATTTCCTCAATAAATCTACTAGGCTCGGCATCTACAAGTTTACCCCAGCGATATCTGGAAAGTGTATAGGTAAGATAGGCCTGCTTCTCGGCTCTGGTTATAGCTACATAAAACAATCGGCGTTCTTCTTCAAGTTCGCTTCTTGTATTCATACTCATCCCCGATGGAAAAAGATCTTCTTCCATTCCTACGATATATACATAAGGAAATTCAAGACCTTTGGCCAGGTGAATGGTCATGAGTGCAACTCGATCATCATCCCCGGTATCATTATCCAGATCTGTAGCAAGTGCCACATCTTCAAGAAATTCTGATAGAGATCCAGTGGCGTCTGCGATCTCCCGCTGACCTTCCACAAAATCCCTGATACCATTAAGCAATTCTTCTATGTTTTCAATTCTGGCAATTCCTTCAGGTGTACCATCTTTTTTAAGTTCCTGAACCAGCCCGGTCTTTTTAGTCACCATTTCAGCGATCTGGAAGGCGTCCATAGTTTCGTTGGAAATGGCAAAACTCTGGATCATATTCACAAAATTCTCCAGTTTGGTCTGCGTTCCTCGGTTGATCTTAAGATCAAGTTTGTCCAGATTCTGAATAACTTCAAAAATAGACCTGTTATGCTGATTGGCGGTTACAGAAAGCCGGTCCATCGTGGTCTGTCCAATTCCTCGCGCTGGATAGTTGATCACTCTTTTCAGAGCCTCTTCATCCTTATTATTCAGTATAAGTCTTAGATAAGAAAGAACATCCTTGATCTCTTTTCGCTGGTAGAATGAAAGTCCGCCATAAATTCTATAAGGAATATCCCTCTTCCGCAGCGCATCTTCCATCGCCCTACTCTGCGCATTCGTTCTATAAAGGATGGCGAAATCACCATTATTAAGCTGTTGTTGCATTTTGTTCTCAAAGATAGAACTGGCAACATAACGCCCCTCTTCCCCATCTGTAAGTAACCTATTCACAACGATCTTTGGCCCGTCATCATTCGCGGTCCATACGATCTTATCCAGCTTGGTCTTATTTTTATCAATAATTGAGTTGGCAGCATGTACAATGTTTCGGGTAGACCTGTAATTCTGCTCAAGCCTGTACATCTGTACATTATCATAATCCTTCTGAAAATTCAGAATGTTATTAATATTGGCACCACGAAAAGCATAGATACTCTGGGCATCATCTCCTACCACACATATATTCTGAAATTTATCTGAAAGTGCTCTTACGATCAAATACTGAGAATGATTGGTATCCTGATACTCATCCACCAGGATATATTTAAATCTACTCTGGTACTTGTGAAGTACATCCGGAAACCTGTTCAGTAATTCATTCGTTTTTAGAAGCAGATCATCAAAGTCCATCGCACCCGCCTTGAAACAGCGATCTACATATTGCTGGTAGATCTCTCCCAATCTTGGCTTTTTGGACATAGCATCGGCCTCCTGTAATTCCTGATTCTGGAAATAGGCCTTTACCGTGATAAGACTATTTTTATAAGAAGAAATCCGGTTGTAGACCTGTTTGTATTTGTACACATCCTTGTCCAGACGCATATCTTTTATGATCGCTCTAATCACCGAATGAGAATCCTGAGTATCGTAAATGGTGAAATTTGAAGGGTAACCAAGTTTATCGGCTTCGAACCTCAGCATTTTAGCAAAAACAGAGTGAAAAGTTCCCATCCAGAGATTCTTCGCTTCGCTACTTCCAACGATCTTGGCAATACGCTGTTTCATCTCCCGTGCTGCCTTGTTGGTAAAGGTTAACGAAAGAATATTGAACGCATCCACTCCCTGATTCATCAGGTAAGCAATCCTGTAGGTTAACACCCTTGTTTTGCCAGATCCCGCACCGGCAATAACGATCATTGGTCCGTCTTTCTGCAGCACCGGGGCCCTTTGTGCATCATTTAATTCAGCTAAGTAAGCTTCCAAATCTTCTCCATTTTATTAATGCTGAAAGGTAACTAAAATGCTCAAAAAACTAAACCCGTATCCAACCGATTTTTAAACATTAAGGAAGTCTTCTGAAGCATTGCACGATATTTTAATATCTTTAAAAATTCAACATTATTCCATCTTACTTCCATGAAGAAATTGATTTTGCTATTTACTATTCTTTGGGTAAATTTATCTTTTGCTCAAAAATTTGAACCTGGAAATGTTATTCCTGAATATGGCAAAACCATCATTGTTCCTCATGCCGAAATTGAAGCAGATACCAATCTGGTATACAATGTGGTATTTGATATCGACAGGAATTTTGATCCTGCAGAAGTCAATAAACTGGTAGAAACAGCCGCCCGATTTTTAAATATGCATCAAAAAGCTGGAGTAGATCCTGAAAATATGCATCTCGCTTTGGTCTTTCATGGCTCAGCCAACAAGGATGTTCTCGATGATGCTTCGTATTCTGAGGCGTATCCTGATACTGAAGAAAATCCGAATACTCCGCTGTTTACAGCACTGGCAAATGCCGGAACAGAACTTATCGTATGCGGGCAGAGTGCAGCACATCATAATGTAGATCCTGAAAATGTTCATAAAGATATAAAGTATGCTCTTTCAGCAATGACAGCACTTGTGCAACTTCAGGCAGATGGTTATCATTTGATAAAATTCTAAACTTTCTAAGATGAAACATATAATTACTTTAAGCATTTTTCTGGCAACACTTGGACTTCAGGCGCAGCAGAATGTTCCAGAAGATGAATTTCAGAATATAGAAGATAAGGTGATCGATTGGCGAAGAGATTTTCACGAAAATCCGGAATTATCCAATCGTGAATTCGAAACCGCTAAAAAGATAGCAGCACACCTGAAGTCACTTGGTATCGAAACTACTACTGAAATTGCAAAGACCGGGGTGGTGGGAATTTTAAAAGGTGACAAGCCTGGCAAAACCCTGGCTCTTAGAGCAGATATCGATGCGCTACCGGTGACAGAAAAAAATGATCTGGAATTTAAGTCAATTAAAACCACTGAATTCTTAGGTTCTCAAACCGGAGTGATGCATGCTTGCGGACATGATACTCACACCGCAATTCTTATGGGTGTTGCTGAAATTCTTTCAAAGCATAAGGACAAGATCAATGGAACCGTGAAATTTATTTTTCAACCTGCTGAAGAGGGACCGCCACCGGGTGAGGAAGGTGGAGCTGCCCTAATGATCAAAGAAGGTGTTCTTGAAAATCCTGATGTAGATGCCATCTTTGGATTGCATATTAATGCTGCTACTCTAGTAGGTACGATCAAATACAAACCTGAAGGCACCATGGCAGCAGTGGAAAGATTTGTAATCAATGTCCAGGGTAAACAGGCGCATGGTTCAGCTCCATGGAGTGGTGTGGATCCAATACTTATTTCTGCAAAGATCATTGATGGTCTGCAAACTATCATCAGTAGAAACGCAGATTTAACGGAGTCGGCTTCTGTAATTACGGTTGGAAAGATCACCAGTGGTGTGCGATTTAATATCATTCCTGAAACTGCCGAACTTATTGGTACCGTTAGAACATTAGATCCAGAAAATAAAAAAGTGATCCTATCCAGAATGCGCGAACTTGTCCCGGCAATTGCCAAGGCATACGGTGGTTCTGCTACGATCGATATTCAGAATAATACCGCGATCACTTTTAATGATGTAGCCCTGACTAAACAAATGCTTCCCACACTTGAAAATGTTGCTGGAAAAGAGAACGTAAATTTAATGAAGGCAACCACTGGTGGAGAAGATTTTTCCTTTTTTCAGGAAAAAGTTCCAGGATTTTATTTCTTTTTAGGTGGAATGCCTGAAAATGCCGAACCTACAAGGCACCATACTCCCGACTTTTTTATTGATGAAAGCGGACTTTTACTTGGTGTGAAAACAATGACACAATTAACCCTTGATTTTTTAAGTAATTCCTAATGGATCAAATTTTAAGCTTTTTAACCTCTATCCCATGGTGGGGATGGATACTACTCATATTAGTAATCATCGCTATTAACGATGTTCTCTTTAATCGGAAGCATACTATTAAGCACAATTTCCCCGTGGTTGGGCATCTTCGCTACTTCCTGGAAAGCATTGGACCTGAAATTAGACAATATCTGGTAGCCAATAACAGGGAAGAATTACCTTTCAACAGGCGTGAAAGAAGCTGGATATATGCTTCAGCAAAAAATGAAAATAATTATGAGGGCTTCGGTACAGACCAGGACATGTATTCTTCGCACTATATTTTTGTCAAAAATTCCATTCTCCCTTATAAATTACCTGCAGGACATCCAAACCAGAAAAACTCGGGATTGATCCCTTGCGCAAAGGCAATGGGAACCTACAATAATCGGAAACGACCATTTAGACCGGCTTCAGTAATTAACGTGTCGGCAATGAGTTATGGTTCACTTTCAGCAAAGGCTATAGAGTCTTTGAACGAAGGTTGTAAACTTTCCGGAGCTTATCATAATACTGGTGAAGGCGGATTGTCTCCTTACCACAAAAAAGGTGCAGATGTTGTTTTCCAGATAGGAACCGGATACTTTGGAACCAGAGATGAACAGGGTAATTTCGACATGTCCAAATTAGTCAGACTGGTACAGGAAAATCCACAGGTGAGAGCAATCGAACTTAAATTATCCCAGGGTGCAAAACCTGGAAAAGGAGGTGTTCTTCCAGCCAAAAAGATTTCAAAAGAGATTTCAGAAATACGGGGAGTTCCAATGGGAAAGGATGTTCTTTCACCGGCTTACCATTCAGCTTTCGGCGACCTTGAAGAAATGATTACTTTTCTTGAGGAAATTGCAGCGGCCACAGGTCTTCCGGTAGGAATTAAAGCTGCCATTGGAAATCTTGATGACTGGCATACACTTGCAGGGATCATGAAATCTAAAAATCACGGACCCGATTTTATTACTATAGACGGGGGTGAAGGCGGTACCGGTGCTGCGCCTCCAAGTTTCGCAGATCATGTTTCCGTCCCTTGGATCTACGGTTTTAGTGATGTTTACAAGATCTTTCAGGAATATGAGCTTACTGAAAGGGTCGTTTTTGTAGCGGCTGGTAAACTTGGATTCCCCGCAAAAGCTGCGATGGCATTTGCTTTGGGTGCAGATTGTATCAACGTTGGTCGGGAAGCGATGATGAGTATTGGTTGTATACAGGCTCAAAGCTGTCATACCAATACCTGCCCTACTGGAATTGCAACTCAGAATAAATGGCTGCAAAGAGGTATTGATATTGCAGATAAATCGATGCGTACTAATTTCTACTTTGTAAAATTCAGAAAAGAGCTGCTTCAAATTACGCATGCCTGTGGTCATGAACATCCCGCACAGTTCACCACCAACGATATCGAGATCAACTTAAGTGATAAGAATCTTTCAAATACATTAGAATCTACTTTTGGATATACTAAGGATAAAGTAAATTTCCAGTCTGTAACAGAATTAGTGACGTGTCCACACTTAGGTGGTAACCTTGATTTAAAATCGCTACAAATAACTGAAGACGCTATACATTAATACTTATGAACGAATCTGATGTTTTTCAATTGATCTATGGAATACTTCCGGCAGTAATTGTTGGTTTGGTAAGTTTTTACTTTTTTCACACCTATTCCAGTAATGAGGAAAATCGTAGAAGGTTTTTATTGCTTAGAGAAAAACAGAAAACTTCATTACCCATTAGATTACAGGCATACGAACGACTGACCTTATTCCTGGAGAGAATATCTCCCGGTAAACTACTATTTCGTGTTGAGCCTGTTGCTGAAGATGTTTCAGCTTATACAAGTTTATTAATAGCTAATATTGAACAGGAATTCGAGCATAATCTAGCGCAGCAAATCTATGTTAGCAATGAATGCTGGGACTATATAAGAACTTCGAAAAATGCTATGATCAGCATGATCAGAAATGCTTCAGGTAAAGAAATTGTATCGAATCCGGATGATTTAAGAAAAGTTATTCTTGAGGCAATGATGGAAAAACAATCACCTACCGAAGCTGCATTAGGGTTCATCAAGCAGGAAGTTAGAAACCTAGCTTAAACCACGAAGATTTAGCAGCTTTACGCTCCATTTCTTTTTTTTCGGCATACTCAAAACCCTGCTGCCACCAGTCGGTCATATCTTTTTTGTTGAAAACAAGAGAATTTTCGGTCAGCTTAGTCGGGGTATAGTAGATATTCAGTTTGACCTTTTTATTCATGGCTGCCAGTTTCCCCTCCACAATATCATGGTACTCGACCTGGTCCAACAAGAAACCGAAGAGGTTGACCATTAATGAAAAAGGATTCTTACCTAGAACTTTATTGTATTCCATATTTTCGGCTTCCAGAATGATCGCATCCACTTCTGTAGCACCGCGCTTAATGGCCTCCCTGATAGGAACCACACATCCCAGACCACCGTCTGCATATTCAAAACCATCTTTGGTCGCGAGACTCATAAAAGGTATATAATTACAACTTATCCAGATCCAGTCACAAAAGTCGTCATACTCGAAATCGTGGATAGATTTATATTCCACCCTATTTTTGGATAGATTGGATACGGTGACGACCACATCTTTAATATTGGATTTGAGCTCGTTAAAATCCTGCTGAGAAAAATTCTTTCGAATGCTTCTACGTAAAGCTTTACTTTCCCCAAAGGTTCGGCGCTGTTTTATAAATTGCCAGATCGTATTGAGGTAATTGATCGTCACATATTCCCGGCCATCTTTTTTCTTCACTACAAAAGGGTTGACGCTAAAGATCGTTCTTTGGGTGACATTGGTATAGACATCGTAAACCTTCTGGATGTTTCCTGCAGCGAGGTGAGGAATAAGCAAACTGCCGGTACTGGTACCTAAAAAAAGATCATACCTTCTTTTTTGTTCCTGAATTAGATGTTGGGCCACGCCGCCTGCAAAGGCGCCTTTACTTCCTCCTCCAGATATAACCAGTGCTCGCATTAAGGTTCAATTTCGTTAATTTCTTCGTTTCTGTACTTGGCAAACTCATAACCACTCTCCCACCATTCCAGCATTTTATCCTTATCAAAAATAAGAGAATTCGTTGTTAGAACGCTTGGAGTATAGTAAAAATTGATTATACAATCTTTATTCGCTGCTGAAAATTTTCCGATCCTGATGTTCTGAGTTTCGATCCTGTCCAGCATAAATGCAAAAAGATTGGTGATGAGCGAAAATACATTCTTTGAAGGCATCCTGTTGAAATAAGTTACTTCAGTTTGTAGGATGATCGCATCCACTTCTGTGGCACCCCGCTTAATCGCTTCCTCAATAGGCACCATACTTCCCAAACCACCATCAGCATATTCACATCCATTTTTGGTGACCAGGCTCATGAATGGCGTGTAATTGCAGGAAATCCAAATCCAGTCTATAAATGCATCGTAATCGTAGTCCTTGATACTCTTATATTCCACTTCGTTCAGCGAGAGATTGGAAACAGTAACCACAACTTCCTTATGGCTGTCCTTCAGTTGCTTAAACTCTTCTTTCGTAAAGGTCTTCTGAAGCAGGGTTTTGAGATTTAAACTATCGCCGAAGGTTTTACTTCCTTTTAGAAAATTCAGAATAACATTAAAATGGTTAATGCTGATTGTTTCCTGCCCGTGCTTCTTTTTAATAAGGAATGGTCTGCTACTAAAGATGCTGGATTGATTAACGCTCGTAAAAGCTTTTTTAACTTTCTCTGCCTTTTGCAGAGCCATATGGGAAAGAAGCAAACTTCCTGTAGAGGTTCCTATAAAAAGATCATAATCGCGCCCCAGATCTTCAGTAAGATACTGCGCAACTCCGCCGGCAAAAGCTCCCTTGCTTCCTCCTCCTGAAATTACGAGTGCTCTCATCCTAACTTGAAATTTTAGAGTTTAAATATCTGCTATGCTTCTCCTCTAAGTCTGCAGAAACATTTATCAATTTCTCTCGATATTCCTCATTTTCGATCAATTCATCTAGTAACTTTCTTGCAAAATCCCGGAACCTGTAGGCATGATGATCTGTTGCCATCAACAGGCTCTCCAAACTAGACTCATTAAAAGCTCCTAGCTGGTATAAATATCCAAAGGCATTTTCCCTTACTTCAAATGGATTTGATGGATTTGTGTAACCTGATAATTTCTCAAAGTATTCAGAAGTTTTTTCCGGCTCGAATTCGGCAGTTACCAGGCTTAAGGTTAGCCAGAGCACACGTACGTTTTTATTATAGAATCCGTCTATATTCCTGGTTTTATTCAGATAATCTACTTTTTTCTGTGGAAATCTTTCCCATAATTCGAACAATGCCTTTTCGATGGTGAGATAAGATTCATCATCTAATAAACTTTCAAAACTGGATTGCAGTTGCTGCGGAATTATTTGCATACTGGTAGCGATCGCCTGTCTCACATATAGATTGTTAGACTCAAATGCCTTTTTATATAAACTCCTGCTTAAATCTGAATTTTCGCCGACCAGTTGATATACTACCTCCTGACCTAAATAATCATTTACAGGGAAGTCCAGGATTTTGTCCAGATATTCATGTTTCGTTTCTAGCGGAGTTTCCCGCAGTGCAGCAAGCTCAAGGTAAGATTTGATAAATTCTGATTCTCTTAAAGCGTTCAGCGATTGGTTGGCTTTAAAAGCTGACTGTTCTAACCAGTCAGTTTTATACTGACTAAGGTCCATTCCCGAAGCAAGTTCCATTTCCGCAAGAAAATTATCGGTTTCCACATTCTTAAAAGCATAAGTTTCGAGATAACTTTTTATGCCCTTTCTAAAAGCTTCCTCACCAACTTTTTCACTTAGAATATGTAAAGCCCAGGCTCCTTTTTGATAATAAGTACTGGAACTTCCGGTTGAAGACAATAATTTCTGTCCTTTTCCTGAATCGCTTAATTCCTTTAAAACCTCTGCCGACTGGTATAACTTCCAGTAAAAATAATCCTCTCCAAAGATCTCTTTTTCAGCTAATAATGCATAGTAAGTGGCAAATCCTTCGTGCAACCAGTGATGTTTTCCGCTTTTCTCGGTAACAAGATTTCCAAACCATTGATGAGCCAGCTCATGTGCATTTACATTCACATAATTTTGATCATGGTAACCTATGGAATCCACCATAAGAGATTCAGAAAAAATAGTAGTTCCTGTATTCTCCATACCAGCATACAGAAAATCTCTTACGGGAATCTGCTTATATTTAGCCCATGGATACGCTATACCAATTTCCTGTTCAAAGAAATCCATGATCTCCACAGAATGCCTGTAAGTTGGCTCCAGCAGTAAAGAATCCTGCGGCAGATAATAATTCTGGATCTCAATTCCTGAAGTAGAAGTTATGGTTTTGGAAAGATATTTTCCTGCTGCGAATCCAACCAGATAAGAACTCATAGGTTCTTCCATATTGAATTTCCACAGTCTAACGGAATCGTTTATAATTTCACTGCTAATATTTTCGCCATTGGCTATGAGTTCGTAAGAAATGGGAAATTCAAAATTAAGGTCAAATTCTGCTTTCTCATTCATATCATCGATACTTGGCAACCAGCTGGAAGTGTACTTCCCCTGACCCTGCGTCCAAACCTGCCTTTCTTCTTCGGCAATATCAGGATCATTCCAATTGATGAAATAGACAGCTTTTTTTGGAGTTACCTCATAGTTAAGGGATAAGGAAATACTATCATTCACCTTGAAGTCATGAAGAATATAAATTCCTTCTGTATCTACTGAAAAATCAATGCTTTTACCATCCAGCTGTACATTTTTAAAATGCATATTGTTGCCGTTTATGAACAAGCTGTCATCAGGATAAAGTACCTCTATCTTATAGAGTACGTTTCCTTCGATTTTTTTTCGAGATGGATCAATTTTAAGGTGAGCATCCACTTTCTGAAAATCAAATCGTTCTACCTGGTTATCACGAATCTTCTGAGCATGTATAAGGGACATGTTCAGAATTAAAAAAAGTGCTGTTAAATATCGCATTCAGATTTAAAATATCTCATGCAAATTACAAAAAATTGAAGCTGTTATGAGATTTCCTGAAGATTAAAACTAGTTTCTGCAAGGCCGCCCATGTAAATCAAACGTATTTAATATCTTCGTTTTTATGATCCAGAACCTGCTGCAAACCCCTATTGAGTATCTTAAAGGAGTTGGTCCCAACCGGGCCGATCTTTTTAAGAAGGAACTCAACATCAGCACCTATCGAGACCTCATCAATTTTTTTCCTAATCGATATATAGATAAAACAGGTTTCTATAAGGTCGCACAATTGCAGCAAAACTCTTCGGAAGTACAAATTGTTGGCAAGATCGTCCATCTAAAGATGGTTGAACAGAAGAAAGGCAAACGCCTGGTAGCCGATTTTGTTGATGACACCGGAAGAATGGAGCTGGTCTGGTTTAGAGGCCATAAGTGGATAAGGGAAAACATCAAATTGAATACGCCTTATGTCATCTTCGGAAAAACGAATTTTTACAGTGGGATGTTCAGTATGCCACATCCGGAACTTGAACTGGTATCAGATTATAAGAGGAATCTAAGGGTAGCGATGCAACCGGTATATCCTTCTACTGAATTACTTCAGAAGAAAGGAGTTACTAATAGAGTGATCATGAAATTGATGCAGGAAGTGCTGCAACAAACCGGGATGAAATTTTCTGAAAGTCTGAATCCGGAATTGCTGGAAGAACTAAAACTTCTGGGAAAGGCGGCATCACTATTCAATATTCATTTTCCGAAGAACCAGGAATTGTTGGCAAAAGCGCAGTTCCGACTCAAATTCGAGGAGCTTTTTTATGTGCAACTGCAATTACTACGCAGAAACCTTATGCACAAACAAAAGATCAAGGGTTTCAATTTTGACAAAGTAGGTCATATTTTCAACGACTTTTACAGCAATCATTTACCGTTCGAACTTACCAATGCTCAAAAACGTGTGGTCAAGGAAATACGAGGTGATATGGGAAGTGGCGCCCAGATGAACAGGCTCTTACAGGGAGATGTAGGTTCCGGAAAGACCATTGTTGCCTTAATGTCCATGCTCCTTGCGCTCGATAATAATTTCCAGGCATGTTTGATGGCTCCTACAGAAATTCTCTCTATTCAGCATTATCAGGGTTTAGTAGAACTTTGTGTAGAACTAAAATTGAATATTCGATTGCTTACCGGATCAACCAAAACCAGGGAGCGCCGGGAAATCCATGAACAACTGGAATCTGGCGAGATCAATATTCTTATTGGCACCCATGCTCTTCTGGAAGACAAAGTGAAATTTAAGAATCTTGGTCTTGCTGTGATCGATGAACAACATCGTTTTGGAGTGGCACAAAGAGCGAAGTTATGGAAGAAGAACCATATTCCACCTCATGTTCTGGTGATGACCGCAACTCCAATTCCACGTACTCTGGCTATGAGTTTGTATGGAGATCTGGATATTTCGGTCATTGATGAACTACCTCCGGGTCGTAAACCTATTAAAACCGTTCATCGCTATGATAGCAATCGCTTAAAGGTTTTTGCTTTTATCCGGGATGAAATTCAGAAAGGCCGGCAGGTTTATATCGTATATCCGCTTATACAGGAATCTGAAAAAATGGATTACAAGGATCTTATGGATGGGTATGAAAGTATCGCCAGAGAATTTCCAGAGAACCAGATCTCTATTGTTCACGGCCAGATGAAACCTGCCGATAAGGATTTTGAAATGCATCGTTTTGTCAAGGGAGAAACAGATATTATGGTTGCCACTACCGTGATCGAAGTAGGAGTAAATGTTCCTAACGCCAGTGTGATGATCATAGAAAGTGCTGAAAGGTTTGGTCTTTCGCAGCTACACCAGTTAAGAGGACGTGTGGGGCGTGGTGCTGAACAGAGTTTTTGCATCCTTATGACGGGTCATAAACTTTCCAACGACAGTAAAACGAGATTGGAAACAATGACTTCTACCAACGATGGTTTTGAGATCGCTGAAGTTGACCTGAAGCTAAGAGGTCCTGGAGATCTTATGGGAACTCAGCAAAGCGGGGTTCTTAATTTGAAGATCGCAGATATCGTGAAGGATAATGCAATTCTGCAATCAGCCAGATTTTATGCCAACAGGTTGCTCAAAGAAGATCCAAACCTGGAGAATGAAAAAAACAACACTGTGAAAAACGCCTATTCACGGCTGGTCAAGAACAAAACGATCTGGAATTACATTAGCTAACCGAATCTTATTAGTTACTGACAATCAATTGATTAAATTTTAGTTATCTTTAGAAGACTTACCCCCGGCAAATAGCCTCAACCTATTCTGTACTTTAGAATGCCCCTTTATAGCTTCGGTATAACCACAAAATTCAATAAATCATGGGCAGAAATTTTAAACTTAAATGGAGAATTGGAACATTATTATTCTTTCTAATTCTTAGTATGAATGCGCAGGATCAGGCGCAGGAAACTGTAGATGAACTTTACCAGGTCTATAAGAACCAGGGTGCAAAAGCTGTTTTGGAGAGCTACCAGAAGAACAATCCAAATACCGCTTACGAAGGCATGGCTGAACCCTTGAATATTCTAGCTTACAGATTGATGCAGGAAGAAAATGATCTGGAAGCCGCAAAAATGTTGTTCCAGGCTCAGATCGATGAATATCCACAGGAAGCCAATCCTTATGATTCCTTTTCGGATGTTTTGCTGGAAATGGATAAAAAAGATGAAGCCGTTAAATACATAGAAAAGTCTCTTGCCATTGCTGAAAAGCACGATCATGAACAGGATGATTTGATCATGGAAGCAGGTCTGGCAAAAATTGCCATTCTGGAGAACAGAGATAAGCAACTAAACTTTCTAATTGGAAACTGGAATAACGAAACACAGGTCTACCAAAATGGGGAAGTTTTGAATACCACGAATAGTTCGAACCAAATTTCATTTGATGAGGCCGGTTCCATGCTGGTTATGGATCATGATACAGGTGATAATAAGCCATGTTGTAAAAGAGTCATGGTGTACAATCCACTGGAAGATGAATTTGATGTGGTCTTTATGCGAAGAAATGCGCCTGAAGGAATTTCAAATTCAAAGATGAAAGTAAAGGAAATGGGACCAGATCAATACCAGATCGTAGAGAGCTATCTCGATGATAGCAACCAACAGCTTAGATTTAAACACGATATTACAAAAGAAGACGGCTTGGTTAAATGGGCAGTTTATGAAGAAACCGAAAGTGGCTGGAACAAATCCAGAACAATGAATCTTACCCGTAAAGATTAAAGATTTTAAACTTTAAAACAGCGAAGGAGACATCAATGGTCTCCTTTGTTTTTTAAGGTCTACAAAATAGGATTCTAGATTATGACAAAACCATCTGTAATACTATCTTTGCTGGCTGAAAAAGACTAATCCATGAAGATTTCATACAACTGGCTAAAACAGTTTATCAAACTACCTGAAAATGCAGAGACTACCGGAGAACTTCTTACAGATCTTGGTCTGGAAGTAGAAGGTATTGATACTTTTCAAAGTGTAAAAGGAGGTATGGCCGGCGTAGTTGTTGGTCATGTTTTAAGCTGTGAAGCTCATCCAAATGCAGACAGGTTGAACCTCACCAGAATGAATCTTGGAAACGGTGAAGAAGTACAGATCGTTTGTGGCGCTCCAAATATCGCAGCAGGACAGAAAGTTCCTGTGGCGACTATTGGTACAGTACTATATGATGAAAAAGGTGAAAGCTGGGAAATCAAAAAAGGAAAAATTCGTGGTGAAGAAAGCTACGGAATGATCTGTTCTGAAAAAGAACTTGGTTTAGGCCAGAGTCACGAAGGTATTATGGTGATGGATAATGAGCTGGTTCCCGGGACTCCGGTTGCTGAGCTTTTTGAGGTAGAGAACGACGAAGTTTTTGAAATTGGCCTTACACCTAACCGTGCAGATGCAATGAGTCACTGGGGCGTTGCCCGGGACTTAAAAGCAGGCTACCAGCAACAGGGAAAATTCCTGGAGCTTATAACCCCTTCAGTTAGTAGTTTTCATGTTGATAGCAGAAGTCTAAAGATCCAGATCAAAGTAGATGATTCTAATCTTGCTCCAAGATATTGCGGGGTAACCATTTCTGATGTAAAGGTTGGTGAATCCCCGAAATGGCTTCAGAATAGATTGAAAGCTATTGGACTTGCTCCAAAGAACAATATTGTGGATGCTACCAATTATGTAATGCATGAACTGGGACAGCCACTACACGCATTTGATGCCGGTAAGATCGCTGGTAACGAGATCAACGTTAAGACCGTTGAGGCAGGAACTAAATTCACAACACTTGATGAAGTCGAGCGCGAATTACATGCTGAAGACCTCATGATCTGTGATGCTGAAAAACCTCTTTGTATCGCCGGAATATTTGGCGGACTTGGAAGCGGAGTTACTGAAGGTACTACCCAAATATTTCTTGAAAGCGCGTACTTTAACCCTGTAAGCGTTCGAAAAACTGCAAAGAGACATACGATCAATACCGATGCTTCCTTTAGGTTTGAAAGAGGAATTGATATCAACTCGGTAGAATATGCTTTAAAAAGAGCTGCACTGCTAATCAAGGAAATTTCCGGTGGTGAGATCACCAGCGATATTGATGATCTCTATTTCAAAAAGATCGACGATTTCCAGGTTTTCCTAACCTTTGAGAAGGTTAACAAACTTATTGGTGAGAATCTTGAGGAAGAAACTATAAAATCTATTCTTGCTTCTCTTGAGATCAGAGTGAATAATGTTACAGAAACCGGGATGGGTCTTACGATCCCTTCTTATCGTGTGGATGTGCAAAGAGAGTCTGATGTGATCGAGGAGATCCTTAGAGTCTATGGTTACAATAATATCAAGTTTGGCGATAAACTAAGTTTATCTGTAGCAAACTCCTCAAAATACGAAGATTACAAGATTCAGAATCTTATCGCTCAACAGCTTATAGGACAGGGATTCTATGAAACCATGGCCAACTCGCTAACTACGCCAGCTTATAATGACTTTAGCGATGATGCTAAAGATGAGTACCAGGTGAAAATGTTGAATCCGCTAAGTCAGGATCTTTCGGTTTTACGACAAACCATGCTTTTTTCAGGGCTGGAAGCTATTAGTTACAATCTAAACCGGAAACGAGGCAATCTTCGCATATTTGAATTCGGAAAGACCTATCATTCTTTTGTTAGTGGCAGGGAAGAAAAGAAACATCTTTCGTTGTTCATGTCTGGCAACAGAACTGCTGAGACCTGGAACGCACCAAATTTTCCTGCTGGAAACTTCTTTTACCTGAAAGGAGTGATCGAATCGATTTTTCAGAAATTAGGAATTTTGAATACGCTTAAAACCAAAACCAGTAAAAGCTCTGTATTTTCTGAAAGTCTTCAGATGAGTACGAAGAAGTCGAAACTGGTAGACTTTGGTGTGGTTAAAAGGTCAATTCTGAAGAAATTCGATTTAGATCAGGAAGTAGTTTATGCAGATTTTAACTGGGATGAAATCATAGAAGTTGCTAAACAACATCAGAATAAGTTTAGTGCTATTCCGAAGTATCCTAGCATGCGAAGAGATTTTGCTTTACTTCTTGATAATTCTGTGACTTACGATGAGATCGATCAAATCGCAAAACAAACGGAAAAGAAATTATTGAAAGATGTAAGCCTGTTTGATGTTTACGAAGGTGAAAACCTTCCAGAAGGCAAGAAAAGTTACGCAGTTAGCTTTGTATTTCAGGATGAAAACAAAACACTTACAGACAAGCAAGTAGATAAGATGATGAGTAAGCTTCGGTATAGATTCGAAAAGGAACTGAAAGCAGAATTACGCTAATATTCTCTACGTAGTATCAAAATAAAAAAACCGTACATCAAGTACGGTTTTTTTATTTCAGATCATTTTTCAAATTACAGATCTTTAAAGATCTCATCAACATATTCACGAATCTCACGATCCATTCTCTTAGTCTCAATAGTCTCTTCGGAAGTTCCTCTCCATAAGATCTCGTTCGTTCTTCGATCTATAAGGTCAATAACAATCGAGCGCTCACGATAGGGCACCTGCTTCACTCTGGATCCGCTAATTCTTTGAATTGTAAAATAGTTTTCATACAGGTAATCTTCGTAATAGGATCCAATGAAGAAGCCCGGCTTGTAATATGGGTAATTCGTGTAAACAGGATTTGCATTTACGGCTACCTTTTCATCGAACATCGGGTGAACATACACAAGAACATCAGGTTGTAGCTTATCAAGACTAAAACCTTCTTCTTTCATGTTCGCATTGATGGTCGCCACGATCGTTGAATTGATCGCCTTATTATCCAGTTTGCGATTCAGGATGGTATCCTTATTCGCCAGGAAGGCATAAGTGTCATAAGATTTTAATTGTTTTAGATCGTCTTTTGCCGTTGGAGCACTACTTCCACAAGAAGCTAGGGTTAGTGCCACAATGCTTATAACGAGAAATGTTTTCAAATTTTTCATAGCTTTTTTTTATAATTCTGAATGTAAACGGAAAGAACAGAATAGTAAAATTACAGACCCGGTTTGACTTTTATTTAACTGAAAAAAGCTGCTAATAGCCGCTTTTTTCACAATTTCAGATATTCTGAATTATTTTGTTGGTAAAAGAACTGTATCAATTACGTGGATCACTCCGTTTGATTGATTTACATCTGCAATAGTTACAGTAGCTACATTTCCAGTAGCATCTTTAACCTTTACATTCTTACCATCCATCATAGCAGTGATATCTGCACCACTTACTGTTTTGAAAGTTGCTTTTCCGTTTCCTTTTTTGATAGCATTTACGATGTCTGCAGCTTTAAAGTCTCCTGCAAGTACATGGTATGTCAAAACCGACTGTAATTTGCTTTTGTTTTCTTCTTTTAGCAAAGTCTCTACTGTTCCGTCAGGAAGTGCTTCAAAAGCCTTGTTTGTAGGAGCAAATACTGTAAATGGTCCATCACTGCTCAATACATCTACCAGTTCAGCAGCCTTTACAGCAGCAACCAGAGTTGTATGATCTTTACTATTTACCGCATTCTCTATGATATTTTTTGTTGGGTACATTTCAGCTCCTCCAACCATTTTAGTGTCCTTTGAATTTTGAGCAATACCGCTAGTCGCGATGAATAAAAAACTTAGTAAACTTAGCAATTGTAACTTTTTCATAATTATTTGTTTTGATTATGTATCTAAGTTACGCGTAGGCTGCTTCAACGGTTTTTAAATTGAAGGCAATTGGGATTCTTTTAACAAGATAGAACATCTCCTAAAGTTTTGATCTTTAGCACAAAAAATATAGTAAGTCGTTGTTAGTCTTGAGCTTAATAATTAATTTAGTACAGCTTAAAGACTATGAACATGAAGTTGAAAATATCCCGCACGAATCTACAGCATCAATTAAATAAAACACGGAGTAAACGTATCGATGAGCAGTTGATCATGGATGAGGTTCGCGAGATCCTGATGCAGGACAACCTCCGGGAAGAAACTATTCAGAAAAATCTTCAGGAAATACAAGAGGAATCGAATGATCTTAATTTCGATTTGTTGGAATCAAACCGAATTTATCATAAAGATGATATCTATAAGTTATGTGTGATTTATAGACTTAGGTTCCTGGATTCCGGACTGTTTAAATCTGAAATTCCTTACGAAGCGATCACCAGGATCAAAAGTCTGGAGAATGAACATGACACTACTTTAAAAGGTTTTAAGATCATAGCTCCTTCTAAGTTGTTTAAGCTGAAGAATGCTGATGATCCACTATTATTTGCTCCAATGGGGAATGATTATTATTACCTCATCCATAAATGGGGAAATGATCTCCATCCTTTAAGAAGAATGATCATGTGGCCCTTTAAAACTCTTGAGAATTTTCTTGCGCTATTACTTATCACCAGCTTTCTTACCGCTCTTTTGGTTCCCGATGGTTTATTTAGTCCGCAGCAATCCACTACTCAGTTTTTCATGATTTTCTTTTTTATATTTAAATGGTTTGCCGGGATCTCTATTTTCTATGGCTTCAAAATGGGTAAAAACTTTAGTACAGAGATTTGGGACAGCAAATATTTCAACGCTTAATTAAATTTTGATGAAGTAGCCAAATACTTCGGTATATTCGTATTTGTAATCTTATCTTGTAAAATATGAGTACTTCAGAAGAATATAAAAGAGTCTATACCGGACCAGAAACAAACGTGCAATACCTGCAGGAACTTTTTGGCGAAAGCAATATCCACTCTAGGATAAGAAACGATGTGGAGTCGGCCAGACTTGCTGGTTTTGGTTCCACGCACGGGATGGTATTATTATTCGTTTTTGAAAAAGATTTCGACGAAGCTTTGAAGATCGCTAAGTCTACATTCCCAAATGACTTCGATAATGAATAATGAACTTGAAGAAAGACCTCAACGTAACAAATGGAATCTTATCCTTGGGATCGTCTTTATTTGCTACGGAAGCTTTAGACTCTATCAAAAACTGACTGCAATAGAAACTGATAATTTTGGAACTGCGATCGCCGCGGGATTTATTCTCTTCGGGATTTACGATCTTTATAAATACTATAAAGGCGTTTAAAAAAAAGACCGGCAATTGCCGGTCTTTTTAAATTCAATTTTTTCACTACCATTTAATAATTGCACTTCCCCAGGTGAAGCCACTTCCAAAAGCAGCCAGCACCACGGTATCTCCTTGTTTTACTTTACCCTGTTCCCAGGCTTCAGTAAGAGCAATAGGAATAGAGGCCGCAGTGGTATTTCCATATTTCTGAATATTATTATAAACCTTGTCATCGGCGAGCTTAAATTTCTGCTGGACAAATTGAGATATCCTCAAATTCGCCTGGTGCGGGATAAGCATATCAATATCTGAAACTGAAAGTCCGTTTTCCTTAAGGCCTTCATTGATCACTTCTGAAAATCTCTGGATCGCATTTTTAAACACGAACTGCCCATTCATATAAGGATAGTAAGGAATATCATCTCCTTGTGGATTCTCTGCTATGATCTCTGGCACCCAATGGTTCGTGCTTGGTCCTTTTAGTGACAATTCAAGTGCATGTTTCCCTTCAGAATGTAAATGTGTGGAAAGAATTCCCTGCCCGTTGTGATCACTTCTCGTGAGTACGGCTGCTCCTGCCCCATCACCAAAAATAACTGAAACCGATCGCCCTCTGGTCGTAAAATCAAGACCACCACTATGATTTTCACTACCAATGACCAGTACGTTCTTATACATTCCCGTTTTGATGAATTGATCTGCTACTGAAACTGCATAAATAAAACCGCTACACTGGTTACGTACATCCAGGGCAGGACATGTATCTATTTCCAGCATTTCCTGAACCTGAACTCCACAACCAGGAAAATAGTAATCTGGACTTAGTGTTGCGAATACAATAAGATCTATATCGTCTTTTGTGATTCCTGCTCTTTCGATGGCAATTTTGGCAGCTTTCACTCCCATGCTTGCAGTAGTATTGCCATCTCCTTTCTTGATATGTCTTCTTTCCTTAATTCCTGTACGCTCGGTGATCCACTCATCGTTCGTATCCATCAGTTTCGAAAGATCATCGTTCGTGACAACATTTTCCGGTACATATTTTCCTAATCCTGCAATTTTTGTTTGATACATGGGTAAAAATTATGATATTAAAAATAATTCTTATTAAATTTAATGAATTTGCGAAAATTCCGACGCGCAATATAAGAAACATTAACACTACAATTAAGCTTGTAATCATTTAAATGCAAATCTAAAATTGATATTATGAACCGACTTTTGTTATGTCTGGCGGGATCCATTCTGTTCCTTAATGAAATGGCAGCTCAGGAAAACCTGGACTACCAGAAACCACCTCAGGAGATCCTTGAACTTATCGATGTTCCCCTGACACCTTCCACTCTTATAGATAGTGATGCAGAAATGATGATCTTCCTATACCGGGATCAATTTAAAAGTATAGCTGAACTAAGCGAAGAAGAATTACGCCTTGGTGGTTTGAGAATTAACCCCGTGACCAATATTAATAGCAGGGCACGTTATTACAATAATTTCAAAGTTAAATCTGTAAATGCAAAAGAACCGGTGCAGGTCAACGGACTTCCGGAAAACCCTCGACTTACAAATTTTTCCTGGTCGCCAGATGAAAGTATGATGGCATTTACTCATACTACAGATACAGGAGTGGAATTGTGGGTACTTGACATTAAAAATGCTGTTGCAAGAAAACTTACCGAGGCCAATCTTAATGCGAATATGCGCAGCACTGTAAACTGGTTTAGAGATAATTCTGCTATTCTGGTCACGACCCTTCCTGAAGACAGAAAAGCCCTGATCGATACCGAAACTTCGGTTCCCTCGGGTCCTACAATTTCGGTTAGTGATGGGAAAGAAGCCCAGAACAGAACTTATCAGGATCTACTGAAGAATCCTAATGATGAATATAATTTTGAACAATTAGCCAGATCTGAGATCATGAAAGTAAATTTGGATGGTACAGTTTCGTCATGGATGGCTCCTAAAATGTATTCAGACATCTCCTTTTCTCCAGATGGGGAATATGTGATGGTTACACATTTAAAAAAACCATTTTCCTACCTGGTTCCATACTACAGATTCCCTTCAGAAACCAACATTTACGATAAGAATGGGCAGCTAGTGAATATGATCAATGAGGTACCATTGATTGAAGATTTGCCAAAAGGTTTTATGGCAGAAAGAGAAGGCAAACGAGATTGGAGCTGGAGAAGTGATCGTCCTGCAACCTTAACGTATGTTGTGGCTCTTGATGGCGGAGATCCTGAAAAAGAAGTTGAATACCGAGATGAATATTTCCAACTTGAAGCGCCATTTAAAGGGGAGGGAAAATCACTCATTAAACTAAAGAATCGTGCAAGCGGAATCATCTGGGGCGATGATGATATTGCCTTAGCGAACGATTACTGGTGGAATACCAGGAATACGAAAACTTATGTTTTCGACCCATCTAATTCTTCCCAGAAGCCTGAAATCATTTTTGACAGAAATTATCAGGATGTATATAGCGATCCAGGTAGATTCGTAATGTCAAAAAACAAGTGGGGACGTTCTGTTCTCGAACTTGATAAAGATGAAGCTTTCCTGATGGGATCAGGTTTTACAGAGGATGGCCAATTTCCTTTTGTGGATAAAATCGATCTAAGTTCTGGTGAAACTGAACGCATGTACCAGTCTGAACTAAAAGATCAAAAAGAAAGCCTTGTGGAAGCCCTGGATATTGATCAAGGCAAGATCCTGGTTCGTATAGAGTCTTCTACCGAGTATCCTAATTACTTTATCAGAGATATAGATTCTAAGACTAAACTTACCCAGATCACCAATTTCAAGAATCCTTTTAAATCTTTGGAAGACGTTCACAAGGAAGTGATCACTTATAAGAGAGATGACGGTCTGGAACTAAATGCCACTCTTTATCTTCCTGCCGGTTATGATATGTCTAACCCGGAAAAACTCCCTATGTTCATGTGGGCATATCCAAGAGAATTCAAGGACAAAAATTCAGCTTCTCAGAACACTTCCAATGCTAACGATTTTACATATCCTTATTACGGATCGCCAGTATATTGGGTGAACAGAGGTTACGTAGTGCTTGATGATGCCTCGTTCCCAATTGTAGGAGAAGGTGATGAAGAACCAAATGATACTTTCAGAAAGCAATTGGTGGAAAATGCGAAAGCGGCTATAGATGCTGTTGATGAAAGAGGATTTGTGGATCGTGATCGGGTAGCCGTTGGAGGGCACAGTTATGGTGCATTCATGACTGCTAACCTTCTTTCTCATTCAGATTTGTTTGCTGCAGGAATCGCTCGAAGTGGTGCTTACAATCGTACCCTTACTCCATTTGGATTTCAAAGCGAAGAAAGAAATTACTGGGAAGCTCCGGAAATTTATAACACCATGTCACCTTTTATGCATGCAGAAAAAATGGATACTCCATTATTAATGATCCATGGGGAAGCAGACAATAACTCGGGAACTTATCCTATGCAGAGCGAACGTTACTTTAATGCACTTAAAGGACTAGGCGCAACTGCTAGATTGGTGATGTTGCCTAAGGAAAGTCATGGTTATAGCGCAAAGGAATCTATACTGCACGTATTATGGGAACAGGACCAATGGCTGGAAAAATATGTGAAGAATAGAGAAATCAGAGCTAATAACGAACAGCAGGAAGCTGGGAATTAATTTATTTTCCGCTTCGGAATAAAAAACCCCCGGGATAACCCGGGGGCTTTTTTTGTACCAAAAAAAGAAAGCGCAGCTGCTACCAACAACTACGCTCTCTTCAACCTAACCAATAAATCAACCATTAGAGGAGTCCTCTAAACTTATTAACCTCAACTTTAGCTTTGAGATCATGTAACAAATTATATAACCCGAAGAATGTTCTGCTCATATAAAGAAAATGCCTACTTCCTCTATTTCCATTCGTACGACGTAATTCTGGATCCTTAGAATATTTTTCACTTAGCTGGGAAAGATTATCCCAGAATTCTTTATCTGTAAAATCGAATACTTCAGATTGATACGGAGTTGAAAACATCACAAACATCTCGTAAAACATTTCAGAGAAAAACTTTCTCTCCTTATCTGTATCCTTTTGCTGAAGAATTTCCAGTTCCAATAATCTTCCGTGGAAATAATCTGAATTATCAAGATTATTGCGATCTGTCAATGAGAAATAAGGAGTATAAAAATCATCTGGAATTTGTTTGATACAACCAAAATCAATGGCGATCAGATTATTCTCAGAATCCACCATGAAATTTCCAGGATGTGGGTCTGCATGAACCATTTGTAATCCGTGGATCTGGAACATATAGAAATCCCAAAGCGCCTGTCCTACTTTATCTGCAAGTTCCTGTGACGTATTCTGTTTTGAAAATTCACTAAGATGCATTCCATTCATCCAGTCCATCGTAATGATCCTTTCACTGGAAAGATCTTCATAATACTTTGGAAATTTGATATTAGGAATGTGTGCAGCAGCCTTGGAAATGTGTTTACTTTGCTTCACTTCCAGAATATAATCTGTTTCTTCCAGAAGTTTTCCTTCAACTTCCTTAAAATACTTTTCAGAATCTTTTGCTGAAATATTGAACATCTTTAGAGCAATTGGTTTTACCATCGCAAGATCTGAACTGATACTATCTGCAACCCCCGGATATTGGATTTTCACAGCAAGTTTTTTCCCATCTTTTGTCGCCTTGTGTACCTGACCGATACTGGCAGCATTTACCGACTGGGTTGCAAAAGTATCATATAGTTCTTCCGGATATGCTCCGTTATATTTCTTAAATGTTTTTCTAACCAATGGTGCCGAAAGTGGCGGCACACTAAATTGTGCCAGACTAAACTTTTCTACGTAAGCACCGGGAAGTAAATTCTTCTCCATTGATAGCATTTGAGCTACCTTTAGAGCGCTTCCCTTTAGACTTTTGAGTCCGTCATAAATATCTGTAGCATTATCCTCATCCAGCTCATCACGAGTAAGTTCAGAATTAAATGCCTTTTTACCGTAATACTTGATGTAATTCCCACCAATTTTAACCCCGGTTTGAACCAGTTTACTGGTACGGCCTAATTTGCCTGTTGGAATTTTATCTATAGTTTTCATAATCTTTTAATTAGGCCATTCGTTCTTTCCATAAGAACTTTCCGAAATCTACCACACGTTCCAAAGGAGTATTATCGAATAGATCAAATACGGTATGTACAGATTTTTCGATTGCGACGTCTGTACTTTCAAAGGATGGCGAGTTGTCCTCCATCCAAAATTTTAGAAGGAATAAGAATTGAACCCATACTCCTTCGCTAAAAATACTTTCGCTCTGCTCAAATAGTTTAAATGACTTTTCACTATTACCGTCAGCTATCAATTCTTTAGCGAAACTGCGCATCTTCCTACGTAAACCTTTAAGTTGTTCCAGATTCTTCATTCGATCCTTATGCTCGCTAAGTGCGTAGAGTACGTAACTTCTGTTTGCAGTTAATACCTCGAAGAATGTATAGAAAAAAGTGAGCAGCTTTTCACGATTACTGAAGGAGTGATAATCTGGTGACTTCTCCATGACAGATAGGGTATTATCAAAAAACTTATCCCAGATCTTCTTTCTTAAACCATCAAAACTTCCGAAGAATTCATAAAACTCTTGTTCGGTTATATCATTTTCCTTCGCAAACTTATATACACTTCTTGGAGTACTTTCATTCACAAGTACATAATCCATGTAAATTGCTATTAGCTTGTCCTCACTTGGCTTCTTCTTCACCTTACTATTTCCTGTTCCCTTTGCCATAATATTAATTTCTTTTTCAAAGATACTACTTTGTTTAAGTATTTAGGTTATTCGATAAACAAAAATTTGTTAAAAGTTCTCATTCAGCTAAATACAATGGCTTAGACGTCTATTTCGAACTTTCATTACAGAAGGTGTCAGTTTGACAGCAAAGCATTATTGGTATTTTTTTTGAATCTCTCAAACCGAACAAAATTTTAAATCAAATTATATGGCAACCGGAAAAATAAATGTGTCTGTTGAAAACATATTTCCGCTTATTAAAAAGTTTTTATACAGTGATCATGAAATCTTTTTAAGGGAGCTGATCTCAAATGCAACCGATGCAACTTTAAAGTTAAAGCACCTTAGTAGTCTTGGAGAAGCTAATGTTGAATACGGCAATCCTACGATTGAAGTAAAAGTTAATGAGGAAAACAATACGCTGCATATTATTGATCAGGGTATTGGAATGACGAAAGAAGAGGTTAAGAAATATATCAATGAAGTTGCCTTTTCTGGAGCTGAAGAATTTCTTGATAAATACAAAGACTCAGCAAAAGACAGTGGAATTATAGGTCATTTTGGTCTTGGTTTCTATTCTGCTTTTATGGTAGCGAACAAAGTAGAGATCCTAACTAAGTCTCATAAAGATGAACCTGCGGCTCACTGGATATGTGAAGGTACTACAGAATTTACACTTGAAGATGCTGAAAAATCCACCCACGGAACTGAAGTGATCCTGCATATTAACGATGAGGATAAAGAATTTCTAAAAGAGAGCAGAATCCAGGAACTTTTGGTGAAGTATAATAAGTTTATGCCTATCCCAATTAAATTTGGTACCAGGGAAGAAACCCTACCTCTCCCTGAAGATGCTAAAGAGGATGCGAAGCCAGAAACAAAGACTGTTGATAATATCATCAACAATCCAAATCCTGCATGGACAAAGCAACCTACAGATCTAGGGGAAAAAGACTACAATGATTTCTATAAGGAATTGTATCCAATGCAATTCGAAGATCCATTATTTCATATCCACTTAAATGTAGACTATCCTTTTAACCTGACAGGAATTCTTTATTTCCCGAGAATGGCTCAGGATATGAACATTCAGAAGGATAAGATCCAGTTATACCAGAACCAGGTTTATGTAACCGATAATGTGGAAGGTATCGTACCGGAATTCCTTACAATGCTTCGTGGAGTGATCGATTCTCCAGATATTCCACTTAACGTGTCAAGATCTTATTTACAGGCTGATGGAGCTGTTAAGAAGATCTCGAGTTATATCACACGTAAAGTAGCGGACAAACTGAAAAGTTTATTCAACAGCAATCGTGAAGATTTTGAGAAAAAATGGAATGATATCAAGATCGTGATCGAATACGGAATGCTTTCCGAAGATAAATTCTTCGAAAAAGCTGATAAATTCGCGCTGTATCCAACTACGGATAATGAATTTTTCACTTTTGAAGAGTTGAAAGAAGCGATCAAGGATAATCAAACCGATAAGGATGATAAACTGGTTATTCTATATGCTTCTAATAAAGACGAGCAACATAGTTATATCCAGGCAGCTAAGGATAAAGGCTACAAAGTATTAATGCTGGATAGCCCTATCGTCTCTCACCTGCTTCAAAAGCTTGAAACAACTCATGAGAATATCTCATTCGTAAGAGTAGATGCAGATCACGTAGATAACCTTATCAAGACAGATGATGAGAAAATCTCAAAATTATCTGATGAAGAAAAGGAACAGCTTAAAGGAGATTTTGAAAAAGTAATTCCTGCGGAAAAGTATACAATCCAGATGGAAGCCATGGATAGCACTGCCGCGCCTTTGATCATTACACAACCGGAATTTATGCGTAGAATGAAAGAGATGCAGCAAACCGGTGGTGGCGGAATGTTTGGAATGGGTAATATGCCTGAAATGTATAACCTTGTGGTTAACACCAATCACGAGTTGATAAATACTATTCTAAACACCAAAACTGAGAAGAAACAGCAACGTTTGATCAAGCAATCGCTAGACCTTGCAAGATTATCTCAAAATCTTTTGAAAGGTGAAGAACTCACCGATTTTATTAAAAGAAGTTTCGATATGGTAAAGTAATCACTTTACTCTCGACTAACAAAGCCGCTGAATTACAGCGGCTTTTTTTATGAACCAGTAAATTAAATAACATGAAGAAAATCATTGCACTATTCTTAATTGCCAGCATCGTAAGCTGTAAGAATTCTTCCGAAGAAGAAAGAATCCCTGTTGAACCTGATAATGGTATTGGAGATGGCGCAGGACCTCCTCAGGTTCTAAGTTTTTTGGAAAATATCGAAGAGGCTCATAACAAAGCAGCCTTTAAAATGAAGGAAGCAGTTTCTTTCGATATTCAGCTCAATTTTGGAGGTTCAGAAAGACTTAAGGCAAAACTGGCTATGAATACGAACTCAAGTGGAATCAGAATCGAGAAAAATAATGGTTCTACCATAATTTTTGATGGTAGTAAGGTGGCCATATCACCGGATTCCAGTGCTACAGATGGCGCTCGTTTTGATATATTTACCTGGCAGTATTTCTTTGCTATGCCTTTTAAACTTACAGATCCAGGTACCGTTTGGGAAAAATCAAGTCAGCGCAAACTTGATAGCCTGGAATACCCATCCTCAAAACTAACTTTTAAGAGTAACACGGGAGATTCACCAGATGACTGGTATGTTGTATATCAGGACGATAAAAGCAAGTTGCTAAAGGCTGCGGCTTATATTGTGACCTTTGGCACAGATAAGTCTAAAGCTGAAGAAAATCCACATGCGATCATGTATAGTGATTATGATACAGTCGAAGATGTGAGTTTCGCCACTACCTGGAGTTTCCACAACTGGAATGAAAAAAGCGGATTAGGGGAAAAAATTGGAGAGGCTAAGATCTCGAATATACAGTTCTTTCAATCTGAAGAGAATTATTTTCAAATACCTGAAAACTCAAAAGAGGTTAAAAAATAAGCTAAACATTCTCTGGAATAGTAGACATGCTTAAATTCTTATAAATGATCTGGTAAAATTGCTGCACATCATATGGTTTTATAATGATGTCACTCATCCCTGCGGATTGGATCTCCTCACGAATTTCTTCTACCTCCACGGCCGTTAAAGCTACAATAGGCAGATATTTATTGAAGGTACGTATTTCACTGGTAGCTTCCAGTCCGCTAATACCAGGCATATTCACATCCATAAGTACAAGATCGTAATTAGATTCCCTGACCATTTCTATAGCTGTAGTACCATCGCCGGCAACCTCACATTCAAAATCCTTCTTCTCAAGAATTCTTTTGGTAACTACCTGATTGATTCTGTTATCATCAACGATCAGGATACGTTTTTTACCATGCAGAGCAAGTTGATCCAGATCATCCTCCATAACCGGAACTTCAGCTTTAGTATGATCAATTCCGAAGGCTATAGTAAAACTAAATGACGAACCTTCCCCTTCTTTAGTATCCAGTTTGATCTTAGAACCAAAGAGTTTCAGTAATTTTTTCACAATAGGTAAACCTAATCCAGTTCCCTGATAATTATAATTACTATTCTCTAATTGCGAGAATTCCTCAAAGATCATCTTCTTCTTACTTTCAGGTATCCCTGGACCATTATCCTCAATTACAAAATGAATCTTCGCGGAATCTGTATTTTCCTCCAGATGATTAATGCTGATTTTAATAAGGCCACGCTCGGTGAACTTCATAGCATTACCAACCAGATTCATAAGGACCTGCGACAAACGAACAGAATCGCCTATTAGGTATGATGGAATTTGATCGTCTATATCCAGATTGATCTCATTCTTATTCTGTACTCTCGTAAATTCAAAACTATTTACAATACTACTTAGAAGTTCCCTAATGTTGAACGATACACTCTCCAATTTAACTTCATTGCTTTCCATCTTATTCATTTGCAGAACATCGTTGATGAGGGCCAGAAGATAATCTGCAGAAAATTTTAATGATTTAAGATCAGTTTTGTGTTTTTTCAGCCTTTTATCTTCCAGTAGTAGCGAGGTAAGTCCAATTACTCCGTATAAAGGCGTTCGAATCTCGTGACTTACAGTACTGAAAAACCTGGTTTTCATTCTGGATAAATTTTCAGCCTGGTCACGTGCAGATTTATACTGCTTATTTTTCTTCTGAAGCTCAGAAATTAGATTTCGTCTATCACGGTTTATTTTGAAAAGAAACACTAATATAAAAACCAATACTACTGAAGAAATGACCATAATGATCACTTTTTCCTTAGAACGGTCTATCAATTCATCCTTGAGGCTCTGTTCCCTCTGGGCAATTTCAAGATCCTTTTCATACTCTGATAATTTGAATTTCGCATCAGCGATTTCCATCTCCCGAACTTTTTCATTCTCGAAAATAAGATCGTTGAATTCGGTAAACTTTCTTTGTGCATTGAAAGCTCCCTGATAATCACCCTCCTTTTCGAGAAACCCAGCATAATATTTATAGGCCTCAGCCGCTGTAATATACAGGCTGTCCTTTTCAGCTAACTGCAGTGACTTATCGTAATATACATGAGCAGAATCAAATGCCTTTTTGTGCGCATAATACCTTCCATGCAGCATATACATTTGAGATAACCAGGAATTGTAACGGGAATCGTTTTCCTGAACCTCATCCAGCATTAGTTCAAGTGCACGATCTAAATATGGAAATGCTTTGTCATATTGATTTGCATCAAGATAGGTCCATCCAATATTGGTAGTTGGCGCTATGAGCTCTTCCTTCATATTTAGCTCTTTTGCGAGCTTTATAGCTTTATTATAATAAGAGATCCCTTCATCCCTAAATGCTGGATTCTCAGATAGGGCATTCCCAAGATTATTATAGGAAGTTAAGATTATGGAGTCATTTCCAGTCTTTGCGGCATATTCCAGACCAAAGGTATAATTCTGCCGGGCACGTGCTAGATCTTTTGTATCAGAATATATATGTCCCAAGGAATGATAAGCTCGAGAAACATAAAGGTTATTCTCCTTTTCTTTTGCTAAAGTAACAAGATCGTAAGCTTTGTCTACCGCCTGCTGATACTGGTATTTTAAAATATCCTCATTGACTTTTTCAAGCAGAGTTTGAAGTGTATCTTTCGGTTTTTCACGGCTATGCTGCGCATAAGTAACGCTGAAGCATAAAAAAAACAAGAGAAAATAAACTGAAACGTTTGTTTTCAATTAAATTATATTAGTTTATCGATAGATTTTGGACGCTGAAATTACTCCATTTAAAGTACTTACACAACTAAAATTTTCAAAAAACGTCTAACTATTAACAATTTAGCTAAGCATTTATTTGCATTATCTTCACCAAAAATCTTAATTATGGAAAATCCGTGGCATCTTTATCTAATGTCCATTATGTACATTTTCGCAGGAATAATGCATTTTTTAAAACCTAAAATGTATATGCGCATTATGCCAAGATACCTGCCTGCCCACAAGCAGCTGGTTTTACTCAGTGGTCTCGCTGAAATCCTTCTTGGAATTGGATTATTATTTACTACAACACGAAACGCTTCCATCTATGGTATTGTGATCATGCTGCTTATTTTTTTACTGGTACACTTTTATATGCTGTCTTCAAAAAAAGCCGCAGCAAGAATTTCTCGCTGGATTTTAATTGCACGAATTCCCCTACAGTTTGTTCTTATCTGGTGGGCACTATTTTACCTGATCTAGGCTTATGGAAACTATAGAATTACAAGGTGCAAGTCTGCTCTATATTGCAGATTTTCTAAGTGATGAACAAGCGGATGAACTCTTTGAAAAATTGTTGCATTACGAGCGATGGAGGCAGGATCATATCAAAATGTTTGGCAAGGAGATACTTCAGCCAAGACTTACCGCTTTATTCAGTGATAATAACAACGCATACACCTACTCTGGTCTTACTATGCATCCGGAGCTATTTCCTACGTATTTAACAGTTATCAAGGAACGCTGTGAAAAGATTTGCGAAAAGTCTTTTAATGCCTGCCTGGCGAATCTCTATCGCGATGGTCAGGATAGTATGGGCTGGCATGCCGATGATGAAAAAGAGCTTGGAACCAATCCTGTAATTGCTTCAGTAAGTATTGGTGAGCCCCGCATGTTTCATCTAAAGCACCGAAAAGATAAAAACCTAACCTACAAAAAAAGGCTGCAACACGGCAGCCTTTTAGTAATGCGAGGTGAAACTCAGAAATTCTGGAAGCATCAATTGCCTAAAACAAAGAAGCAGATTGGACCCAGAATAAATCTCACGTTTCGAAAAATATATTAAGAGTAAATATCATTCAACACTTTTGCAAGTCTTAGTCCGCCTTTTTGCAACTGGGCCAATACCTGCGGCATATGATCATACATATATCTATATCCTAGCTTTTCACCATTCTCTACCCCGTCATATAGATCCTCTGCCATATCTCTCGATTCATAAACCCAGTCCAGTAATTTACCTTTCTGTATTGATGCCTTTTGTTTTTTGCTAAGCCTACCTGTGTTCATCGCTAATTCGGTATAGCTCATCTGGTAAAAATTGATCATCTCACTATCCCAAACCCTGTGAATGTTCGAACCATCATTGAACCATCGCACCTGAATATCGTTTCCTCCTTTATCTTCAGAATGTCCTGTATGGAATGGCTGATGCAGGTCTCCTACAAAGTGGACGAGCATTTTTAAATAAAACTGCTTCTCATCCCTGGAAGCCGACTTATCCTTTAATACTTTCACGCATTTTCTGATCGCATGCACCAGGTCACCATCTTCACTTGCTTCAGCTTCGATATAAGTATCCTGCTCTGGATCAATGTTTACATAGTGCCAGGGCCCATATTTTCTGTATGCAGCATCGCTTTTGATGTCATCTGCGTAATTAGCCACAAATGCCAGTCCATGGCCATCCAGTAGATCATTGATTGCCTTCTGGGCTTCTTTAGATAAGTGACTTTGCGCAATCTCTGCAGTTGCACGATGACCTGTTTTCCCCCAATCTGAATCAGCTGCCTGAGCTTTAGCACACATCAGGAAAACGGAAAAAAGAAATAATATTTTTTTCATAGTAGTAATTTAAAGAATCCAAATATAAGGCTCCCAATAAAATTTTAGTGTTAAGAATTGAAATTCATTAAATTTAATATAGTATATTTATGATATCATTTTAATATCATATTTCACATGACTGAAGAAAAAACTATTACTGGATTTAATGGATATATTATGCTATTCGCATTCTTGATCCTTTTGTTTGGAAGTATTATTGCCATTTTCAATACCGGTAGTCCAGTATGGGCATTGGGAGTACTCCTCGCTTTTCTTATAGTTCCCGGCCTTATCCTGGTGAATCCAAATGAGTCTAGAGTACTTCTGCTTTTTGGTGATTATAAAGGAACTGTTAAAGAAAATGGACTTTTCTGGGTGAATCCGTTCTACACCAAAAAGAAGATCTCGTTAAGAGCGAGAAATTTTGACAGTGAAAGATTAAAAGTGAATGATAAGCTTGGTAATCCAGTAATGATAAGTACCATTCTGGTTTGGAGGGTTCAGGATACTTTCAAAGCTTCATTTGATGTAGATAATTTTGAAAATTTCGTAGTAGTGCAGACTGATGCAGCCGTTCGGAAATTAGCCAGTTTATACCCATATGATAACTTTGCAGATGAAGGTCTGGACGAGGATATCACCTTGAGGTCCAGTGTAAATGAGGTAAGCGATGCTTTGGAAAAAGAGCTGGAGGAACGATTGAATATTGCTGGAATTGAAGTTCTCGAAGCACGTATTGGATATCTTGCCTATGCAAATGAAATCGCCAGCGCGATGTTGAAGAGACAACAGGCTACGGCAATTGTGGCTGCCAGGCATAAGATCGTAGAAGGTGCAGTTAGTATGGTGGAAATGGCACTCGAGGAACTTAGCAGAAAAAAAGTAGTTGAACTGGATGGAGAACGAAGAGCTGCAATGGTTAGTAATCTTATGGTGGTGTTATGTGGAGATCGGGATGCGACACCCGTTGTGAATGCCGGAACTTTGAATCACTAGAATGCGCATATTCAAGGAGAACCAGAGATTCAGACAATGGTGGCTCATTATTGTTTTGATCACTATTGTACTTGCTAGTGCACTCCCGCTTTTTTCTGAAATATCTCTAAATGAGGTAAAGCTTAAAAGTCTGATCGCGCCAGTAATTAGCTTATTGGTATTCGTCCTGGTATTTATTCTAAATCTTGAAACAAGGATTAACAGCAAAGGAATTAGTGCAGGCTTTGAACCTTTACCTTTCCTCAGAAGAAATTATAACTGGGATGAGATTCAGGAATGTTTCGTAAGAACCTATACACCTGTTTCTGAATATGGAGGATGGGGAATTCGAGGCTTCGGAAGAGCAAAAGCCTATAGCGTTTCAGGTAACAAAGGCATACAGATCATTACAAAAACTAATGAACGCTTTTTAATTGGTACAGAAAAACCTGATCTGGCAAAAAGAGCGATTAACAAGAATTTTAAAAATTATAAAAAATGAAGAAATTAATCTGTTTTGTTTTGATGATCATCTACTCGCTAATCACAGTAGCGCAGGATACAACATTTACAGAAATTAAATTAAGTATCGATAAATTTACAGATGGTACATTAACCTTACCGACCGAGGAAAATAATAAATACCTCATCATTTTCATCCAGGGGTCTGGCCCTACAGATAGAAATGCTAATCAGCCTATGTTACAGAATGACGGAATAAAGAAAATAGCCCGGGAACTGGCAGGCAATGGTATTGCTTCTTTTAGATATGACAAACGAATCTTTAAAGCACAAGAACTTCAGTTAAGTGAGAAAGATATGATCTTTGAGGATTTTGTAGAGGATGCGAAAAATGTAGTAATGCATTTCAGAAAAGAAGAAAAATTCAGCAACATCATGATAGCGGGACACAGCGAAGGTAGTCTTATTGGTATACTGGTTGCTCAGGAAAATGCTGATGCATTTATTTCATTAGCTGGCGCTGCAGATCCTATTGACGAGATCATCACGGAGCAGGTCACGAATATGGCTCCTGAATTAGGAGTAAGCGCACGTACCGCTTTTGATGAAATGGCAGAAAACGGAAGAACTTCCAACTATAGTCCCATGCTGGAAGCAGTGTTCAGACCTTCAGTTCAGCCCTTTATGGCGAGCTGGATGAAATATGACCCTTCAGAAGAAATCAGTAAACTTGAGATCCCCGTTCTTGTAGTAAATGGTACCTCAGATATTCAGGTGAGTGAAGAGCAGGCTCAAAAGCTGGCTGAGGCGAATGAGAATTCAGAATTAGTAATTCTGGACCAAATGAATCACATATTTAGAAAAATTGAAGCAAAAGATCGACTGGTAAATTCAAAATCATATAATGAACCAAACTTACCTTTGCACCCCGAGCTAATTTCAATTTTAACTGAATTTGTAAAGGAACTTGACTAAATTATGGGTAAAAAAAAGGCATTCGCACTTCGTATAGATGAAGATATGCTAAAAGCGATCGAAAAATGGGCAGCTGATGAATTTAGAAGTACCAATGGACAGATCGAGTGGATGCTTAACAAGGCCCTGAAAGACGCAAAGCGACACCCTAAACCAAAAAATGACCAGGAATAATGTTCAAAATAGTATTTTCAGATATTGACGGCACGCTATTAAATGCTGACCGTGACCTCTCACCACTTACCATACAAACCATTCAATCTCTGGAAGAAAAAAATATTCCATTCATTTTAATTAGTTCCAGAATGCCAGCAGCCATGCGTCATCTTCAGCAAAAGCTTGGAATAGAACACCACCCAATTATCTCCTACAATGGCGGACTCATACTCGTAGATGGAAAAGCTGTAAGTTCTACGGAAATTCCCATTAGTACGCTGGAAAGCTTGCACCAATTTAATATTGTAGATGATGTACATCTAAGTCTCTTTCATGCTGACGAATGGTATGTTCCCAGGGAAGATTTCTGGACGCGAAGAGAAATTAACAATACTAAGGTGCAACCTGCACTGAGTAGTAATGCTGAAGTTTTAGAAACCTGGAAAACTGCTGGGAAAGGCGCACATAAGATTATGGCGATGGGTGAAGAGGAAAACATCGATAGCATCAGGGATTTCCTTATCGAAAATCATGGTAAAGATCTGCACTTATACCGAAGCAAACCAAGTTACCTTGAGATCGCACCCCGAGAAATATCAAAGCTTACTGCCGTAGAGCATTTACTAAATGAGCATTTTCGCCTACCTCTCTCACAAAGCATGGCTTTTGGAGATAACTATAATGATAAGGAAATGCTGCAGGGTGTTGGTTTAGGAATCGCCGTAGGGAATGCCAAGCCTGAAGTGCTTGAAATAGCGCACATGGTTACCGCTTCCGGAAAGGAAGATGGAGTAGCGAAAAGTATTCGCGAGATCCTGTTGCAATAACTGAAAAGGAGACCGGCAGAAATTTTAAAAATTGTATTTTGTCGCTCAACTTTTAAAAATTCTATGGAAACAACTGCCTTATTCACCAATGATGCGATCGTCTTCGGACTATTAATGATCGCTCTGGGTTTTGTCTTTTACACCTCTTCTCAAAAAGAAGGATTCTGGAGTAAATTTTATAAAGTCGTTCCCGCACTACTTATGTGCTACCTCATCCCGGCGATATTTAATTCGGTTGGACTCATAGATGATGACATTTCACAACTTTATTTTGTAGCCAGTCGATACCTTTTACCTGCTGCTCTGGTCTTAATGACTTTAAGTATAGACCTGAAAGCAGTATTCAACCTGGGTCCCAAAGCTCTTATTATGTTCTTTGCCGGAACCCTGGGTATCGTTCTTGGGGGACCGCTAGCGATTTTACTCATCTCTGCATTTTCTCCGGAAACGGTAGGCGGTGTTGGACCAGATGCAGTTTGGCGTGGCCTCTCTACAATTGCAGGTAGTTGGATTGGTGGTGGTGCGAACCAGGCCGCAATGCTCGAGATCTACGAATACAATCAGGATCTTTATGGAGGGATGGTTCTTGTCGACATTATCGTTGCCAACCTCTGGATGGCTGTTGTTTTGATGGGAATCGGGAAAAATGAAGCAATTGATCGATGGCTACAGGCAGACAATTCAGCCATTGAAGAACTGAAAGTTAAAGTTAGCACTTACGCTGAAAGCGTTAACAGGATTCCAATGCTACCGGATTTTATGATCATGCTGGCGTTGGCATTTGGTGCAGTTGGTATAGCACATTGGGGAGCAGATGGAATTTCTACATACCTAACCGCGAATTTTGATATTTTCAATGATGGTAAAAGTGCACTATCCTCCTTTTCTTCCAAATTCTTCTGGATGATCACGATCGCTACTGCCCTGGGTATCATGTTCTCGTTTACCAAATTTAAAAAATACGAAGGTGCTGGTGCCAGTAAAATTGGAAGCATATTTATCTATATTCTCGTTGCCACAATTGGCATGAAAATGGACCTGACTTCAGTATTTGATAATCCCGGACTTCTAGCGATAGGTCTCGTATGGATTCTAATTCATGTGATCGTACTGGTTATAACTGCGAAACTTATAAAGGCCCCGTACTTTTTCCTTGCGGTAGGAAGCCAGGCCAACGTAGGTGGTGCAGCCTCAGCTCCGGTAGTTGCAGCAGCCTTTCACCCATCGCTTGCTACGGTAGGTGTACTGCTGGCAGTCTTTGGTTATGTGGTGGGTACTTATGGCGCTATTTTGTGTACAATTTTAATGCAATTAGCGGCTACCAGTTAGTAATAAACAGAAAAATATAAGATATTTGCGCACTTTAAAACTGCATCCCACAATGAAAAAATTAGCTCTTCTTTTAGTTATTCTGATCAGCATTAGTGCCTGCTCTAAAAAAGAAAGCAACCTGATTGTAAACGGAGAGATCAAAGGTCTGAAAAAAGGAACTTTGTATCTTCAAAAAATTGAAGAAACTGCATTGGTAAATGTAGACTCAGTTCAGGTAACCGGAGATCCAAAATTTTCTATGGAAACCTATCTGGAGAGTCCACAGATCATGTACCTGTATCTTGAAAAGGTTGACAACAACCAATACGATGATCGTATAGATTTCTTCGCAGATCAAGGGCAGATCACTATCAACACAAAACTGGATAAGTTTGAAACCAGTGCAGAAGTAATTGGGTCTGTGAACCAGGAGAAGTTAATTGAATACCGGAAAATGATAAGCAGGTTTAATGATCAAAACCTGGATTTGATCAAAGCAAGTTTTGAAGCAGAAAAAGATCAGGATGAGGAGAAACTCATGGAGATCGACCAGAAGTATGATAAATTACTACGTAGAAAGTACCTCTATACTGTAAATTTCGCACTGAATAACAAACAACATGAAATAGCACCCTATCTTGCACTATCTGAAGTTTTTGATGCTAACATCAAGTACCTGGATACTATTTATAATTCTTTGGAACCAAAGATCAAGAAGTCCAAGTATGGTGAGGAATTGAAAAGCTTTCTGAAGGAACGTAGAAAAGAAGAAAAACTGGAAGATAAAGTGCAGGCGCAGGAAGTGGAAAATTCCTAGTTTAGAAAAAGAACTACTTAAAGGAGCCATTTGGCTCCTTTTTTTATTTCTTAATATTTCTTTGGGTCAAAAGAAGAACAGTGTTCCATATTTTGTAAAAAAAACAAATATGAATAAAACGAATACCGAATATGACCTGATCTGTGCTGGTGGAGGTATTATGAGTGCAAGCCTTGCTCTTATGCTGAAATTAATAGATCCGGAAATTAAGATTATCATCTTTGAACGATTGGATAAGATCGCACAGGAAAGTACAAAGGCATGGAATAATGCAGGTACTGGACATTCAGCATTCTGTGAGCTGAACTATACTCCTGAGCAGGAAGATGGCTCTGTAGATATTTCCAAAGCGATTGATACCTTTCAGCAGTTCGAGAAATCAAAACAGTTCTGGGCCCATTTAACCAGCCAGCAATTAATAAAAGACCCACAGAGTTTTATTCATAGTATTCCGCATCATGCATGGGTGCGCGGGGAAAATAATGTCAATTTTCTCAAAAAGAGGTTTGAGCGTATGAGTTCTGAATTTATGTTTGAAGAAATGGAATTCACCAAAGATCATGAAACGATGAAAAAGTGGTTCCCGCTTATCATGAAAGATCGTGAACCAGATGAAAAAATGGCGGCAACCCGAATGGAATTGGGAACTGGAGTAAACTTTGGTTCTCTTACTGAACAATATTTTGATCTTTTAGAAAATCATTTTAAAGTTCCGGTTATAAGAAACACGGAGGTTCTGGACATTGATCCTGATGGACCCGATGACTGGTCGGCTATAGTTAAAGATCTGAATACCGGCGAAAAATCCTATTACGACGCGGAACATATTTTTATTGGTACTGGAGGAGGCGCTTTGCCTCTATTACAAAAAGTCGAGATCCCTGAAAAAGATGGGTATGGAGGCTTTCCAGTAAGCGGACAGTGGCTTTCGTGTACGAACAGAGATGTAATCGAGCAACATGATGCAAAAGTTTATAGTAAGGCTGGTGTGGATGCACCACCAATGTCGGTACCTCATCTGGATTCGAGATTCATTGATGGTAAGAAAGAATTACTGTTTGGCCCATTTGCAGGTTTCAGTACAAAATTTCTAAAAGAAGGATCTATTCTTGACCTGCCTAAGTCTTTACGTTTTGACAATATTCCATCTATGTGGGGTGTTTTCTGGCACAATCTTCCGCTTACTACCTATCTCATTGATCAGGTAAGAATGAATCACGAAGACCGGGTAGATGAATTAAAGGTTTTTCTTAAGGATGCCAAACCGGAGGATTGGGAGTTAAAAGTGGCTGGCCAGAGAGTTCAGATCATTAAACGAGATGAAGAACAAGGAGGAGTTCTGGAATTTGGTACAGATGTAGTACATAGCAAGGATGGTAAAATAACAGCTTTACTCGGAGCTTCACCGGGTGCATCTACTGCTGTTCATATTATGCTTGAAGTGATGCAGATTGCATTTCCAGAGAAAGTAAGAACTAAAGAATTTCGTAAAGAATTGGATAAAATGATCCCCTTCTGGAACAGAGATGTTCGTGAAGATAAAGAAGGCTTTAAAGCTGTCCAGGAACGCACCAGTAAGTTGTTGCAACTTGACGCTCTGCACTAAGAACAAAATTTTGATCACAAAAAAAGCCTCTCATTTGATAGGCTTTTTTTATCAAAGGAAATTGCCTTCCGATTCTCCCTAAGAACTGGCGTAAACCGAATATTCTTCAAACAAAAAAGCTTCCCCTTTCAGGGAAGCTTTTCATTAAGAGCCGATGGAGGGACTCGAACCCACGACCTGCTGATTACAAATCAGCTGCTCTAGCCAGCTGAGCTACATCGGCAACTTATTAAAGTGCATTCAGTTTCTCAACAAGGTCTTTCGCCTTCTTCTCAAGATCCTTCTCGATATCTCTAAAGTGTTTCTGTTTGTTCTCAACGTCACGTCGATTGATCTCTCTGATCAATTCATCGTAATCGCTGATAGCTTCGTCCACGATAGCTTCAGACTTATTGTCATCTTTCTTCGGGTTAGCCATTTGGTGAATATAGGCAGCATCGATGATGTCTCCCATTACATAATTCACGTTTTTCTTAAGCAGTCTTTTACTAGCCATTATCATTTAATTTCGGCTGCGAATTTAAACTATTTTTCGAAACGAAAATGATTTTATCAAAATTTAATTCTGATATTTTTTCAGGATTTCAAGTGCTTCAGGCATATGTCTAGAAGCATTCAGACTATTGAACCTGTGCAGTAGTTTGCCATCCTTACCAAAAACAAAGGTTTCTCTTCCGGGAAGAAGTCCTAAAAGACTGGCTTTTACATTGAAAGCATTTCTTGCTTTTTTATCTCTATCAGACAGGAAAATGTATGGCAAATTATACTTTTTACTGAATTTCGCATGGGAGGCAGTAGTATCTGCACTAATCCCAATAACCTCAGCACCCAGATCCTGAAATTTCTGGTAACTGTCACGAAAGCTGCAGGCTTCCTTGGTACATCCCGGAGTAAAATCCTTTGGATAAAAATAAACTACAAATGCTTTCTCACCCACAAGATCTCTAAAGTTAAATTCTTTACGATTCTGATCCTTCAACTTAAGATCTGGCACTAAATCTCCTTTTTTCATTATTCCCCTTTATAAGTAACATAATTACGCGGAGTCTCATACAGCGTAACTTCCAGGTCGTGTGTTTCCTGAATTTGTTTTCGAAGTTTATTCCATATGACTACCGAAATATTCTCAGCCGTAGGATTCAGATTCTTAAACTCTTCCAACTCAACATTCAGGTTCTTGTGATCAAAAGCATCTTCAACTTCAGTTCGAATGAGGTCCTTCAGAACTTTTAAATCCATCACAAAACCAGTTTCCGGATCAATATTACCAGTCACAGAAACGATCAACTCATAATTATGACCATGATAATTTGGATTACTGCATTTCCCAAAAACCTCAAGGTTCCTGGCATCATCCCAGTCTTTTCTATATAGTCGATGAGCTGCATTAAAATGAGCTTTTCTGTGAACTGTTACTCTCATTGCTGAATGTGTGAATAATATTTATCAAAGATGATCTTAAACCATTCAGTATAAATAGAAGGGTTAGTTTGCATATCCTTTTCTATAGCATCCAGAGACATCCACTTCCACTCTGCTACCTCATCTGGATTTAGATCTGGCTTACCTTCAAAATATCCTACGAGAATATGGTCGAATTCATGCTCCGTAAGACCATTATCAAATGGCGCTTTGTAAATAAAAGAAATGGTGTCTTTAAGTTCTGTTGAAAAACCCATCTCTTCCTGTAATCTACGCTTTCCAGCTTCAATATTGGACTCCCCCTCGCGCTGATGACTACAGCAGGTGTTCGTCCAGAGACCAGGTGAATGATATTTCGACAAAGCTCTTTGTTGAATCATCAATTCATTCTTATCATTAAAAACAAATACCGAAAAAGCTCTGTGAAGCAATGCTTTTTCGTGGGCCTCGATCTTCTCCATCAGCCCTATTTGCTCATCTTTTTCGTTAACTAAAATTACTTTTTCCTGCGCCATTATTAAATTTGAAGCTCAAATGTACAAAATCAGGGTTTTGTTTCATAAAGATGCCGATTAAGCAATTCCTAAAGTTTTCCGAAGAATACAGCCATCCTAAACTTTATTTAAAGCCGATCTTTCAGAACCAGCGATCCTCGGATTGCGTAAATATGTTTGCGAATTGTTGGGGAAACGATCGCTATGAAAAAAATGGGAGTCTGTGGGGGGCTCCTTTTTCATTTCCCTAAACTTCTAGTTAATCAATCATTCAAAATAATTAGCACGCGCATAAATCCTTAAAATAATCTTACTTTTGCAGCTGCAAATATCCGTTATGAAGCAGTACCAGAAAGAGATTAATAAAAGAAGAACATTCGGGATCATATCTCACCCAGATGCCGGTAAAACTACCTTAACTGAAAAACTACTCTTGTTTGGAGGAGCCATCCAGGAAGCTGGGGCTGTAAAATCTAACAAGATAAAAAAGGGAGCTACGAGTGACTTTATGGAGATCGAACGTCAACGTGGGATCTCGGTAGCAACATCAGTACTTGCTTTTGAATACAGAGATATCAAGATCAATATCCTGGATACTCCCGGGCATAAGGATTTTGCTGAAGATACATTTCGAACACTAACTGCTGTAGATAGTGTGATCGTTGTAATAGATGTTGCCAAAGGTGTAGAAGAGCAAACTGAAAAACTTGTGGAAGTTTGCCGTATGCGGAATATTCCCATGATCGTTTTTATTAATAAACTTGATCGTGAAGGAAAAGATGCTTTTGAACTCCTGGATGAAATTGAGCAAAAATTGAATCTAAAAGTAACTCCGCTTAGTTTTCCAATCGGGATGGGTTACGACTTTAAGGGAATCTATAATATCTGGGAAAAAAATGTAAACCTATTCACCGGGGATCCTAGAAGAGATATTGAAGAAACTATTGAGATCGATGATCTGCAGAATGAGGAACTTGATCAATTAATTGGTGATAAAGCTGCTAATAACTTACGTGAAGAGCTGGAATTAGCTCAAGGAGTTTACCCAGATTTTGACAGGCAGGATTACCTGGATGGTAAATTGCAACCCGTATTTTTTGGATCTGCTCTGAATAACTTCGGTGTACGCGAACTACTGGACTGTTTTATCAAAATAGCACCACCTCCCCGCCCAAAAGAAGGTGATACCCGAATTGTAAGACCAGAAGAAGAAAAGTTTACAGGTTTTGTTTTTAAAATTCACGCAAATATGGACCCCAAACACCGGGATCGATTAGCGTTCATAAAGATAGTATCCGGTAAATTCGAACGAAATAAAAATTACCTACATGTTCGGAATAATAAGAACATGAAGTTTTCTTCTCCAAATGCTTTCTTTGCTGAAAAGAAAGAAATTGTAGACACTTCCTACCCTGGGGACATTGTAGGTCTTCACGATACCGGTAGTTTTAAGATTGGTGATACATTGACTGAAGGTGAGAACCTCATGTACAAAGGTATTCCTAGCTTTTCACCAGAACACTTTAGATATATCAATAATGCAGATCCTATGAAATCCAAGCAATTGGAAAAAGGTATCGACCAGTTGATGGATGAAGGTGTTGCGCAATTGTTTACCCTGGAACTTAATGGCAGGAAGGTGATTGGAACGGTTGGTGCGTTACAGTTCGAGGTTATTCAATACAGACTGGAACATGAATACGGAGCAAAATGTACCTATGAAAATCTCAATGTGCATAAAGCTAGCTGGGTTGAAGCAGAAAATGAGAAGTCTGAAGAGTTTAAGGAATTTAAACGTGTGAAGTCAAAATACCTTGCGAAAGACAAATCTGGACAATTGGTATTTCTCGCAGATTCGCAGTTTTCACTCCAAATGACTCAGCAAAAATACCCTTCTATCAAATTCCATAGTACATCTGAATTTTAGAATTACTAGAAATTTTGATAATCGTAGAAACTAAAATATCCTGAAAATAGACCTATAAAATTCACTATTTTCGGGACAAATCTTTACTATGTCCCAGATAGATAAGTTCATTGCAGATTTCGCTTCCCTCGTTTGGGGAATACCACTTGTAATTTTGTTAATTGGTGGCGGAATCTATCTCCTGATCTATTCACGTTTTTTACCTTTTCGTTATTTAGGGCATTCTGTAGAAGTACTTCGTGGGAAATATAACAACCCTGAAGACCCAGGCGATATTAATCATTTTCAGGCTTTATCCACGGCGCTATCCTCCACCGTTGGAATGGGAAACATTGCCGGTGTGGCCGTTGCCATTGCTGTTGGTGGTCCAGGCGCTATTTTCTGGTTGTGGATAAGTGCGATCGTTGGTATGGCTACGAAGTTTTTTACCAATACCCTTGCGGTTATGTATCGTGGAAAGGATTCCGAAGGAAAGATTCAGGGAGGTGTGATGTATTTTATCGTTGAAGGGCTCGGTAAGAAATGGAAACCAATGGCTGCCTTTTTTGCGGTCGCTGGTCTGGTAGGTGCACTGCCAGTTTTTAATGTAAATCAGTTAACTCAGGCTATTAATTATATTCTGCTCGAGCCTAATGGGGTGCAAACAGGCTTTGGAACAAGTCTGGTCATAGGAATTATGCTGACTATAATTACCACCATTGTCATCATTGGCGGACTGGATCGTATTAGCAAAACGGTTTCAAAATTGGTGCCGGCAATGGTGCTCCTGTATTTTGTGTCTGTGGTCGCCATACTGTTCGTGCATTATGATGTGGTACTCAGCTATTTTAGCATGATCTTTACCGATGCTTTTGCTGCGGAAAATTATAAAGGAGACCCTTTACTAGGAGGTGTCCTGGGTGGCTTGATCTTACTTGGGATACGTAGAGGTGCATTTTCCAATGAAGCTGGAATTGGAACTGCTACGATGGCGCATGGGGCCAGTAAAACATCTGAACCTGTTCGTGAAGGTCTTATAGCTATGCTGGGACCGGCAATTGACACGCTGGTTGTTTGTACACTCACAGCGATGGCTATTCTGGTCACTGGCGTCTGGCAAACTGAAGATGTCAACGGAGTAAGCCTGACAGCGGCCGCTTTTGACGAAGCAATACCATATGTTGGAAATTATCTATTGCTGCTTTGTATACTAGCTTTTAGCGTATCCTCGCTATTCTCCTATTCCTACTACGGAACAAAATGTTTATCATTCCTGGCTGGTGCTGAAAATAAGAAGTATTACAATTACGTCTATGTTCTTAGCATTCTCGTAGGAGCCACCACATCTTTAAGCTTTATTCTGAATCTTATTGATGGGTTTTTCGCATTAATGGCGATTCCTACAATGATTGCTACTCTAATTATGGCTCCACGTGTTATGAAAGCTGCAAAAATATATTTTGCGAAGTATAATTAAAAGATTTCTAAAGTCTGGAAACTAAACCATACCATAGAAATCCTTTTACTGAAGTATTTGTACTAAATTATGCCTGACCAGTTGGTCCGAAATTTAATGGTACTGGTGCTTTATCGTAATCCTTGATTTCTCCATGAGCTTTCTCAAAGCGCTGGATATTATCACCCAGAGCTTTCAACAATCGCTTAGCATGCTGAGGAGTCAGGATGATCCTCGATTTCACTTTGCTTTTAGGCCTACCTGGCATGATATTCACAAAATCAACTACAAATTCAGATACTGAATGATTGATAATAGCGAGATTGGAATATGTTCCTTCTGCAACTGCCTCGTCTAATTCTATATTGATCTTTCCTTTATCCTGATTCTTTTTATTGTCGTCACTCATAATTTAATTTTTAAGCTCATAAGATATAAAATAATGCCTAGGCTTTTCTCTTGTAGTTAACAAAATCGCCACTTACAGGCTCTATCTTCTTTTCCCTGAATTCAGCTGCGATCTGTCCACGATAATAAGTAGCGCGATTCACCACGTGGAATATAATATCACTAATTGAATTCTGATGGGATTCATTTTTAGTATTTGAAAATGAAATAATTTCATCCAGTTCTCTCTCTTCCAGAATTTTTAGAGCAATCTTATAATTATGCTCTTCGATCTCTTTCAATTTCTCAGGGTCCCATACTTTCCAGACATCGATCACTCCACCACCATTAATTTTATTATTCCATAAGGTCTGGGAGTTTAAAATATGGGATATAAGTTTTTTGGAACTTTCTGCGATCACATAATGCAGATCTCCATCGTTGAATTTTGAAATGATTTCAAGGTTCGTCTCATGAGAATACTGCAGTATCTCTTTCATAAATTTCTTCATGCTGCAAAGATGGGTATAAATAAAAAAGGCTCCGCGGTGAGCGGAGCCTTTTAAGATAAACTTATCAGGGAATTAGTTATAATTAACTTCCTGTTTCTTCTCAAGCATTTCGTCAAATTCCTCTTTAGAACCAACGATAATACTATCGTATTTTCTCATACCTGTACCTGCTGGAATTCTATGTCCAACAATTACATTTTCCTTCAATCCTTCAAGTTTGTCGATCTTACCATTAACTGCAGCTTCGTTCAACACCTTAGTTGTTTCCTGGAAGGAAGCAGCCGAGATGAATGACTTAGTCTGTAGCGATGCTCTCGTTATACCCTGAAGTACTGGATTAGCAGTTGCAGTGATCACGTCTCTTGCACTTGCAAGGTTCTTATCCTCTCTTCTAAGAATTGAATTCTCATCCCTTAGATCTCGTGGAGTAATGATCTGTCCAGCTTTCAATCTTTCTGAATCACCAGCGTCTTCAACTACTTTCATTCCGAATAACTTATTGTTTTCGTCAATGAAATCAGCTTTATGTACTAGTTGATTCTCAAGGAAGATCGTATCACCTGGATCAACAATTCTTACTTTACGCATCATTTGTCTTACAACAACTTCAAAGTGCTTATCATTAATCTTCACACCCTGTAGTCGGTAAACTTCCTGAACTTCGTTCACAAGATACTGTTGTACCGCATTTGGTCCTTTAATATTCAAGATATCTTCAGGAGTAATTGATCCATCAGATAATGGCATTCCCGCTCTCACGTAGTCATTTTCCTGTACAAGGATCTGGTTAGATAGTTTAACCAAATATTTCTTAACCTCTCCAAGTTTAGATTCTACGATGATCTCACGATTACCTCTTTTGATTTTTCCGAAGGAAACAACACCATCAATCTCAGATACTACAGCTGGATTAGACGGGTTACGTGCTTCGAAAAGTTCAGTAACTCTTGGAAGACCTCCGGTAATATCACCTGCTTTAGATGATTTACGTGGAATCTTCACCAAAATCTTACCTACACCAATCTTTTCAGCATTGTCCACCATAAGGTGAGCTCCTACCGGTAGGTTGTAAGAACGAATCACTTCATCCTTCTTCCCTAAGATATGTAGTGTTGGGATCAACTTCTTGTTTCTGGATTCAGAGATCACTTTCTCCTGGAATCCTGTCTGCTCATCAATCTCAACCTGGTAAGTAACACCCTGGTCGATATTTTCGTATTTGATCTTACCGGCAAATTCAGAAATAATTACACCGTTATATGGATCCCAGGTACAGATGACATCACCTTTAGTTACCTTGGCACCATTCTCGATATTGATCTGAGAACCGTAAGGGATGTTGTTATTACTTAATACAACACCTGTTTTCTTATCCTTGATTTTTAGTTCAGCAGTACGGGAGATCACGATGTCTGCAGTTCCACCATCAGGGGCTTCACCTTTAACAACTTTTAGATCTTCTATTTCTGCAACACCATCAAATCTTGCTTCAAGTTTATTGTCTTCAGAAATGTTACCTGCAATACCTCCAACGTGGAAGGTACGTAGTGTAAGCTGTGTACCAGGTTCTCCAATAGATTGTGCAGCAACAACACCAACAGCTTCACCTGTTTGTACGATCTTATTGGTTGCAAGGTTTCTACCGTAACACTTGATACAGATTCCTTTCTTCGCCTCACAGGTAAGTGGTGAACGTACTTCAACACCTTCGATTGGCGCAGCTTCGATCTTAGCTACAATTTCTTCAGTAATCTCTTCGTTCGTTCCAACGATAAGTTCTTCTGTAGAAGGATTTACTACATCATGTAGAGAAATACGTCCAAGGATTCTCTCTCCTAATGATTCAACGATCTCCTCATTCTTCTTAAGTGGCTTAACTTCTACACCTCTTAAAGTTCCGCAATCATCTTCATTAACAATTACATCCTGTGAAACATCTACCAGACGACGGGTTAGGTAACCAGCATCCGCAGTTTTAAGAGCGGTATCAGCAAGACCTTTACGCGCACCGTGGGTAGAGATAAAGTATTCAAGAATTGAAAGACCTTCTTTAAAGTTAGAAAGAATTGGGTTTTCAATAATCTCACCACCACCAGAGTTGGATTTCTTAGGTTTAGCCATCAATCCACGCATACCTGTTAACTGACGAATCTGTTCCTTCGAACCACGCGCACCAGAATCAAGCATCATATACACAGAGTTAAACCCTTGCTTATCTTCACGGATACGTTTCATGGCAAGATCTGTAAGACCTGCGTTCGTAGAAGTCCAGATATCAATTACCTGATTATAACGTTCATTGTTGGTAATAAGACCCATGTTATAGTTTCCTATAATACCTTCAACCTGTTCGTTAGCTTCATCGATCATGGATTGCTTCTCTTCAGGGATAATAATATCACCTAAACTGAAGGAAAGTCCACCACGGAAAGCGAATCCATATCCAAGACCTTTGATCTCATCAAGGAATTCTGAAGTTTCAGGAACACTAGTAATTCTTAGAATATTACCAATGATCTCACGAAGTGATTTCTTAGTAAGTACTTCATTGATGTAACCGGCCTTTTCAGGAACAGCTTCATTAAATAATACTCTACCAACGGTGGTATCCTTGATCATATAAACCAATTCACCCTCTTCGTTGAAATCTTTAGTTCTAATCTTAATACCTGCATTAAGATCCACGCGCTTCTGGTTGTAAGCAATAACTAGCTCTTCAGCAGAATAGAATGTAAGTCCTTCACCTTTTACCGGCTCCTCTTTCGTACCAATCTTATGTTTGGTCATATAGTAAAGACCCAAGACCATATCCTGAGAAGGTACTGTAATTGGAGAACCGTTTGCAGGGTTCAAAATATTATGAGAAGCCAGCATTAATAACTGTGCTTCCAAAATAGCCTCTGGCCCAAGTGGTAAATGAACTGCCATCTGATCACCATCGAAATCGGCGTTGAATGCAGTACATGCAAGTGGGTGAAGCTGAATTGCCTTACCTTCAATAAGTTTAGGTTGGAACGCCTGGATTCCCAGACGGTGAAGCGTAGGAGCACGGTTTAATAGTACCGGATGCCCTTTAAGCACATTTTCCAGAATGTCCCAAACTACAGGCTCTTTTTTGTCTATGATCTTCTTCGCAGACTTCACTGTTTTAACGATACCTCTTTCAATCAGTTTTCTGATGATAAAAGGCTTGTAAAGCTCGGCTGCCATATTCTTCGGAAGACCACACTCAAACATTTTAAGTTCTGGTCCTACAACGATTACAGAACGTGCTGAATAATCCACACGCTTACCAAGTAAGTTCTGACGGAAACGTCCCTGCTTACCTTTCAATGAATCTGAAAGTGATTTAAGAGGACGGTTAGAGTCAGTTTTTACTGCTGAAGATTTTCTTGTATTATCGAATAATGAATCTACAGATTCCTGAAGCATACGTTTTTCATTACGTAAGATTACTTCAGGAGCTTTGATCTCCATTAATCTCTTCAAACGATTGTTACGAATAATCACACGACGGTAAAGATCATTTAAATCTGAAGTCGCAAAACGACCACCGTCAAGAGGCACCAAAGGTCTAAGTTCTGGCGGAATTACCGGCACAACTTTCATGATCATCCACTCTGGATTGTTCTCTCTATTTTTATTCGCATCACGGAAAGCTTCCACAACCTGAAGACGTTTAAGTGCTTCAGTTTTACGTTGCTTCGAAGTTTCGTTATTCGCTTTATGTCTTAGTTCATAAGAAAGCTCATCAAGATCGATTCTCTTAAGGATCTCGATTAGACATTCAGCTCCCATCTTAGCGATAAATTTATTTGGATCGCTATCGTCCAGATATTGGTTCTCCTGAGGAAGTTCATCTAATATATTTAGATATTCTTCTTCAGTAAGGAAGTCCATTTTTTGTAGAGCCTTCCCTTCTTCATCTGTCGCATTACCTGCCTGAATCACTACATATCTTTCGTAGTAGATGATCATGTCAAGTTTTTTAGACGGCAGACCTAGCAAATAACCAATTTTGTTAGGTAAAGAACGGAAATACCAGATATGTGCTACAGGTACTACAAGGTTGATGTGACCTACACGATCTCTACGAACCTTTTTCTCTGTAACTTCCACACCACAACGGTCACAAACGATTCCTTTGTATCGGATTCTTTTGTATTTTCCACAGGCACACTCATAATCCTTTACAGGACCAAAAATACGCTCACAGAACAAACCGTCACGCTCTGGTTTGTGCGTACGGTAATTGATCGTTTCAGGCTTAAGAACTTCACCACGAGATTCCGCAAGGATGGACTCTGGAGAAGCTAAACCTATAGAGATCTGGTTAAACCTCTGTACTGTATTTTTATCATTATTTCTAGCCATAATAACTGCTGCTATTTATTGTGAATATTCAGTTTAGACGGGACGCCGGAACGTCCCGGTACAAACTGAATGTTATTCTTCAAGTTTAATATCCAAACCTAGACCTTTCAATTCGTGCATAAGTACGTTGAAAGATTCCGGCAATCCTGGTTCCGGCATTGGCTCACCCTTCACAATAGCCTCATAAGTCTTAGCTCTACCAATAACGTCATCAGACTTCACTGTTAGAATTTCTCTTAGAGTACTAGATGCACCGTAAGCTTCAAGAGCCCAAACCTCCATCTCTCCAAATCTCTGACCACCAAATTGTGCCTTACCACCAAGCGGTTGTTGAGTAATAAGTGAGTATGGTCCAATAGAACGAGCATGCATCTTATCGTCGATCATATGACCAAGCTTAAGCATGTAGATCACACCAACAGTTGCACGCTGGTCAAATCTTTCCCCGGTACCACCATCATAAAGATAAGTATGACCATATCTAGGTATTCCAGCATTGTCGGTTAGATCATTGATCTCTTCAATAGTAGCACCATCAAAAATTGGTGTTGCGTACTTCTTCCCGTTCTTCTGTCCAGCCCATCCAAGAACTGTTTCGTAGATCTGTCCAATATTCATACGCGATGGTACCCCAAGTGGGTTCAAGACGATGTCTACTGGTGTCCCGTCCTCAAGGAATGGCATATCTTCCTGGCGAACGATTCTTGCAACAATACCTTTGTTACCGTGGCGTCCTGCCATCTTATCCCCTACTTTAAGTTTACGCTTCTTAGCGATATAAACTTTAGCTAGTTTAAGAATTCCTGATGGAAGTTCATCTCCAACAGATATAGTGAATTTCTCTCTTCTAAGGTTACCCTGAAGATCGTTCTCCTTAATTTTATAATTATGTAAAAGATCAGCTACAAGTTCATTAAGATGATCATCTGTAGTCCATGTACCCGTAGTTAAGTGAGCATAATCGTCTACAGCGTTAAGCATCTTAAGAGTGTACTTCTTACCTTTCGGCATTACTTCTTCACCAAGATCATTCTGTACTCCCTGAGCAGTCTTTCCTCCAATAATGGCGAATAGCTTCTCAATAAGTTCAGCTTTTAAATTAGCGAATTTAGCATCGTACTTTTTCTCTAATGCCGCAACATCTTCTTTATCCTGAGCTCTCTTACGTTTATCCTTGATCGCTCTTGCGAACAATTTTTTATTGATAACAACACCACTAAGTGATGGAGAAGCTTTAAGAGAAGCGTCTTTTACATCACCAGCTTTGTCACCAAAGATCGCACGTAATAATTTTTCTTCAGGCGTAGGATCACTTTCTCCTTTAGGAGTGATTTTACCAATAAGAATATCACCAGGCTTCACTTCAGCACCAACTCTAATCATTCCGTACTCATCAAGGTCTTTAGTAGCCTCTTCAGAAACATTAGGAATATCATTAGTCAATTCTTCGTTACCCAGTTTTGTATCTCTAACTTCAAGCGAGTATTCATCAATATGGATAGAGGTAAAAATATCATCTCTTACCACTTTTTCTGAAATTACGATCGCATCCTCAAAGTTGTAACCTTTCCAAGGCATGAAGGCAACCTTCATGTTTCTACCAAGAGCCAGCTCACCTTTTTCGGTTGCATAACCCTGGCAAAGAACCTGTCCTTTAGTAACTCTATCCCCAACACTAACGATTGGTTTCAGGTTGATACAGGATCCCTGGTTAGTTTTACGGAATTTAATAAGATTATAAGATTTTGAATCATCATCAAAACTTACCATCCTTGCTTCGTCCGTACGATCGTACTTAATTACAATCTTGTTCGCATCAACGTACTCAACCTCTCCTTCACCTTCGGCATTGATCAATACACGAGAGTCTGTTGCAACCTGTCTTTCAAGTCCAGTTCCAACGATAGGAGAATCTGTTCTTAAAAGTGGTACAGCCTGACGCATCATGTTCGATCCCATCAACGCACGGTTGGCATCATCATGTTCCAAGAATGGAATAAGGGATGCGGAGATAGATGATATCTGATTTGGTGCAACATCGGTATAGTGAATCTCATTTGGATCTACAACCGGGAAGTCACCTTCCATTCGTGCAATTACACGATCTGTATTTATAGTACCATCATCCTTCAAAGGAATGTTGGCTTGAGCAATTTTTTTACCTTCTTCTTCTTCAGCACTTAAATAAATAGGCTCTTCGGAAATGTTGATCTTACCATCGGTAACACTTCTATATGGTGTTTCGATGAATCCCATTCCGTTTACTTTGGCATAAACCGAAAGTGATGAAATAAGACCAATGTTTGGTCCCTCAGGAGTTTCAATAGGACAAAGTCTTCCGTAGTGAGTATAGTGAACATCACGTACCTCGAACCCTGCTCTTTCTCTTGATAAACCACCTGGTCCTAATGCTGAAAGTCTACGCTTGTGCGTGATTTCTGCAAGAGGGTTCGTCTGGTCCATGAACTGAGATAACTGGTTTGTTCCGAAGAATGAGTTGATCACAGAAGACAATGTCTTCGCATTGATCAAATCGATTGGAGTAAACACCTCGTTATCACGAACGTTCATTCTCTCACGGATTGTTCTTGCCATACGTGCAAGACCAACACCGAACTGCTGAGATAGTTGCTCACCTACAGTCCTAACACGACGGTTAGATAAGTGATCAATATCATCAATCTCAGCTTTAGAGTTAATAAGCTCGATAAGATATTTTACAATAGTAATGATGTCTAATTTGGTAAGCACTTGCTTATCCATTTCAACTTCAAGACCAAGTTTTTTGTTCATTCTATATCTACCAACTTCTCCAAGGCTGTAACGCTGATCTGAGAAGAAAAGCTTGTCGATAATTCCACGAGCAGTTTCCTCATCTGGCGGTTCAGCATTTCGCAGCTGACGGTAGATATGTTCTACTGCCTCTTTTTCAGAGTTAGTAGGATCTTTTTGTAATGTATTGTGAATGATCGCATAGTCACCAGTCTGATTATCCTCCTTATGCAGTAGGATAGTTTTAGATCCGGTTTCAAGAATTTCTTCTATGTGATCTTTTTCAAGTTCAGTATCACGGTCAAGAACAATTTCGTTACGTTCGATTGAAACAACCTCACCAGTATCTTCATCTACGAAATCCTCATACCATGTATTAAGTACTCTGGCCGCTAATTTACGACCCAGGTATTTTTTTAGTCCTGTTTTAGACACCTTCACTTCTTCCGCAAGGTCGAAGATCTCGAGAATATCCTTATCACGTTCAAATCCAATTGCACGGAAAAGAGTTGTTACAGGTAATTTTTTCTTACGGTCGATATAAGCGTACATAACGCTATTGATATCGGTCGCAAATTCTATCCATGATCCTTTGAAAGGAATTACACGGGCAGAATAAAGTTTTGTTCCATTTGCATGGAATGATTGTCCAAAGAAAACCCCTGGAGAACGGTGTAGCTGAGAAACTACTACACGTTCAGCACCGTTAATGCAGAAAGTTCCACTAGGTGTCATATATGGGATAGTTCCCAAGTATACGTCCTGTACGATTGTTTCAAAATCTTCGTGTTCAGGGTCGGTACAGTATAATTTAAGTCTAGCCTTAAGTGGTACACTGTAGGTCAATCCACGTTCGATACATTCCTGGATGGAGTATCTTGGTGGGTCCACAAAATAATCTAAGAATTCTAGTACAAATTGATTACGGGTGTCCGTAATGGGGAAGTTTTCTAGGAAGGTGTTGTAAAGACCTTCATTTCCCCGCGCTTCTGATTTTGTCTCTAATTGAAAGAAGTCCTGAAAAGACTTAATCTGCAGATCCAGAAAGTCCGGATAAGCAGGCTTATTCTTAACAGAAGAGAAACTCAATCTTTCAGTTTGCTTTGCTAACATCAATGGACGGGATTATAATTTATTATATAAAAAATAGTGCGCTTGTTAAACGTTGAGTTCTATATACGCAAAATGGTTTAGACCTCCAGGAGTAATTCCTGAGGTCTAAACCTAAATAATATTGCTTGTGCTAAGCTTATTTAAGCTCAACCTCAGCTCCTGCTTCTTCTAATTGTGATTTTAGAGCTTCTGCTTCGTCTTTAGCTACTCCTTCTTTTACGGGAGCTGGAGCACCATCTACTAATGCTTTAGCGTCTTTAAGACCAAGACCTGTAAGTTCTTTTACAAGCTTAACTACAGCAAGCTTAGATCCACCTGGAGCTGTAAGAATTACGTCGAATTCTGTTTGCTCTTCAGCTTCTTCACCACCAGCAGCAGCACCACCAGCAACAGCTACAGCAGCAGCTGCAGGCTCGATACCGTATTCTTCTTTCAAAATATCAGCTAACTCGTTTACTTCTTTTACAGTAAGGTTAACTAGTTGTTCTGCGAAATCTTTTAAATCTGCCATTTTCTATCGTTTTTAAAAAGTTCTTTAATTATAATTGTTAAAAAGTGCGTACTATATTATCCTTCCTTTTCTGAAAGGGTCTTAAGGATTCCTGCGATCTTTCCACCACCTGATTTAAGTGCAGAAACAACATTTTTAGCAGGAGACTGAAGTAATCCAATGATATCCCCGATAACTTCTTCTTTCGACTTGATGTTAACCAATGTCTCAAGATAATCATCACCTACATAGATAGCTTCTTCAACGAAAGCACCTTTAAGTAGAGGCTTATCAGATTTCTTTCTGAAATCCTTAATTACTTTCGCTGGAGCATTTCCAGTTTCCGAAAGCAAAATTGATGTGTTACCTTTTAAAACTGTAGGAAGTTCTCCGAAATCTTTATCGGATGCCTCCATAGCTTTTGCAAGCAACGTGTTTTTAACTACCGATAACTTAACGTTTGCTTTGAAACAAGCTCTACGTAAGTTAGAAGTACTTCCAGCGTCAAGGCCAGAAATATCAGCTAAGTAGATAGTTTGGAATCCGGCTAGCTGAGCAGTTAAGTCTTCTATAACTTGTGATTTTTCTTCTCTTGTCATAATCGTAAATTATTGCTCAGTAAACCTTTTAGTATCTATCTCTATACTCGGGCTCATGGTACTAGTCATATAAATGCTCTTTATATATAGACCTTTAGCTGCCTGAGGCTTCAATTTTACCAGCGTAGTTAATAATTCTCTTGCATTACCTGCGATTTTCTCAGCATCGAAGGATGCTTTTCCAATTGCAGCGTGCACAATCCCTGTTTTGTCAACTTTAAAGTCGATCTTTCCAGCCTTCACATCAGACACTGCTTTAGCAATATCCATAGTTACCGTACCGGTCTTTGGGTTAGGCATAAGCCCTCTTGGTCCTAGAACACGTCCTAATGGTCCAAGTTTCCCCATAACGCTAGGCATGGTGATGATAACATCAACATCTGTCCAACCACCTTTGATTTTCTCAAGGTATTCATCTAATCCAACAAAATCTGCACCAGCTTCTTTTGCTTCTTCTTCCTTATCTGGAGTAACAAGCGCAAGAACTTTAACATCCTTACCTGTTCCGTGTGGAAGAGTTACAACACCTCTAACCATTTGGTTAGCTTTACGTGGATCCACGTTCAAACGAACTGCAAGATCTACAGAAGGATCGAAATTTGCGTTGGTAACATCTTTTATCAAAGCAGACGCCTCAGCAACCGTGTACGTTTTACCGTTCTCGATCTTTCCCTGAGCTTCTTTTTGCTTTTTAGTTAATTTTGCCATTTTCTAATTTCTTTTTGGATTAAAACGGTGCTTCACCTTTTACAGTTATTCCCATCGAACGAGCTGTTCCGGCAACCATTTTCATTGCAGATTCAACAGTAAATGCGTTAAGATCCTGCATTTTGTCTTCTGCAATCGCTTTAACCTGATCCCAAGAAACACTAGCTACTTTTTTTCTGTTCGGCTCACCTGAACCTTTTTTAGTTTTTGCCGCTTCCATCAATTGCACTGCTGCAGGTGGTGTTTTGATTACAAAATCAAAAGACTTATCCTTATAAACAGTAATTGCTACTGGAAGCACCTTTCCTTGCTTATCCTGAGTTCTACCATTGAATTGCTTACAGAATTCCATGATGTTCACTCCGGCAGCACCTAAAGCAGGTCCAACTGGTGGTGATGGGTTAGCAGCACCTCCGCGAACTTGTAGTTTTACAACTTTACTTACTTCTTTTGCCATTTTTCAAATTTTTAAATGATAGTTTATTGAGTGGAAGCTGAAAAAACTATCAAAAAATATATGTAACAGTAATTTTTTATACTTTCTCTACCTGCATATAACTCAACTCTAATGGAGTTTTTCTTCCGAAAATCTTAACCATTACTTCAAGCTTACGCTTTTCTTCGTTGATCTTCTCTACAGTTCCATTGAAACCATTAAACGGACCATCGATAACTTTGATTGTTTCTCCAATTGTGAATGGGATTGCAACATTGTCTGTCTTCACAGATAGCTCATCTACCTTTCCTAGCATTCTATTCACTTCAGATTTTCTAAGTGGCACCGGGTCCCCCCCTTTAGTTTCACCTAGAAATCCAATAACGCCATTTATCCCTTTAATAATGTGAGGAATCTCACCGCTGATATTAGCTTGAATCATTACATAACCAGGAAAATAAACTCTTTCTTTATTTACTTTTTTCCCGTTACGAATTTGTATTACTTTTTCAGTAGGCACAAGAACCTGGTCCACGAAATCTTCAAGACCCATATGAGCAATCTCTTTCTCTATATAGTCCTTAACTTTATTTTCCTGTCCACTTACAGCGCGAACCACATACCACTTTTTCTCCTTAGCTTCAGCCATCACTCTTTATTGTTTTATGATTTAACCCATTCGAAGTACTGCTCAATCGCTCCACTAAAAAGCGTATCAACACCCCAAATTGCCAATGAAAAAACAATCGAGAATACAGCAACAATCACTGTTAGCCTCTGAGCTTCAGACCAGCTTGTCCAGGTAACGTGGTTTTTTAACTCGTTATATGATTCTGAAATGTAATTAACAAATCCTGCCATGTTCTAAAAAAATATTTGCACGGGTTGAGAGGCTCGAACTCCCGACACCTGGTTTTGGAGACCAGTGCTCTACCAACTGAGCTAAACCCGTAAATATAAGTGAAGGCATCCCGCTTGTCACGGGATACCTTTTTATATATTGAAAATTCTTAGTCTAGAATTTCAGTTACCTGTCCAGCACCTACAGTTCTACCACCTTCACGAATTGCGAAACGTAGACCAGTATTCATTGCGATTGGCTGAATAAGTTCAACAGTAATAGTAAGGTTATCACCTGGCATTACCATTTCTACACCTTCAGGAAGGTTGATTGTTCCTGTTACATCAGTTGTACGTACGTAGAACTGTGGACGGTAGTTGTTATGGAATGGAGTGTGACGTCCACCTTCTTCTTTCTTAAGGATGTAAACCTCAGCTTTAAATTTAGCGTGTGGAGTTACAGATCCTGGCTTAGTAATTACCATACCTCTAGAGATTTGAGACTTCTCAATACCTCTTAGTAGGATACCTACGTTATCACCAGCTTCACCTCTATCAAGAATCTTACGGAACATTTCAACTCCAGTAATAGTAGAAGTAAGTTTTCCAGCTCCCATACCAATGATCTCTACAGGATCTCCTGTGTTTGCAACACCAGTTTCGATACGTCCAGTTGCCACTGTACCACGACCTGTAATAGAGAATACATCTTCGATAGGCATCAAGAAAGGCTTATCAACATCACGTTCTGGAAGTTCAATCCAGCTATCAACTGCTTCCATAAGATCAAGAACAGTCTTAGACCATTTCTCATCTCCTTCTAGCGCTCCAAGTGCAGAACCTGAAATTACAGGACCATTATCACCATCATACTCGTAGAAAGAAAGAAGATCTCTTACTTCCATTTCAACTAGTTCAAGAAGCTCCTCATCATCTACAAGGTCAACTTTATTCAAGAATACAACGATTCTTGGAATACCTACCTGGCGTCCAAGAAGGATGTGCTCACGAGTTTGAGGCATAGGACCATCAGTCGCAGCGACAACAAGAATAGCACCGTCCATTTGAGCAGCACCAGTTACCATGTTCTTTACGTAATCGGCGTGACCAGGACAGTCAACGTGAGCGTAGTGACGGTTAGCTGTTGAGTACTCAACGTGAGAAGAGTTAATTGTAATACCTCTTTCCTTTTCTTCAGGAGCGTTGTCAATTTGATCAAACGCACTAGCTTCTGAATATCCAGCATCAGCCATTACTTTAGTAATAGCTGCAGTTAAAGTAGTTTTTCCGTGATCTACGTGTCCAATTGTACCAATATTTAGGTGCGGTTTGGAACGATCGTAAGTTTCCTTTGCCATAATTAATACTTATTTAATCTTAGTTATATATTAGTGTTCAATTTTATACAAAACTAGAGCCAACGACGGGAATTGAACCCGTGACCTCTTCCTTACCAAGGAAACGCTCTACCCCTGAGCTACGTCGGCCAGACAATTGACTGTTTTAAACAGCGATATCCATAAACCTATCAGGCTTATGGAAAAGATCAGGCTCGAGGTACTTCAGTCATTTTAACCCTTAAAGAGCAAACCGATAAAAGTCGGTTATAGTGACCGGATAAATCCTGATTCAATTAAAATTAGAGCGGGAGACCGGGTTCGAACCGGCGACATTCAGCTTGGAAGGCTGACGCTCTACCAACTGAGCTACTCCCGCATTACCATTTTAGACTTTAATCTTTAGAATTATCTCGCTTTGCTTGATGATCCTGTTCGGGTGGCCCCGAACACAGATTTTAAACTCTCTGTTATACAAAAGCAATCTTTTGATAACAGCTTTATTTAAAATCTTTGTGGGGAGAGCAGGATTCGAACCTGCGAAGACGTAGTCAGCAGATTTACAGTCTGCCCTCGTTGGCCGCTTGAGTATCTCCCCAATAATTACCACTATTTCATAGAACCATTACTGAAACAGCTTAGCTTATAATGGTTTTTTTAACGGCTGCAAATTAAAGTAATTTTACAGCACCATCCAAAGCATTTTTTAAAATTTCTGTCAGATTTTTTGCAAGCTATTCATCAGCAATGATTTAAACTTGAAAGTTCTTTAGAAACTTCGGTGTTTTCAGTATTTCAAGAGCCGATGGAGGGACTCGAACCCACGACCTGCTGATTACAAATCAGCTGCTCTAGCCAGCTGAGCTACATCGGCCTTTTATGCTTAAAATTCCGCATAAAAAAGTCCGCTATTTCTAACGGACTGCAAATGTATATAAATTATTTCTTTATCAAAACATTATTAGAAAAAAAATCTCCTAAACATGAGCACTCATTTTTTCTTTTTTCTTGATAAGCTGCCTTTGTAATGAACTAACACATTCATCCACACAGGCTTCGAATTTATTACAGGTCTTTTTAACCATTAGCTCGCCCCCAGGAATACTCAATAAGATCTCTGTTATCTTATTTTCCTTGCCACTGGTATTTTCAACTTTAAAGAATACATCCGCATGGATAATTTTATCAAAATAATTGTCAAGCTTATCTAGTTTTTTCTGAGTGAAGTCAATTAGCTTTTGATCAGCATTAAAGTTCACAGACTGCAGATTCATTTTCATAATCAGGTTGAATTTAATTAAACAAATAAAAGAGCGGTTACTTATTATTGTTCCTGGGATGAGCACTCTTATGAATTTTACTCAATTCAGCAATACTATTATGCGTATAAACTTGCGTAGATGCCAGACTTGAATGTCCCAGCAATTCTTTTACAGCATTCATGTTTGCTCCCTGGTTCAATAAATGCGTGGCAAAAGTGTGACGCAGTATATGCGGACTCTTCTTAACCTTACCAGACACCTTACTAAAATAATTATTTATAATTCTATAAACAAGGCTTTCGTAGCTTTTGTATCCCTTCGCCGTAACGAACAAATAAGGACAATCTCGCAGCAATGGATTAGAGCGCTTAAGTGACACATACCTTTCTGCCGTGCTAACCACCTGTTTCAATAACGGTATATAACGCTCCTTATTTCTTTTCCCCAGTACTTTTAGCATATTACTACCTAAATCAAGATCCTGCTCTTTTATATTGATTAATTCTGCCCTTCTTATTCCCGTAGAATAAAATAGCTCTATCATCAATTTATCGCGCAGCTCTTCAAAAGTATCACCATGAAAATCATCCAGTACAGCCAAAACCTCTTTTTCAGAGAATGGAACCTGAATTTTCTTTGCCGCTTTTAGGGATCGATGTTTTGCAAGTGGAGAACTTCCTATCGCTGAAGTTTTCAGTAGAAATTTATAGTAAGCTTTAAGAGAGGACATTTTTCGATTGATGCTCTGGTTCGAAATACCAGAATCTGAAAGCTCCACGATCCAGTTTCGAATCTGGTTGTATGATACTTTCTCAATCTTCTCTTCGGAAAATTCCTGATTAATAAATTTCTGAAATTGGGTGAGATCTGCCTTATATGCCCTAATGGTAGTTTCGGCATAATTCTTTTCTAACTGAAGATACTCAAGAAAGGATTTCAAAGGCATAAAAAAACTGTTGATAGTCAAAGTTAGTAAACTTTAAACTAGCAACAGTTCTTATAATTTTCAGCTTTACAAAGGCCTGTTGATATCTCTAGATATCTTCTGCGTCTCTCAAATGCTGGATGTACTCCGCTTTTTGAATCTGAGCTCTACGCTCTACAGATGGTTTCGTAAAATGCTGGCGGCTTCTTAGCTGGCGCATAGTTCCTGTCTTGTCGAACTTTCGCTTGAAACGCTTAAGAGCTCTATCTATATTTTCTCCGTCTTTAACTGGTATAATTAACATAGTGTCATAACCTCCTCTCTTTTGGAATCGGCTGCAAAGATAATTCAATTATTAAATCTTCCAATGATTTAGCGATTTATTTCCTTATTAATATGACGTAAGCCTATTTTACCTAACTTCCCTAAATAATGTATGCTTCCATGAGAAAACTTACACTATCAATAGTATTTGCCTTTGCCTGCAGTTTCAGCAGTTTTGCATTCCAGAATATGGAACAGGTGGAAATTAAAACGCAGCAGATTACCAAAGAGGTATACCTCTTACAGGGTGCTGGTGGGAATATTGGAATTCTTACAGGGCCAGATGGAGTGTTCATGATAGATGATCAATTCGCGGCGCTATCAGATAAATTGATCGCGGCTATCGCTACTATTAGTGAACAGCCCGTTCGATTTCTGGTGAACACACATCATCATGGAGATCATACTGGCGGGAACGAAAACTTTGATGACCAGGGAGCGCTTATTCTGGCGCATGAAAATGTTCGCGGGCGATTGAAAGAGAAAGCGACAGACAGTACTGCTGGCATTCCGGTTATTACTTTTAATGAGCAGTTAAATCTACATATCAATGCAAATGATGTGATGGTATTGCACGTTCACAACGCTCATACAGATGGTGATGCGCTTGTATACCTACCACAAAGCAATGTTTTACACACTGGTGACACTTTTTTCAACGGAATGTTTCCCTATATAGATTTGAGTAGCGGCGGTAGTGTAGATGGTGATATTGAAGCTGCGGAAAAAGGCCTGTCTATTATCAATGAAAAAACAAAGATAATTCCGGGACATGGTGATCTCGCAAGCTATGAGGATTATTCAAATTATCTATCTATGCTAAAAAGTATCCGGGAAAATGTTCAGAAGAAAATCGATCAGGGTGCTACTGAAGAAGAAATCGCACTTGATGAATCGCTCACTTCTGAATTTTATACTGATCAAGAAGCCAGTGAATTTTTTATCAACGGAGAAAAGATCAGGAGAACCTTTTATAATAGTTTAAAAAAATAGCCCCGGAAATTCCAGGGCTATTTTCTTATAATAATTATTCGCCCACTTAGCAGCTGGCTTGTACTCCTTCTTATCTATTACCATTTTCGGAAGAAAAATGAATTTTCGCAAAAATACTATTTAGCTGCAGGCTTGTATTCTTTCTTATCAATTACCATTTTTACGCGAAAATGAATTTTCGCAAAAATGCTACTTAGCTGCTGGTTTGTATTCCTTCTTATCGATTACCATTTTTGCGATAATCTCTTTCAGAATTTCAGAAGTTCCACCGCCAATTGGTCCTAACCTACTGTCACGGAACATTCTTGCCATTGGGTAATCTTCCATATATCCGTATCCACCTAACATTTGCAGACATTTATACATTACCTCGTCTGAAATTTTAGTCGCTAGTAGTTTAGACATGCTTGCCTCTTTTACTACATATTCCCCATCATTCAAACGTTGAGTCGTTGCATAGTTAAACTCTTTGATCACCTCTACTTCACTTACCATTTCGGCAACAGTATGTCTCAATGCCTGAAATTTATCCAGGGAACGTCCAAAAGCTTCACGCTCATGCATATAACCCATCGTGTATTCCAGTGCAAATTCTGAGCGTGCATGAGCATTTACACCCATGATCAAACGCTCTAGAGCGAAATGTTGCATGATATAATTAAAGCCCATTCCCTCTTCACCAAGTAAATTCTCAACAGGTACTTTTACATTATCAAATGCAAGTTCTGCAGTATCTGATGCTCTCCAGCCCAGTTTATTTAGTTTATTTGCTGAAATTCCTGCAAACTCTTTATCCAACAGGAACATGCTCATTCCTTTATTTCCTTTTTCAGGATCTGTTTTTGCAGCTACCACATAAAAATCTGCATACACTCCGTTGGTGATAAAAGTTTTTGAACCATTGATCACATAATGATCACCCTTCTTAACAGCCGTAGTTTTCATACCAGCAACATCAGATCCTCCAAATGGTTCTGATATCCCAAGACAACCAATCATTTCACCTTCAATCGCAGGTGTAAGGTATTTCTCTTTGAGCTCATGACTGGCTTCAACCTTTAAGTGCGTCATAGCAAGATAAGCATGCGCCCACATCGCTGCTGCAAAACCACCTGAGTTTACTTTCTGAAGTTCCTCAAGAAATATAATCGTATAAAACAGATCTAGGGCCATTCCTCCATACTCTTCCGGTTGATTAAGACCGAAATAACCCATTTCTCCAAACTTCTTCCAGATAAACCTTTCAATGGTTCCGGTTTCCTCCCATTTATCTACGTGAGGCACTACTTCCTTCTGAAGAAATTCCTGGAAACTCTTCCTGAAAAGTTCATGTTCCTCTGTAAAATATCTACTCATTTCTATATATTTTTTCCCGGCAAAAAAGCCGTATTAGCAATTATTATATTTACAATTTCAGATCGATTTTCTAACAAAAATCACTGTACTGACAAATATAATTTAATTCTATCGATTTTATCGGAAGGAAACCCACTGATTTTTGTCAATTCTTCAAAAGACCGAATCCCTTCATTCATGATTCTGTAATTAATAATTTTCCTGGCCAGAGCAGGATTAAAATAAGGCAATTCTGCCAGTTCGGCTTCTGTGATAGAATTAATATTCTGGAGGATTACCTGTGGTTTATTGACAACCTGGAACTTTTCATTGATCCTGGCGATCACATCAGGACTTAATCCATACACATCCTTCAATTGTTCTTCGGAAAGAAAACCTCCAATACTTTTTCTATATTTCACGATCCTTTCTGAAAGTTTTTCACCAATGCCATTTACAACCTGAAGGTCTTCAGCTGAAACAGTATTAAGGTCGGCAATCGAAATATCAACAGCTTTTTCAGTTATAGGTTTCTGAAGCTTTCCTGAGTTCTTAACCCACTCAGGAAATCGGAAAGAAGGTTCTATGATTATCATCAAACTATCACTTACTCCGGTCACTGTCTGGAATTCTTCAGCAGAATTAATCCATTTATTGGTAGCACGGTACTTCAATAATTTATCGATCTCTTCTACGCTCATTCCTATTTGATATCCTTTGAAATCTGATAAATAATTTGGATTGAAAGGATATATCGTATCCTTCACTATAGGTTTCAGCTTGCGGATAGAATCTAACTGATTCTGGAATTTTATAATTTTTTCATCATTTACAGGCTCGCTATCTTTAGATACATAATCACTTCCAAAGAGAATCAACTGCAAGATGATAATGACCAGCACCAAAATAAAAATCCCATTCTGCTGACTTCTTGAAAGCGCGAAATGGGATTTCAAAAATTTCATATTAGAGAGAGCCTATGCGGCTGGCTCTTCAGTTTTATGGAATAACTCTCCAGCCTTAAGCTTCCTTGAGTAATCCTTAAGATCTTTACTAACTTCTCCAATCATAATATAGAGACCTATAATATTAGGGAAGGACATCGCCAGGATCATCATATCTGAGAAATCGAGCACTGCTCCTAAACTAACAGAGGCTCCAACTACCACGAATATTAGAAATAAAACCTTATAAATGATTTCGTTTGTTTTACTTTTTCCGAATAAATAAGTCCAGGCTCTCATTCCATAATAAGACCATGAGATCATCGTTGAAAATGCGAATAAAAATACTGCAGTTGCCAGAACATATGGGAACCATGAGATCACACTTCCAAAAGCACTAGATGTTAATTCTACTCCTCCAATACCTTCTACTTCGTGCATTCCTGTAAAAATCAACACTAATGCCGTTAGCGTACAAACTACTACGGTATCGATAAATGGTTCTAAAAGAGCAACAAAACCTTCAGATGGCGGATGATTCGTTTTCGCTGCACTATGCGCAATCGCTGCGGAACCTACACCAGCCTCATTCGAGAAAGCTGCACGCTGGAATCCTACGATGAGAACACCAATAACTCCACCTTTAAGAGCACTTGGATTAAAAGCTCCATCCCAGATCGCCGTGAATGCAGGACCTATATTTTCGATATTTACACCTATTACGACTAGAGCACCCAATACATATACTCCTGCCATGATTGGCACGATCTTACCAGTTACCTTAGCAATACTGCTAATACCTCCAATAATTACAATACCTACCAATACTGCTACTACGATCCCAAATATAAATCCATTTCCTTCCAGCATTGGAAATTCTCCAGCAAGAATAGAGAATGACTGGTTGGCCTGAAACATGTTTCCACCACCAAAAGAGGCACCGATCGCAAGTATCGCGAAAAAAGCGGCAAGAAATTTACCAAGACCTCTTTTGTTTCTTTTTTCAAGACCATATCTCAGGTAGTTCATTGGACCACCAAACACACGACCATCAGCATTAATGAATCTATATTTTACACCTAAAGTACATTCTACAAATTTAGAAGACATTCCAAGAAGTCCCGCAAGGATCATCCACATCGTTGCACCGGCACCTCCTAATGAGATCGCCACTGCCACACCAGCAATATTACCTAGACCTACTGTACCAGAAACGGCAGTAGCCAAAGCCTGGAAGTGAGTTACCTGTCCGGGAGCGTTTGGATCATCATATTTACCCTTAGCCAGTTGCAAGGAGTGTTTGAATCCTCTAATATTAATAAAACCTAACCTGATCGTGAAGAACAATGCTCCAAGAACAAGCCAGACCACGATAAATGGAATATTCTTAGTTTGAGGATCTCCATTAGGATGAAGAAGCGCTACCGGCTCATCATATACAATGCTGCCAAAGTACTGAGCTCCCTGCTCAATAACATGTTGCTTATTTTCAGAATTATAAATAACTTCACCTTCCGCTTGAAATTGATCCAGTGTACCATCAGCGTTCGCAAGCACTTCTATGCTTTCGTCATTCTTAGTAACAATCGCGATAGGATCTCCTTCGTTCACATGCTCGCCATCTTCCACCAGCCATTCTTCGAGAACAAATTTAGCATCTTCAGAAGCACTCCAGGTTGGAGCTTCAATTCTTTTGATATCAGCATAAATAACAGGATCGTAAACTCCCATAGCCGTAAATGGATCCCAGAAAAGGACACTTCCCATACTTGCTACGATAGGAGAAAAAGTTCCATTGAAGTGTTCGGTAATAGCTTCTGCCTCTACCTGGTACTCGCCTTCAAATTTGTTTCCTGCAGCATCAGTTACTACTACCGTATAAGGAACACCTTCTGTAAGACCTGCGGTCTTATTAGATTCCAGGCTGGTTCCCTGGTTGGACCATTTATACTGGTAAGGAGGAGTTCCTCCTTTTACATCCAGTTCAATGAATCCATTATTTATTACTTTGGAGGGGTTTCCTACCTGGGCTTTTACGTCTAGTTCCTGTGCAGATAGTCCTACAATCGAAAATAAAAAGAACATTGAAAGCAAATACTTTCTCATATGGAAATTTGGTTATTTATAATGAAGTTAAATTTTCAGCGCGTGAATATGCTAAAAAATTGAGCTAAAACAAACTTTTGGGAGTTAAATTGTGAATGTCATGTTAAAGGAAACGAGGCTTTTATTAAAATTTGAATCCAATTTCTAAACTGAATAATACTTTTTTAAATGCTCAATTTGATCAGGTCTGCCAATCATAATCAACTTAGAATCACGCTCGATACGTTGAGATGGCTCCGGGTTCACCACATAAGTTCCAGAGGGTGATTTATACCCAATAACAGAGCAACCGGTTTTTTTCCTAATATTGGTTTCAGAAATTGACCTTTCCACTCCATCTGTACAAATCTTGGAAAATGAGACCTGCTCTACATTGATACTGTCCTGCTCTCCTGAGACAGAAAGATTATCCAGAAATTCGACCAGATCTGGAACCACTACGAGCGAAGCCATGTGACTTCCTCCTATTCTATCGGGCATGATCACATTATCTGCACCGGCAAGTTTCAACTTTTTATAACTGTTTTCTTCCGTGGCCCTGCTAATGATCTTAAGATCCTTTTTCAACTGTCTTGCTGAAAGAACGATGAACAGGTTGTCTGCATCCCTGGGAAGTGCACAGATCAAAGTCGATGCTCGCTCCACACCAGCAAGGCTAAGCACCTCATCTTCGGTAGCATTTCCTACAATATAATTGAGCCTGTCATTTTCCAGATTCTGAAAGACTTCCTCATGATCATCTATGATAACAAAATCCTTTCGGTAGTCTAATAATTTCTGAACTGCCTGCTTCCCGTTCTGACCGTAACCGCAAACAATGATATGATCATTCAGGGAGTCTATCCTTTTCTTCATTTTATTACGTTTTAGATTACCAATGTTATTTTTATTCAGGATATGTTCTGTGATTGTGGAGAGACCGAATCCAAAGATGAATAGTCCGGAAATAATGAAAAAAGAAGTAAATAGTTTTCCGTAGGCTCCCATAGGCTGGACTTCCCCATAACCTACTGTACTTACGGTAATAATAGTCATATAGAGCGCATCGACCCACGTATAGTCATATAAGAACCTGAAACCAACGATTCCGGTAACGAATACCATAATAATCAAGACTACAGCCAGTCTGATCCTGGAATCTATTAATTGTCTCATAGATCGAATACAGAGGTTCTTTTTGTGTAGACCAGGTCTTTAAGCTTTAGCCAGAATGCTAGGATCAGATATACGATAAAGCCTGCACCCATGGTAAAAAAGCTGGCATATATAAAGAACAACCGAACATTCTTAGCGCGAATTCCCATCTTATCTGCCATCCTTGTAGATACGTAGAATCCGTGCTTTTCGAGATAATGTCTCATGTTCGATACCATGCCTGCCATATTACAAATTTAAGCGTATTTAACAGATTTTTTCAATATTGTCGCGCCTAATTCACAGTGCAAACATCTATCCTTACTACAATAATTCTTCTTGAGCTCAAGCGCCGCCTGCGATTCTAGTGCATTCCTGACTGTACCCGTTCTTAAATTATTAAACATATTCACTATCGAGTTCTTTTCGGGCTTTAGGCTTGTTACTATTTCATAGAGACTGGACTCTGGTTCTCCAGAACTTTTTGAGAATGCGAATTTCAATGGGATTACAAAATTGATCACCAAAAGTTCGAAGAAAGTGTTGCTTAATTTTTTTGACCTGCAATTATGTGGTTTATCAAAGTTATAGTGAGTCTTCCAGTAGTCTGAAACCTCAATAGAAAAAAGAGATCTTATTTCATTTAAATCTTTCGCAGTAATAATGTCTGAAAAGAATGAGGCTCGCTGAGCATACAAACCTGCGAGCTGGGCCAGCCTAATCGTAGGAAAGTTATCAGGTCTTAATCTGAAAAATTCTGGTTTAGTATCAATTAAAGGTATACGAAATTTGTGTTTTAGAAACTCGAATTCTGTGCCTAGTTCATCTGAATACTGATCTGCTCCATGGATCAAATTAGAATAACCCATAAACAGTGCTTCTAAAGAAAACTGATTCCCGCCTAATTTTGCAACCAAAGAATAGCCCAGATTTTCCGCTATATTTGAAAAGTAATCGCCGTTGATGTTTAAACCAAACGCTCTAAAAAGCAGGATCATGCATGCCGTGTTCCAATCATTATTGGAACGTTGCAGCACTTCGAATATCAATGCTGACTTTCTTTCGAGTCTTTCGAAATATAATCTTTCGAACCAGTGGTCAATCTCAAAACTGGAAAATTCAGAAAAACTGTCTTCACAATTGATACTATGATGACGACTCTCCAGCAGGTGACGGTATTTTGCGATCATAGAAAAATCGACGATATTCTTCAGTTCAAATACTGGTAGAAGGCTTCCATTTCTTCGGAAGATATTCTCATCGTGTTCCCATACTACATGCAGGATCACATTGTCATAGGCAGGATCTGTTTCATGATGATGAAGGTACCAGTCTGATGATTTTAAATGCATTTCAACATTCCCAGCCCATTTGATTCCAGTGATTATTAAATGAGCATTAAAGAAATCGGGACCAGATAAGTCGTTTTGAGAACCGGTCGAAATGATCTGTAAAGGCTCACCTTCCGAAGTTCTAAGACATTCGGAATCAAACTTCTGAAACTTCCAGAGATAATAAAGAAGGTCTTCTTTCACTCTCCGAATGTATCAAATTATTCATTTGAAAATGAAGTGCTAAGAAAATTAATTAGGTAATTTTTCTGCTACCTGAGATATGTATTGCTCTACCCAAAGTTGATACTGTAATGCACTTGGATGCAAACCATCACTTGCTACCAGTTCAGGGTTGCTGCTATTTCTTGAAATTGGGGTAATGTTATAGAACACTACTCCAAATTCATCTGCAACTCTTTTAAAAACCTGGTTGAACCTGTCAATTTCAGCACTGATTTTCTCCTGGTTTGAAGATCCAAAAGGTGTATAACCATAATCCGGAATACTTACGGCGAAAACACCTTTTTCTAGGGTTTTAGAATGATTGATTGCACGCCTGAAGATCTGGCGTAATTCTTCTTCGTATTCTGTAATAAGTTTTCCCTGATACTGGTTGTTAACCCCGATCAAAATAGAAACCAGGTCAAAATCGCGTTGCACTTCCAGGTTCTGGTCCATTCCCCGCAAGAGATCTGAAGTCGTCCATCCCGTTTTTGCAATAATCATTGGCGCCGCCATTTCATAATTTCTATTTCGAAGTTGCTCGGTTAATTGTACCGGCCATCTTTCAGTTTCCCGAACGCTCTCCCCTATCGTATAAGAATCACCGAGTGCCAGGTAGGTATATTTCGGAGTTTCTGGAGTTTCGTTGCTCGTAGTATCCATGGTTGCATTACAGGATACCATTAGTATTGCCAAGAGTAAAAAGTATAATTTTTTCATAAGTTCAATTTCAGCAATGAAATTACTTTATATAAATTTATTCTGAAATAGAATTTAGTATAATTCTGAAGACTAGGGTTTTCATAAAGCTTCATTAATTGGAGTTGATGCATGACCAGTTTTTCTATCTTAGAAATTAATTTGAAGATCAATAGAATTTCAGCAGTCGAGTTCATTCAACTAAACTAATCGAGAAAGCCCAGTACAACATGGAGAAGAATCCGAAGAAAACTAAATTAAAATCCAGTCGAAGACCCGGAGAATATAAACGAAAGTCAGCACCGGAACCTGCAGAAGAACATAAAAATCCTATTGTACGTTTCCTTGCCAGAACCGGGTACACAGTCTGGCTCATTGTACTTGGAATAGGCATTGTAATTGCCTTTGTAGTATCTGTTGCGCTCTTATGAGATTACTGAATGCCACCTTTATTCTATACGCATTGATCTTTATAATTTTCGAAGCTCTAAAGTCTACTGGAGTGAACTTTCCAGAATGGACCACATCATACCTCAACGACATTTTATGCATGCCTATCATTTTGACCATATGTCTGAAAATGGTGCATTACCTCACAAAGGATAGATCGATCAAAATAAGTATTGCCCAGGCGCTAGTGCTTACGTGTTTTTATGCTATATATTTTGAATTGATACTTCCGCAGTTTGTAGATAGATATACTGCAGATCTCGTTGATGTTCTGCTCTATTTTACAGGAGCCACTCTATTTCTCTGTTTACAAGCATCTGCTAATATGAAACAAAAAACTCTTCCGTAGAAGGAAGAGTTTTTATAGATCTTTCAGTAAAAACCTCATCAGGCATCTCTGAATTTAGGATTGATAAACAATTCTCCGTTTTTGAGTCGCTCCCAGTAGTTTTCCATATCAGCTCTGACTTCCCCGGACATAATATATAATCCAATGATATTGGGAAATGACATCGCGAGAATCATCATATCTGAGAAGCTTAAAACTGCTCCAAGACTTACTGATGCTCCTACTACTACAAATATCAGGAATAAGACTTTATAAATAATTTCAGATTTCTTGCTTTGCCCGAATAGATAGGTCCAGGAACGCATCCCGTAATATGACCAGGAAACCATCGTGGAAAAAGCAAATAAGAAAACCGCAAGTGCCAGTACTGCCGGGAACCAGGAAATAACGCTTCCGAAAGCATCTGAAGTCAGTTCAACCCCTTTTATTCCACCGCCTACTTCATGCATTCCGGTAAAAATAAGCACCAATGCCGTCATCGTACACACGACCATCGTATCGATAAAAGGCTCTACTAAAGAAGTAAACCCATCTGCAATAGGATTATTGGTTTTGGTAGCACTATGTGCGATAGCTGCTGAACCAACCCCGGCCTCACTGGAAAATGCTGCTCTTTGCAGACCAACAATTAGTACTCCGATAAAACCACCCTTTAAAGCATCTGCGGAAAAGGCTCCGTTATAAATCGCTGAAAATGCAGCACCAATATTTTCAATATTCACCCCAATCACAACTGCGCAACCTAGGATATAGATAATCGCCATTACAGGTACTACTTTACCAGTGACCCGTGCGATACTGTTAATTCCTCCAAGGATCACCGCTCCAACAAGGATGGCGAATCCAACTCCAAACAAGAATCCCTGACCTTCCAGAAAAGGTAATTGTTCAGAAACTATTTTAAATGCCTGGTTGGACTGTATCATATTACCACCTCCAAAAGAAGCTCCAACACCTAATATTGCAAAAAGGCTGGCAAGGAATTTCCCAAGACCTTTCATATTTCTTTTCTCCAGGCCGTAACGCAAATAATTCATTGGCCCACCAAAGATTCTACCATCTTCGTTGATCTCTCTATATTTCACCCCTAATGTACACTCAGTAAACTTTAGTGACATCGCGAAGAATCCGGCACAGAACATCCAGAAAGTTGCTCCGGCCCCACCAAGTGAAATTGCAACCGCAACACCGGCTATATTCCCAAGACCAACGGTTGCTGAAACTGCCGTAGCCATTGCCTGAAAATGTGTTATTCTACCCGGTGCATCCGGATCATCATATTTCCCTTTGGCTAACTGAATAGAATGAGAGAAACCACGAATATTTACGAAACCAAGTCTTATAGTAAAGAAGATACTTCCCAGAATAAGCCAGATCACGATAAAAGGAATGGAGTTCGTGATCACATCACCATTGGGATGATGCAAAGGCTGAGGCTCGTTGAATTCAATTTTGGCGATCATATGAGCATTTTGCTCAATCACATCATCCTGGTCATTTGGGTCAAAAATCTCGTTGCCTTCCAGAACCAGGTAGTTCATGGTACCATCAACTTCTGAAAAGATCTCTTTCTCCTCTCCAGATTCGCTTTCTATAATAGCAATTTTATCACCTGCAGCTACCTGACCACCATCCTCAACCAGCCATCGCTTCAAACTGAAAGTTTTACTTGTAGTTGCATCCCAGTTCGGGATTGGTATTTCTCTGTCATTGGTATAAACAACCGGGTCGTAGATCCCAACTGCTGCAAAAGGATCCCAGAATAATATGCCGCCTAGAAAATCTACTGCCGGCTGCACTTTACTGTTTACGACTTCAGTGATCGCTTCAGCAGGTATTTCAAACTTTTTGGTAACACTTACTCCGTTGGCATCGGTCACAGTTACCGATTCTTCCTGACCTTCAGTTATACCTGTGGATTTATTAGATTGAAGGGGAGTGCTTTGCTTTGTCCATTTGTAGGTGTAAGGAGCTTTTCCTCCTTCAACATTAACCATGGTGACCCCGTCGTTGATCTCCCTGGTAGGATTATTCAGATCTAAAGTTACTTTAAGATCTGATTCTTTCCTTTCATCGTCCTGCGCATGTATTGAGAGCGACAGCATAAAGAATAAACTGGTTAAAAACCACGCATTCTTAGTCATATAAAAAATCAATTAGTTCCTACATTCTATAACCGGTGTTAGTCAATGTAACCCATTTTTCTCATCCAGTCATCATTATACATTTTACCTACATATCGGCTTCCGTGGTCATGGAAAAGCACTACCACGACATCATCCTTAGTAAAATGTTCTTTTAGTTGTAACAGCCCTTTTACCGCTGCACCTGCACTATTACCTAAGAAAAACCCTTCTTCCTTTGATAATTTCTGCGTATAAACTGCTGCATCTTTATCTGTTACCTTCGTAAAACCGTCGATCACATCAAAGTCAACGTTTTTAGGCAAAATATCCTCTCCAATTCCTTCGGTTACGTAAGGATAAATTTCCTTTTCATCGAATTCACCAGTTTCGTGATATTTCTTGAATACTGAACCGTAAGTATCTATTCCCCAAACCTTAATATCGGGATTTTTTTCTTTCAAATATTTTCCAACACCAGAAATAGTTCCACCAGTCCCTACTCCAACAACAAAATGGGTTACTTTTCCATCTGTTTGTTTCCAGATCTCAGGGCCTGTAGATTCGTAATGAGCTTCACGATTTGCGAGATTATCATATTGATTTACGTACCAGCTGTTCGGAGTTTCTTCAGCAAGTCTGCGGGAAGTAGAATAATAAGATTGGGGATCATCTGGTTCCACATCTGTAGGACAAACCACCACTTCACTTCCAACTGCGCGAAGAATATCCATCTTTTCCTTGCTCTGCTTGTCACTCATCACGCAGATCATTTTATAACCTTTAACGATGGCTGCAAGTGCCAGCCCCATTCCAGTATTCCCTGAAGTTCCTTCAATGATGGTTCCTCCTGGTTTTAATAAACCTTTGGCTTCGGCGTCCTCTACCATTTTCACAGCCATTCTATCTTTTACCGAATTCCCGGGATTAAAGGTTTCATACTTTGCCAGTACAAGCGCATCGATATCCTCAACGATCTTGTTCATCTTAACCATAGGAGTATTCCCAATGGTTCCTAAAATATTCTCAGCGTAATCCATGCTTACAATTTTCTTTAACGTCTGCAAATGTAAAAAAACCTTTGGCCTTAAACCAAGCTTTACCACGTCAACTATGAGAGCTGTAATTATTAATCGAATTTGATCGCCTTAACCGGAGAGATTTTGGAGATGATCACTGATGGAATTAACAGCATAAGCATGCAGAGAATCAAAGTGCCGATATTCACGAGTAGAATATAATCCCAGCTTAAATAGATTGGAACTTCGGTGACATAATAAGTTCTGGGATCAAGCGGAATCAGTTTAAAATATTTCTGAAGCGCCAGCAGACCAATTCCAATTAAATTTCCCCAGAAGAGTCCCAACACTATTAGATAAGCGGCATTATACAGAAAGATCTTCCGAATACTCCAATCTGCCGCTCCAAGTCCTTTCAGCATTCCGATCATTTGGGTTCTTTCCAGGATCAAAACCAATAATGCGGTGATCATATTAATTCCTGAAACAAGGATCATAATACCAAGAATAAGCGCCATATTAAAATCGAAAAGGGACAACCATTCGAAAATCGAGTAGTATTTCTGACTGATCGTTTGAGTATCCAGAAAAGACCCTGTATTCTCATAAACCTCATTTCCTTTAGAATCAAGTTCATCAAAATCTTCTACGAAAACTTCAAAATTACCAATCTCATCCTCTTCCCACCGGTTTATTCTCTGGATATGCCTGATATCTGTAAGCATATACAACTCATCAAATTCCTGAAAACCGGATTCGTAAATACCCACAATTTCAAAACTACGCTGTAAAGGCAGATCACTATCATCACGCATAAAATAGGTAGCCACCCGGTCACCATTCTTCAGCTTAAGCCTGTTGGCGAGATATTCAGAGATTAGAATTTCGTTATTAAGGTTTTCAGAATAGCTGGGTAATCTACCCTGCGTAAGGAATTCCTCGAAATAATCCCATTTGTAATCGGCTCCTACACCTTTGGCCACAATCCCTTCAAAATCTTCCTCTGTTCGAATAACGCCAAAAGTACTTGCAACGGCCTGGACATGATCGATACCTTCCACGCTGGTGAATTCGGGATAAAAATCCTGATCTGTTGAAACTGGAGTTAATGAAACTTTGGAGCTATTGTTATCATAGCTGGAGATACTAATATGACCGTTAAAAGCAGCGATCTTAACCCTTATTTTCTCCTGCAAACCAAGGCCGGTCGCAAAAGACACAAGCATCATCACAACCCCTATAGCAATTGCGGTGATCGCTATTTTTATTATAGGAGCAGATATGCTACTTTTATATTTTTTCGCGCTAATAAGGCGCTTTACTATAAAGTACTCGAAATTCAAATTGCTATGATTAAGAGGTTGGTCAAAAGTACATTATTATTCTTTGTTTTTGGAATTCTTTCCTGCGGAAACGCTCATAGTGAAAGCTCTTCGGAAAATTCTGAAGTAGTTACACAGGAAAAACTTTCAGATTCGATTCCTTCTGAAATTTTACCAGCTGCAAACAGGATGGATCTTATACTTCCGAAGATAGCAAACAGAACTATCGGGATTGTGGGAAATCAAACTTCCGTAGTAAAAAGAAAGAATGGAGAGTATACTCATCTTGTGGATACTTTATTAAGCAAGCAAGTCCATATAAAAAAGGTATTCGCACCCGAACATGGTTTTCGCGGAACTGCAGATGCTGGTGAGACCGTTAAAAGCGGCAAGGACCCAATTAGTGGCCTTCCGGTTATTTCTCTCTACGGCAGCCATAAAAAACCAACTGCTGAAGACCTGAAAGGCATAGAATTACTAATCTTCGATATCCAGGATGTTGGAGCCAGGTTCTATACGTACATCTCAACCATGCATTATGTCATGGAAGCCTGTGCAGAACAAGGAATTCCGGTTCTAATTCTGGACAGACCAAATCCTAATGGACATTATATCGATGGCCCAATTCTCGAAAAACAACATCAGAGCTTTGTGGGAATGCATCCAGTACCGGTAGTGCACGGAATGACCATTGCTGAATATGCAAAAATGATCAACGGAGAAAAATGGCTCGATAACGGAATTCAGTGTGATCTGGAAACAATTGCTATGCAGAATTACCAGCATTCGATGAAGTATAAACTACCTGTAAAACCATCCCCAAATCTCCCCAACGCTAAATCGATCAATCTCTACCCAAGTCTTTGCTTTTTTGAAGGAACGAATGTGAATGCCGGCCGCGGTACGAATCTTCAATTCCAGGTTTTTGGCTCCCCTTTTCTGGATGAGGAGGATTTCGATTATGCTTATACTCCAAAGTCCATGGAGGGTGCCAAATATCCAAAGCATGAGAATAAGGAATGTTTCGGGCGCAATTTAAGCACTGCGGAAACATTGAATTTCATCAACCTGGAATGGTTGCTGGAAGCTTATCAGAATACAGAATATCAGGACCAGTTTTTTAACGATTTCTTCCTGAAACTGGCTGGAACTTCTTTACTGAAAGATCAAATTATAAAAGGTCTCTCGGCTGAAGAAATCCGGGAATCCTGGAAGCCAGGTCTCGAAGCTTTTCAAAAGACTCGTAAAAAATATTTGATGTACCCTTAGATGATCAGCTAATTTCCTGCAGATTTTTAGCCCTGGTTTTATAAAGATCTGAATTGTTTAGTTTTTCCAATTCTTCGGTCCACTTACTAATTTGTGCCTCTTCACCATTTTCTATGGCCATGCAGTAATTAAGAAATGTATATAAGCCCCAGTTATATTTACGCAATTCTTCTTCATTAATTTTCTTCTTTAAAAACCTTTCAACCTTTCTGTAATTACCCTGATAGAGATTAACATTGGTGACTAGTAAATCCAGTTTCTGACTAATCATCTTATAATTAGACTGTTTTTCGTCCAGCAGATCCTGAGCTTCATTAAGATATTCTTCGGTTATATTTAGAATCGGTCGTCGAAGATCCTTATCCAGGTATAAACTATAATCCAGGTATTTCTGTGCCAGTCTAAGAGCAGTGGAGTAACTTGGTTTTCTTTTGTAATACGCTGACTCTACCTGCAAAAACGAAGTATTCAATTTAAACTTCTCCAGAACTCTCATGGTCTCCAGTTTATTGGTATAGCCAAGATTGTTATGGATCACCTTGCCATTGGCATCCATGATCACCACATACGGAATTCCTTTAACGCCATACTCCATGTTCAATTGTCGCTGAGTGTCGAAATCAACTCTTAAAGGGATATAGTTTTGCATCACTTCCTGCACCTCCTGATCACTCCAAACATCACGATCCATAGCTTTACATGGCCCGCACCAGGTAGCCCAGAAGTCTACCAATATTAATTTATTACTGGCGATAGCTGCATTTTGCGCTGCTTCGAGATCTGTATACCAGTTATTTGCAAAGAGATTAGACCCACACAAAAGCAGGAGAAGAATAAGACTTTTCATCGTTAAGGTTTTTCCAAAAATATAAATTTTTTAGACCTAAGTGTTACGATTTTAATCTTTTTTTCATTTCCTCGACGATATTGTAAGCAGCCGGACAAATGCTAGTATTTTTTATAGTAATAGAAGATATTTTATGAAAGTCCTTGCGGTCTGTATGAGGATATTCCTGGCAGGCTTTTGGTCGCTGATCATAGATTCCACAGTAATTGTCGTCGCCTAAAAAAGGACATGGCACCTGCTGTAGCACATAATCGTTCTCCTCATCCAGCCTGAGATAAGTGTCTATAAAATCCCCGGGCTTCATTCGAAAATGTTTACTGATCCTTCCAATATCTTTTTGTGTAAATAAAGGTCCCGTGGTCTTACAGCAATTGGCGCATTGCAAACAGTCGGTTCTGGAAAATTCTTCCTCGTGCAATTCCACCATGAGCTTATCCAGATCCTTTGGAGGACGCTTCTTTAGTCGCGAAAAGAATTTTCTATTTTCCTTCTTCTTATCTTTGGCGCGATTAGGTAAACTTTTAAGCTCTTCATCCATTGGACAAAAATAAGGATATATTCGGCAAAGCCATTGCAGGCTACTACAAAGAAAAAGATGAAACTCCCATCACGGTACATTCACCAGATTTTGATAATGATGAAATTCCCGTCGCTTATCTATTTCGGAATTTTGAAGAAATGCCAAAGCTCGAACAGGAAGCACTAAAACTTTGCATAGGCAGTATTCTTGATGTTGGTTGCGGGGCCGGCAGTCATGCCCTTTATCTTCAAAATGAGCGCAAATTGGAGGTTAAGGCTATAGATACTTCTTCCGGAGCTATAGAGATCGCAAAAGAGCGCGGACTCAACAATGCGGTTGTTCAGGATTTCTATAAGATCTCTTCGGAAAGATTTGATAGCATTCTTATGTTGATGAATGGAACCGGGATCATTGGAAAACTTGATAATATCAATGATTTCCTTCAGCACTGTCATGAGCTCTTGAATGATAACGGACAGCTGATTCTTGATTCTTCAGATCTTACTTATCTTTTCGATGACGAGTTTATTGATTCCGAAGAATATTACGGGGAACTCACTTATGAATTGAGTTACAAGGGAGAAACTTCAGATCCTTTTGACTGGTTATATGTCGATAAAGAAATTCTTCAGAAGGCAGCAAACAACAACAATTTTTCTTGTGAGATCGTTTTTGAAGGAGAACATTATGATTACCTGGCGATTCTGAAAAAAGTCTAACTCGTTATTTTTCATATTTTTGCGCAAGATCTAATACAGAATGAATAAAATTTACAAAGCTTTTTTAATCCTGTTTCTGAGCAGCCTCGCTGTATCGTGTAGTAAGGATTCTGATAATGATTCCGAAGAAGGAAACAATAAAGCGGCTAACTTAAAGGTTACCGGTTCATCTGCTTCAGAGCTATTAAGTGATACCGAATTTACTTCAATGAATATTGAAGTCGTCTATGCTGAGGGATTTAGACCAGAGACTGCAGCAATCGATGCCTTCAGAAGTTTTCTGGAAAGCAGGGTTTACAAACCCGATGGAATAACCATCATTTTACGCTCTGTAGCAAGTTCCGGACTCACTCCTTTCGATGAAGATGATTTGAGAACCGTAGAAAGCAGCACACGAACGGTTTATACTGTAGGCGATGAAATTGGAGTCTGGATCTATTTTGCAGCTGGCAAGAAGATCAACGACTCTGAAACTAAGATCACTCTGGGTACCGCATTCAGAAATACTTCAATCATCCTCTACGGGGAAACAATCAAAAACTTTGCAAGCAAGTTCAACGCACCGAGTAAAGCAATTATTGAGGCCGCGACCTTAAATCATGAATTTGGTCATTTATTTGGTTTGGTCAACCTGGGCATTGAGCCGGTCACAGATCACGAGGACCCAAATAACACCGCACACTGCATTACTGATAAATGCCTGATGAAAGCCAGTATTGAATTTGGTAGCGGAGTCATCAACACTATAGACAATAATAATCTTCCTCAGTTGGATGATGCTTGTATTCTGGACTTACAATCTGCGGGCGGAAAATAAAAAAACCCGGCGATCGCCAGGTTTTTTTATTTCCATTTATAATAGCTATTCCACTATTGAAACACGTCTGGATCCAGGTAATCTGGAGTTCCGTCGTTATCTGAATCAGTTAAGATCAAAGTTCCATCCTCAGTAATTTCGATTTCATCCCTTGTAGGAGTACCATCACCATCATCATCTGGATCTGATAGATTTGGAAGTCCGTCCTCATCTGTATCATCCGAAGTCACATCGTTATCTCCATCCAGATCTTCCATAAATGAAGGGATACCATCATTATCATGATCTGCCTGGTTTACCACATAACTACTAATTTGAAAAACGAGCGGTGAGTAAACCGGTATCGTCTCCGGTGAATTAAAGTAATAGGCCAACCCGGAAGGCATGAAAATAGCACCAATCCCGTAGTCATTATTCCATTCTACAGAATTGTCTGCATTCACTTCAAAACCAGTAGCTGAACCAAACTCAGTCAATCCAGCCTGAAATCCTTTTATAACTCCGCCAAGAGGTGTTACACGGTTATCCACGATTCCAAAATATGGTGAAAGATTAAACCAAACAGGATTTCTTAAGTTAGAGTCAAAAACAGTTCCTGTTAGAAGTTCTCCTTCATAAGTAACAAAGGTAGAATCTGCAAAGGTAGGTTTCGCTCCAGCACCTTCACGTACTTTGAGGACATATAGATTCTGGTCTACACCTTCATGATTAACAATTTTCGTTATCAATTTATCTGAATTGATGATCGGCTCCTTATCTGCATTCTCACCTGCAATCGTATCGAATACGATTTGATAGTTGAAATCTTCAGAAGGACTTTCGAAGTCTTCATAGTTATAGAAGTGCGTTGACAGGTATTCTAAAAGTGCCTGGTCGTCTTCGACAGCAACCTCTGTACGGTCACGAACTTCAACCCGGGCCAAACCGCCATCATCATCATTATTACATGCAAATGCAAGAAAAGCCGTAAGACCAACCAGCATCAATTTGTTTATTCTCATCAGAATTTTATTTTGGAGCCGCAAGATACAATAATCTTGTATTTTTGTTCAATATTGAACGGCGATTTGAAGGTATAAGTATGAGAGTTGATAAGTTTTTGTGGTGCGTACGCTATTTTAAAACCCGAAGTCTGGCAACAACTGCCTGCAAGCAAGGAAAGGTAAGATTGAACGATGAGATTCTGAAACCTAGCAAGGACGTATTCCCTGGTGATAAACTAAGGGTTCGGAAAAACCAGATCAATTATGAGCTGGAAATCCTCGATCTCCCCAAAAGTCGTGTTGGGGCGAAACTTGTAAATATCTATGTTCATGATATCACCCCGAAAGAAGCCTTTGAGAAACTGGATCTTTTAAAATACTCCAAGGACTATTACCGCAAGAAAGGTACTGGCCGCCCTACGAAGAAGGACCGTCGTGATATTGATGATTGGTTTGAAAATACAGATGACGGCTTAGACGAAAAGAAGGATGATGGTTTAGAGAAGAAAAAAGATGACTAAAAATTACTGGAACAGTAGATATAAAAATCATCAAACTGGATGGGATCTGGGAGCTGTTTCCCCTCCAATTAAGGCATTTGCAGATGGTATTGAGAACAAGGATCTAAAAATCCTGATTCCAGGAGCAGGCAATGCTTATGAAGCAGAATGCCTTTTTAAAAATGGTTTTAGAAATGTCTTTCTATGCGATATTGCTGAAATACCTTTAAACTCATTTTCACTTCGCAATCCTGAATTTCCTGAAGACCAAATGCTGCACCAGGATTTTTTTAAAATTGAGAATTCCTTCGAACTAATCCTGGAGCAAACCTTTTTCTGCGCGTTACCGGTTACTAAACGAAGTGCATATGCTCAAAAAACCAGTGAACTTCTAAGATCTGGAGGAGTACTGGCAGGTTTATTATTCAATTTTGAATTAAAGGAAGACGGCCCACCTTTTGGCGGCAGTCGTGAAGAATATTTAACTTATTTTAGTCCGTATTATCATATTGAAATTCTGGAGAAAGCATACAATTCCATAAAACCTCGTTTAGGGACTGAACTATTCTTCAAATTTCGAAAAAAGTAATTTATGAAAGCTAAGCATTCAATTCTAAACCAGGACGAGATCAAGCATAAAATCAGGAGAATAGCTTACCAGATCTATGAAAGTAATGTGGACGAGAAAGAGATTATTATCGCAGGCATCGCGAGTAATGGATATATTCTAGCTCAGAAACTTGAAAAAGAACTTCAGGAAATTTCACCTTTAAAAACTATTTTGGGTAAGGTGGTGATCAACAAAAAATCACCATTAGATCCTATAATTGTTTCCTTAAAGCCCGAAGAATATCAAAACAAATCTTTGATCCTGGTGGACAATGTATTGAATTCAGGTTCCACTCTTATTTATGGAGTACGATATTTTCTGGACGTTCCAATTAAAAATTTCAAGACCGCAGTGCTTGTAGACAGGAATCACAAACGCTACCCGGTGAAAGCCGATTTTAAAGGTCTATCTCTATCGACCTCTCTAAGCGAAACAGTAAAAGTTATTTTTGAAAAGGATCATGAACGTGTAGAGTTATCTTAAAGTCCTCACTAATTCCCGTGTGATTTCTGAAGGATCTTTATCATCACAATCTAAAATTAGCTCACTTTGATTGTAATAAAAGCCTCTTTCGAACAAATGCTTTCTGATAAACTCTTCCAGCAGCTCCTCAGTTTCCAAATGACTTATCATTGGCCTGTCTGTTTTTTCACGTTGCAATCTCTCCAATAAGGTTGGAATGTTCAGCTTGAGATAAATAGATCGTACCGAATCTGCATTTTTTATAAGCTCCATGTTGTCACCATAACACGGAGTTCCTCCTCCAAGAGAAACTACAGCGTCCTCATTAAGGTATATTAATTTCTCCAGCATCTTTCGTTCAGCTTTTCTAAAGAAGATCTCTCCCTTTCTCGCAAAGATTTCAGAGATCGCCAAGTCATATTCTTTTTCGATCTCGTTATCAAGATCATAAAATTTATGGTTTAACTCTTCAGATAGTAGTTTTCCAACGGTTGATTTACCGCTTCCCATGTATCCAATCAAAAAAATTTTCATCTGTAAATCACTTAAAATGAGCAAAAGGCAAAACTATGGTAAAATTATAGCAATTATGTCTTGAAAAATAAATTAATGCATGTATATTTGCACCCGCATTCGCAAAAAGACGGATGCTTTTTAATGATCTGGTAGCTCAGTTGGTAGAGCATCTCCCTTTTAAGGAGAGGGTCCTGGGTTCGAGCCCCAGCCAGATCACAAATAAGTTCATATTTTATTGTTCAAGATCTGGTAGCTCAGTTGGTAGAGCATCTCCCTTTTAAGGAGAGGGTCCTGGGTTCGAGCCCCAGCCAGATCACTATTTTGCTCGCTTCGATCTTTTGATCGAAACTTGTTGACCAGCCTTATGGAGGCATTCCATAAACTCATACCCGAGTGCTGGAATTGGTAGACAGGCATGGTTGAGGGCCATGTGTCCATTAGGGCGTGCGGGTTCAAGTCCCGCCTCGGGTACTACTTTCCAAAAAATTACAATTAGCCGCTGAGGCTTTTTTTTATATCCTATCTCAATTTTGTTTAATATAAATTACATTTAATTAAACATTTTAACTTTTCTCTATCATTTTCACTCTAAATATTGTTTAGATTTGTTTAATAGCTTAAAAGAAGTATGGAACACATCAAACAAAACTTTAGTATTAAGGATCTGGAGCACCTAAGTGGAATTAAAGCCCACACCATAAGGATCTGGGAAAAGAGATATAATATTCTTGATCCTGAGAGAACAGATACCAATATTCGTACTTATGATGGTGAAGACCTGCAGAAGCTACTCAATATTTCTTTTTTGAATATTCATGGATACAAGATTTCACGGATCTCCAAAATGAAAGAAGACGAAGTTCATGCGCTTGTTAGGCGAATTTCAGCATCTTCAAGTGTTGAGAACAGAGCAAAGAATGCTCTCAAGCTCGCGATGATGAATTTTGATGACAGATTGTTTCAGAAAACCTATAATGATCTGGTCTCAAAATTATCATTTCGAGATGTTTTCTACGATGTTTTTATTCCGCTGCTTGAAGAGATTGGGCTGCTTTGGCAGACTGATACCATCAAACCTATTCACGAGCATTACATCATAGAGCTTATTAAACAAAAGATATATATCAATATAGCCGAACTAAAATCTAACGGCGAGGAAGAGAATAATGACAAATTATATGTGCTTTTTCTTCCTTACAATGAAATCCACGATATTGGGATTTTGTATCTCAACTATGAGCTTTTAAACGCAGGTAAAAATGTTATCTATGTTGGTCCAAGCTTACCATTAGACAATATGGATTACCTGATGAAAATCCATAATGATCCGGTATTCGTAAGTTATCTTACCATCTCACCTGTAAATACAGATGTCTCAGAATTTATAAATGAGTTCCAGGAGAAGTTATGCCGGGATAAACCAAGAGAATTCTTGTTATTTGGACAAAGAACAAAAGAAATAGATCAGGCCACTCTTCCTGAAAACATCAAAGTACAGACATCCATTAAAGATTTTATAAATAGTCTCTAAAAATCCTCAATGCCAAAAAAGATAAATATTATAGGATCCGGTTTTTCATCTCTAGCAGCTTCCTGCTACCTGGCTCAAGCCGGTTACGAGGTAGAAGTATTCGAAAAGAATGATACGGTAGGTGGTAGAGCCCGCCAATTGAAACGTGTTGGGTTTACTTTTGATATTGGTCCAACCTGGTACTGGATGCCAGATGTTTTTGAACGTTTCTTTTCTGACTTCGGAAAATCAGCTTCAGATTATTTTCAGCTGAACAAATTAGATCCAGCTTATGAAGTTTACTTCGGTAAAGATGATTCCGTTATAATTCCGGGTAGCCTTGAAGAGATCTATGAGACCTTTGAAGAAGTTGAAAAGGGAAGTTCTGAAAAACTGAAGAAATTCATTGCCAAAGCACGTGACAATTATGATATAGCCATTAAAGATCTGGTTTATCGTCCTGGAGTTTCTCCAATGGAACTTGTAACAACTGCGACCGCAACAAGACTAGGCCGGTTTTTTACAAATATTAGCGGAGATGTTCGCAAAGAGTTTTCTAATGAGAAACTAAGACAGATTCTCGAATTTCCAGTATTGTTTCTGGGAGCAAAACCAAGTGATACTCCAGCTTTTTATAGTTTTATGAATTATGCCGACTTTGGATTGGGCACCTGGCATCCTCATGGAGGGATGTACAAAGTTATAGAAGGCATTAAAGAGCTCGCAGAGTCTTTAGGCGTAAAGTTTCAGCTCAATGCTAATGTCGAGGCTATTACTACTGAAGATCGTGCAGCAAAAGCGTTGAAAATAGACGGGAAACTTTATCCTGCAGATATCATTCTTTCTGGTGCAGATTATCATCATACAGAAACCTTACTTCCGGAATTCGATAGACAGTATTCTGAAAAGTACTGGGAGAAGAAAACGTTTGCACCCTCGTCCCTACTGTTTTATGTAGCCTTTGATAAGAAATTGAAGAATGTATCTCACCATACACTATTTTTTGATAGTAGTTTTAAGGATCATGCAAAAGCCATCTATGATGAAGCTGCCTGGCCTGAAGATCCACTGTTCTATGCCAGTTTCCCTTCAAAGACTGATGATACCGTAGCTCCGGAAGGAAAGGAAGCAGGAATATTCTTAATTCCTCTTGCTCCAGATCTCGAAGATACCGATGAGATTCGGGAACGTTATTTTAATATGATAATCGAACGTTTTCAGGCGCTTACAGGGCAGGAAATAAAAACAAATATTATATTTAAGGAATCCTTTTGTGTAAAGGATTTCAAGGAAGCTTATAATTCCTATAAAGGGAATGCCTACGGAATGGCAAATACACTTTTCCAGACAGCATTTTTAAGACCAAAAATTAGAAGTAAAAAGGTGGAAAAATTATATTTTACCGGGCAGTTAACCGTTCCCGGACCGGGTGTACCGCCATCCCTTATATCTGGTAAACTTGCAGCTGGACTGATACAACAAAATGAACAAAACTAATTTATGAAGGCGATTTTTGATACGGTATCCCGGTCCTGTAGCAAAACTGTTACCAATAGCTACAGTACTTCTTTTAGTCTGGCCACTAAGATGCTGGCCCCCACTATCAGGCAGGATATCTATAATATTTATGGATTTGTAAGATTTGCTGATGAAATCGTGGATAGCTTTCATGATTATGCCAAGGATTTATTATTTAAAGATTTTGAAGCTGATCTATATAAGGCGCTGGATCAAAGGATTTCTCTTAATCCTATTCTAAATGCTTTTCAGGAAACGGTTCACCGTTACGATATAGAACCTCAGCTTTACAAGGCATTTATGGATAGTATGCGACTGGATCTGCATAAATCTGAATACCTGAGCATGGAAGAATATCGCCAGTATATCTACGGCAGTGCAGATGTTGTTGGTCTTATGTGTTTAAAAGTTTTTGTAAAAGGTGACCAGGCGAAGTACGAGGAGTTAAAATCATCGGCTATGAGTCTAGGTTCGGCTTTCCAGAAAGTGAACTTTCTACGGGATCTTAAGGCAGATTATGAAGATCTTAGCAGATCCTATTTCCCAAATGTGGACCTTTCAGAATTAGACGAAGTAAATAAACAACAGATTGTTGCTGAAATTGAAGAAGACTTCAGTAAAGGTCTTAGCGGGATCGCTCATCTTCCGGTAGAAGCGAAGTTTGGTGTGTATACTGCTTATATATATTATAGAAAACTACTTCAGAAACTTAAAAACGTGCCATCTTTGGAAATTAAAAATTGCCGGGTTCGTGTTCCTAATTATCAAAAGGCAGGATTACTGGCAAAATCCTATATTTCTTATAGACTGAATTTAATATAATTGATGATGATGCAAGTGATATTATGGCTATTAGTATTTTTTGGAACCTTTATGATGATGGAGGGAATGGCGTGGTTCACACACAAATATGTGATGCATGGTTTCTTATGGAAATTGCATAAGGATCACCACCACAAAGATCACAGTAGCTGGTGGGAGCGAAACGATCTCTTTTTCGTTTTTTACGCTCTTGTAAGTATTGGGTGTTTCCTGCTTTGGAGGTATGAAGATGTATGGTTCGGCCTACCTATTGGACTTGGGATTCTCGCATATGGCATCACATATTTTACAGTGCACGATATTTTTATACACCAAAGGTTTAAGATCTTTAGAAATGCGAATAATAAATACGCAAAAGGTATAAGACGAGCGCATAAAATGCACCATAAACATTTAGGAAAGGATGACGGCGAATGCTTCGGAATGCTATTCGTACCTTTCAAATATTTCAGAAAATAAAATATACCCCCAAATGATCACGCCAGACTATTACTACATCATCGTTGGTGGTGGACTGGCTGGGCTACAGCTTGCTCTTGAAATCAGGAAGGACATTTTCTTTAAAGGAAAAAAGATTGCGATTATTGATCCTTCGCTCAAAGATGAAAACGACAAAACCTGGTGCTTCTGGGAAGAAGGTTCAGGTAAATGGGACGAGCTTATTCAGAAGGAATGGCAGCAAGGATTATTTATAGCAGATTCTGTAGAGAAAGAACTGGATTTTGCACCGTATTCCTATAAGATGTTAAGGTCCATCGACTTTTATGATTATGCGAAATGCGAATTAACAAAGGATCCTGACACATACTTCATTCAGGATGAGATTAGTAAGATCGATGAAGTTACACGTACTGCATTAGGCAAGAAAGATTCTTACACCGCTACTCATTTTTTTGACAGCAGACCACCACATGCTTATAAAGATGATTCTGGTAGCGCCAAAATCTATCAGCACTTTAAAGGGATTTATATTGAAACTCAGGAAGCTCAATTTGACCCTGACCGCTTTACAATGATGGATTATCGGAGCAAATACAAGAACAGCACTTGTTTTACTTATGTCCTACCAGTATTTCCTAAAAACGCTCTTATAGAGTTTACCTTTTTTACTCCTTTTCTAACCGAAGAAAAAGTATATGATGAGCAACTAGAAAAATATATTCGGGAAGTTTTAAAAATTGATAATTACAGCATCACTGAAAGTGAAACGGGCGTAATTCCAATGACCGACTACCCTTTCCATAAGCATAATTCCAAACATGTTACGAAGATAGGAACGGCTGGTGGTTGGGTAAAGGCATCTTCAGGCTATTCATTTAAGAGTACTGAACGAAAAGTAAGCAAGTTACTGTCAAACATCAAAAGTGGTAAGAAGCCAGCGCAAGGTTTGTTCAGCAAAAGATTTCAGCGGTATGATGCGATATTTCTGGATGTTCTGGAAAAGCGGAATGATCTTGGTGAATCATTCTTCACTAAGTTCTATACGAAAAATAGTATTCAGAATATATTCAAATTTCTGGATGAAGAAACCACATTTTCCAAAGAGATCAAGATCATGCAAAGCATGTTTCACCCGCAGTTCTTAAAATCTTTCTTCAATAAATTATAATTACTCTTTCAGCAATTTATCAAGAGTGCTTCGAAAGCTGTCCGAGTTCCAGTCGGCAGACCCAACTTTGTCGATCACAATTTTTCCTGATTTTGAGATCACATAAGTAGTTGGCAACGTTTTACCCAGCATTGGCTCAGGTGCTTTAGTCCGCATCTTATAGGAAGGTAAAGTAAAACGTTTACGCTTCATGTAATTATCTGTGGTTTGATGCTGTTCTCCTGAAACAAATACAAAACGTACTTTTTCACCATAATCCTCATAAACTTCCTGGAAACTTGGCATTTCTGCAATACATGGCGGACACCAGGTTGCCCAGAAATTGACTACGATAACTTCATTTTCAAATTTAGAAAATTCTATTCTCTTACCTCTTTTATCTTCCAGTACCCAATCATAACTGGCTAATTTCTCCTGATCCTCTTCATCATTTACAGAAGGTGCAAAGGAAATAAGTTTGTTTACAAAGATCTGAACCGGCTTCCTGGTTTGAGGAATCACCATCACCAGAATTATCACGATAATAATAATATTTGACCACTGATTTTTGAATAATTTCATAGCATTGCTTAAGTCCTGCAAAGAACGGAAAAATTACATTTTGGACGGTGATCATCTTGATTCAATTTGAATAGTAACTAAAAATTCAAGACTCCAAATCATCACAAATTCTCGAAAAACAAAAAACCTCAGGATTACTCCTGAGGTTCTTTAGAATTATATAACTAAATGCTTATGCTGCGTTCTCCTTTTTAATAAGGTTTAATGCAGATCCATGCTTATACCACTCTATCTGTGGCTGATTATAAGTATGATTAGCTTTAATGGTATCCTTACTTCCATCTGCATGTACAATCTCTATAGTAAGAGGCGTATCTGGTGCGAAGTTTTCAAGATCTATAAAGTTGAAAGTATCATCTTCCTGGATTAGATCATAATCACTTTCATTTGCGAAAGTAAGACCTAACATTCCCTGTTTCTTAAGGTTTGTCTCATGGATACGAGCAAAGGACTTTACAAGTACCACCTTAACACCTAAATGTCTTGGTTCCATAGCTGCGTGCTCTCTGGAAGAACCTTCACCATAGTTATGATCTCCTACTACAACGGTTGGAATCCCTGCTTTTTTGTACTCTCTCTGTACTGCCGGCACACCATCGTACTCACCAGTAAGCTGATTCTTAACAAAGTTGGTCTTCTCATTGTAAGCGTTAATAGCTCCAATTAGACAGTTATTAGAAATATTATCTAAATGTCCTCTATATCTTAACCATGGTCCTGCCATAGAAATATGGTCGGTAGTACATTTACCCCATGCTTTGATCAGCAATTTAGCACCAGTAAGATTTTTACCATCCCAAGGCTCGAAAGGTGTAAGCAATTGAAGTCTTTCACTATCTTCAGCCACTTTAACTTCCACACTGCTTCCATCCTCATTTGGAGCAACATATCCAGCATCCTCTACAGCAAATCCTTTTGTGGGAAGTTCAATTCCCTGAGGTTCATCCAACATTACTTCTTCACCATCCTCGTTCATTAACTTATCACGGGTTGGATCAAAATCCAGTCTACCAGAAATTGCAATTGCTGCAACCATTTCAGGAGAACCTACAAAAGCGTGTGTATTTGGGTTTCCATCTGCACGCTTAGAGAAGTTACGGTTGAAAGAATGCACGATCGTGTTCTTCTCTTCACCTTTTCTATCTGAACGATCCCATTGACCAATACATGGTCCACAGGCATTTGTAAATATAGTTGCATCAAGATCTTCAAAGATCTGAAGCAATCCATCTCTTTCAGCCGTGAATCTAATTTGTTCAGATCCCGGGTTAATCCCGAAGTCAGATTTAGCCTTTACTTTCTTATCCACCGCCTGTTTTGCGATAGAAGCTGCTCTGGTTAAATCTTCATAGGATGAGTTCGTACAGGAACCAATCAGACCCCAATCAACATTGATTGGCCAGTCATGCTCCTTCGCTTTCGCTCCCATTTCAGAAATAGGAGTTGCAAGATCTGGAGTAAATGGTCCATTTAAGTGAGGCTTTAATTCATCTAAATTGATCTCGATCAATTCATCAAAATACTGCTCTGGATTTGCATATACTTCTTCATCACCAGTTAAGTGCTCACGTACTTCATTCGCTGCATCTGCAACATCTGCACGGTTGGTAGCTCTCAGGTAACGCTCCATCGAGTCATCATAACCAAAAGTAGAAGTTGTCGCTCCAACTTCAGCACCCATATTACAGATAGTACCTTTACCAGTACAGGAAAGGTTACGCGCACCTTCACCAAAATATTCTATGATTGCTCCGGTACCACCTTTTACAGTAAGGATACCTGCAACTTTTAAGATCACATCTTTAGAAGAAGTCCAACCAGAAAGTTTTCCGGTTAACTTCACTCCAATAAGTTTAGGAAATTTAAGTTCCCAAGGCATTCCAGCCATTACATCTACAGCATCTGCTCCACCTACTCCAATAGCAACCATTCCTAATCCACCGGCGTTCACCGTGTGAGAATCGGTTCCAATCATCATTCCACCTGGAAATGCATAGTTTTCAAGAACAACCTGGTGGATAATACCTGCACCTGGTTTCCAGAAACCAATTCCATATTTGTTTGATACTGATTCCAGAAAATCGAAAACCTCACTACTACTTTTATTTGCAGATTGCAAATCTATCGCAGCTCCCATTTTCGCCTGGATAAGGTGATCACAATGTACAGTTGTAGGAACAGCTACCTGCTTCTTACCTGCCTGCATAAATTGCAATAATGCCATTTGCGCAGTCGCATCTTGACAAGCAATTCTATCCGGTGAAAATTCTACATAATCCTTACCTCTTTGGAATGCTTCTTTAGCACTCCCATCCCATAAGTGAGAATAAAGGATCTTTTCTGAAAGCGTCAAAGGTTTACCAACAACTTCACGTGCTGTATTCACACGTTCAGCCATGTGGCTATACACCTTCTTAATCATATCAATATCGTATGCCATATTCTGTTTTGTTTTTATTCTAAAAAAGTCTTGCAAAAATAGGAAATTTAGACCGATTTTAAAAATAAGGAGCAATACTCAGAAATCGCTGTAAATTATTTCTGAAATTGTAATTTTTACGATATAAAATTCAATAAAAATGAATTTTAGGATAGATTTCTAAGAATTCGATAACTTCCGAAGTCTATATCGAATATTTGGCAGGTTCGCGGAGCGACTTTTGTCTTCGGAATAAATAAACTACAGGAGCCATAAAAGCAATAAAAAACATGGACAGGATCCAGAATGTTTTGTCACGTAGCTTATTCAGAATCATATCCAGGAGAATGATGATCCAGAATCCGAATAAAAATACAGAGGATACAAATCTCAGGATAAATGCTGAAGATTCATCCAGTCCTGCTATGCTAGCAAAAAACTTATTCCCAAAAGCAAGATCAAAAAAAGTATAGAAAAGAGAATTTTATAGCGCTCTAGAATATTGATCACTAGAATAAATTTTTTATGATTTTTTCAGCAGAAATCCCTTCAGCTTCTGCTTTGTAATTCCTAATGATACGATGTCTCAAAATTCCAATGGCAACCGCCTGAACATTTTCAATATCTGGTGAGAATTTACCCTGTACTGCGGCATGAGTTTTGGCAGCCAGAATTAAATTCTGAGAAGCTCTTGGTCCCGCCCCCCAATCAATATAATTCTTAACAAAATCTGAAGCATCTTTGCCAGGTCTTGTTTTTCCTACCAGTCTCACAGCATATTCTATAACATTATCCGGTACCGGGATACGCCGAATCACTTGTTGAATTTCAGATATTTCTGATGCATTAAATAATGGATTCACTGTTTTCTGAACATCTGTGGTCGTAGATTTGACAACATCCACTTCTTCCTGAAAACTTGGATATTCAAGATTTATTGCAAACATAAACCTGTCCAGCTGGGCCTCAGGCAAAGGGTAGGTTCCCTCCTGTTCTATCGGGTTTTGCGTAGCCAGAACAAAATAGGGTTTATCAAGCTTATAATGATGACCGGCTACCGTAACAGCTCGTTCCTGCATGGCTTCAAGTAAAGCTGCCTGAGTTTTTGGCGGAGTACGGTTGATCTCATCTGCCAGTAAAATATTGGTGAAAACCGGACCCTTTATGAACTTGAATTTGCGATTTTCATCCAGGATCTCTGATCCTAGAATATCGCTGGGCATAAGATCTGGGGTAAATTGTATTCTTTTGAAATCCAGACCAAGCGCTTTAGCGATGGTATTGACCATCAACGTTTTTGCAAGGCCTGGAACTCCGATCAATAATGAGTGTCCCCCTGAAAATATAGAAAGTAAAACCTGCTGCACAACCTCATCCTGACCAACGATCACTTTCGCGATCTCTGTTCTAAGTTCGGCATGTTTCTTTACCAGGTTTTCTATCAGGGCAACGTCAGACATGCATTATTGTTTTAACCAGTCGTTAGCGTAATCACAATCACGGTATTTTCCGTTTACTTTAATATAAGTATCTGCGATCTTCTCTTTTTGCCACTTCTCGATGACATCTAGCTGTTTGTCTCTTAGCGCAAGTTCCTTGATCTTAAGATAATCTGTTGCGTAATCTGCTTCGTGCTCCTCAATTTTCTTAGTAACCTTGATGATCTTGAATTGAGGTCTTCCTGTCCTGTCCTGTTGTGTAAGAACCAGGGAAACTTCACCTTCATCTAAAGATTCCACCTGCTCAAATAGTTTAGGATCGATCTTGGTTAGTTCAAATCTGGTATCACCAGTTCTTGGATTGATCAGTTTCCCACCTTCAGTTTTAGTTTCTTCTTCATCTGAAGCTTCACGAGCAGCTGCCGCAAACTTTAAGTCCCCTTTTACGATCTTACTTCTTAAGGTATCGATTTCAGCTTTCGCTGCCTGTACAGATGCATTCGTTACATCTGGAATCAACAATATATGTCTAAGTTCTACGGTTTGTCCACGAATCTTGTCGATCTGGATAATATGGTAACCAAATTCAGTTTCAAAAGGTTCACTAACCTCACCTTCCTGAAGACTAAAGGCTACATCCTTAAATTCCTTTACAAAGGCATCTTTTCTGGTAAGTGTAATTCTACCTCCATCTGGAGCAGTTCCTGGATCCTGGGAATATAAAACTGCCTTGGTAGAAAAACTTGAACCGTTCTCTTCAATATCAGCTTTAAAACCTTTCAATCTATCTATAACCTTCTGACTTTCTTCCTGAGGAATTTCAGGTTCGATTACGATTTGAGAAAGTTCAATTTCAGTACCAAACATTGGCTTTTCATCCATTTGCACGTAGTACTGTCTCACTTCTTCCGGAGTAACTTCCAGATCCTGAATGATCTTTTCCTGCATTTGCTGCGCAAGCTGTCTTTGCTTGGTAAGTGTAAAGATCTCATCCCTCAATTCGGCTTCGCTATCCTTTTTGTAGAATTCAAGCACTTTCTCCATAGAGCCAGCCTGTTGCTGCAGTCCCTGTATCTGTTGATCAACGATCCCATTTATCTGGTTGTCGTTAATGATGATACTATCCTGTATTGCATGGTGCGCATACAATTTGTTCTCCATTAGAGAACCAGCCAGCTTACAATCATTCACCTCTGCCGTGGTCATTCCCTGTGACTGCATATCCTTATACATCAGGTCGATATCACTTTCAAGAATGATATATTCTCCAACTACTGCAGCGATCCCATCAACTTTCATGCGCTGTTTCCCCTGCATTTCGTTTTCCACCTTCTTCACCTCAGCATCTGGCTGGATCGATGTACTATCTGTTACGATCACTTCCTGTGAAAATCCAAGAGCCGTGAACATCATGCACACTCCTGAAAATAGCGGTTTAATTGTAGATTTCAAATTCATTATTTTTAATTGCATCTTTAGTAATATCCTTTTCTAATTCTTTAATAAGCGACTGCTTTCTTTTATTCAGTAAAATCTCGCGAATGGTTGCTGAAGCATAATCTAAAGGAGCCTGTTCATTTCTTGCCAGTACATCGTTCACATAAACAAGGTACACATTTAATGAATCCTTTAACTCCAGGAAATTTGAATTTCGCAATAGCTTTGACCGATCCTCTACAGAAAGCGGACCAATTTTATCATAAACAGATTTTGTTTTCACCCAAACAGAATCGTTCATGCTGTAATTTTTAAACTGAATCGCCATATTGCTTAATGCGTCCTGATCTTCAACATCAAAGCGACGAAATTTAGTTCTTATTTCATCAAGGTTGTTCGTATTCTTCGGAAGATTAATATACCTGAGTTTTACAAGGTCCTCATTCAGAATAAAATTTTCCCCATTCTTCTTATAATAAGCTTCGATCTCGTTCTTGTTGAGGGAGGTATCAAGATCCCGGGTGACAATAGCGTCTGTATATGCATTGGTAAACAACTCATTCTTATAGTTCTCCACAAGGGCATTGAATTCTGCCTGTTGCTCTCCTGGTAAATTGAGTTTTGCCCTGTCTATCAACAATTGCTGAGTCGCCCAGCGAGTCACGTAATTCCCAACGATTATCGAACTGTCTTCAGGAGAAGTATCTTCATCAATAAGAGATTGTATATCCTCCTCGTATAAATAAGAATCATTGACTCTTACTACCTGTACCCTGTTATCGGTTTGCTGAAAATACTCACAACTGCCAAACAGCAATGAGCACAATCCAAGATAAAACCAATAAAAACGTCTATTCAAAATCAATCGTTTAAGCACCTCTTTTATTAAGCTGAAAACACCTTCAGCTCTTACTAAACTTACTATCCGCGCAAAAATAACAATTACTTGAGGTTCTGCAAGCTAAAGGCTTAACGAATAAGCAACCTACGAAATTATAAATTCTGAAAGATTTTTATTTCCGTAGTATCTTAGACTGAAGCTAACGCAAAATCATATGAAATACGAACAGAAAATTGTGATCGACAAACCTCTTAACGAGGTCATAGAAAAATTTTCAGATCCGGATAGTCTTAAACACTGGCAGGAAGGTTTTATTTTCATGAAACCCATAAACGGAGTACTTGGAGAAAAAGGCTCTCAGAATCTTCTGAAGTTCAAGATGAATGGTCGTGAGATCGAAATGACCGAGACCATACTCGCCAACGAACTCCCTCAAAAATATGAAGCCACTTATATCGCTAAAGGTGTATTTAACCAACAGGCAAATTATTTCGAGGAGATCGAACCTGGGAAAACGCTGTGGCGCACGCATAATGAGTTCAGGTTCTCAGGATTTATGAAAGCTATTGGAATGATGATGCCCGGAGCATTTAAAAAGCAATCAAAACAATTCATGACAGACTTCAAAGCTTTTGCTGAAGAAGGTAAAAGTGTGCTCGATAAATAATTAATTTTTCTGAAGGATAGCTGATATTTACCTCAGCCTGTTATATTTGCGAAAAAATATTTAGAATGAAACGATTAAGTATTGCCATTTTAATGCTATTTGTAGTAGTTTCTGCAAACGCACAATCAAAAATTGGAACTATTGACGCAGAATATATCCTGGCTCAAATGCCAGAAAATGCTGATGTAAATAAATCTCTGGAAGTTTACAACGAAGAGCTTCAGGGCGACCTGAAGAACACTATTGGGAAATATGAAACAGCGGTAAAGGAATACCAGGAAACCAATGTAGGTCTTACAGATGATGTCAAGAAAGAAAAAGAAAACGAGATCATTGGAATGGAGAATGAGATCAAAGGCTTTAGACAGAAAGCATCTGTAATGCTTCAAATGAAAAGAAGTGAACTAACCGGTCCACTTTATGCAAAGATCGATACAGCAATGAAAGAAGTGATCCAGGAAGAAGGTTATACTCAAATATTTCATTCTGGTTCTGGCGGACTTGCATTCTCAAGAGAACAGGATGATATCACGCTTAAAGTGATGGAAAAAATGGGTATAGAATTAAAACCTGAAACTACTCAACAGGCAGCCGGATCTACTACTACAGAAAACTAGAAATTTTAATCATTTCAAATAAAAAAAGCCCTGCAACTTGCGGGGCTTTTTTATTTCAATTTCTTAAATTATCTACTGTAATTAGGAGATTCTTTCGTGATCGTTACATCATGAGGATGACTTTCGTGAACTCCGGCAGCTGTGATTCTTACGAACTTTCCAGTTTCCTTCAAGGTTTCTACATCTCCTGCACCACAATATCCCATTCCAGCTTTAAGCCCACCAATGAACTGGTGAATACTTTCTTCCAGGTCTCCTTTATAAGGAACTCTTCCAACAATCCCTTCTGGTACAAGTTTCTTGATGTCATCTTCCACATCCTGGAAGTATCGATCTTTCGAACCTTTTTCCATAGCTTCAACAGATCCCATTCCACGATAAGACTTGAATTTACGACCTTCGTATATGATCGTTTCACCCGGTGATTCCTTAGTTCCTGCGAGCAGTGAACCAAGCATCACGCAATCTGCACCTGCAGCGATCGCTTTTGGGATGTCTCCGGTATAACGAATTCCTCCATCGGCAATTACCGGTACGCCAGAACCTTTGATTGCTGCTGCAACCTCCAGTACGGCTGAAAATTGTGGAAAACCGACTCCAGCTACAACTCGCGTTGTACAAATAGAACCTGGTCCAATTCCCACCTTAACAGCATCTGCGCCTGCGTCTACCAGGTATTTAGCAGCTTCTCCGGTAGCTATATTTCCAACAACTACGTCAAGATCTGGGAATTTCTTTTTTACTTCTTTAAGCACCTGCACCACTCCTTTAGTGTGACCATGAGCGGTATCTATAATGATGGCGTCCACACCTGCATTTACTAAAGCTTCAGCGCGGTCCACTGCATCTCCGGTAACACCCACCGCTGCGGCTACGCGAAGTCTTCCGTAGGTATCTTTGTTCGCCATTGGCTTTTGGGTAAGCTTGGTGATATCACGAAACGTGATCAAACCAACCAGTTTATCCTCAGCATTTACGACCGGAAGTTTTTCAATTTTATTTTCCTGTAGAATAACTTCTGCATCCTCCAGTGAAGTCCCTTCAGAAACTGTTACCAGGTTTTCTGAGGTCATTACCTCTTGTATAGGTCTTCCTGTATTCTTTTCGAATCTTAGGTCACGATTGGTTACAATTCCAATAAGTTTCCCGGCATCATCTACAATTGGAATTCCTCCAATGCTATGTTCTTTCATGGAATCTTTAGCATCTCCAACCTTGGCTGTAATTGGCAGGGTTACAGGATCTATGATCATCCCACTTTCTGCACGCTTTACCTTTCTAACTTTCAAAGCCTGCTGCTCGATCGTCATGTTCTTGTGAAGTACGCCAATTCCACCTTCTCTTGCCATGGCAATTGCCATTCTGGATTCGGTTACGGTATCCATCGCTGCGGAAACGATAGGAACGTTAATTGGAATATTGCGTGTAAATTTTGACTGAATACTTACTTCTCTTGGGAGAACTTCAGAATATGCCGGTACTAAAAGTACATCGTCATAAGTTAGTCCGTCACCTAGAATTTTGGAATCGTGTGCGATCATTGCAATTAGGGATTTAATTGCATGCAAAGATATGGTTTATAAGTGACAATCAATGAAGTATTCCACTTAACAAAACATAAATCTCCTATAAGAAATAGAAGACCGCAAAAGTTTACACCTTTATCTAATTATATGGCTTACAGATATTTAAATTCATTCTTAATGCATTGCTCGCTATCTTTAGTTTAAAATGAATCGATTATGAGTATTAGATTAGGAAACAGCTGCACCAATTGCGACAATTTTCAGAATAATTTTTGTACCAAACATGAGACCGCGGTCAATGTTCAGCATACCTGCGACAGTTTTCAAATGAGAGCGTCTATTAAAAATGAGAAGAACTGCCTTAATTGTGCCAGATATGAAAGTCCAACCTGTGCGAATCCCCAAAAGGCCGCGCCAGGAATGTTATGCAGTCACTGGGCACCGCAAGCTACTGCGTGATCTATAATTTAATTTGCAGACTTGAGTACCAGGTAAGCGGTTGCGCAGGAATGATCCCGGGCCCAGGATATCCTGTGGCCCTACGTGTAAAGTAACTATTATCCAACAGGTTATTAATCCCGGCTTCCAGCTTAAATTTGCCAAGTGTATAGCTGGCCGATACATCCATAATTCCATAAGATGGAATGGAACCTCGAATTCCGTTAATTCTGTCATCCACATCCTGAGGAGCATTTGTAGCGTCTGAGAACTGTTCAGATAAATAGGTGTATTGCAGACCTGCGAGGAAGTTTTTATAGCCAAAATTAAGACCGGTTTTCAGGTTTACCTTCGGAATAAATTCAACTTCATTTCCTTCTACGTTGATCTCATTAGAATCCACATATTCAGAACTTGTAAAGGCAGTATTTACAAAATAGTTGAGCTTATGATCTTCCGAAGTTTCAAAGAAAGTATTCTTTAGATCCCAATCAGCGAATGTTTCCAGTCCGTATATAAAGGCATCGCCAATATTGGATTTATATCGGTAATAATCTGTAGCTGTAGCGACATCTACAACCCCTATTCTGTCATTATATCTTAATCCAAAAATGCTAACATCGTAAGAAACCTTATCGGCCAGTCTACCGCGCACACCTATATCTGCAGTGAAACCTTCTTCATCGGTAATTTCAGGATCAATGACCAGATTGGGATTTACAACCCTTATGTCATTAAAGGTAACAGACCTATAATTCTGGGAGATATTTGCGTAGAGTTCGTTCTTAGGATTCAGGGAATAACTGGAACCAACACCAAGTAAGACAAAAGATCGCTCGAAATCACGACTATCTTCTACAGTTTCATTCTGAAGTGGATTTCCGGCCAGATCCAGAATAATATTTTTGTAAGAGCCTTCAGAAGCCGTATTTATATATTCAAATCTAAAGCCTGGTGTAACCGATAATCTTTCAGAAATATTAAAAATGTTTTCTCCAAAAATTGCAAGGTTCTTATTAGGGAAGTTAAACTCAGCCTGTCTCGCGTAATCTGGATATGTTGTATCTGCAAATGAGAAATCGGGACCGGTCGCATTGGAGCCAGGTCCTTGTCTCTGGTCATTATTGGCATCATAATACTTTGCTCCAATTAAAAATACTGACTGATCATTAAGCAGATCGTACCTTGTTAATAACCTCGTTTCGATTCCCCAGTTCGAAAAATTATCTACCAGCAATTCTCTTGGTGCATCGAGATCGTCTACCTGGGAAACTCTATCCACTCTAAATCCGAGCGCTTTTCTTGTGGCATCTAGTCCGAAGAAATTTACACTAACATCTGTTCTGTCTGTAAGTTTGTGTTGGAGTTTGAATGCATAAAGATTCCAGTTAACATCGAACCAGTTTCTCTCCCGATTGCTGAAATCCGGATCTTCATAGAATTGAAAATCTGAAAGCCCTCCTGGTTGTTGTGCCAGGTAGTCCAGGTAAGTATACTCAAAACTAATATTGGTGCGATCACTAAGCTGGTAACCAAGATGTGCGAACACATTCCTGGAATCATAACCAGAGTTAGGACGGAAACCTTCGCCACCCTTATAATGAAAATAAGTATAGTAACTTAATTTTCCCACAGTCCCACTAAGGCTGTTGAAACTGGTAAAAAGGTTATATGAACCAACACTCTGCCTGGAAATCAGTTCTATTTTCTTATCCTTTACAGGTTCCTTGAATTTGAAATTGATCATTCCACCAAACTGCGTCCCGTATTGCAAAGAAGCAGCTCCACGAACCACCTGAATTTCTTTGAGAGCTTCTGCCGGCGGTGTATAGTAGCTTTCAGGATATCCTAAAACATCGGCAGAAATATCGTAACCGTTTTGCCTGGTATTAAAATTCTGGGTTCGGTTGGGATCAAGCCCGCGACCTCCAATATTTAATTGCAAACCTGCATCGCCATTATCATAGATATTTAGTCCTACAACCTGGTTATAGATCTGCCTGGCATTATTCGCCGCCAGGTTTCCTACTGTTTTATCAAGCAGAACCACTTCACTTTTCTTACCTGCATAAATTGCAGTTCCTTCAACCTTACGCAGTTTTCGTAGGGCGAAAATCTCTTCCCTGCGATTAGTGATCATTACTTCACTAAGATTGTTGGAAAGTTTTGCAAGCTCAAAATTCACTCGAGTATCTGCATTGATAAAGATCTCTTTATCTGCGATCGCATATTCAAAACTGAAAACTGCAAATTCGTAATTACCCTGCTGAAGATTCTCTATGCTGAAAACACCATCTTCATTGGTAAGGACCATTTCTGAAACTGTTTTGTTCCATACTTCAGCATTAGCAATAGGTGAGCCGTCTTCTACTGAAGTAACCGTTCCACTTACCGTGAATTGGGCCTGAGCCAGTGAAGTAAACAAGAATATGATACTAAAGACCTTTAATTTCATCCTGGAATGGTAATATGAATTCTTTGTGTTCAAACGAGTCGGCAAAATTAAGCAAATTTACATCAGGATCGATGTAAGGCGCACTCTTTCTGCCGTTAAGGGCCACGTAGTTCTCTACGTAAATCTCTATGTTTTGATGACCATCTTTGCTGAAATGATCTTCAAGAAATTTCGCGTATTGCAAAATAAAGTCTGGCTGAAAAGACATTTGCTTCTCCTGAAAAGGGGTAAGAAAATCTGAATTATTTACGTAAAAGCGATTTCCGGTTTCAGCATCTACTATCTTAAATTGAGCGTAACCAGCTTTTTCCATAAGCATCACCCTCCAGCTAAATCTAAAACCTTCTTCAGTCCAGAATAATTCTCCCGGGTATGCTAAATATCTCCACGGTAGTAAAAGCTGAATTGTAAAGAATATTACGACGACAGTTCTCACGATCTTGCCGGTAATATCAGGAAACTGGTATACTTCAGAAGTATCGAATCTTGATTTATTGATCTTAAATATTTCAGCAATAAAATTCAGGATTCTGTGGTGTAGCTTCGGACTAAAAAATATCAAAGCGCTTACGATCATGATGTAAGGGAACATTCCAATAGGGAAAAGTACACGGGTGAGAACATGAAAAATGATCACCATGACAAAAGCTGTAAATCGTGTACGACGCCACAGTAGTAAAAATGGAATAAAGAGATCGTACAGCATTCCGCTCCAGCTAAAGGCGTAATGCAACCATTCCTGCTGCATGAGATCTCCCAGCCACGGCAGATCGTATTTGGAGGGTAGCCAGATTTTCAAAGGCATGGCTCTTAACAACCAATCTGAATTTAGTTTTGCCAGTCCCGCATAGAAATATACGATGGCCAGAAGCAGTTTTAAAGAATCCACGCACCAGGCCGGTACTTTTTGAAAGGATTTCTTTCTATCTCTCCAGGCATCTATAGAAAAATACACATTCGCTGGTAGAAAGATCATCAAAAAGCTCAGGATGCTAATAAAGTAATAATGGTTCAAATAAGTTGTTTTATCCATAAGCTCGATGTAGGTGAAACTCAGGAAAAACAAAATGATTGAAAGTCGGTATTTGAAACCTGCTGCGACAGCCAGGGAAGAAAGTCCGCAGATGATAAATATAAAATAGGTATACTCACCTATTGGCTGTACCCATTCAAATCCATAATAAGAGAAAAAAAATTTCGGGGCAATGTAGAGTTTCTCGATCCAGCCGTTAGCCCAGAAACGCACGATACTGGCAAACATCATCAAACCAAAAAATAAACGAAAAGCTGCCAAAGGGGCAGCTTCCGTATACTTTTTTAGATATTTATTTGCAGAAAACAGCATTCAGATATTAATCTCCATCTGAATCTACATAATCCACACTAATGGATAATGCCTGCATCATGTCAACTTTTAGAAGAATCACAGCCTTCTGTAATTCGTCATAAGCTTCCAGCATTTTAGTGTTATCTTTTTCTACCTGTGATTTCAAATTCGATTCCAGAGATGAACTTTGAGATTGAATGGCATCTAACTGGTTTTCAATTAAACTAGCCAGATCTGATCCTTCTTTCATACTATCCAGATACTCCAGGTATTGTTTGTAACTACTTCCAGTTCCGTTTCCTGAAAAATGTCTTCCGTAGAAAAAGTCTTCGAAGCTCTGTAACGCTTCCAGGTAAAGTTCTCTTGAAATCTCAGAATTGAAACGCGCTTCTACATTCGAAGGAGACGCAGTCCCTGTAAATGCACCTGCCGGAAATCCTATCTTTCCAGATCTAAGAATCTTCTCGAAGTACATTACATAGTCATTCGTAAATTTATCTACAGAACCTGTACTTGATGATGAAGTATTACTTACAAAAGTATCTCTGTAATCTCCATTCCAGGAATTTGAAACTTCAGTAGTAAGAGCATTCATTCTTGAGGCTACAGCATTTAAATAAGTACGGTAATTCTCATTAGAGCTATATAGGGCCACGGTTTCTTCCGAAGTTCCCATACCGAATAAAAGGTAATCCAAAGCTGGCAGTCCCTGTTCTGCAAAACTGGATGGTAATTCCAGATTGAAAGAACCTGAACTTATTTTAGAATCGATATTTGAAGTATTAGCCGGATAGGTATTTAGATAACTACGATAGTTAATTTCCTCTGCCTTTCCAACCTGGAACATAGAAACCGATTGGAAGCTCTTGTATGCATCTACATAAGCCTCACGAAGTTGCTGCAAACCTGCAGCATCTGGAGCTGAGGTAAAAGCAGTGGCTGCGGTTTCAACATTCTGAGTCTTGGTAGCCATATTATTGTAAGCAGGGACAATGATATTATCTGCCCAGTTTACCAGCATTGCGCCACGATCAAAAGAATCTGTTCCTCCAGTTTCCCCACCTGTCTCGGTGCCGTCATCTTCAGAAGAACAAGCCGCGAAGATCAGTGCAAATACAATGAATAGTCTTGAAAATTTAATCATATCGTTTAATTGAAAAACCGGAGCACAGGACTCCGGCAAATTATTATTCTGCAGCTTCAGCTACACTAAAATCAAATTCTGCAGCGATCTTTTCTGAAATACTATCCAGAGTATCAGGACTTACTTCCCAGAAACCATTCCCGCTTAATAATTGATCTTTAAAATTGTTGATATCAGACACGCTTACATAAGGCATGTTTGTCATAGGATCATTGGTAAATCTTAAGCTATAAAGGAAACCATAACCTTCAGATAAGGCATGGAATGCTGCGCCAAACTCACCATTCGCAAGAAGGTTCTTACCATCCTGCAAATAGTACACTGCTCTTACCGCGATCGTTTTGGAAATATTCTCACGAATAATAGCAACCTGCTCATCACGTACTATATAATTCCCTGCAACGATTGCTGCTCTACCAGTTTTAAAGGCTTCAAAAGTTTCTTCAGCCAATCCGGTGAAATCTTCATCTTCATCAACCTGTCCTAAATAGCTGAACAATAATCTATCATCGCTTTCATTCAGGATAGAATTTGGATTAGAAGCTGGAATTGATGGATCACCATATAAGTAACCATAAGCTTCATCCCACTTATGTTCCATCGTCGTGTAATTTTCACCTTCTTCCGGTAGCTCATCATCGTTGTTCAACCTGTTATCGGCTTCGTCAAGAACTGGCTGAGACAGGTAGTTATTAAGAATTTGATCTGCCAGAAGACCACCAATTAGCGACTTGGCAAATGCCTGATTTAATTCCAGACCTTTTCCATTCACGTATCTTACAAGCGTTCCCTGAGCGATCTGTCCTGCCTGACCTGCTTCTGCAAGCACATCTTTATTTGCTTTAACAGTAGTCATTTGCTCGGTAATCCAGGATTCAAAATCAGCTTTGATCTCACTGGCTTCTACATTATTGGTAGCAAAGTACAGGTTTGAAGCTGCTACTTTGGATTTGATACTTTTACTGGAAGCATTAAGATCTGCATTCGCGAAAGGTGAATTCTCATTCGCAAACATATTCAGCAACATTTCTTCTGAAGCGTTGTCAAAATCGGTAAAGTTTGAAAGGATTTCCGCAGACATCTGTAACCTGGTAGTCTGGCCTTCAAAATTAACGGTAGAAGCTCCGTTTCTTGTAAATTCATAAGAAACTGGGACTTCAATATTTTTTTCGTTTAGGATATCAGAGTCATCATCAGATGAACAAGAGCTTAAAGTTAGGGCTGCAACAAAGGCTGAAACGAACAGCTTTTTCATATAGTTTTATTTAGACCGGTTTAAAATAACTAATTCCAGCGCAAATATAATATGAGCTTATAATTACCGCAAATTTATTTAGATTAATTTTAAATAGGTTTTCTAAATACCTGTATTCATTTCGATAAACGCTATTAATGATAGGCGTTGAAGATCTTTGAAGCCTCGTTGTAGGATGACTCGAAACTTGTCATTTTAATGTTATGATCTGCTTTGGCTGCGTTAAAATAAGAGAGCATTTTTTCTGAAGGCATATTCCCCGTTAGCTCATCTTTAGCCATAGGGCAACCACCAAATCCCTGAATAGCGCCATCAAATCTTCTACATCCTGCCTTATAAGCAGCGTCGATCTTTTCATGCCACTTCGATGGAGTCGTATGCAGATGCGCACCAAATTCTACCTCAGGGTATTTGGGAATTAGGTTTGAAAACAAATATTCAATGATATCTGGCGAAGATGTTCCAACCGTATCTGATAGACTTAGAATCTTCACTCCCATTCCCGCCAGTTTTTCTGTCCATTCTCCAACGATTTCTACGTTCCATGGATCTCCATAAGGATTGCCAAATCCCATGCTCAGGTAAGCAACCACTTCTTTATTTGAACCATTGGCAATGTCCAGGATCTCCTGCAATACCTCTACAGATTCTGCAATGGTTTTGTGGGTATTCCGCATTTGAAAATTTTCAGAAATTGAGAAAGGATAACCTAAGTAATCTATTTCCTCAAAAACAGAGGCATCCTGAGCTCCGCGAGTATTAGCAACGATAGCAAGTAATTTGGATTGGGTTTTTGAAAGATCTAATCTGGAAAGCAGATCTGCCGTATCCTGCATTTGCGGGATAGCCTTGGGTGAAACAAAACTTCCAAAGTCGATAGTATCGAATCCACACCTTAAAAGTGACTGAATATACTGCGCCTTTTTCTCTGTAGGAATGAATTCTTTAATTCCCTGCATCGCATCGCGGGGACACTCGATTAGTTTCACTTGAGCCATATGGTCAAAGATAGTATTTTAAAGAAAATTTAAAAAGAATATAGTTTCATTGATAATCTGAAATTTCAGAATCAATTATTCCCAGGATAGCTAAGGATTCTATAATTAGATAAGAATTAGAATCGCTATAAGAATAAAAATGACGACCTGTAACCATTTAAGAAATATTCCAGAAGAAGGATATGATCTTACCCAGCCAGATATCCTGTTTGCGGCAAAAGCCACCAGACAGAAAATGACCAGTGCCTGTAACATGAATACAAATCCAAGTACATAAAACTGCCAGACGGTATTGCCATCAGGTTCCCATAGAAATCCAGGAAAGAATGCCAGGAAAAAGATTCCAACTTTTGGATTCAGGACGTTCATGATAAATCCCTGTCGAAATAATGACAACAGACTTTTATGTCTAATTCCTTCCGAAGAAAAGGCAATTTCAGGATTAGACCTGTATACCTGGTAAGCGAGGTATAGTAAATACAAAGCTCCGAGTATTTTGATGATGAGAAAAGTAGTATCAGACTGCCGGATGATCGCCGAAACTCCAAAAGCTACCAGGCTAGTATGAATAATTATTCCAGAAACAAGGCCGAACGCCGTAGCGACACCCTGTTTCGCTCCGTATGCGATCGATCTTACCAATACATAGATGATATCCGGTCCGGGAGAAAATGTAAGTAGTATGGAAGCGGTAAGAAAAGGAATTAGTTGTTCGAGCATCTTAACTATAATCCTTTCTGCAGAATCTTCTTATTGATATCTTTTATTAGCTGAGGACCTTCATAAATAAAGCCTGTGTATAGCTGAACCAAGCTTGCTCCGGCTTCCAGTTTTTCAACAGCATCTTCTGCAGAATGTATTCCACCAACCCCGATTATAGGAAAAGAACGACCGCTTTTTTCAGAAAGAAAACGTATCACTTGTGTAGCCCTTTTTGTGAGAGGTTTTCCACTAAGTCCGCCCATTTCGCTTTTGTTCTCAGACTGCAGTCCTTCACGCGAAATTGTAGTATTAGTAGCGATCACCCCGGCGATTCTGGTTTCCTGAACGATCTCAATGATATCCAAAAGTTGCTCGTCTGTAAGATCTGGTGCGATCTTTAATAAAATAGGCTTCGACTTATTTTTAAGTTCGTTTTTCTTCTGAAGAGTGTTCAGTAGTAATTTTAGTGGATCTTTATCCTGAAGTTCCCTTAAGTTCGGAGTATTTGGTGAGCTAACATTCACCACAAAATAATCTACATAATCAAAGAGTGCTTCAAAAGAATAAACATAATCATCTACCGCTTTATCATTGGGAGTAAGCTTGTTCTTTCCAATATTACCACCAATAAGCACGTTTGTATTTTCCTTTAATCTGGCAACCATCTGCTCCACTCCTTCATTATTGAAACCCATACGGTTTATAATGGCTGAATCTTCGGGTAACCTGAATAACCTGGTTTTCTCATTCCCTGACTGGGGCTTTGGTGTTACAGTTCCTACTTCTACGAAACCAAAACCTAAAGCTGAAAGTTCTTTGTAAAGCTTTGCATCTTTATCAAAACCTGCGGCCAGACCTACAGGGTTTTTAAACTTCAGTCCAAAGACTTCCCGTTCCAGACGTTTATCAGAAATATTAAATCTTGATCTTAGAAAGGCTAATGCTCCGGGGATCTTGCAAAATTTCCGAAGAAAATTAAAGGTGAAATAATGAATCTGCTCTGGATCGTACTTGAAAAGCGCTGGTCTTATAAGTGACTTATACATCTAGGTAGGTTTATGCAAAAATAGCAGGATTTCAGCAAAATCTATATGAAAACTTAAAAGGTTTTGGCGCGCTACGCTATATATGTATTTTTGAGCAAAAGCTATACTTCATGACCAATAAACAACATATCATAGACAGATTTCTAAGCTACGTAAGGATAGATACACAAAGTGATCCTGAAAGTACTTCGACGCCCAGCACCATGAAGCAATGGGACCTGGCGAATAAGCTTGTAGATGAATTGAAGGTTATTGGAATGCAGGATGTAACCATAGATGAGCATGCCTATGTTATGGCAAGTCTGCCTGCAAATGTTCCACACGAAGTTCCTGTAATCGGTTTTGTTTCGCATTTTGATACAACTCCAGATTTTTCCGGTACTAACGTGAATCCGCAGATCATCGAAAACTATGACGGTAAGGACATTGTTCTAAATAAAGAGAGAAATATCATTCTCTCTCCGGAATACTTTGACGACCTATTACAATATAAAGGCAAAACGATTATCACTACAGATGGCACAACCCTTCTAGGCGCAGATGATAAAGCAGGGATCACAGAGATCATGACCGCTATGGAATACCTGGTTAATAATCCTGAAATTCCGCATGGAAAAATAAGAGTTTGTTTTACGCCAGATGAAGAAATTGGTCGTGGAGCACATAAATTTGATGTAGAAAAGTTTGGAGCAGAATGGGCTTATACGATGGATGGTAGCCAGATTGGAGAACTGGAATACGAGAATTTTAATGCAGCTCGCGCAGTTGTAAAAGTGGAAGGCAAAAGCGTACATCCTGGTTATGCCAAAGATAAAATGGTGAACAGCATGTATATCGCTCAGGATTTTATCAATTCCCTACCAAGAATGGAAACCCCCGAGCATACTGAAGACAGGCAGGGTTTCTTTCATCTAAGCAGTATAAATGGAGATGTGGAGGAAACTATTCTGGAATACATTATAAGAGATCATGACCTGGGGCACTTCCAGGCGCGTAAAGAAATGATGCAGGATCTGGCCAGTGAGATCTGCTCACAATATGACCGGGATCTGATTACTGTTGAAATCACTGACCAATACCGGAATATGCGAGAAAAGGTAGAACCGGTAATGCATATTGTAGACCTGGCCCGTGATGCGATGAAAGCGGTGGACATCGAACCTATTATCAAACCAATTCGTGGCGGGACAGATGGTGCTCAACTGAGCTTTATGGGACTTCCCTGCCCAAACATCTTTGCTGGTGGTCACAATTTCCATGGTAAATATGAATATGTCCCGGTAGAGAGTATGCAAAAAGCTGCGGAAGTGATCGTAAAACTTGCGGAACTTACGGCTAAGAAATACGAATAAAAGATTGGAGTAAGAAGATACCTTCCATTGAAGAATATGTACTCCTTCATGCCGATTGGGATGTACAACTCAGGCAGCTTGTAGGGTTAATGGAACAAACCGAATTGACAGCTTCCATCAAATGGTGAGCACCGGTATATAGCCTGGATAGCAAAAATCTCATAGGCCTTAGTGCTTTTAAAAACCATTTGGCCATCTGGTTCTTCCACGGCGTATTTCTTAAAAAGAACACAGCGCTGCTGGTCAATGCTCAGGAAGGCAAGACAAAGTCCTTGAGGCAGATCAGGTTTGAGCCAAATGATAGAATTAGTAAGGATGCAATTATTTCTTATATAGAAGAAGCAATAGCCAACCAGAAAGCGGGTTTGGAATTAAAAGTGAAACCAAAGTCGCTTGAAATACCTGAAGAACTTGAAGCTATATTATAAATGGTAATAAAGTGCTACAAAGAGCATTTCAGGATCTAAGCTTTGGTAATCAAAAGGAATACGCTCAATTTATTGATGAAGCCAAAAAACAAGCAACTCGAACAAACAGGATCAAAAAGATCGAACCTCTAATTTTAAAGGGAATAGGATTTTACGACCGCTATATAAAATAAAAAAGCAGCTCAATGAGCTGCTTTTTCGTTTAATAATATGTCTTCGAAGATTATTTCTTCTCTACAACCGGAGCATTCAGTTTCTGACTCATTTCCATTGAAATGGATGAACGATCAAAAGTAATCTTACCGGCGCCTGTTTCAATAATTACCGAATTATTCTTTTCACTGAAGTCAATAATCTTACCGTGCATACCACTTTTAGTAATAATACGATCTCCTTTTTTAAGTTCAGCGGCAAATGTTTTTTCCTGTTTTGCTTTCTTCATTTGTGGGCGTATCATAAAAAAATACACCACCACAAACATCAATATAATCGGTGCAAACTGGGTTAATTGATCCATAAATGCTTTTAGCTAGCTGTTTCTGTTTCCGCAGCTTCTACAAAAGCTTTGATCTTTAATTGTTCTTTTCCAGCTTCAGTATTTGCAGATACTGTTACAGTCTTAGTTACCTGTCCATTACCAGAACCATTGAATTTCACTAACATCTCTCCAGATTCACCTGGTTGGATAGTTTCATTCTTAGGATAAGTTGGTACCGTACATCCACAAGAACTTGAAGCATTGGTGATCACTAAAGGAGCTTTTCCAGTGTTAGTGAATTTGAATACGTGCTCAACGTTTGTTCCCTTAGCTATGTTTCCGAAATCAAATTCAGTTTCTTCGAAAGAGATTTCAGGATAAACAGTCGCCTGTGCATCACGTTCAGCTGAAGCTTCTACGTTCTCTGCTTTTACCTTGTCTGAGGCATTGTCTTTACATCCGGTAAACAGCATAGCCCCTGCAGCTGCAAACATCAAAATTGTTCTTTTCATGACGAAGTTATTTTGTTTAATTTCTAATGGGTAAAAATACTAAAAATTCTTTACTACATCAGGCCCCTGCCCATTTTATTTAGCTTGCCTTCTGTCTGGTATTCCTTGGAAAGTTTGTCCAGTACACCATTAATGAAAATGCTACTTTTTGGAGTACTATACTCCTTTGCGATCTCCAGGTATTCATTAATGGTAACCTTTACAGGGATACTGCTAAATTTTAAAAACTCGCAGATGGCCATTTTTATAAGCACCATATCTACTTCAGCAATCCTGTCTTTATCCCAGTTTGGAGTTTTCCCCAGCATTTCTTCGGAAAGGTCCTCGTCATTTAGATAGGTTTTCTGGAATAATTTTAAGGCAAACTCTCTATCCTCATCGTTCTTGAACAAACGAGCGATCTGCTTTTCTCTACCGGTGGATTCTTTTAACTTCTGAAGAAATTTAAGGGCGGCGGTATTTACTAACGGAAGATCATCTACCCAGGTCAACTTTTTATCTTCAAGGTAATCGTATAATTTCTCGTTAGGAGCAATGATCTCCTTAAAAATCTGGATAATAAGCTCTTTATCATCCTTGAAACTTCCTTCACGAGTATTCATATATTCTAAATACAGTTCGCTGTTTCTAATCTCATTCCAGATGATCGCTACATATTCATCATCCTGTTTCCAGTGATTGATCTTGTGGTCTTCTAATGCCTTCTGAATACTTTCGTTTTCATTCAGGATCTGGAAGATCTGGTTATCGATAAATTTTCTATTGGGATCTTTTTCCTCGTTAGTGGCAAGGTGCTTTTGCTGGGATTTCTCCAGGTACACTTCAGCATGTTCTCTTATCTCGGTGATCAAACTTAACTGAAGCAGAAATAGGTCGTACATTTCCTGCATACTTTTCAGCAGGAATTTCTCTTCTGTGGCAAGGTTGTCATTCTGGCTTTGGTTAAATGCATACAGTGACTGCATTACTTTAACCCTGATATGTCTTCTTGTCAACATAATTGTAAAAGAACTTTTTAGGAATTAGAAAGGGCGAAAGCTTTTCGCTTTCGCCCTGCAAAAATATTAATAAATTAGAACTGACTAATTTAAATTCTGTTTTTTTCTATCGGCAATACGTTGCTTCGCTATTTGCAAAGCTGCAAAGTGCGTAGTGATATCGTCTTTAGAAGCTTTTTCAAGAATTCTCAAAGTGGTATTGTAGATATTCTCCGTCTTGCGCATGATCTCCTGCTTGTCGTAATTTTCCAATTCAGCATACACATTAATGATCCCACCTGCGTTAATAAGGAAATCTGGCGCATAGACGATACCTCTGTTCTGAAGGATTTGCCCGTGAGCAACCTCATCTGCAAGTTGATTGTTCGCAGCTCCGGCGATGATATCAACCTTCAATCTGTCTATGGTATCATCGTTAATGGTCGCTCCAAGTGCACAAGGTGCATAAATATCTACTTCAGCAGAGTAAATATCTCTATCTGTAAATATATGAGCTCCGTATTTCTTACTTACTTCTGCAAGTCTGTCCTCGTTAATATCTGTGATATAAACTTCAGCTCCATCTCCGGTTAAATATTCTACCAGGGTTTCTCCAACATGACCAATTCCCTGAACCAGAACTTTTTTACCTTCAAGATCATCTGATCCATACTTGAACTTAGCTGAAGCTTTGATCCCCATAAATACACCATAGGCAGTAATTGGAGAAGGATTCCCTGCTCCACCCTGGGATTCTGAGATCCCGGTTACATAAGGTGTTACTTCACGTACGGTATCCATATCTGAAGTTTCCATACCTACATCCTCTGCAGTAATGTATTTACCACCTAAAGAATGTACAAATTCTCCAAAACGCTTCATTAGCGCCGGAGTTTTATCTGTTTTAGCATCACCTATAATAACAGCTTTCCCACCACCAAGATTTAGACCGGTGATCGCACTCTTAAAGGTCATACCACGAGAAAGACGCAATACATCATTTACAGCCTCCCATTCACTGGTATAATTCCACATTCTGGTTCCTCCCAGAGCTGGTCCTAAAACCGTATTATGGATACCAATTATTGCCTTTAAACCTGTATCTTTGTCGTTGCAAAAAACGATTTGTTCGTGTTCGTCAAAAGACACCTGTCCAAAAACCGGAGCAGCTTTTTTTAGTTCATTTGCATTTAGAACGTCAACTTGCATAATTTGTTGATTTTTAAATTATTCAGATTTTGAATTTGATCAAAAATCCGCCGCAAAAATAATAATTATTTAAAAAGCATGGATTCTAAACGTGTTAAATTACAGAATCCTCAACTTTATAGAATCTCACTGAATGAAAAATCTTCAGCATCTCAATAAATATTTCTACAAATACAAATGGAAACTACTTATTGGATTGGTTATTACGATTGCCGCCAGAATTTTTGGGATCTACTACATCCCTTTAATTGGTAAAAGTACAGTCATTATAGAACAATACATTAATGGCGAAGTGACCAATGTCTCTGTCCTCAAAGATGAACTTCTTTACAATATCCTCCTTATAGTAGGAACTACTCTTATATCTGCATTTCTTACTTTTCTAATGCGACAAACTTTTATTGTGGTTTCCAGACATATTGAATATGATCTCAAAAACGAAGTTTACCGTCACTACCAGGATCTTTCCCTGAATTTTTACAAGAAGAACAGGACCGGGGATCTCATGAACAGGATTAGCGAGGATGTTTCAAAGGTCAGACTTTATTTGGGTCCGGCCATCATGTACAGTGTCACCACATTTACCTCTACAGTTGTGGTTTTGATCTTCATGATTCAGGCCGCTCCTTTGCTAACATTGTACACAGTAATTCCTTTACCCATTCTGGCATTTTCCATTTACAAATTAAGTGTTGCCATTCACAAAAGAAGTACCGTTGTCCAGCAATATCTTTCAAAACTTAATACGTTCACCCAGGAAAGTTTCAGCGGGATCGCTGTTATAAAATCCTATGGTCTTGAACCTCAAACCAACAAAAACTTTACAGAGCTCTCTAATGGTAGTAGAGATAAGAATATTGACCTGGTAAAAGTACAGGCATTTTTCTTCCCGCTTATGATCCTTTTAATTGGGATCAGTAATATTATCGTGATTTATATTGGAGGAAGACAGATAATTTCCGGAAAGATCGAGAATATCGACGTACTGGTAGAATTCATACTTTATGTGAATATGCTTACCTGGCCGGTTGCAGCCATTGGATGGGTAACCTCCCTGGTTCAGCAGGCGGAAGCATCTCAGGAACGTATCAATGAATTTCTTAGTGAGAAACCTGAAATTACCAATCCCAAGACCGAACAGGATGCGATCAACGGTAGTATTGAATTTAAGAATGTGAGCTTTACTTACGATGATACTAATATTACCGCACTTAAGAACGTAAGCTTTAAGGTGGAAAAAGGGGAAACACTGGCGGTGATTGGAAAGACTGGTTCTGGAAAATCAACCATTCTTGAATTAATTGGTCGTCTTTACGATATTGATGAGGGTGAATTATTGATCGATGGTCGCAAAATAGATACGGTGAACCTGGAAAGTCTTCGGGAAAATATTGGTTATGTACCACAGGATGCTTTCCTGTTTAGTGACAGTATTAGAAATAATATCAAATTCGGAAAAACAGATGCTTCCGAAGAAGAAATTATTACAGCGGCGAAAAATGCTTCTGTACACAAGAATATTGAAGGCTTCAGTAAAGGTTACGACACAGTTCTTGGTGAACGCGGAATCACACTTTCTGGCGGACAAAAGCAACGGGTATCTATTGCGAGAGCAATTATACATGACCCCGAAATTCTCTTATTCGACGATTGCTTATCTGCAGTTGATACTGAAACTGAAGAGGAAATACTCAATAATCTCTTCGAAATCACAAAGGAGAAAACCACGATCATCGTAAGTCACAGAATTTCTTCAGCTAAAAATGCCGACAGGATCATTATCCTCGAAGACGGACTGGTAGTACAGGAAGGCAGTCATGAGCAACTAATTACTACTGAAGGATACTACAAAGAACTCTACGCAAAACAGCTAAATGAAAAAGAAATGTGAAAATTTTTTGCTAGATGTTAAAAATTTTTAGATTTTTGAGCTCGTTAATAACAACCATTAAAGAATCTATTTTATGAGCGACAAGGGAATGATGGAGAAAGAGGAAATATTCTCTAAAGTTTTAAGAGCAGGAAGAAGAACTTATTTTTTCGATGTTAGAAGTACCCGTGCAGATGATTACTATCTTACAATTACTGAAAGCAAGAAGTTCACGAACGACGATGGTTCTTTCTACTACAAAAAACACAAGATCTACCTTTATAAAGAAGATTTTGATGGATTTAGAGAGATCCTTGAGGAAATGACGGACTTTATCGTTAATGAAAAAGGTGAGGAAGTGATCAGCGAACGTCACCAGAAAGATTTCAAGAAAGAATATGATGAGCAGCCAGTTGAGCAAACAGCGTCTCCGGCAGCAGAGAAATTTACAGATGTAAGTTTTGATGATATCTAGACAAAACGTCTATACACTATATAAACCGTCCCTATCAGGACGGTTTTTTTATATTAGGGCTTTTCAAAAATAAACCAATGCGTAAACTTTTATTTTTTTCTCTTTTTCTAGTATTTCAGATCAGCTTCGCTCAGCAGGATGATCTGTCTATGAGCTATTATTTACCGGCTGATATTTCTTACAATGAATCCATTCCTACTCCTGAAGAAAGCATTGGATTTATACCCGGTGAATGGCATGTTAGTCATGATCGTCTAGTTTCGTATATGCATACCCTGGCAGCGGCCTCTCCCCGACTAAAAATTGAAAATCGTGGAACTACTTATGAAGGTCGGCCATTGATCTTGCTCACTGTCTCTTCGGAAGAAAATATTGCTAATCTTGAAGATATTAGAATAAGACATATTGGGTTAGTCTCTGAAAATTCTTCGGAAGATCTGTCGAACATGCCCGTTGTGATCAACCAGGGATTCTCCATCCACGGAAACGAAGCCAGTGGATCCAATGCTGCCCTTCTCTACGCCTATTACCTCGCCGCAGCTGAAGGTCCCGAAATCGAAGAAACTTTAAAAAATACAGTAATTCTCTTAGATCCCGCTTTCAATCCAGATGGGCTTCAACGTTTCGCCTACTGGGCAAATACTAATAAGAGTAAAAACATCAATCCAGATCCTCAGGACAGAGAATACAGCGAGATATGGCCGGGCGGAAGAACCAATCATTACTGGTTCGATATGAATCGTGACTGGCTACCTGTGCAGTTACCGGAGTCCCAGGCAAGGATCAAAACATTTCATGACTGGTATCCCAATGTTCTAACAGATCATCATGAGATGGGATCAAATTCTTCTTTCTTCTTTCAACCCGGGATTCCTTCACGTACGCACCCGCTTACTCCACAGCTAAACCAGGATCTGACTAAAGAAATTGGAACTTATCATGCTCAGGCTTTCGATGAAATTGGATCTCTGTATTACACCGAAGAAAATTACGATGATTTCTACTACGGAAAAGGCTCTACTTTCCCAGATATTAATGGAAGTATAGGAATTCTTTTCGAGCAGGGAAGTTCTCGGGGTCACGCTCAGGAAACTGATAATGGTATCCTTACATTTCCATTTACGATTCGCAACCAGTTCACAGCGGCACTTTCAACTTTAAAAGCTGCTGAAAATATGCGTGAAAAATTATTAAACTATCAGCGTAATTTCTTTAAAGAATCCCGGAATAGTGCATCAAGCGGTGCCTATGCTTTTGGTAGTGAACATGATCCTATCAAGGCTTATGAACTTGCAAAAATTTTGAAGCGTCACCAGATAGAAGTTCACAAAGTGGATAAAGATTTTATGGAAGCGGGCTTAAAATTCAAAAAAGGAAATTCCTATGTAGTACCAAAGAATCAAAGGCAACACCGACTATTAAAGGCGATGTTTGAACGAAGAATTGAGTTTCAGGATAGCCTGTTCTACGATATATCTGCATGGACATTCCCCTTAGCGTTCAATCTTGACTTTTCTGAAGATGTTGCGATGAAAAATGCCGGACAGAAGATCCAGGAACTGGAAATACCTACACCAGAACAACCTGATAAAAGTTCTTATGCGTATTTGCTAGACTGGCAAAATTACCTTGCTCCAAAAGCTCTGAATATGATCCTGGAGAAAGGTCTTCGCGCTAAAGTTTCCATGGAAGCATTTACCTTTGAAGGCAATGAATTCGCTACAGGAACGATCATGATTCCTGTCCAGAATCAAAAATTAGAGCAGGATGAGCTTTATAATTTCATGACTGAAGTTTCAGAAGCAAGCCATATAGCCATTAAGGGAATTCCAACCGGAATGACCGGCGGAATTAATCCTGGAAGTAACCAGTTTAGGGCAATCGAACACCAACAGGTTGCCATTCTGGTTGGTGGATCCATATCTTCCTATGATGCCGGTGAGATCTGGCATTTGTTCGATCAGCGTTACGACATGAAAATTACCAAACTCGATCTTAAAGATCTCTCCGGAAGTGACCTGAGCAGGTATACCGATATTATCGTTCCAAGTGCCTGGGGTGGTGGATTGAACGATGGAGTTGCTAATCAGCTGAAGGATTGGACTAAAAACGGAGGAACCATCATAGGCTTTAGAAGTGCTGTAAACTGGCTAAAAAATAATGATTTCATTGATTTTGAGACTAAAAAAACAGAGAATACTGCAAAGGATGTCAGTTTTGGAGAACGTGGTGACTTCCGTGGCGCACAAGTAATTGGTGGAGCGATCTTTGAAGCAGATCTGGACAGAACTCATCCAATCGCTTTTGGATACAATAGAGATAAAATCGCGCTCTTCAGAAACACCACGATTTTTATGGAAGCCGATAAGCAGAGCTATAAGAACCCGATTCGATATACTGAAAATCCCTTACTGAGTGGATATATAAGCAAACCAAACCTGGATTCTCTTGCCGGAACGGTTCCGTTTAAATATGACAGACTTGGCCGCGGGGAAGTGATGCTCTTTACAGACAACACAAACTTTAGAGCATTCTGGTACGGTACTAATAAATTACTCATGAATGCTATCTTCTTCGGAACAGAAATGTAACCGATAGTTTGGGTAAATTTTAGCAATCTTATATAGTCGGTTACATAACTTTGTACCGGTTTGTTAAGGAACAATAGCTCCTATAATCTCAAACTTATTGGACCTATTCTCTATCACTTAAATTTCATGCTTATAAATTCCAGTTATTGAAATTCTCCGGATTTAAATCATGGTTGAGAAATGAGAGGTTTTTGAGTTACCTCAACAGGCTCTCCTTTTTCGCCAGTTGCATTGCATTGCTTGTAACTCTATATGATCTAGGATTTAAACAGGAAGATCTTCAGGAAGCACAATTAAATAGCTTTTATTATGTAGTCTTATTGATTGGGATCGCTGCGATCCTGTGTAGGTATTTTGTTCTAAAGGTTAAGGTTCCTGCAAAAATACGGATCCTCGACGCAATCCTTGGAACGCTTATTCTCCTGCTAAGCATTGTGAAGACGGATGTTCTTATGGAGAATTTTCCGGGTTTGCAATTCCTCAATAAGATGGCTTACATGTATTTCGCATCGCTCGTTTACTTTATACGGGAGCTTGCCACCATCAATTTCAGGTTTAATAAAGCATACTTAAATCCGGCTCAGCTATTTATTAGCAGTTTCCTGGGAATTATATTAGTTGGCACTGGTTTGCTGATGCTACCTAAAGCCACACATGAAGGAATCGGACTTCTGGATGCACTTTTCACTTCTACCAGCGCAGTTTGCGTGACCGGTCTTATCGTTGTAGATACTGGTTCGTATTTCACCACTTTTGGACAGTCTATCCTTTTACTCTTGATGCAGTTGGGCGGACTCGGGGTCATGACCTTTGCCAGTTATTTTAGCTACTTTTTTCGTGGACAGACCAGTTTCGAGAATCAGCTTTTACTCAAAGATGCTACCAATTCAGAACGTATAGGTGAAGTTTTCAGCGTACTTAAGAAAATTCTTTCCATCACTTTTATTACTGAATTGCTGGGAGCTGTTTTTATATATTTCAGCTTAAGCGAAAATGAATTGAGCCAGATTAGTGACCGCATATTCTTTTCGTTATTTCACGCGATAAGTGGCTTTTGTAATGCAGGATTCTCCACGCTTGAAAACAGTCTTTATGAACCAATTTTCAGATTTAATTATCCGCTGCATCTGGTAATTGCCGTATTATTCATTCTTGGAGGGATTGGTTTTCCTATAGTTCTGAATATTTATAAATATCTCAAATATACATTTTCAAATCTACTGCTTAAGCTCAATAATAAACGGCCTTTACCTTACTCGCCATGGGTGATCAATCTCAATACACGAATCGTCATTGTTACCACGATAATCCTCTTAAGCGTGGGAACTTTAGGTTTCTATATTTTAGAATATAACAACACTTTGGCGGAACATAACTGGTTTGGGAAAATCGTCACTGCATTCTTTGGAGCTGCTACGCCGCGTACAGCCGGTTTTAATACTGTAGACATGCAGGCATTAAATGTAAGTACGCTTATGCTTATTTTTATGCTCATGTGGATTGGAGCCTCTCCTGCATCTACGGGTGGTGGAATAAAGACGAGCACTATCGCCATTGCCGCCTTAAATTTTGTTAGTCTTGGAAAAGGCAAGGATCGCATCGAGGTGTACAAAAGAGAAGTATCAAGTAATTCTATTCGCCGGGCATTTGCGATTATATCGCTTTCACTTATGGTGATTAGCATCGCTATATTCCTGATGACGATCTTCGAAAAAGATATAGCGATCATAGATATTGCATTTGAAGCATTTTCGGCTTATAGTACCGTGGGACTTTCCACAGGAATTACTTCCAGCCTTTCATCTTCGTCTAAGATCGTTCTTATATTTACGATGTTTATAGGAAGAGTTAGCATGCTCACCCTTTTAATTGCTATGCTTCGGAAGGCTAAACACCTTAATTACAGAGTGCCTACAGATGAAATTTTAATAAACTAACACATGAAATATATCGTAATTGGTCTTGGAAACTTTGGATCGTCCATTGCAGAACAGCTTGCAGAAATGGGCAACGAAGTTATTGGTGTGGATATTAGTATGAGCAAGGTTGAAAGCATGAAGGAGAAAATTACTCATGCTATTAGTCTGGATGCAACAGATATGGAAGCCGTTAAGAATTTACCACTAAAGGATTGCGACGTGGTGATCGTTGGGATTGGAGAAGATAAAGGTGCCAATATCATGGCAGCCGCGCTTATGAAGCAAATGAAGGTGAAAAGAATTATAAGCCGCGCGATAGATCCACTACAGCGAACGGTATTGCAAACGATGGGTATTACAGAAATTATTCATCCTGAAGAAGAAACTGCTCACCGCTGGGCACAAAGATTAAATCTTGAAGGTGTGGTAGATAGTTTTGAACTGGACAGTAATTTTAGCATTGTTGAGACTAAAATACCTGAAGAGTATCACGACAAAACTGTAAAGGAACTGGACATCAAGGGAGAATTCAATATTCTTATACTTACGACCATGAATGTTTCTGTAGGTAAAAACGAGCTTGGAACTCCAACTGAAAGAAACACCGTACAGGGAATTGTGCATGCAGATACCAAATTATATAAAGACGATATCATGGTGCTTTATGGACACAATAAGGATATTCGTAAATTACTCGATCAACATAAAAAGTTTAAGGAAGCCCAGAATTAAGCGATCCTGAGTCCATTTGGTACTTTTTGATCTGGTGAGAGCAATACAACATCAGTTTCATCACTTACCACTCCCATCACCAGACATTCGCTTTTAAAACCGGCAATTCTTTTTACCGGGAAATTGACTACGGCGATCACCTGTCTACCGGGAAGTTCTTCTATCGTGTACCGCCTGGTGATCTGTGCAGATGTTCGCTTCGTACCAATTTCTTCTCCAAAATCTATCAGCATCTTATAGGCCGGCTTTCTAGCCTTCGGAAGTTCCTCAGCTTCCAGAATTGTTCCTACTCGCATATCAACTTTCTCGAAATCCTCCCAGCTAATTTCACTTATCATATTCAGAATTTAAAGATGGAAAAATAGAGAATATTGAGCATTAATAATTAATTTTAAAGAAAAAGATGTCACTTACATCCTCCAAAATGCTTCCGCTTGGAAGCGATGCTCCAGACTTTAAACTGATGGATACCCGAACCGGACATCTGCTGGATCTAAAAAATATCAAAGGCGAAAAAGGAACACTTATCATGTTTCTTTCAAATCACTGTCCTTTTGTAAAACATATTAACGGGGAAATTGTGAGACTCGCGAATGAATACAGGCAACTTGGCTTTGGCTTCGCGGGTATAAGTAGTAATGATCCCGAAAGTTACCCGGAAGATCATCCAGACCTGATGACAGAAGTTGCATCGAAAAATCAATATTCATTTCCTTATTTATTCGATGGCACTCAGGAGATCGCAAGAAAATACCAGGCAGCCTGCACTCCAGATTTTTTCCTTTTTGACGCTGAACTTAAATTGATATATCGTGGGCAACTGGATGACAGCAGACCAAATAATGGTCTGCATTCCAACGGAAGAGACATCAGGGAAGCGATGGATGCGGTGTTGAATAATCGTAAGGTCAATAAAGATCAAAAGCCATCGATTGGTTGTAACATCAAATGGAACACTTAATTTAACTTGATCTTTTCATTTGACTCCCTACAATTCTTTAAATTTGAATAACCTACTATTTCAGTAGGATTTAATAACAAAAAAAACAGATTGATTATGAGTGATTTGAAATTAGGCGATATAGCACCAGATTTTACAGCAGATACATCTGAAGGGAAAATTAGTTTTCATGAATTTCTAGGCGATAGCTGGGGAATCCTATTCTCTCACCCGGCAGATTATACTCCAGTTTGCACAACTGAATTAGGAGCTGCCGCGAATTATGCTGAAGAATTCAAGAAAAGGGATGTAAAAGTACTGGCGCTTAGTGTTGACGGAGTAAAGTCTCACAAAGACTGGATTAAGGACATTAATGAAACTCAGAATACCACGGTGAACTTTCCGATCATAGCAGATGAGGATAAAAAGGTTTCAGATCTATACGGAATGATCCATCCAAAAGCTGACAACACACTTACCGTACGCTCGGTATTCGTGATCGCTCCAGATAAGTCCATTAAAATGACGCTTACGTACCCTGCGAGTACAGGTAGAAATTTTGAGGAATTACTAAGGGTAATTGACTCTTTACAACTTACTGCTTACAATAAAGTAGCAACGCCAGCAAACTGGAAACATGGTGATGATGTTGTAATTAGCCCATCGGTAAGCAATGAGGAGGCAGACAAAATGTTCCCAAAAGGCTACAAAACGGTAAAACCTTACCTGAGAACAACTGCACAACCGGAATTAAAAAAGTAATATTTCGATTTAATAAATCTAAAAGGCTGGTTAATCCCAGCCTTTTCTTTTTTTAAGTTCGATGATGTGCTCCAGATGATGTTTCCCATGCCAGGCGTAATTAGCCAGACTTTGTTTTAAACTGTAACGAAAGCCAGATTCCGGATGTATAAAAGTTCTCTCGAAATCCTCTGTGCTCATATTCTCCAGCAAGATGATCCATTTCGCGTGCAGGGCTTTAAGGAATCCAAGGGATAACGTTACAGGTGTGAATTTTGAATCTGCCAGTTCTGCAAAACCTTTCTCATTGAATGCCTTAATAGTTGGCTCATCTTCAGTAAGCGCCCATTTAAAGCGCATAAATGCACTCATATGGCTATCGGCAATATGATGCACCAATTGCCGGATGTTCCAGCCTTCAGGACGATAGACCATTTGTAATTGAGCCTGGTCAAGATGTTCGACCTCCTCGATCAATGCCTGAGGCAATCTGGCCACTTCATCAATATAATTTCTTATGTTTTCCACGGAAACCTGTTCCGGAATTTCAAATTCCCCGATAGGAAATTTCAAATTTTCAATCTCTTCTTCTGTACTCATATCTAAAAATAGAAAACGCCCTGAAGAATCAGGGCGTTTTTAAGAAATATATAAGTCTATATTATTTTACATCCATCAATTCCACATCGAAAATAAGCACGGCATTTGGTGGAATGACACCACCTGCACCACGCTCTCCGTAAGCAAGGTCTGATGGGATCACCATTCTTGCCTTATCTCCAACCTGTAGTAATTGTATACCTTCATCCCATCCCGGGATCACATGGCCTACACCTACTGGAAATTCCAAAGGCTGATTTCTTTTGTAAGAAGAATCGAAAACAGTACCATCAGCTAACTGACCTTTATAATGTACCGATACGTTCTTACCTTTTTCAGCTTGTACGCCATCACCCTTCTGGATGATCTGGTATCGCAAACCACTTTCTGTAGATTTAAAACCTGCAGCAAGCTTGTCAACTTCAGCGGCAGCTTTCTTCTTTGCTTCAGCTTCTTTTTCCTGCTTTTGAGCGGTGAATGAATTGAATGCTTTAGCTGCATCGAATGCTTCAGCTTCTGCACCAACTCTTACGATCTCCAACTTTTCGATCGTATCGTTTTGCTGAATCTTGTCTACTACATCCTGTCCTTCAACTACACTTCCGAAGACTGTATGTTTACCATCTAACCATGGCGTTTCCACGTGAGTGATAAAAAACTGACTTCCATTAGTACCCGGTCCGGCATTCGCCATAGACAGTTTACCAGGCGCATCGTGTCTAAGATCTGCATGGATCTCATCATCGAAATTGTAACCAGGTCCACCAGCTCCGGTTCCCTGAGGATCTCCTCCCTGAACCATAAAATCTGGAATCACTCGGTGAAATTTGAGTCCGTCGTAATAAGGAACTCCCTTATCTTTCGGGTCATTTTCTATCTTCCCTTCTGCAAGACCTACAAAGTTCCCTACAGTTCCAGGTGTTTTTTGAAATTCCAGTTCAGCCAGGATCTCTCCTTTAGAAGTATGGAATTTTGCGTATAATCCGTCGTTCATTATTTTAATTTTTAATAAGCTACAAAGATAATTGCTTTAGTTCTTATAGACCTGCTCCCCTGCTACAAAAGTTGAGATCACTTTTGTATCTGGCACTTTGTCGATCTCTACTTTCATTAGATCACGATCCAGGATCACGAAATCTGCGAATTTCCCTTCTTCTATACTACCTTTTTCGTTTTCTTCAAAATTTGAATAAGCAGCCCAGATGGTCATACCGCGTAAGGTCTCTTTCCTACTTAGTGCTTCTTCTCTCATAAATCCACCTTCAGGAAAGTTTTTGGTATCCTGCCTGTCTACGGCAGCGTAGAATGTATGAAATGGATTAACCTGTTCTACAGGAAAATCTGTTCCAAGAGCTACCATTCCCGCCTGGTTTAAAAGTTTTTTATATGCATAAGCGCCTTTGATCCTTTGTTCTCCAAGTCTTTCTTCAGCCCAGTACATATCGCTGGTTGCATGCGTGGGTTGGATGGATGGGAGGATATTTTTACTGAAATATTTGAAATCATCTGCATCGATCACCTGCGAATGCTCCACTCTCCATCTTCTATCTTCGGAATCACTTAAAAGTGAATCATAGGTTTTGAGAACCATATAATTAGCAGAATCACCAATGGCATGCGTATTCATTTGAAAACCGGTTTTCGCAATACGTTCGGCGGTGGCTTTGAATTCTGAAACCGGAGAAAGCAATGCACCATAATGATCATCACGATCTGAATAAGGTTCTTTCAATGCTGCTCCACGAGAACCAAGTGCTCCATCTCCGTAGAATTTCACTGAACGTACGTTGAGCAGATCAGTTTTATAAGGTCCTTTTGCAAGATAATAATCAAGATTCTTATCGCTGTTACTTAGCATCGCATACAAGCGAATTTTCAATTCTCCAGTATTATTTAAACTATCAATAAGCTCAATTACCTGCTTGTCCAGTCCTGCATCATCTACCGTGGTTAATCCATAAGAAAATGAGATTTCCTGAGCAGCCAGTAAGGCTTTCTTCTGTGTTTCAATGTCTGTGCGTTCTGTGATCTCTTCGATAAGCATCATTGGATTATCAACAAGAATCCCGGTTAGTTTCCCGTTTTTTTGCTCAATATCCCCACCATCAAATTCTGTATTCGTAGTAATACCCGCTTTATCAAGAGCAGCCTGGTTTACCAGCATCGCATGACCATCTATCCTGGTAATTGCTATTGGCGTATCAGGAAATAATTGATCGAGGGTGTCTTTTAAAGGAAATTCCTTTACTTCCCAGTCATTTTGATCCCATCCACGACCTACGATAAATTCTGTTTTATTTCTTTTCTGAAATTCTTCGATTCTTGTAACAACTTCAGCAAAGCTTTTAGTCTCGGTAAGATCCACTCGCTGTTGCTGCATTCCAAGACCGTAGAAATGCGCATGAGCATCGATAAGACCTGGATATACTGCTTTTCCTTTAGCATCTAATTCTTCAGAAAAATCGAATTTTTCTCTCAAGGATTCTTCAGTTCCAACTTTAAGGAACTTACCATCTTTGACGGCAAAAGCTTCCGTAGTATTAAATTCAGAATCGACGGTATAAACTACGCCATTGAACACTAAAAGATCTGCCTCCTGTTTCTGTGCTACGCTTGAAAACGTAAGAAAAATGGCAAAAACCAGTAATAATCTTCTCATATTTTAAATTTTCAACTAAAATAATCAAAGAAGTATAAGCTTGAAGTGTAATTCACGGAAAATTAAGGAAATGCGAGTAGCGGCACGCAACCAAATATATAAATCTGTATCTTCATAATACCATGATGAAATTAAGCACATTTAGCTGGTCACTTGGTTTTCTTTGCGCAGGTTTCTGCTGTCCCGGAGAGGATGATTATATCGAACCCGCCACCTACACCATACAAGTTCCGGACCTTATTCAAATTAAAGATTCAAGGACAAACTATACATTGAACGATACGATATGGATCAAAACAGAAGTTCCCGTGAATCTGGAACATAATGGTGAGGTACTTAATATTTCTGAAGTAGCTGGAAATTCAGATAGGTTGTATGCCTACCTGGACCTGTACCAGCAAACAGGATTCGAGAATCCTACGCTACTTAGCCTTAGCCAAAATGAAGTAATAATTCGTGAAGGGGAAGTTTCTACCAGTAGTGCGCTCATTGCTACCGCTTTTTTAAACGGACAGAACTTTCAAAGTGAATTTGGTATCGTTCTAAAACAGCCTGGAGAGTTTTTTGTTAGCAGTTACTATCAGCAACCTCTCAACCTTTATGTAGATAGCAATAACGGAGTACTAGTTTATCTACTTACTACTTTCAAAAATTCAGATGAACCCGATCTATTTAGATTTACTGTAGAATAAAAAAAGGAACCTATTCAGGTTCCTTTGAATTTTATAGTGGATGTAATAATTAATTAAAATCGAATTTATAGGTTACTCCACCCAGAACCTGAACACCCTGAACGTTGTAGTCCATCCATTTCTGGTAATTATTGTTCAACAGGTTACTTCCCTTTACAAATGCAGATAATTGATCATTGAATCTATATCCAACATGAGCGTTAGCATCAAAATAACTATCTAGAGTAACTATTGGATCTACGAAGGTCAGGCTTAGAGACCTGTTTTCATCTTTACGTTCACCTACAAAAAACAGGTTCGCTCCAGAATACCATTTTTCAGTTATCTGATAATCTGCATTCAGACTAGCCGTCATATTTGGCAAATTCCATGCTTCTGCCTGGTCGTCTGTGTTATAATTTAAAAATTCAGTATTAATTCCTAACCTGAAGTTTCTATTTACATCCACATTCAATTCCGCAGCAAGTGCAAGAGTTTTCACATCATCATACACCACATCAAAACTGTTTCCATTAGTATATGGTTCCCCATCCAGGACCATCGCATCGTAATTTCTTCGGAACAATGGTTTGTCAAATTGAGACTGATAACTGGCTTTTAGATTATAAGAGATCGCGTTGGATAGCTTCCCTTTTCCACCAATATACCCTTTGTATTTACTATCGGTTGGCCTGATCGTAAGCGTTGGTGAAATATATGGATTTGCCTGGTAGAAATTATAATAAGTATTCTGTTCAAGGTCACCATCTAGACCAGCATATGCCGTAAAGTAATCTCCAGCAAGTTTATAGCTAGCATTCACAGTAGGATAGATATAAATGTCTCCATCGCTGTTCTCCACATCTGCGCCATACACGAAATTCACACCCAGATTAATACTAAGATCATCTCTCAGGATCAATAAACTTGGGTTTGCATTAAAGATCATATAGGTATAATCATACCCTTCATTAGAATCATAACGTTGCTCGAACTTCCCATTTAGAATATCTGCTCCAACTTTGGTTGTGATCAACTCCTCAGCGATCTCCACTTCAAAAAGACCATCTACATTAAAGTGATTTTCGGCAGTGGAAAATGAATCTCCTGAATGTCTGAATTTGGCTTTCGCCTTTTCGAAGAAGCTATCATATAATTCGATCTCACTTCCAACGTAAACAGAATAGTAATTTTGCTGAGGATCTAGATTAGCCAGAAATTGAGAGGTATCAGGATTTGCCGGCACATTGTATTCCGGTAGTCCATACCAGTTGAACAATTGATGCTCAGCTCCAAACTCGGCAATCCAGGAAAGATCCCGATTTCTCGTGTTGTAATTTAAATTTAACTCGGTATCGTAGAATTTATCATCCAGATAGACATCATCAATCCCTCCCTGGGACGAATTATGCGTTAGAAATACACCAAAATTCTTACTACGATCAATTTCGATATTAGAGTAGAATTCTGCGAGAACATTGGAGTAGTTTCCAAATCCAAGTGTCGCGTAATTATCATAGACCTTTGGTGGTCTTACACGCTCCACGGTGGTAGCCCGACCTTTTACCGGAGTAAATGTTGAGGCCACCGGAACAGAAAAAATGGAATATAGCACAGGCTTTTTTTGCAAAGTAACCGAGTCATTTCTAACCGGACTGGCTTTTATCTTACTCGCATCTCGAACAGATGGTGTATATGGTTTAACTACGGTTACCGTTTCGCTACCTAAAGGGTCCTGGGCATATAATATCCCACCAAACAGGATTAGACCGAAAAACAGATTTTTCTTAATTGCTTGAAATCGCATATAGCAGTGAATCTATTAGATTATTTTTAGTTGTTGGTTTCTACTGAAGAATTGGTTTTTGCTTCCTGAGCTTTGATCTTACTTAGTTCAGCTTTTGCTTCAGAAACAATATCCGGGTAATTCTGGAAGTTCTTGATCACATTCTCCAGAATGTAAGTCGCCTGGTAAGCATCGCCCAGAGCGTAGAAGTTTTTAGCCATTAACACAAGACCTTTCGCTCCCCACATTTTATATCCTGAGAAATCTTTTGCCAGGATCTGTACAGCAGCATTCGAAGCTTCAAAGTTCTTATCCCTGTTCTTGAAATAAGCATCATAATATAATGCTTCTGCACCAAGTTCTCCCGTAGCAGTTTTCTGAACTTCTTTGTAAGCAGATCTCGCTTTAGATTCATTACCCGATTTGATAGCTGCTCTAGCAACCATAATCCTCGCAACATTACTGGCTTCAGTATCTGCTGTAGCGTTGCTTAATACTTTTTCAGCATACACATTAGCTTTTGCAAAGTTTCCAGTTTCATAATAAGACTTCATTAGGTTTTGCTGAGCAAACACCACATTCTCGTTATTATCTGCCTGTTTTTCAAGTTTTTCCAGTAGAGGAAGTGCCTGTGCATAATCCTTCTTCTCCAGGTAAATTTCAGATAAACGTGTTAGTGCCTGCTCGCTGAATTCGTTTTTAGGTTTGGAAGTCACATATCGATAATTAGCAATCGATCTGTCCACTTTTCCATCACGATAATATAGCTGAGCGAGGTAGAAATTAGCATTGATGGAGTGAATCCCGTTCGGGAAATTCTGAACATATTTTTCAAAATTCGCCATTGCTTTCGCAGTATTGTTGTTCAGATATTGATTTTCTGCTGCTTCATACGTAGCATTGTCAAGATCTGAATCACTTACTTCTACAAAGTCAATATTTCTTACCCAATTTGCGTACTCGTCGGTTCTACCTAAATCTACATATACGTTTCTTGCGGTAGACACTGCTTGCTTTGCTTCCGGAGTATTAGGGAATTCAGCAACCACTTTTCTCAGTCTCTCCAATGCTTTATTCCCATCATTGTTATTGTAATAGATAAGCCCCTGCCTTAGCATCGCTTTTGGAACCAGTGCACTTTCCGGCACATCACGAATAAGTCGATTGTAAGATTGAATCGCCTGGTCTGTATTATTTGCAGCTACATAGGTATTCCCCAACTCATACATCGCGTCATCACGATATGGTGAGCGTGGGTAACGATTAATGAAACCATTCAATTCTTCCAGTTTGGTATCATTTCTATTTATGAAACCGTAACTGATAGATTTCTGGAAAGCAGCATAATCTGCATTGCTCACTCCGTTGTCTATAGCTTTTTGATAAGCTTCCATCGCTGGCCAGTACTGGCTGGTTACATAATAGGTATCCCCAAGTCTTAAAAGTGCATCGTTTTTCTTTGCTCCTTCCGCAGAAGCTGAAGAGGCAAATGACTTAAAGTAGTTGACCGCCTGAGTATAATCGTTCTTCTTAAAATACGCATACCCAATATTATAGTCCAGATCTTCATATTCCGGAGTATTTTTTGCAGCACTCATTCCTTTAAACTCGCGATATCCAAGAATGGCATCATCCATTCTATTAATATTGTATTCACTTTCAGCTTTCCAGTAAGTAGCTTTCGCTGTGATATCCTGGTTTCTAGGTTCTTTAAGAGCTTTATCAAAATTCTTGATCGCCTCGTAATACTCTGCTTCTTCGAAAAGTTCCAGTCCGTAGAAATAAGCAACTTTCTGGTAAGCCTGTTTATCACTGAAGTTTCTGTTATTTTCCAGCAATCTCATCGCTTCTTCGTAATTTTTTGAAGTAATAAAGGAATCAATAAGTAGCGATTCCATTTCAGATTTGTGTTCTGATGCTGGATAGGCATTTAGGTAATTGATCAACACTTGTGATGGACTCTCATAGGAATTTCCGATCTCGTAACTAAGTTTGGCGTAGTTGAAAAGCGCGTCTTCTTTGATCTTTGCATCAAACTCCATTTCAGACGCATTTTTAAAAGCGTTTAAAGCCTGTTGCTTCTGGTCACTCTCAAGATATGATTGAGCAAGGTGATAGTAAGCGTTCTGTGCGATCGCATTTTTACCATCAACGATCTTATTAAATTCACTGATCGCCGCTTCATAATTACCCTGTTTGTAATAAGCGTAACCAAGCTGGTAATAATCTGTGTTATTCCATTTACCTTGCAGGCCGTTGTAACCTTTTAGATAAGGAATCGCTTCCTGGTAGTTCCCAAGATTGAAATAGCTCTCACCTATTATTTTATTCAACTGCGGAATCTCTTGTCGGTTAGCTTTCGGTAACTGCTCAAGTCCCTGTTCAATTGCTTTTTCGAAATTCCCAAGCTTGAAGTTCATGTCTGCCTGGAAATAAGAAAGATCTTCGGTGTACCGATCGTTTCCTTTTACTTCTTCGAAATACTCGTTGGCCTCCTCATAGTCGTCCCCTTCATAGGCGATATAACCAAGATAATATTTCGCCTGTGCGCCATATTCTTTGGAATCCCGAACGCGGTTCAGGTAAGTTTGAGCCTCCTCGAATTGATTGGAACGGAAATATGCATACCCATTATTAAAGTAATATCTCTCCCTGTCTTTTTTGCTCATGGCATTCTCATCCACGCGGTCGTACCACTTTCTGGAGAGTGCATATTTACCGGTTTGGAAATAATAATCGGCTACATCAAGGTAAGCCGAATTGGTTTTTGTGCTGGTAGGATACCTGGTCACAAAATTCTCCATAAGCCTGTCGGCTCCCGGTTGATTCAATCTCACCGCAGCATTGGCGATATAATACGCAGCATCTCCCTTGATCTTTTCATCATCGGTCTCGTCCATCACCTCGTCAAAAAGGTTTTGAGCGGCGAGATATTGCTCATTATTATACAATTCCAGTGCCCGATTGAAATCAACCAGGTCATGTGTATATGCAGCAGATTGCTGACAAATACCGGAAAATGAGAAGGATATGAAAACGACTAGCAGGTAAGCTTTTCTCAGTGTCATTTATGATGTTTTAGATTGGAAATCAAAGATAATTTAAAGCTTGATTCTATAACGTTGTTTAACTTCTATAATTATGTTAATGGTAAAAAAAGTATGTAGCTGCACCTTGAAAAATGTATATTTGAGCATAATTTTACCCGAATATTCAACGTTAGCAACCCATGTCTCAAACTGTACTTGAACTAAAAAACGCCGCCATCTACCAACGCGAAAGCCTTATTTTATCTGAAGTGGATGTAACCGTCTACAAAGGTGATTTCGTTTACCTGATAGGAAAAACAGGTACTGGTAAAAGTAGCTTTATGAAAACATTGTACGGAGACCTGCCTTTAACTGAAGGTGAAGGAAGCATTGTAGATTATAATCTTCGGACCTTGAAGGAAAAGGATATCCCATTTCTAAGACGAAAACTGGGAGTTGTTTTTCAGGATTTTAAATTGCTAACAGATCGTAATATAAAAGACAATCTGCTTTTTGTACTGAAGGCTACAGGCTGGAAATACAAAAAAGGAATGGACAGTAAAATCGATGAAGTACTGGATAAAGTGGGTATGAAAACCAAAGGATTTAAATATCCTTACCAGCTTTCTGGTGGAGAACAGCAGCGTGTGGCGATTGCCCGAGCATTGTTGAATGATCCTGAATTGATCCTTGCAGATGAGCCTACCGGAAACCTGGATCCACAAACCTCTGTGGAAGTAATGGAGGTATTGCAGGAAATTAGCAAGAATGGAAACACTATCCTTATGGCAACCCATGATTACGCCTTACTGCTAAAGTATCCTTCCAAAACCTTAAAGTGCGATGGCCAGAGAGTTTTCGAGGTAGTTCAGAAATCGGTTTAATGAATTTAGGAAAAGGGGCATCTATACTTGCTATACTTGCAGTAATTTTGATAGCGGCAAACTTCTGGCTCGCTTACCCTGATAGTTTTGATATTGTTTTTTACCTGCTTACCATATCGAATTTGTTTATTCTGATTGCATCTGTTATAAGCTTCAGGAAGCGGAAAAACAGGACTGATTCATCCGAATTTTAGAATTGCCTTTCAGCGATAGCACTTATTCACCCTAATTTTTACTATTGCAACTATACTTAACCCTTAAGTATAAAACCTTCATTATCAACAGATTAAACTTTGTTTAAAGTTTGATTAATAACATTAGACAATATCGTTTTTGAATCTATGTTTATCTCATAATCAAATACTTAAATATTATGAGAATTTGATCTTCCTTCGGAATTGCCCTGCTAATGATTCTTTTTATTTCCTGTGAACAGGAACCTGTCTCAGAAGAACTGAACACTGCAGATGCTAGTGCAAAAGCTTCTGTTGCTGCCCAGAAAAGTGACGAAAGTATTGCTGCTATCGTAGTACAGTTTGCTTCAGCTGAATAGGACGCACAGTTCACCCTGCTTTTAGCTGCCTTAAATTATGCTGGTATTACTTCATTATTCGCAGAATCTGATCAATATACCGTGTTCGCTCCTACAGATGCAGCATTTCAAAGATTTCTGGGAGATAACTCTCTAACCGATTTTACACCTGAAGAGCTTGCGGCAGTTCTTTCTTATCACGTTACTGAAGGGAAGACGTTTCAGCAATGGTGTAGTCCCAAAAAATAAACCAAGGCAAATTGAAACCTTACTTGGTCCATCGATTTATGTGAACAGCTCTGCTGGAATAGATACAAACGACAGTGACATGGAAACAGACGCTTCTATTCTGGTAGGTGCTGGCTTATTCGATATTCCAGCTAGCAATGGAGCGATTCACGTAATCGATGAAGTACTGGTTCCCGAATTATAATGCTCATATATAATCTACCATATTTATAAAGTCACCTTAGGGTGGCTTTTTTATTTCTAAATTTCAAAACAAATCGATATTTAAGATTTAGATCATAAATACAACTGCCTAAGAATTAGACATCGTTCATGAGAATTTCAGAATTGAGAATTTTCAGGAAACAGCTGAGTAAAAACTTCATTTTTATTAACTTGTATCCTCTCAAATAAATTCATGGATATTTTAGGAATAGATATTGGCGGTTCCAGTTTGAAAGGAGCCATTGTAAACATGCAGACTGGATCATTGAAAACTGCCGTTCACAGAATTCCGACTCCACAAGACCGCAAACCTGAAGGTATAGTAAATGCCGTTTCTCAAATGGTTTCTTATTTCGATCATAAAGGACCTGTAGGCTGTGGTTTTCCAACCATAGTCAAAAAAGGTATTTGTAAACACGAAGGAAATTTACACCCCGACTGGGTGGAAAAAGATATAGATCACTTATTCGAAGGCTCCACCGGACTTGAGTTTAGTGTTATCAATGATGCAGATGCCGCCGGTCTGGCTGAAATCAATTTTGGTGCAGGAAAAGATCATGATGGTTTTGTATTAATGATCACTATAGGAACAGGCCTTGGCAGTGGTGCTTACCTGCGAGGCGAACTCATTCCAAATTTTGAACTCGGCCAGATCCCATACAAAGAGTTCGAGAAAATTGAACAATGGGCGGCTTCTTCCATTAAGACCGAAGAAGGACTTAGCTACCAGGAATGGGGTGAAAGATTTAACACCTTCCTTGAATACGTCGAAAAAATTCTGAATCCAGATACCATCATTATTGGTGGCGGAATTTCAAATGACTGGGATAAATTTAAAGATCATCTAAAGATCAAAGTCCCTTTAATTCCCGCTGAACTTCGAAATGATTCCGGTATATTGGGTGCAGCACTTGCAGCCTATTTAAAATATGCGAGGTAAATCTCTTTTCTAAATACCACAGAATCTTGCTATTTTTAAAAACTTCAGATGGCAAACCAGAATTTTCGTACCATTCCGAAGAAAGACTACTCCTTTGCCGTAACGTGCTGACTCTTCTTTAAATTCATTTGAACTACGGCAAGCAGAATTAAACCAATTCCCATCCATTGCGCAAGATCCACCTGCTCATTCAGTAAAAAATATGCCATCAAAACAGCTGCAGGCAATTCGATAGAGGAAATTATCGCACCAAGACCCACATCAATTTTCGGCATTCCAGCTGTATATAACAACGGAGGCAGGATAGTTCCAAACAAGGCTAATATCAATCCCCAGTTCAGGAAGATACGTGTATTGAACTCAACGATCAGGTAAGGCAATGTAATGACACTCACCACGATAAAACCACCTAGCATCATCCATAAACTTCGTTTTAGGGAATGCATTTCCAGAGAAACTGTGTTAGAGCAATAGATCGTTCCTGTGTAGGACATGGCAGCCAGAACTCCCCAGCCTATTCCTCTCCAATCGATCTCGAATGAATCTTTAAAAACATTAGTGGCCAGTAGCGTCCCTGCAAGAATAGCAATTACTGCTAGAATCTTCTTAGTACCTGGCTTTTTCCCTTTCATGATGGCTTCCAGTACAACACCCATCCATACGCTCTGCATTAACATTACGATCCCAATAGAGACCGGTATATATTTCACAGCGAGATAATAGAAAAAACTGGTTAGACCTAATGTAGTTCCAGCCGCGATCAATTTCAATTTACTGCGGTTCCTGGAAGTTCCGGTGACAGTATTGTCTTTCTTTCGTACAAAAAGATTTATAAGTAAAAGTCCCAGTAGACCAAGTGCCATTTGTGAAAAGGTAACTTCATGAGAAGTATAACCATCTTCATAGGCTAATTTCACGAAAGTGGTAAGCATCCCGTAGCTACACGCTCCAAGTGCTACCAGAATTGATCCTTTAAGTACAGATTTATCCATGTATTTTTAAACAATTAAGTTTAGAGCGTTCCTTCTTCGCAGAACACCCCCGCAGACAGCTATTTTAAAACTTCAGGCGAAAATTTTGCATGAAAAAGCCCACCTTACGGTAGGCTTTTCAAAATTATGGTTGATAAGATTATACGATCTTATTTCTCTTACGTTCGTTTTCGGTAAGATAGATCTTTCTTAGTCTTAAGTGCTGTGGAGTTACCTCAACATACTCATCCTTCTGAATATATTCTAAAGCTTCTTCTAAAGAGAACTTAATTGCAGGAACGATCTTCGCCTTGTCGTCTGCTCCTGAAGAACGTACGTTAGAAAGCTTTTTCGTTTTAGTGATATTCACCGCCATATCATCCTGGCGTGAATTCTCACCAATTACCTGACCTTCGTAAATATCCTCACCCGGATCTACGAAAAACTTACCTCTATCCTGAAGTTTATCGATAGAATAAGGAATTGCTTTTCCTTTCTCCATAGAAACTAAAGAACCGTTCTGTCTTTCAGGAATTCCACCTTTAAGCGGCTGATATTCTTTATATCTGTGCGCCATGATCGCCTCACCTGCAGTAGCAGTAAGCAATTGGTTTCTAAGACCAATAATACCTCTTGAAGGAATAAGGAATTGAATATTCATTCGCTCTCCTTTTGATTCCATAGAAAGCATCTCCCCTTTTCTCATAGTCACCATTTCCACAGCTTTTCCAGAAACATCTTCCGGAAGATCGATCGTAAGCTCTTCTATTGGCTCACATTTCACTCCGTCAATTTCTTTAATAATTACCTGTGGCTGACCAATTTGAAGCTCATAACCTTCACGTCTCATTGTCTCAATAAGAACAGATAAGTGAAGTACCCCTCTTCCAAAGACCATGAATTTATCTGCACTATCAGTTTCCTGAACACGAAGCGCAAGGTTCTTTTCAAGTTCTTTGTACAGTCTTTCCTTGATATGTCTTGAAGTCACAAACTTTCCATCTTTTCCGAAGAAAGGAGAATCGTTAATAGTGAAAAGCATGCTCATTGTAGGCTCATCGATAGCGATCGTCTTAAGTCCTTCAGGATTTTCAAGATCGGCAACAGTATCACCAATTTCGAATCCTTCCAGTCCAACGATAGCACAAATATCACCTGCCTGCACTTCTTCAATCTTTCTACGGCCTAAACCTTCGAAAGTATGTAATTCTTTAATTCTTGTTTTCTTAATGCTTCCATCACGCTTCACCAAAGAAACCTGCTGACCTTCTTTCAAAGTTCCTCTTTGCAATCTACCAATCGCGATACGACCTGTAAATGAAGAGAAATCCAGAGAAGTTATCAACATTTGAGGAGAACCTTCAAGATCTACTTTAGGTGCAGGAATATGTTCCATTACCATATCAAGTAGCGGCTCAATATTTTCAGTTTCATTTCTCCAGTCGTCACTCATCCAGTTGTTCTTGGCAGATCCGTAAACTGTTGGGAAATCCAACTGCCACTCTTCAGCACCAAGTTCGAACATTAGATCAAAAACCTTCTCATGAACTTCTTCAGGAGTACAGTTTTCTTTGTCCACTTTGTTTACAACCACACAAGGTTTTAAACCAAGATCGATCGCTTTTTGCAAAACGAATCTGGTCTGTGGCATAGGACCTTCAAAAGCATCTACTAATAGAAGAACACCATCTGCCATGTTTAAAACACGTTCTACCTCACCACCAAAATCGGCGTGACCAGGAGTATCAATGATATTGATCTTCGTGTCTTTATAAACAACAGAAACGTTCTTGGAAGTAATCGTGATTCCACGCTCTCTTTCAAGATCATTGTTGTCCAGGATAAGATCACCTGTAGATTGGTTATCACGGAACAATTCACAGTGATACATTATTTTATCAACCAGGGTCGTTTTACCGTGGTCAACGTGTGCGATAATCGCGATATTTCTAATAGCTGTCATGAAGCCTTATTTTTAAGGCTGCAAATGTACACCTATTTTTCGCTAATCCATCGTATCTTTAAAAGATTTTAATTTGCTGATTATCAATTATTTTAATCAGTATACTATTCTGAATTTATACTTCTTAAATATGGAAAAAGCTTAAACATTCTGGAAATGACAATTTCGAGTAAAATTCATTCAGTTTATTGCTCATCTGCAGAAGGTCCATATGTGGAAGGAACCGGTAAGTCTAGTAATCGAAAATAAACACCCAGTTGCGCCCTGTGATGCGGAAATTGATTCATCACGATAGTCTGTAAAACATTAAACTTAGGCATCTCCATTAAAATCTCACCATTCTGCGTCATTTTCCAGTTTTCCTGATAAGCTTCGTCTGGTTTCTGCAAAGCTTTCATAGCTTCTTCGGAATTTTTCTGAAGCGTTGCGATAATTTCTGAAACAGTTGATTCTGAAGGTGCTTTATATCCTGAGAGATCCATACTCCCATGGTCCATGGTGCCGCTAATCCAGGTTGGGATTTCCGCAAGGTGATTTGCGAGCTCTTTGATGCTCATAGATTTTTCATGGGGCTTATAGTTCATTCTATCTTCTGGAATGCGCTTAAGAAATTTTAGAGTAAGTGCCGTTTCCTGTTTTAACTGTGGAATAAGAAATTCATAGATCTTCATAAGATTAAGTTTATAGTTAATTCTTTCTAAATTAAAGCTTTTACTGCTAAGATTGAGCAAAATCGAGTTCTCCCAATTTTTTGATGCGTAATTAATTGAACTATCTTTGCAAAAAACCAACGAAATGGAACTGAGTAAAATTCCGCAGATAAAACATAGTGATTCCAATAATTTCTTTCTACTTGCAGGTCCTTGTGCGATCGAAGGTGAAGAGATGGCGTTGCGAATTGCCGAAAAGGTGGTGGAGATCACTTCTAAACTGGAGATCCCTTACATATTTAAAGGTTCTTTTAAAAAGGCAAACCGTAGTCGAATAGATAGTTTTACCGGAATTGGGGATGAGAAGGCTCTAAAGATCCTACGTAAGGTTTCTGAAACTTTTGAGATTCCTACAGTTACCGATATTCACGAAGTAAGTGATGCCCACATGGCTGCCGAATATGTGGATGTGCTGCAAATTCCTGCATTTCTGGTTAGACAGACAGATCTTGTAGTCGCAGCGGCAGAAACCGGCAAAGTGGTTAACCTGAAGAAAGGACAGTTTATGAGTCCGGAATCCATGAAGCATGCCGTTACCAAGGTAACCGATTGTAACAATGGGCAGGTAATGGTCACAGATCGTGGAACCATGTTTGGGTATCAGGATATGATCGTGGATTTTAGAGGAATTCCTACGATGAGAGAATTTGCTCCTACAGTTCTTGATGTTACTCACTCCTTACAACAGCCAAATCAGAGCAGTGGTGTAACAGGAGGCCGACCAGATATGATCGAAACAATCGCCCGTGCCGGAGTGGTGAATCATGTTGACGGACTTTTCATCGAAACTCATTTTGATCCTGCGAACGCAAAAAGTGATGGTGCAAATATGCTCGATCTGGCATACCTGGAGAATCTGTTAAGTAACCTGGTAAGTATTCGAAAAACCATCAATTCGTTCTAAAACTTTGAAAACCGCCCTATAGCGGTTTCTTTTTTTAAATCATAAGCGGAAAATCTTCAGATATTCCTGTAACTTAAGATTACTTAACAATACTATACCAATGTTTTATTCAAAATACTATCAGGGTTTACTGGTAGCACTTAGCTTATGCCTTTTCAGCTCGGCCCATTCACAGGAAAAACTGGAATTTGATATTGGTGGTGCCCTTCGCTTTAATTATAACCTCTCTTCCTGGAAAGAAGGACAGAAAGATCGAGGTGGAGATTTTGGGTATGACCTATTCAGATTGAATGTAAATGGAGCATACCAGGGAATTTATGTAGATGCGGAGTACAGATTTTATTCTGAAGCCTTCGGAGGAGATTTCCTGAAGCATGGAGTCGTTGGTTATGAATTGAATGAAAATGGCAAAATAGAAGTAGGTCTAGCCAAAGTCCCATTTGGAATAGAACGCTATAACTCCAATAACTTTTTTCTGAATCTACCATATTATGTGGGTCTGGAAGATGATTACGACATGGGAATTACCTATACCTATGAGAATGATGATTATGAGTATCATCTTGGTTTCTTTAAAAATTCTGAAGAATTGCGATTTGGAAGCAATTCTGAAAATTCTTCTAACAGGTATTCTTATGACATCGTTGGTAGAAATAAAGAGATCAACCAGGTAAATGGTAAATTTATCTGGAAGCCATTAGGAACCAAAAAACACCGGGTTGGTGCCTCTGCAAAATATGGTGGCATCTATAATCTGGATACCGAAGAAATTGGTGACCGGTATGCCTTTGCGATCCACCATCAGTATCATACTGAAGACTGGCTAATAAAAACGCAAATTTTGACTGCCGGATTTAATCCAATTAATGCACCCGGTGAACCAAGAAATAAACTATTGCTTGGAGCTTATGGTGTCCCTTATGACACTGCAGCTAAATTCGAGATATATACTCTCGGGGTTTCCAGATATATAGATATTGACACAAAGCTTTTTAGACACCTGGAAATTTATAATGATTTCGGCTTTATGGATAAGAGAGAAAAAGGTTTCACTGATTCCTTCATGAATGTTACAGGTGTATTGTTCAGCTCTGGTCCTATTTATTGCTTTGTAGACTATGCTGCAGGTTACAATCATTCCTGGCTTGGAGGAAATTTCGTCGATGATTTTGGAGTTGGAGACCCTGATGCTAAATGGGAAGCACGATTTAATATCAACATTGGATATTACTTCTAGAATTTCAGGATTAACTATTAAGATATAACCGTTAAAGAATGCTAAGAACTACTTCTTCCAGCTTGCTATTAATGATGCTATTTGCATTTATGAGCTTCGAGTCCTCTTTTGCTCAGGAAGATCCGGAAGTGAAAATTGGCGGAGCGCTTAGATTCAATTACAATCTATCCTCCTGGAAAGAAGGACAGAAAGACCGTGGTGGTGATTTTGGGTATGATATGTTCCGGGTCAATGTAAATGGATCTTACCAGGGAATTTATGTGGACGCAGAATACAGATTATATTCCCGATCTTTTGGCGAAGGTTTTCTAAAGCAAGGCTGGCTTGGTTATCGTTTCAATGAAAAAGAGGAAATCCAGGTTGGATTAGCACAGGTTCCCTTCGGAATACAGCAATATAATTCTCACAACTGGTTTTTCAATCTTACCTATTATTTCGGGCTAGAAGACGACCACGATATGGGAGTGAAATATGTTCATATTGATGATAAGTTTGAATATAATCTTGCCTTTTTTAAAAATGCTGAAGAATTACGTTTTGGTGGAACTTCTGAAGTTTCTCCAGATAGATATTCATATGATGTCGTTGGCAGAAATAAAGAGGTGAATCAATTTAATGGAAAGCTAATCTATAAATTTGGTGATTCCATCAAGAATAGACTGGGAACTTCCGTTCAATACGGAGGTTTATACAACCTTGATACAGAAAAAACAGGAACTCATTACGGGCTCGCCTTACATTACGAGATTTTTTATAAGAACTGGAATTTAAAATTACAGGCAATGAATATAGATCATGATCCTGAAAATTTACCTGGAGAATCCAAAGAGATCATTAAAATGGGAGCATACGGTTTTCCTTATGAAGTTGCATCAGACTTTAATGTCTATACCCTTGCAGTTTCCAAAAGCATCCCTGTAGAACTTGGGCCCATTAGCAATATTCAGTTTTACAACGATTTTGGGTACCAGGACAAGAAAGTAGAGAGTTTTGAAGATTCATTTATGAGTGTCACAGGAATGTTGATCACCGCAGGCCAGGTTTATACTTATGTAGACTATGCCGCGGGATATAATCAATCCTGGCTAGGAGGAAATTTTGTAGATGACTTCTCCACCGGAAATCCCGATGCGAAATGGGAAGCACGATTTAATATTAATATAGGATATTACTTTTAATCAGACTTAGATTAATTTATGGCTAAAAAAGTTACTAGAAGCGACGAAAAGAAATCAATATTCGGACTTGAAGTGAATGGTCCGGTATTTTTCACTTCCACCGCTATTATTATCGCAATAATTACATTAACGCTTTTATTTAAAAAACAGGCTGAAAGCTTTTTCAGTGAATTGCAGCACGGAGTTGCGGAAAATGCCGATTGGTTTTTTATCCTCTCCATCAATATTTTTCTGGTATTTCTGATCTATCTGGCGGTGTCAAAGTTCGGAAATATGAGAATTGGGGGCATGGGAGCTAAACCAGAGTTTAAAACCGGTTCCTGGTTCGCTATGTTATTTAGTGCCGGGATGGGGATTGGACTCCTTTTCTTTGGAGTTGGTGAACCCGTTATGCATTTTAATAGCCCACCAACAGCTGAAGCGGGCACTGCTGCTGCGGCTACTGAAGCCATGAATTTCACCTTTTTACATTGGGGATTTCATGCCTGGGCAGTATATGCACTTGTAGGTTTATCCTTGGCATATTTCACCTATTCGCGGGGGCTACCTCTCACAATTAGATCTATTTTTTATCCATTTTTGGGAGACAAGATCTATGGAAAAATAGGTGATATAATCGATATTTTCGCCGTGCTTGCGACTTTATTTGGTCTGGCTACTTCACTTGGTTTTGGGGTGCAGCAGATCGCTTCAGGTTTAAACCATGTATTTGGCTTACCAGACGGTATTACGACACAAGTTATAATTATTGGAATCGTTACTTTGATCGCAACTACTTCCGTAGTCCTGGGTGTAGACAAAGGAGTAAAGATCCTTAGTGAATGGAACATAAGGATTGCTGTCGTTCTATTGGTGCTTGCACTCATATTAGGACCTACATTATTTATTTTCAGAAGTTTTGTTCAAAATACAGGAAGTTATTTATATAATTTCCTTGAAATCTCCACCTGGAGTGAAACCTATACTAATGGAACCTGGCAAAATGACTGGACCGTATTCTATTGGGGTTGGTGGATTGGATGGTCTCCTTTCGTTGGGATGTTCATCGCCAGAATTTCCAAAGGAAGAACGATTCGGGAATTTATTCTAGGTGTACTACTAGTACCGGCAATTGTCACATTTTTCTGGATGTCTGCTTTCGGGAGTGTAGCTATTGAACAGATCATGTCTGGAAATAATGTTTTAAGTGAAGCTGTAAATGCAGATATCGCTACTGCCCTCTTTGTATTTTTCCAGGATTACCCATTATCGATGGTAATTAATGTGGTCGCCATTTTACTTATTGCAGGTTTCTTTATCACGTCTTCAGATTCCGGATCACTGGTAATTGATAGTTTGACCACCGGTGGAAAGATCGACGCTCCGGTTGGACAGCGAATTTTCTGGGCGGTGACTGAAGGTGCAGTGGCAGCCGTGCTTCTCATTGGAGGTGGTTTGCAGGCATTACAAACCGCAACCATTGTCACCGGACTTCCCTTCGCCATTATTCTTATGGTCATGTGTTATTCTTTGTACAAAGGATTGAAGGAAGATCATGAGCAAATGGAAGAGAAGAAGTCTGAAAAGCAGATGAAGAATTATGAAGAGATCGTTTCTGAAATTGTACAGAAGCGTAATGTTAAGAATGAAAATAAAACCAATCAGTAATGAAGAAAGTCAACAACATTCTGGTAGCTCTGGATTTGAGCACAATAGATGACACCCTCATTCAATATGCATCTTTCCTTGCCGATACTCTGAAGCCTGAAAAGATATATTTTGTACATAATATTAAGAAATATGAAATTTCTGAAATTTTTCAGGAGCAGTTGAAGGATCTGGATCTGGAGACTATGATCAGTGATGAGCTGGACGAGAAGGTTTCTCAGCATTTTTCAGCTTCTACTGAATTTGAAGTTTTAATATCCGAAGATCCTTATACCGAAAGTTTGATGAGCTACGTAGTTCACAAATATGCGATCGATCTCGTAATTGTTGGAAAGAAAAGAATCACCGAAGGTTCTGGAGGAATCTCAGAAAAACTGATGAAAACTTTAAAATGTGATATTGTCTCTGTTCCTGAGAATTCATTAGCTACTATGAATAATATATGGGTTGGAACAGATTTTTCCCGCGAGTCGGCTAAATCTTTTGAAACATCCTCTACGCTCGCAAACTACACCGAAGCCGGAGTTTCGTCCATCCATGTGTATTCTATTCCAATGCAGTTTACACCATATATTGAGAAGGATGCGATGCTACCAAAGATTCAGAAGCATAGTCAGGAGAAATTTGATAAATTTTTAAAGCGCTACCTCATAAGAGATACCACCACGAAGATCTTTCGTGCTAAAGATGCTAGTGTCGCCGAACGTCTAGTCCTGGAATCTTACAAGGAACAGGCAGACCTTATAATTATTGCCAGTAAAGGAAATAATGTATTTTCATCATTGCTGGTGGGTAGTGTAGCAGGTGAACTCTTTAGAATGAAGCGAAATATTCCAGTCTGGATCTCGAAGTAGATTCTTTCAATTCGAATAAAAAAAGCGTAATGAATTAACGATTTCAGTTAATTCATTACACTTTATACATTTTATAACCTAAACTATTGTTAATCAATTGACAATAAACTTACAATTCCCCTAATTTCATTCGGTCTAACTAACCAAATTAAATTATGAGAAACGAATTGGAAAATATTGCAGACAGGATTAGCGACTTTCTGCCAGATTTATTAGGTGCTTTGCTGGTCTTGTTGATCGGTTGGCTTATTGCCAAGGGTATCAAAGCGGTCATTGTACGCTTACTTAAAAAAACTCGCTGGGATGAGCGTGTCTTTGGAAAAGGTAAGATTGAGGATACCAACGTCTTTCTTGCCAACATTGTATACTATGTTATCATGATCATTGTGATACTGATCGTTCTGGAAATTCTAGGTGTAGATCAGGTGCTGACTCCACTGGAAAATATGGTAAGTGAATTTCTTGGCTTCATACCGAATCTGGTAGCAGCTATACTTATTGGATTTATTGGGTATATTCTGGCAAAATTTGTCTCCAATCTTATCAACATTGGAGGAACTTTTCTGGATAGAATGGTTGATAAAACCGGTTTTAAGGATACCGATAAACTTATCAATATTCTTAAGAAAGTTGTATTTATCGTAATCTTTATTCCCTTCCTCATCCAGGCATTCAATGCTTTAGGTTTGGACGCGATTTCGGGTCCTGCAAATGATATTCTTGCAGATTTTACAGCACTTATTGGTGAAATCCTGATCGCTGCAATTATTCTAGCAGTGTTTATCTGGGGTGGAAAATATCTTGCAAACTTCCTGGAAGACCTATTTAGAAGTATGGGACTGGACCGCGCTGCGGAGAAAATACAGATCCATAATATGATAGGGAAAGACCAGTCACTTTCTAAAATGGTGGCTAACCTGGTTTATTTCTTTCTTGTTTTCTTCGGAATTATCACCGCTGTCGAAATCATAGGACTTACTCAACTAACAGAGATCCTTGACCAGATACTTGTTCTAACAGGACAGATCTTATTCGGATTGATCATTCTTGCGGTAGGGAATTATATTTCGCTGCTTATTTACAACAGTATGAGTAAAGCGAACGGAAGCAATTTCGTCGCAAAGATAGTTCGCTGGGCCTCTTTTGCATTGTTCCTTGCAATCGCATTGGAAACTATGGGTATCGCCAATGAGATCGTAGAACTTGCTTTTGGTCTTACACTTGGAGCCATTGCCGTTGCGGTAGCCCTGAGTTATGGACTTGGTGGACGCGAAGCTGCCGGCGAGCATTTTAAAGAGATCGTGCAGAAACTGAAGGATGATAACTCCAACATTCAGCATGGTGGAAATACGAATCCGACTCAAAATCCAGGTACAAGCGGAATTACTGGAAACACCAGACAGGATAAACATACGGGAACAAGACCGGGAAATATCAACGATCCTGCAAATCCAAACAGGCCAGATAATCCTTCACCGGGAAGGTCTGATGAAAACAGGCTGGATCTATAATCCAGATTTAGAAAATAAAACCCGCAAATTTTGCGGGTTTTTTTATACAGTAAGGTATAAATACTTAACTTTATTGAAAGGAATTATAATTTTAGCAAAATGAGAACTAAAGATTTGACTATCACCTTGTTTATAGTAGCAACAATTTTACTCATTCCCTTGTTGGCTATGCAATTAACCAAGGAAGTAAATTGGAGTGGTTTTGATTTCCTAGTGATGGGAAGTCTATTATTTCTAAGCGGACTTGCTATTCAGTTTGTGCGTTACAAGTTAAAAAACAGAAAAAACAGAATTATCGCAAGCCTTGCGATTCTTATATTACTATTCATTATATGGGCAGAACTTGCAGTCGGAATTTTTGGCACTCCTTTCGCTGGTAGTTGAATCTAAAATTTTGAAAGTTGATGTTAGAAATAGAACATCAATCAATTAGAAAAAAACAATTTCAATAAAGATACATCATTTACGTAATGCCACGATGGTAATAGAGTCAGGGGATAAATTTATCCTAGTGAACCCTATGTTAGGCGAAAGAAGAACAGCGGGACCACCCTTTACACTATTCAGATTTAAACCAAAAAGAAATCTAATCCTGGATTTACCCACTAATGCGATGGAGATCGTTAGAAAGACTACACATTGTCTTATCACTCATTTACATCCATCTTGATGCTGCCGGAGAAGAATTTCTTAAATCGAATCAGACATCAATTACCTACAGTATCAAAGACGAAAAAGACCTGAAGAATCGAGGTTTCAATGTGGTGAATACAGTTAATTACTGGCAGGAATCTAATTTTTTAGATGGAACTATTGAGGGTATCCCTGCAAAACACGGTTATGGATTTGTATTTAAACCAATGGGAAATGTAATGGGTTTTTACGTTCAACTTCCAAACGAAAAATCATTGTATTTGAGTGCTGACACGATTTACACAAATGATGTAGAGAAATTACTGCATAAATATAAACCAGATGTCGCAGTTGTTGCTTGTGGAACAGCACAGTTGGATCTATTTCAACCTTTGTTAATGACTATGGAAGATATTGTAAAATTCAGCAAAGCTACACAGGATCTGTGGTGGCAAACCATTTAGAAGCAGTCATTCATTCTCCCGTTACCAGAACTCAGCTACGTGAAAAACTGGCAGAAAACGGTCTTTCAGAGAAGACATTTATACCAAATGATGGAGAAGTAATTGAAATTGAATAGATTTCTAATTCAAGAGAAACTATGTTAAAAAGTCTTTACTACGCTACGAGAAAGCACTTTGTCACCTTCTTCTATAAAAATTAGATATTTGGAACTAAGTTGCTTTTACTATCTCTATTATTCCTCGAATTCAGCTTCAATATAAATCGGGAAATGATCTGAAGGATATTTAAGATCATTCGAATCTGTTAATACAGCGTATTTGTTGACACTAATCTGGTCATTCACAAAAATGTAATCTATGCGTCGATCGACTGGTTTATCGAATTGGAATCCATTAAAAGTTCCTTCCGGTCCAAGTGTTTTTTGTGCAATTTCCCAGGAATCCTGAAGTTGTTTCAGAATATTTATCACGCCTTCTGCATCTGGTTCTAAATTGAGGTCACCCATTAGAAATACCGGAAGTTGATTCGTATTGAGTTCTGCAATTTTTTTTAGGATCAACTCAGCACTTTTAGTCCTGGCATTCTTACCAATGTGATCAAAATGAGTATTGAATACCCAGAACTTTTTCCCGCTATCCTTACTTCTGAAAAGTGCATATGTACATATCCTGGGCAGTGCTGCATCCCATCCTGTTGAAACTTCTTCTGGAGTTGCTGAAAGCCAGAAAGTACTGGACTCTTCAACTTCAAAATCTTCGGTTTTATACAGTATAGCGGTGAATTCACCTTTATTATGGCCATCTTCCCGGGCTACTCCAATCGATTGGTAACCATCGACCTCAACTAGAAAATGCTCGATCTGAATTTTTACCGCCTCCTGAAGTCCCAGGATTTGAGGTTCGTAGAACTGGATTTGATCAGTAATAAAATCTTTCCGCTTAGACCAGCTATTCTCACCATCATTCTCGTTGGCATACTTAATATTATAGCTCATCACGCTAACTTCCTGCGCACTACAAAATGCACTTATCAGAATAACTAAGAAGCTACTAAGAATTTTGCTCATAGTTTTATTCTTTTCCATCTACGAAATCCTGTAAATAAGAGTACAAAGGGGTCAATTTTCCATCTGCGGTCATTTTAGATCTACCAAGAATAGTATCCTTATCCTCATTAAAAAATGACGGAATTACGTGTTTGAGAAACATCTCTCCAAAACCTTCGCTAGCATCTTTGGGTAGTTCACATGGCAAATTATCTACAGCCATTACGGCCTGAGCATTTTTACTTTTGAAATCTACCTCCGCATTAGTGATTAAGTCGACACCATAAAAAGGTTCCGCTATCGTGGAAGGTCGTATAGTACTCGCTATGGGTCCGGCGATGTCACAGGAAATATCTGCCACATATTTTATTCTGAAATCTTTATGCTGCATATCTTCTTCGGAATAGAACACTGGAGCACCTTCTCCGTAAAAATGACCAGCAATAAAGACATCACTGGTTTTTGCAAATTTCATAAAATCTGGATCGTAATTCTGCGGAACTTTATAGAATTCCATTCGGCTGCCTTCAGCCTTATCCCTGCGTTTGGCGTAATCCAGGACATCAATATGACAAAACACCGGTTCATCGAACTCATGCACCAGGTAAGTTTCTGGGTCGACCTGTTTTATTTTTAAATGCTCCAGAATTTCTCTGGCTCCGTGAGCTACTTTGCCGCTGCCCGTAAGCACAAATTTATACTTAGGCAGATCTATCTTTTCGAGTTGTTTCAAAAGTGAATGAAGATCCGGAAGATCTTCTGCTTTAGGGAGATCAAACAGATCTTCCTTCTTACCAATCATTCGAATCCCGTTATAAGCTCCTACTAAACCTGCATAACGTCCAAAACCTATCAACCTGCCATTATTCTTATTCGTGATGACCTCATGGTCGTACAATTCAATCCTTCTTTTCAGAACTTCACGAAGCAGATCACGATTATATGGCTGCTTTTTGATCGTATGAGAAAAGAAGAAGTACTTTTTGTCAGGTATCAAATGGGGAATCGGAACTTCCTTTACTCCTATAAGCACATCGCAATCTGTCACATTATCGCTTACCTCAAAACCAGCCTCTCTGTATTGCTGGTCGCTAAATATCCTGATATCAGAACTTTCGACTTTGAATACTGCCTGCGGAAACTGTTTCTGGGCTTCCTGAAGCATTTGAGGAGAAAAAACCACACGCCTGTCTGGTGGAGTTTTTCGCTCCCTGATTAGGGCGAATTTTATCATTATGGTATAGCTTTTGTAGAATTTGATGTGTCTCAAAGATATAAATTAAAATGAGTATCTTTGCAGGCCCGAACTCTTTTAGAGATCGGCTATTCTTTGAAATTCTGAATGCTATTATTTGAAATAAATAGTAGTTGCGTTAGGGATAGCAGCGGAAATCCTTTTTATGTCGCCCTGAGCATGTCGAAGGGTGATGATATAAAAAGATTGAAGCGTATAGCCCGCCGCGAGGCCCTGAGCCCTGAGCTTGTCGAAGGGACGAAGGGAGGAGCGGAACGCCCAGAAGATTACAAAGAAAATGTTCATTATTTTATGGGGTCGACTTGGTTTTGACAGCGAGTCTAATTGAGTTGTAAGCACGTAGAGCGCCGGGATATAGCTCTTAAATCTCATGTTTCACACTTTTTCAAACGGCGAGAATAACTACGCCTTGGCTGCGTAACCGAATTACAGTAGGTTATACTTAGTCCCTGCAAGGCAGGGAGCCGAGATGTCTCGTGAAGGCCTTGATTTACGGCATCCACAACAGAGGCACCGATAAAGTAAATATAGGAAGCTCAGGGTCTTGATGAGTTTCTGAAACTTAATCGAGAATACGTGTAAAGTTGGTGGTTTTCGGCCGGCTTTGCATCGACAATCAAGTGAAAACTAAACGTGTAGAAAGCATCTGAATTGCTTGTTTGGACGAGGGTTCGAACCCCTCCGACTCCACTTTAAAGCCTCGTAAGCATTGTGTTTACGGGGTTTATTAGTTTCAGGTGACAAACTAGGTGACTAATAAATAGAGGTATAGTCTTTTGTTAAGATAGGTTTTGAAACCTTCTGCCAGTATTCTTGTAATGCCGATTGAATAAAGTAATAAACGATTGAATAAATATCTGTCTGAGGATTATAGACTTTATACTTTTGAAGTCCATTTTCATAAATCTCTACATACATAGCATCGGTAAATACTGGTTGATTTAATTTTTCCTTCAGAAATTTCACACTGTGGAATAATAGGGAGTCAGAATATTTGAAGGTTATACTATTATTAGAAATTAAAATAGAATCCTTATCGAAAATTTTATATCTATTTATCATTTTTTCGAGTTCTCTATGCTCTTCAGCAGTTTTCCACTTTCCACGTAATTCATCTACTCTTTTTTGATCACGCAGACTATAGCTTTTTCTTTCCGAAGAGAGCTTATATATGATTAAACTAGAGACATTTTGCCTCCTGTCAAGTTCTATTTTATACTCTTTTTCCGAACTAGTGTATGAAATATCTGCTCTAACTATACAATGATCTTGCGGGTAAACCAGCGAGCCAAATGCACAGAAAATTAAAATAAAATAAGTTCTCAAATTTAAATTTTCCTAAAAATATCAAGAAAAGTATACTAATGAATCCTTTTTTGATTTGGATTATCTTTTACAGACCCGGTGGCAATCTAAAGTGATAGGATTACATATTGCTTAGTATATTATCAAATGATAAAATTTTAAGTTTTCTAACAAGTCAGGCTTTTAAAAAACATAACGGTTAAGTAAAATCAAGACAAAACAAGTTCGACAATCATTCACAATTGCATTGTGATTTGAATCAAAGAAATCCTACCGAATTGACTCAAGCAGGATTTTTTTGGTTTTAAATAACTGACCCAGAAATGAACACTTTTTTAAATGACAATAACCGTTCAGATCTGAGTACTTAAATAACTATTATAAATGATTCGTGCTTTTATTGCTGAAATTGCGCTAAATGTGGAATACTCCTTACTGGAAAATCGAGTGGGCAACATGACGTAATCCAAAATTTCAATTTTAAAGAATGCCTCAACGTTACTTCTAAAACTTGTCGGGAAGATTATATTTATAGCTGATCGCAAAAAGGCCTGAAAGAAAATAATTAACTTCAGCATCGTTCCCAGTCTAATTATATAATATTTCTTGATCTTTAGCGATCGTGGAATCATCATATAGTTATCCTTAAATTTTGGAATAATAGAATCATTCTGTTCGAAAATCTATATAAATGCCGAAAGAAATCTCCTTATCTAAAAAGCTCGAAGAACGCATCAAGGAACTGTCCTGCCTTTACGAAGTATCCTCCGCAATTCGCAAACATTCAGATTCAGTGGATAACACGATGGAAGAAATTTGTGAGATCACAAAAAAAGCCTGGTTCTACCCAAACCATGCGATCGTTGAGCTGAAAGTAGATGAGCTTTTTATTTCAACTTCAGAAATACCAGAAAATTCTATTGTTCAGGAAAGCCCTATCAGCCTTTTCAATGAGACTAAAGGATCAATCAAGGTATATTATGATACTGCAAAGCTTAAAAACGCATACTTCCTGGAAGAAGAACAAAAACTTTTAAACAAGATATCGATCGAGATTAGTGAATTTTTTGAACGCAGAGAAATCACCAGAAAAGAAGAACTTTTAAAGAGAAGTGCAGAAAGAAATGACAGACTTTCCATTTTAGGAGAAATAACTGCGGGAATTGCCCATGAACTAAATACACCTCTTGGAAATATTTTAGGTTTTGCTGAATTGATCAAATCAAAAACTCAGGAAAATCAGACCGGAAAAGATACAGGCAAGATCATTAAAGCAGCTATTTATTCTCGCGAAATTGTAAAAAAATTAATGTTCTTTGCTTGTGAAATGCCGCAGCATCAAGAGTTTGTTCAGATCAAACCAATCATTGACCAGGCATTAAAATTACTATCTCAAAATTTTTACAAAGCAGAGGTTACTCATAAATTTAAAATTGACAATCCCGATCTGGAAGCTCAAATTGATACGATTCAGTTTACTCAGGTACTTTTTAATCTGCTTATAAATGCTATTTACGCTTCCCCTGAAAAAAGCCTCATCTCTATTCAAGTAACGAACACGGCTTCCCATTTTATAATGGAAATTCAAGACCAGGGACCTGGTATTCCAGCCGATCTAAATGCCAGGATCTACGAACCATTTTTCACTACAAAACCTGTAGGCGAAGGTTCCGGGTTAGGACTTAGTGTGGTTCATGGAATTATTAAAAGTCATCAAGGAGAAATCATTAACTTTGATAATAAACCTACGGGTTCTGTTTTTCAAATTAAGCTACCTCTAAAAATGTAAGTTATGTTGCTAAAAAAGGCCAATATTCTCATAGTTGATGATGATTATGACATGCTTGAATTAGTACAACGTCAACTTCAGGAGCAACACTTTCACTCTTACAAGGCGGCTTCAGTAAAGGAAGCCATCGATATTCTAAAATTCAATGCCGTGGATCTACTTATTACCGATCTGCAAATGCCTGGTATTGGTGGTATGGAACTCATAAAATATGTAGAAGAGCATTTTCCGAAAGTTCCGAAGCTGGTCATCACCGGATATCCATCCATGGACGGCGCATTGAATGCCATGCGATCTGGCGCACTCGATTATATCGTGAAACCATTTACTGCGGAAGAATTAAAACAATCTGTAGAAAAATCACTTCCTAAAAAATCCCAGAATTCTGAAGTTACAATTCCCTCCAATAACAAAGCAACCGCTTATGCCGGAATTGTAGGTGATTCAGAAAAGATCGAACAACTTATTGATCTGATAGAACGGGTTAAGAATAACCGCGCCACCGTATTAATTCAGGGCGAAAGCGGGACGGGTAAAGAACTGGTTGCACGAGCTATTCACTATAAAGGTTCCTTTGCTGCAAACCCTTTTATCGCTGTAAACTGTGGTGCTATCCCGGGAGAACTTCTGGAAGCCGAACTTTTTGGTTATAGGAAAGGAGCATTTACAGGAGCGAATGAGGATCGACCCGGTTTTTTTCAGGCTGCCGCCGGTGGTACAATATTTCTGGATGAAATTGGCACTGCTCCATTAACCGTTCAAACACGGTTGTTGAGAGTACTTCAGGAGAAAGAAGTTCGAAGAATTGGAGAACAGAAAGCTAAAAAAATAGAACTCCGCATAGTCGCTGCAACGAATAGTGACCTCCTCCATATGGTCGAAAAAGGTAGGTTTAGAGAAGATCTCTATTACAGGTTAAATGTCGTGAATATCGAAACTCCACCACTTCGAGACCATAAAAGTGATATCGCGTTACTCGCTAAGAATTTTCTTCGAAAATATGCTTCAGAATATGCCAGACCACGAATAGAGTTCACTTCAAAAGCCCTGGAAATTCTGGAAAGATATAACTGGCCTGGAAATGTACGTGAACTGGAAAATGTGGTTCAGAGAGCTATTATTATGAGCGAAGACTGTATCGATTTAGAACAGCTTCCAGACCATCTCAAATACCCGGTCCCAGACCATAATTCTACTTCAAAGTCTTTGAAAGAAATGGAAATGGAACATATTCTTAAAATAATGGCCAGTGTGGATAATAATAAAACCAAAGCAGCCGAAATTCTCCAAATCGATCGTAAAACACTTCGAAAAAAGCTAAAATAACGATCATATAGTACCGGTACGTTTCTTCCCAGCCGGGGCGTTTCTCCTCGATTTAAATAGAGTCATAAATATTCTTTTCCTATATAATTTACTGGTTATCAGTATCATAAAATCCTTTTTGTGAAATGTTCCTAGCACAGGCACAGGTTTTGACTTTCTGTAATCAGAAAAAATTAAATCTATGACCGAATGAATTTGATTAAGGAAATAGCTACAGCCACTATTCCAAATAGGGAGCATCCTGAAGGTATCACCCAGGAAATGCTCAAAGGCTTATGCTTTAACTGCGACAATCGCAGAACCTGTACCTGGAAAGAGGACAGAAAATTTCATTGTGAACACTTTCAATAATACAAAATGATAAACACTAAAAAAGTGATTAAGCAATCTATGTACGAGACCGTAATGAACCAGTTCAATAATACGGCAGATATGATAGATTTGAACCCAAACATTAGAAAGATCCTGGGTATTACCAATAATGAGATCATTGTTCATTTTCCAGTTAAAATGGACAATGGCAAAGTGGAGGTCTTCACCGGATACCGTGTTCAACATAATAATGCATTAGGACCTTATAAAGGCGGACTTCGATACCACGATACAGTAGATATTGACGCTGCCAAGGCACTTGCCATGTGGATGACCTGGAAAACTTCCCTCGCCGGACTACCATTTGGTGGTGCAAAAGGAGGTATTCAAATAGATCCTCGAAATTATTCAGATTCTGAGCTGGAACGTATTACCCGTAGATTCACCTATTCTCTGGGCGAGAACATTGGACCGGAACATGACATCCCGGCACCAGATGTAAATACCAATCCGCAGACCATGGCGTGGATCGTAGACACCTATATGTCTACCATTTCATCCTCAGAACGTTCACATAATCAGCATGTGGTGACCGGAAAACCTGTAGGCGCAGGAGGTCTGGAAGGTCGTGATCGTGCAACCGGGTTTGGGGTGTATCTGTCCATTAAGTTATTGCTGGAAACCGAACAGCAGGATCTTAAAGATAAAAGATTCATCGTACAGGGATTTGGAAATGTAGGCTACTGGGCCTCCCACTTTTTATCTCAGGATGGCGCAAAGCTAATAGCTGTTCAGGATGCTCACGCGACAGTATACAGCGAAAATGGGATAGATACTGAAGCTTTGGCTCAGCATTGTGAACCAAGAAAAGGATCTATAAAAGGATTCGATGGCGCTACGGAAATTGATGCTGATGAATTTTTCGGACTGGATTGCGACATCGTTATTCCTGCAGCTCTTGGGAACCAGATCACTGCTGAAAATGCCTTTAAAATCAAAGCTTCGATCGTTGCTGAAGGAGCCAACGGACCTACAGATAAAGAGGGTGAACAAATTCTGCTTCAAAATGGAGTGAAGATCATTCCTGATATTTTCTGCAACTCTGGTGGTGTAATTGGAAGTTATTTTGAATGGCTTCAGAATAGAAACGGAGAGTTATGGCAGCTGGATGAGGTGATGGCCAAGATCCAGAAGAAATTAACCGAAAACTTTCATAAGATCCATAATGAAGTAAAGAAGCGTGAGGTGGACTGGAGAACAGCGGCATTTATCCTGGCTATTTCCAGAGTGGAAACGGCCTACAAACAAAGAGGGATTTTTCCTTAATAGGTCTGCAAATAAATAAGTAAGAAATGAAATACGGAGAATTAATAATTGAGAAAAAGGAATATGATTTTCTAAAACAAATCATGTCGCTGGCCAAATACTACAAAGATACCTCGTACAAAGCATCGCTCCATAAATTGAATGAGGAGCTCAAAAGTGCAAATGTGGTAAGCAATGCTAAGATGCCTGCAGATGTGATTCGATTGAATTCGTTTGTAAGTATTAAAACTGCCTACTCAGTAGAAAGAACTTACCAGATCGTGACTCCAGATAAAGGTGATTTGCGTAAGAACAGGATCTCTGTTCTGGCTCCCATGGGACTTGCGCTTTTTGGATATGCAAAGGGAGACAACATTACCTGGACCTTTCCACTTGGAGAAAGTCACATACATATCCAGGAAGTAAAACAAATAGAATCAGGATTAATGAATATGAACTATGATAAGCAACATTCAGGAACACCACAGTGAAGAGGAGATAGAAACGATCAGGCTTCAAAATGAGGTTAGACAATGGAAACTAGAACTGGATTTTGTGGCTCAGGAGATTGAATTTTACTTGGATATTTTTAATTCTTCACTTATTAAAAGAACAAAGGTAAATCGTATTGACGCTGAATATCTCTTCGATCAATTCCAGGATCTAAGAGAGGTAAATCACCGCATTTTGAAAACCTGTCAGAAATTTCTTCCCAGGCTGGATGAGATGAATGAATGTGATGATATACAGTGTGATCATGCTTTTATTAATGCTCATATCGTTTTACGAAAAAAAATTGAAAAGCACCTGAAGGAGGTGCGGAATATAAAATTTTCAGCCTTCTGCTTTTTGAAGGATGGGATTGAAAAGTTTTTAGATTAATTAATTCAACAAACCTAGTTGATCCAGATAGTCTTCGTCATTTTCTTCTCGTAGGGTTTAGAGAAGAAGTTAATTTTCAGCAATATTAATGCGCGGGCTATCTGGTTTTTTAAAGATCAATAATATGAAAAGTAAATTTTACAAGAGTTTGTGTCTAGTGATCGCTACAGTTCTATGCAGGTCAATTTATCTACATCAGGAATTCTACTATCGCATTTGGGAAGAAAATCTGTACACCGTATTATTTATTGGAGCTATTTTCATGCTATTCATTTTTCTCGTGGTGCGAATTCAAAAGATTTAGGAGATCCCGGGTTCATTTTACTATAGCCTCCTCTGTTTTTAAATTCACCAACCTTTGAGATATTTTTTAATGAAAGCTTACCAGAGTCATATTCTTCGGAATCTTTTGTTCCTGAAAGACTTCTTATCAATGTGGTTGCAGAATCTCTTTGCTTTGAATAGACCAGCTTTTATAAAGAAATCATCCACGGTTCCTATTAAAAAAAGCAGAAAAATTGGTCGTAAAACGCTAATATGGTTGGATGACCGAATAGATCCCCTGGAGAAAAAAATGGATTGGCTGGCATTCAGTCCCATTGGCCGTGATGTCAATATTATATGGCTGAAAGAGATCATTGAATTTCAAACCTGGATCCATACAAATGGATTGCCAGATGCAATTTGTTTTGATTACGATTTAAGCAATTCATTCAATGGCTTGGACTGTGCCGAAGTATTGATCGATTATTGCTATAATCACCAACTGCTACCACCGCAATGGTCTTCTCACAGCACTAATCCTGAAGGTAAAGCACGTATTAACAGACTTCTCAAGAATTACCTGATCTTAGCCAAACGCATGAATTTTAAAAGTTTTACAGATTAGAAGCACCAAACTCAGAAGACAGCTGATCCTTTAATCCGGAAAGCTTCCGAAATTTACTTTATAAAGCGGTTTCTTCAGACTAAGCACAACACTCTCAGATCTGGAATTCTCTATTTTTTTCTTCGGAAATATCCTTTACAACGATACAGCATTCAGAATAAATCTGGCTTTGGAAATTAGAATATATCTCTATCTTCCAAATGCCCAACATTTGTATTAATCTGAATAAGTCTGCTGTTATAATTTCTTATGACCCGAAAAGACTTAACTTTCCTCTGAAATTTCGTCAAACATGACGATCCTTCTAAATTTCAGAAGTATTTAATTTGAAGAACATGGAAAGTAGCTCATCAAGCATTCGCAAAGGATTTATTCTCGCCGGTTTAATGAATATGTCCGTGCTCTTATTTTCAAAACTATTTACCAACCCGGTTATTCCCGAATTTGACCCGGTGGTCATGTCAAATTTCGGCTTATTAATGATCCTGATATGGGGTCTGGCTTATATTTCAGTCGCCAATAATTTTCATAAAGTGAAGTGGCTAATCGCAGTCTTTGCTATAGAGAAATTTATCTATGGCTTTACATGGATCAACTGGCATCTTAATAATAGTATTACAGAGGTGTTCGAAAAAGATCTTTTTGCCGGAATGTTCTATGCGGTATATGGTGTGAACGACTGGATATTCTTCCTGTTCTTCACCTATGTATTTTTTAATTTACTTAAAGCTAGAAAGAGTTCTTAGGCCTGGAACTTAGCCGTTAATTCATCTACAATAGACTCAATTTTACTGTTCTTCTCTCGCTTTTCCAGAACGATCGCAGGTGCTTTTCTTACTTTACAGTCGGCAATAGCGCAACGCTCGCAGGTTACTCCAACATTCTTTCTAACGATATTTTGATCTTCAAGGAATTTCAGCTTTCGCTCGAGTTGTTTATTAATTAGCAAACCAATGCTGATACTTCTAAATTGATTCTCTCGAAAAGGATCTTTGGTTGCTGAAGAAAAGATAAGATACCTGTTCTCATGACTGGGATAGTTAGAAATCTGCACATCAAATTCGTGTGAATTCTTAGACTTACTTATTTCCTGGATCACCTTTAAAGACATCCAGCGCCTACAGTAATGCTCATTGGTCTCATTCGCACGAGGGGAATGATGGTGGGTTAGGTGCAACTCTTTGTTCAAATAAAACTTACCGCTATCAGCTTTATGCGTGATCCTTAGGAAAAACAGGTTCTTTATGTTGAATTCCTTCGGAAGTATATTGGTGAGTCTCTGGTAGAATGTTTCCGGAGAAGCATTGAAATTATGCATCATATTCAAAAAATGAACATGATCAAAACTTTCCTTCTGAAATAGATTTTCCAGCTGAATGGTAAGTTCATCCTTCGGGATCACTAATGCTCCTGCAAAATAAGAGGCATAAAAATTATTTAATACCTGATCAAATCTTTCAAATTTAATCCACGGAAAAGAATGCAGCCGGTCTGAAATTTCGAGGTAATTATACGCGAGTTCCTTTGCAAATATAAAACTGCGCTGATCTTCGTCTATTCCCTTTGCCAGCAGAAGTGTATTGGTTTTCGGAACAAAAACAGAGCGCAAATTCTCTAAAGCTTCAAATTTATCCAACTCTTCTTCATTAATTACATAGTTATACTCCTCTACCAGAATCTCCTCAAGCACTTTAGAACCTGGTGATTTGGTAAGATCAACCTGGTAGGCTTTTGAGAATTTTAGAACCTGCTGTTCCAGATCATCAAAATAATTGTTATTCGCTTCCTGAAAAGAGCGCACGGAAGCCAGGAAAAAGCTTTCCCGGCTAAAGTTATAGTGCTTGGCTATCTCGATAATGGTACTAATGAAAGCATTCACCTTTGCCGGAGCATTGGAAACTATATCGATAAGGTTGCTCTCCTTGATGCCGAACAATTCAAGCGGAATTTCTTTGAGGATCTTTGACTGAAGCAATTCTCCTATGGGCGCGAGGTTCTTATCAAGCTTAAGGGAAACCATTTGATCATACGGAACCTCTAACTTTTCTGAAAGTAAAGCGATTTTATCAGGTTTAGGATATTTTTTTCCATTCTCAATCTCATTCAAATAGGACTTGGAAAGCCCTGAAAGTTTGGATAATCCAAATAGAGATAAACTCTTCTCAGTCCTTATCTGTTTTAACTTCAATCCAAAAATTAGCTTGATATAATCTTCCTCCATGAAACCAAATATAACCAATTCTGCGAATACTCATATCCTGCGAATAATTACTTTTAGCGAACGTTCGCTTGTTTTATTGAATTCTTTATTATAATATTGTCATGCAAAACACTAACACCATGGAAAACAACACACTAAATTCATTACTATTAAACTTCAGTAAAGAGGTTACTAATTACTATCCGCAAATACTTTCCGAAGAAGCACTAGAATTTCTAATCGCATTACATGAAAAATTCAACCATAAAAGACTTGCTCTTCTCGAGAAAAGAGAAGCTCAGCAGCAACACTTTGACTCCGGTAACCTACCTGAATTCCCTGCTGAAACAGCTTCAATAAGAAGTGGAGACTGGAAAGCCGGTGAAATCCCAGGAGATCTTCAAGACCGGCGTGTAGAGATCACCGGACCGGTAGACAGAAAAATGATTATTAACGCTTTAAACTCAGGCGCCAGAACTTTTATGGCAGACCTGGAAGACAGCACCTCTCCTACCTGGGAAAATGTGATCGAAGGTCAGCAAAACCTTAAAGATGCAAATGCAGGAACTATCTCACTGGAAGACGCCGCACGTGGAAAATCCTATACTTTGAATCCTGACCCAGCAGTCTTGCTCGTGCGCCCTAGAGGACTGCACCTTAATGAAAAGCATCTTTTAATTACTGAAGAGGAAGCATCTGGAAGCCTTGTAGATTTTGGCCTGTATGTATTTCATAATACCAAAACGATGCTTGGAAATGGGACAGCCCCTTACTTTTACTTGCCAAAACTTGAACACTACGAAGAAGCTCGTTGGTGGAATGAGGTTTTTGTTTTCGCACAGGAATACCTGAATGTTCCCACAGGTACATTTAAAGCAACGGTCCTTGTTGAAACGATCACAGCGAGCTTCCAGTTAGATGAGATCATCTATGAACTAAAAGAACACATTGTTGGACTTAATTGCGGTCGCTGGGACTACATATTCTCCTATATCAAAAAATTCAGAAACCACCCTGATTTCGTCGTTCCTAATCGTGATCAGGTCACCATGACCTCACCGTTTATGGATGCTTACTCGAAACTGGTGATCCAGAAATGTCACAAAAGAGGAATTCTTGCAATTGGAGGAATGGCGGCCCAAATTCCAATTAAAAATAACCCGCGTGCCAATGAACAAGCGATCGAAAAAGTTCGAAAAGACAAGGAAAGAGAAGTTATGAACGGTCATGACGGCACCTGGGTAGCTCATCCAGCTTTGGTTGAAATAGCACTCAAGGAGTTCGATAAACATATGCCTGAAGCTAATCAACTCTCAGTAACCAGGGATGATTTAAAAATAACAGAGCAGGATCTCCTCAAAATTCCTGATGGAACGGTTACCGAAGAAGGGATTAGAAAAAATATCAATGTAGGCATTCTGTACCTGGAAGCCTGGCTGCGTGGATATGGTGCGGTCGCTCTATACAACCTGATGGAGGACGCTGCTACTGCTGAAATCTCACGAACACAATTATGGCAATGGCTCAAAAATGAAGTGGTTCTCGAAGACGGCAGGAAATTTAATATGGAACTTTATATTGAAATCTTTGAAGATGAAATTGAGAAGATTATTACCGAGTATGGGGAATCCAATATTAAGAACACGAAATTCGAATTGGCTTTTAAACTTTTTGATACGCTCGTTATTTCTGAAAGATTCCAAGAGTTTTTAACGCTCCCAGCATATAAACATATATAAAAAATGTCTCGCAACTACTGGCATAGATTGCGAGACCTAATTATCAAACTTTCAAAAAACTTAATAATCAAACACAAAATTATGGAAAATTTATCGCAATCAAATTATCAATCTGCCCTGGAGACGGTCAAAAATCTGAAACTAAAGTACGGGGAAACCTGGAACTCAGTAAAACCTGAACACGCCGCAAGAATGATGAGCCAGAACCGTTTTAGAACAGGACTGGATATTGCAAAATATACCGCTGGCATTATTAGAAAGGATATGGCAGCTTATGATGCCGACTCCTCCAAATACACCCAATCCCTTGGTAGCTGGCATGGATTCGTGGCTCAGCAAAATATGATCGCGGTTAAAAAACATCATAAAACAACTAATAGGAAATATCTCTATCTATCCGGCTGGATGGTTGCTGCCTTACGTTCAGAATTTGGTCCACTGCCAGATCAATCTATGCACGAAAAGACCGCAGTGCCTGCCTTGATCAAGGAAATATATACTTTTCTTAGACAGGCAGATGCTGTAGAACTCAACGATCTTTTTAAAAGACTTGAAAAAGGTGAAGATGTAAAGGACCAGATCGATAATTTCGAAACCCATATTGTACCAATTATTGCTGACATTGATGCTGGCTTCGGAAATGAGGAAGCAACTTACCTTCTGGCTAAAGAAATGATCGAAGCTGGAGCCTGTGCGATTCAGATAGAAAATCAGGTTTCAGATGCAAAACAATGCGGACATCAGGATGGAAAAGTAACCGTGCCTCATGAAGATTTTATCGCCAAGCTGAACGCCGTTAGATATGCTTTTCTTGAATTAGGGGTGGAAGACGGAGTGATCGTAGCCAGAACAGATTCTGAAGGTGCTGGTCTAACCCAGAAATTACCGGTAAGTAATGAACCAGGAGATCTGGCTTCAAAATACCTTGCATTTTTGGAAGCTGAAAACATTGATATTAGCGAAGCAAAAGAAGACGATGTTCTTCTTAAAAGAGACGGGAAACTGGTTCGCCCAGTTAGATTGTCAAATGGGTTGTATAAATTTAAGGAAGGCTCAAATATAGACCGTGTGGTTTTAGACTGTATTACCAGCCTTCAAAACGGCGCAGATCTGTTATGGATCGAGACTCCTACACCAAATGTAAAGCAGATCGCGCATATGGTAAACCGTGTAAAAGAGGTTGTTCCTAATGCCAAACTGGTTTATAATAACTCGCCTTCTTTTAACTGGACATTGAACTTCAGAAACCAGGTGTATGAAGAAATGCTTGCTGAAGGTGAGAATATGACCGCATACGATAGAAATAACCTGATGGCTGCTGAATATGATGGATCTGAACTATGCCATCGAGCAGATGAGAAGATCAGAACATTTCAAAAGGATGCCGCCAAAGAAGCTGGGGTTTTCCATCACCTAATCACCCTACCAACTTATCACACCACTGCTTTACATATGAACGATCTCACAAAAGGTTATTTTTCCGAAGAAGGGATGTTGGCCTATGTAGAAGGTGTTCAGCGACAGGAGATCAGAAAAGGTGTATCCTGCGTTAAGCATCAGAGAATGGCAGGATCTGATCTAGGTGATGATCACAAAAGTTTCTTTGCGGGAGAAAAAGCTTTGAAAGCTGGCGGTGAAAAGAATACCAGTAATCAGTTTAGCGAAAAAGTCGCCGGAAAGAAACTTGAATTGGTAAGCTAATTTTAAAATTGTATAATGGACAGCTCCATGCATTTTAATAGCAATGTATGGAGCTGTTTCTATATTTAGTGAATCATATTGCTGATATGAAAGCCGAAATTTATCCCTGCTGAATATAATATAGAAATTATCTATCTACCTGTAAGTTTAATAGTAATTGGATCCTCCACTGTAGGTTTTTCTGAAAAGGAATTACTCATTTCTGAAATCCTACTCGCTTTGAATGAGATGAATTAGTTCATCTTTCACAAAGCTTATAAAAACGGAATTCTCATAATCAAATCCCGACATTTAATAAGATTCTACAATAAAAATTATGGAATTTAGAATTATTTGAGTAAAAATATTACAATTTTCACCAAATAAATTTTTAGACTCCTTACCTTTGCCTAATTATAGTATAATGTAGTTATCTCTATCAACAATTTTTGACGTTCAACTTTTTTCGTGCTTTAAGCCGCTAAATAATTGTTCTGAATTTCATATATTCACTCAAGTTGCTAGTTTATAACTGCTTAGTTTTACATACGTAACACTAAATTTAATTTAATCTCGAATAATCAAAATTATGGGCAGACCTTCTACAAAACCGAAAGATCTCAGAGACGGTTATTATATTGAAGTTAGAAACAAAAATAAAAAAACAGGAGGAGTTAAAGTACGCCGGGACACAGTAGATCAACTAAAATTAGCGATTGAAGAATACCGCGATATCAAAGATGTTATCATTCTTGGGAAATCCACTAATGGTAAGTTCACTCCTATTCCAGGACTTGAATCCTAATCTGAAAATCTTCAGATAAACAAAGCTATAAAAGAATTTCGAGCGAGTTATACAACTAGTTACAACTCGCTCATTCTTACCTTCCGAAGCAAAACCTTGCATTTACTCCAGGAATCGCAATTCCTTTCGTTCTCTATTCCACCCAGATTTTACGAGTAGCCCCTTTCATCTTCTATCTAAACTTCTTAATTCTTTATTAGGCTTATTAGTGCAGTCCAATTTGTGAACTAAAACTTATTTTAGATCGTTGAAATACCTGTGAGTGAAGAAATAATATGAGCCTGATTTTTCTATTCAGACCTTTAAAAATTGATTATGTATTTTTTCTACTGAATTCTATAAAGAGTAGTTTTAATTATACCTTTCCCATCTGGATCTTGAATCGATAGAAGCTCCTTTTTATTGTCAAATTTAAAATTGAAAGGTGGTTTAGTAATTTCCAGGCCACTATTCTTCTTCAATCTTATTCCCTGGCCAGATATAATATCCTTATTCGGAGTAAAAATAGATTCGGGATGATGCTCCGTCAATATGAGATATTTGTAAGCTTCAATCTTATTCAGGACACTTAGTACTTCAGAATTGGATAAATGCTGCAAAACCTGTCTCAGAATTACCACATCTCCTGGTGGAAGTTCATCTTTCGCGATGTTAAGGCATTGAAACTCCAGATGATCAAACTTAAAATGAGTTTTATTGTAGTTGATCAAAGCTGGAACGATATCTACAGCAAGATAATGCTTTGCATATTCCAGCAGCTGCATTCCTATGTTGAAATCACCACAACCAAGATCACATACAGAAAATTTATTATGATGTGCTTTTAGAAAGTTTCTAACTACCTCAAGATATGGCTTCACAAGAACTTCATCATGTGAACCATTTCCTGAGTAGAACGCAGATTCACCTTTCCCCCATAGGTTCATGGCATACACCTGTTCCATTGCTTCTTTAGTAGGCCATGGTTTTTTATTTTTCACAGATAAATACAATTGTAGATTTAATATTGATTGACTAATTCTAGCTAGTTACACTCAATTATGTTTGTTCGAATCAATTATTAGAAGATCTTATACCTAATTCATTGGTTTCCTGAGCACCTCTGTAGATTTCGTGGCGTGGAATTGGTATTTTGATCCCTTCACGATCCAATTCCTTTTTAACCGCCTCTAATTGTTCCCAGTATGCCGGCCAGAATTCAATAGACTCAACCCAACATCTAGCCTTGAGTTTCATTTCGTACTCTCCAATTTCATCTAGCCAGACATCAACAGGTAAGTGCGTAGCTAATTTTTGATGCTTATTCATCCCTGCGATAATGATCTTTCTTAAATTATCAATGTCTTCGTCAAAAGCGAATTTCAGATTAAGATCTATCCGGCGATACTTTTCCATCGTACGATTATCTATATCACTGTTAGATACATTTCCGTTGGGCATTGTAATGATCCTTCCGTCGAACGTTTTTATACGTGTGTAAAGAATATCTATCTGCTCAACAAAACCCAGGTTCTCATTTACATAAATAAGATCTCCAACTTTAAAAGGTTTAAACACCAGAATAAGCACACCACCTGCAAAATTAGATAAACTGCCTTGTAAAGCGAGACCAATGGCAATACCAGCCGCTCCAAATATCGCAATAAACGAGGTCGTCTTAATTCCTAGAATGGAACCAATTACAAAAAACAAAAAGCCATAGAGCACAAAGACACTCAGACTCTCTACGAAAGTTTTCAGGGAAAGTTCCACTTTAGATCTTCGTAAAGTGCTTTTCAGCAAATTCATTAAAATTTTTATAGCAAAAATTCCAATGATGAGCGTGATAACAGAATAAAATATCTCTGGACCAATTTCGATCAAAAAGTCAAGCAGTTGTTCTTTAAGTTCGAGCCAGAAATTTCTATCCATGTATGTAATTAAATTTAAAATTTATTTGCTGGAAAGCGACTTCCATAACTTCTTACCTAAACCAACCAGAGGTAAAACAATTGCTCCTACAACCAATCCAACCAGGAATTCCCCAAGTATAGTGGGTAAAGAGTGTACCAGGTCATGTATAAATTCAAGATTATGCACGAAGATCCCTCCGGAAACCAACATCAAAGCTATCGTACCAATAAGGGCCAAACCCTTGATCACCCATGGCAATGCATTTACTAAAAATTTACCTACTTTATCTGAAAAGCTATCCGTTTGCTCATTCATATTGATAAGTTTGGCGCCGAATTCGTCCATCCTTACGATAAGAGCAACAACTCCATAAACACCAACGGTAGCTACAAATGCAATAACACTTACTACCCCAATTTGAGTTGGTAATTCCTCCCCGCTCACCGTTCCTAATGCAATAATTACGATCTCTACTGAAAGTATAAAATCTGTAAGAATAGCCGATTTAACCTTCTCATCTTCTCGTTCTAACATCTGTTCTTTGGTGAGATCTTCTGGAACAGGTGTGGATTTCGCATGTTTATGAGGAAACAAATATTCATGGATCTTCTCTGCACCTTCATAAGCCAGGTACAATCCACCAATAAGGAGTATGATATTTATAGCCACCGGAACAAAAGCACTCAGTAAAAATGCGACCGGTAGAATAATGAGTTTATTAAGTAAGGAGCCTTTAGTGATCGCCCATAATACTGGCAATTCTCTATCAGAAATGAATCCGCTGGCTTTTTCTGCATTAACAGCAAGATCATCACCAAGTAATCCGGCAGTTTTCTTGCCGGCAACTTTGCTCATCACCGCAACATCATCCATCAACGCTGCAATATCATCCAATAAAGCAAAAAATCCTGAGGCCATAAAAATTTGGTTTGGTTAGAACATGGAAAGTTCCATCAATTAATTGAAATCTGAAAAATTTTATTCAAATATTCACAGGTTTTACCTTTTCAAACCATTCTGCAGTGCTTCTTTGATACCTTCCAGATTATCTGTGAATTCCATCATTTGAGAAAGCAATTGCGCCATCTCATTTTTGTTCCCAAAACCTTTTAGTTTATTATTCTTCTGAAATGTTTCCTGGATGGTATTCCATCTGATCCGTTCCTCTTCGTTCAAACTGCCAGTAAGATCCTTATATTTCAATAAGTTTGCTTCCGCAGCTGAAGTAAGCGTTTGAGATTCGCTTTCATAATGTGACAGAATAAGCGCTTGCAATTCGGCTTCATTCATTACCGGAACCACTTTCGCCACCAGTTTATTCATATCACGGTAGGAGCCTTGTAGTTTAAAAGATGGTTCTGTTCGATATTCATCTTCCATCGCAGCACTTTTGATATACGCAGCATTCACCTTCAAAACATTGTTTCGAATCTGTATGACCTTTTCGAGAACCGACACATATTCCTGCACTTCCTGGTTCGAATAATTTCCGCTCAATTGAATCTCCTGATTATTATTCTCAATTCTGTCCAATAATCTATATACATCATCAAAGTTTTTACTGCTTAGCTGATGTAAAATAGGATTGGAGGTCAGTGAATTTTCGATCAAACTCAGCCTGAATAGATGAGCGGTATCGCCAATAATATCACCAAGATTGTAAATATCTGCGCGGTTGGCCAGCATATCCGGAATTCTGAACTTTTCACCAGTTTCAGTATACGGGTTTCCAGCCATGATCACGCAGAACTTTTTCCCGCGCATATCATAAGTTCGTGATCTGCCATTGTAAATCCCTTCAATTTTCCTGGTTCCGTCGGAAAGTGATATAAACTTCTGAAGAAATTCTGGATTGCAATGTTGAATATCGTCAAGATACAGCATCACATTATTCCCCATTTCAAATGCAAGATTCAGCTTTTTCAACTCTTCACGGGCGGCAGAATTCGTTGCTGAAGATGGGTCCACTGAAGTTACATCGTGACCAATCGCGGGGCCATTGATTTTCATAAAAACCAGTCCGAGCCTGTTCGCGATATATTCCATTAAGGTGGTTTTCCCATAACCCGGAGGCGAAATGAGCAATAGTAAACCCATTCTATCGGTTCTTTTCTGATCTCCAACGGTGCCCAGCTGTTTGGCAAGATTATCTCCAAATAGTGGAAAATAAACCTGGTCTATCAATTTATTACGAACAAAAGAATTTAGTGTTCCCGGCTTGAATTCTTCAAGTTTTAGATCTTCCTTTAACTGAATAGTCACTTCGTGACGCGCTTTCTTGAATTCCTGGTAGTCCGGAACATCGATCTCAAAATAGCTTCTGTAGGTCGCTATAAAATCATGATAGTTAAAATCGAGTACTCCTGTTTTAACCAGGCGATGTTCACCTCTTAAATTCTCAATATGCTGAGATGGCGAAGTGAATTTTGTGTTTAAAACAGATTCATCTTCAAAAAGTATAAGCGCTGCTGCTTCACTTACGTATTTGGTTTTCAAACTCGTTTGTTCACCTAAATTGCTTTGCAAAAATGCCTTCAACCACTGCTCGATCAAGGCGACTTTTGCCTGGTTTGAACTCAGGCTTTTAAGACTGTCCTTAAATTTAAGATCGGCATTCTCAGACTTCAGCATATTCAGGAAATCTTCTTTGATCCCAATAGCTATTCCGCTTTTTTGAAAATCATCATCATTTTGCAATTCTTCAAACAAATATTCAGCAACTTCAGAAGCCAGTTCAGGTTCAAAAATTCCTGATTTCTGACCAAAATCTTGAATCTCTTTGGTTAGGGTTTTCAGCAATGAGTGGTATTCTCTGGAATTTGGAAAAATTTGCAATACTTCTCCCGCGGCTTTTATATTCTGATCTAAATTTGACCGTATTTCCGCAGAAGAAAATTTCCAGAAAAATTGCGCGCAGGAACGAATAACAGGATGATAGCGAAGCAAATCCAAAGCCTCGTGTTTTTCCAGCAGTACGGATAGGATTTTTGCCGCATCCAGATCATGAATTCCTTTCACATATCCTTCAGAATAATCTTTGCTGCTTTCCTCCTGCACCAGCCTGACCAAATCTTCCTCCGTATGGTTTTTTAGTTCTTTACCAAATCTTCGGAAGAGCTTATAGGCCAGAAAACCGGAACGATAAATAGTTGAATTTTCAGAAATATAATCCTGGCTCCAGAATCTTTCAGACTTTAGAAGAGTCTCATTTTCAATTTTCTGATAAAAGTCGGTTCCTGTTATATGATAATGTAAAGCATCATCCACAAATAAGATCGTTAGATCAAGCTCCTGTTTATTAACGCCGAATTTGTGTTTCCCAAGCCTGATGATCGAATCGCCATCCTCGTAAATTTCCTTCTTATCCTTCAGTTTTCGAAGTGCATCCTCGCGGGCCGACTTCAGCATGGACTGGATTTCCTCAGCCTTACCACTGTCATCCATTTCCTGAAGCTGCACGGCAATATCACGCGCTTTATTCACCAGGATATCTGAAGCGAAATAGGCATTGATCTCTGAAACCTCGTTGAAAGATTGAGATTTCTTACGCACCCCTTTCAGGATTCTTTCTGCGGAATTTTGTAAAGTTACCGCACGTTTATTCCGTTTTTCTACGAGTGTATTCTTACGCGCTTCAAAAGCATTGTAAACTTCTTCCCGCTTCTCAATAATAAGCTCAATAAATTCCTCAAAATCGGCAAACTTGCCCTCCAATTCTTCTAGCTGAATGGAAATCCTGGTTTGAAAATCATCACATTTTTCCGGAGTATCAGCGATATCAAGGTAATTGATGATACTTTGATCGATAAGCTTTAATTGCGCGGCAAAGTCGGCTTGAGCTTCTGCACTACCAAGGGACTTTCGTTTTTTCCTGATCTCTGCCTTTAACTGGTTGATCGAAGAAAAAATTAGTGAAATATTATTGATAATCTTGGTAGAATGCGAAGTATCCTCTATTTCAAGATTTGAAACAATATCAATTAATAATTCAAGATCTTCTGAAATTTTATTGACTTCTTCCTCCAGTTTACGGGCATCAACTACCTTTTTGATATCAGATAGCTGCTCTTCTTTATCACTTACTGCTTTATGATAAGGATTCAGAGCTTTTTCATCCAGTAAGAAATCTACGCATCTTCGCGATATCTTCGTAGTTTGCTCTGCAATCTGCTCTTCGAGGTTTTCAATAAATTGCTCATCTACATAACGTACTTCTTTAAGGCTGATCGCTTCTCCTCTTAATGACCTGAGCTGAGTTAATGCATTTACGAAATCATTGATATTCCGAAAGCCTGAACTTTTTATCTTATTAAAAATCTGCTCGGCTTTTTTCCCAATTTCATTCGTTTTCTGCCTTGCATTTTTCTTGAGTTCCAGCACCTTTTGAAACTCATCCATCGCCGCATTTGCAGCCTGGTTAATTTCCCGAAGTGGTTCATTTAGAAGCTGAGTTTCCTCTTCTTTCAGCCAGTAATAGGCATCCAGGATATCCTTGGAACGTTTGGAAAGATCTGCATACAAACCATCATAATTATCCTCTTTATTTAGAAGATTTACGAGTCCGTTTACCTCAGCCATCGCTTTTACGATATCCTTGTTCCCTATCTTATATAACATGCTATCCTCATGACTGGAAGGCATAAAATCACCTTTAAAATATGGCGTTTGCCAGATCTGGATCACATGGTGTTTGGTTTGTTCATTTTCGTTCTTGAAATAGCATAGTTCACCTTTTTCGAGGATGGTAAAACCATTACAAATAATTGGAGTCTGAATTTCCTGGGAGATCACATTATAGCTCATCAGGTTGTAAAGTCCATTTTCCGGAGCGTAGAATACATACAGAAAATCCTCGCCATTTGGAGAACTTATCTTTTCTTGAAATCTTAAATTCGGAATACTATGATCGAATAAATGATATTCCCCGGTTTGCAAATAGTACCCGGTTGGAAATATTATTCCCTGGTCATCTGGTAACAAAACGCAGGTATCCTTAATACTGCTGATCTTTTGAACTTCCCGAAGTTTATGATTGTACACAAAATAACGCGGACCTTCCTGAAATGGTTTGATCTCCAGGATGATAAGATTGCCAAGATTGGCAAAACGATACTGCCCGTCGTCAAGCGTTTGATCTCTATGCTCCACTTCTTCTGAAAAAATACCTTTGCCATCATTGGTATTATCCTCGATCTTGATCGTAAGATCACCGCCAATTGTCTCTACAAAAACACGATCCAGAATAGAAACATGAGCATGAACTCCCTGCCTGTGTTGATCCCTGGAAACTTCCTGCCAATTAAATTCATGTTGTGACGGTAGTTTGTACTCGTGATCACTGCGATTGTCCACATATTGCAAACCTTCATCTTTAATAAGCCATTTGAAGGTTTTAATATCGGTTACACTCTCGCTTAACCGGAAAACCATATAAAGGTAGTTTCCAATAACCGCGAATTTTGAAAAAATAGTATTTCTATAATACTTATAAAGATTTTTAAAATCAGATTCGAAAACATCATTTTTGAGTAGATCTGTATCGATCGCTTCAAAAGCATTGTTCTCAAACCTGTAAACGCTCATCACATCATTCAAAGAAATTTCTTTACGCAAACCAAAATGCACATTGTAACCAAAAATGCAGGTGTTGCCAAGTGAAACGATATCCCTCGCGATGCAGTTGTTTTCAGTATTGATACGGTCATTAGCAATAAGCCTTGTTTCCAGTGAGCCAAAAACCTTTTGCCGCTCTTCATTTAATTTCTGAAGTCGGGATTGCAACTCAGTTTTTTGCTTTTGCAGTCTGCCCTGGATTACCTCATAGGTACCAACATCCAGTTTTTGCGCATTCTCTTCCTTTATGGGTTCCTTTGCCATGTTCTCTTCCTGAAGTTTGTGATGTAATTGATGTAGATTAAAAAAGAAGCCGGTGCCAGGCACCGGCATTTCCAGTTATCTAAGTTTTGAGATCGGTTTATCCTGAATTCCCAATCCTTTTGCAAGGTTTAGAAGATTGCCGAGCATGGTTTGCTCTTCCTGATCATCAGATTTTATTTTAAGATCTGTGATGAGTGACGCAATACTAAGGTTTTTAATATCCTCGGTACTTACTCCATATTTAGAAGCGAAGTCTCTCACTTTTTCAAGCAGATTCCCTTTTACATCTTCACTACCAAGAATGGCAGTTTTTACCTCCTGGATGTTCGTAGAGTTCTGCACAAGCCTGTCATATCCTTTACCTCTGGTGATCTGGCCAACGATTTGATCGAAGAACATAGTTTCCCCACCAACGATATCGATCTTAGCAGCTTTTAACGCATCTCCAATTACCTGCGCCTGCGCATCAGCGATCTCCTTCTGAATATTGATATTGGCAAGATCTACCTGAAGATCTTTGTTCAGTCTTAATTTGAACTCTTCGTGCTCTTTTCCTACTCCATCAAGTTTCTTCATGGCTGCAGCTTTCTCCTCGATTCCTGAAGCATCGGCAATCGCTTTTTCCTTAATAACATCGGCTTCAGCAAGACCATCTTTACGTTTCGCATCTGCTTTCGCTTCCATTCCGGCTGCTTCCGCACGTGCTTTTTTCTCGATGATATTTGCTTCTACAAGTCCCTGACGTTCGTTAGCATCGGCCTTCGCATGCATTACCTGAGCTTCCGACATACCAACAGTTGCTTCCTCTTTCGCCTGAGCTTCCGCAAGAATCTTTCTGGCTTCGGCTTGTTTCTGGCTGGCTTCCTTATGAGCAAGTGCTTCGATGTTGATCTCTTCAGCTTTTTGCTTGGCAGCTTCTTTTTGAGCTTCCGCAGCAATGGTCGTTTTAATAAGTTCTTCCTGGGCAGATGCTTCCGCAGTAGTAATTTTAACCTGCTTTTCCCTGTCGGCAGTTTTGAATGCCTGGATATCTTTCATGTTTTCCTGCTCTTCTACCACACCTTTTTCCAGCATCACGCGGTCGCGAATCACATCCTGGATGTTTTTCTTCTCAACCTCCACTACTTTTTCTTTCTCAATCTGAGCAAGAGTTACCACTCTTTCACGCTCGGTAGCTTCCAGCAATCTGTCTTTTTCAACTCTTTCAGACTCCACAGCATCTGTACGCTCTTTATTCTTCAGAGCAACGATAATCTGGCGCTGCATGTTTTCTTCAGCAACCTTTACTTTTTCTTCCGTAGCAATTCTGGCGCTTTCAGATTTTAGTCTTTCTTCTTCATTTACTTTCAAGGTTTCAGCTTCTTCGCGTGCTTTGATATTTGATATTTCACGTTTTTGCTGCTCTTCTTTTTCAGCTAATTGCTTATCCAGTTCAAGAATTGCTTCCCTGGCTTCCACATCTTGCTTTCTGATGGTTTTTTCCTCATCACGCTTGATAAGATTGGCTTTCATATTCTGAACTGCCGTAAGCTCGGTGATCTTCTTAATCCCTTCTGCATCCAGAATATTGTCTGGCTTTAATTCTTTTACTGAAGTCTGCTCCAGGAAGTCTATCGCACAATCTTCGAGCGTATAGCCGTTAAGATCTGTGCCAATAATATTTACGATCTCATCACGAAATTCACGTCTGGCTTCATACAATTCGATAAAATCGAATTTTTTACCAACCGTCTTTAATGCTTCTGAAAATTTTGCTTCAAAAAGATCTTCCAGAGTGGCAATTTTAGATGCACGGTCCACACCTATGGTCTGCGCCACTTTTTTAATATATTCAATATCATTGTTCACCCGAACGAAAAAGGCAACTTTGATATCTGCACGCATATTGTCTCTACAAATAAGACCTTCATGCGCCAGTCTTTCGATCTGGATCTTCTTGACAGAAATATCCATGATTTCGGTTTTATGAAAAACAGGTACCGTATACAGACCTTTATCTGTAGCGACCTTTGTTCCTCCAAAACCGGTCCTGATGAGCGCCTGTCCCTGGGGAATTTTTTTGTAGAACATCGCGATGATCGCGAAGTAAACGATGATTAGAAATAGTAATACGCCTATTCCAATTCCAATAATTGGTAAGATTGATTCCATTGTAGTTAGATTAGATTATTCGTTGTATGATTGTACGAGGTAATAATTGCGATCTGCAGACCGCTTGATAATAAGAACGCTACTTCCATAATTTAGAGGCTCTCCGCTGAGCGATTTTACATAAATGGAAAGGCTGTCGCCATTTACGCTCACCTCGGCATTTCCCATTCTATCCTTAGAAATCGTGGATAAAAGGGTTGCTTTGCGACCCAGGTAATCGATAGGAGCATCGCCATCCTTATTCAGATTTTTAAAGAAACCTTTAAAAGGTGTGGTAAGTATCTTGGTGACGAATAGTGCCGGAAATAATGCCAGCAGCATGATCCCAAAACCTATAAAATTATCATAGCTTGAAGTGATCGCGGTAACCAGGGTAGTTATGAACCACCAGACAAAGATCCAGAAAGTAAAAGTGAACATGAATGGCAGTCCCACGAAATTGAAATAGATCAGGAATATCTGCCACCACTTTAAAGGTTTTCGCCTTTTCCCAACCACGTCTTCCTGGTTGATCTCGGTATTGGAAATATCTTCAAAATCCATATTTCCACCTTCGATCCCGGAATCCAGATCCACATCTGCATCCACATCCACATCGATATCAAAGTCCGGATCGAAATCCAGACCTCCTATCATGGTGATGATCCAGTAGAGAATCAGAATAATGAGCAACACGCTCAGGATCACGTTTACCTCTGAAAAAAGTATGTTGATTAGGTTATCCAAGTTTATTCGTTTTTAGAATCTTTCATTCCAAGTTGTTCTTTAAGCTTCGCCAGTTCATCACTTGCTTTTGCTTTCGAGGTATCTGCCGCCTTATCGATTTCCTCATCGATGGATTTAGAAGCATTGGCGATGTCTCCGTAAGCCTCGGCCAGCGCTTCTTCCTGGGCTACTTTCTCCTTCATTCTTTCCAGCATAGATACTGTACCGGTACTATCCAGCTCTGCCATTTGTTTATTCAGGTTTTTGGTAGCATTCGATACTTTAACCCTTGCTTTTAGCGTCTTGAGTTCATTCTCCCAGTTCCCAATATTTGCTTTTATGGTCTGGATATTCTTTTGCAATTGAGCTACGTTATTATCGAATTTAACCGACTCCTCCTTGGCTCTTAAAACCTGCTGTTCCGCAGCTTCTTTTTGCACAAGAGCTTCCTGCGCCAGGCGATCTGCTTCTGCCTGCTGCATGTCTTTGGAATGTGCTTTTTTCAGGATGATGATTGCTTTATTCTGGTAATCGTCCACTTTATTCTGAAATTCCTCCTGGTCGTTCTTCGCTCTAATCGCAAGTGCTTTCACCTGTGCCAGTGCTTCCAGACTTTTATCCAGGTCAAGCTTCATGTCTCTAATGCCCTGTTCGGTCATTTTGATTGGATCCTCCATTTTGTCCAGGGCAGAATTTGTTTCTGCCTCTCCTATTTTAAATAATCTCTTAAAGATGTTCATAATGCTGAATTTTAATATTTTGAGAATTCTATGATATGATCTGAATATTCACTCATTAATAAACTGAGTGAGTTTAAGCTCCCTTCCAATTCGTTCAGATCCATGTTCTCAATCTGAAGGGTATCGCGGTAAATGACTTTTTCACCAGACTCGTCCAGTACAAAAGCGCCGTGAACGATATCGCGATTCTTCTGTAACAAGCTTTTAAAGATCTTTTCAGACTGGTTATTGATCTTGAAAATGTACTGCTCCATTATTAAGATTGGCGGAGCAACGCCTACGATGAGATTTCTAATTCCAGAATTTTCTTTTTGAATCACCAAAAGTCCATCTTCCGGATTCTCCCGGGTGATATTAAAATTCAATTCCAGCAAAAAATCTCTCGTAATATTAAAGTGATTTTTCATAGGTGGTTATTACGGTTAGTACTACTATTTTGAGAGCCTAATAATACAAAAAAGTATTAAGACTTTGTTAAAGAAACGTGATTAGCTCGGTGGCTATATCGATAATAAATGAGATCATAATTCTAATTCTTTAGTTGGTTAATAATAATCTCTGAGTGTTCAAACATTTCAGACTAAAAAAATTAGCAATACTGAAATGTATTTGCTAATATTGTTAGACTAATTTACAATAATTATTCAATTCTGCAAATATTATTAGCAATAAATGTCTTTATTCGGAAAAAATATCAGGAAAATAAGATCGGTTCGTAGTTTGAGTCAGCAGGCATTTGCTGAGCTATTCGACCTGAAACGGGGTACATTGGGTGCTTATGAAGAAGGACGAAGCGAACCTAAGATCGAAACCATTATTAAGATTGCTAATTATTTTAGCATTCCAATAGATGACCTGCTTACCAGCGAACTTACGGTAAATGAACTGCTGAAGTTTAGAGGCAAACCTGAGCATGATGACCTGAAAGCTAAACCAGATATTTGCAAAAAGGTGCCCTGCATCATCCCGGAACAGCAACAGGAATATATTCAGCATCACACAAAGAATAATTTTATAGAAGATCTACCGGAAATTCATCTACCTATCTATAATGAAGAAAATCTACGAGCTTTTGTAATTCACGACCTCGAGATGAGCACAGATTCTGATGGATTTTACCCGAAAGATGTGGTGATAGGTGAGAAAGTTCAGAAGAAGCAATACCCTAATCTCGCGAGCGCATGTTTGTTCCTGATAGTTTCCGAAGAAAAAGTATTCCTGAGAAGAATATACCAGTCGGCTAAAAAATTCATTTTGAAAGCAGACCATAAAGGCATTGAAGATATTGAGATTCTTTACGCTGATGTTAAAGAGCTATGGGAGATCAAATACGCTTTTTACCATCGTATTCCAGATAGTAGAAATACCGACATCAAACAACAACTGAGTTTTTTAGAGGAAGAATTTCATAAACTGCGTACGTCTCTCAACAATTAAATTTTCATGGTTCAGATAAAGTTGTAAAATTACAGGCATAACTATTGCGGTGCTAAATCTTTTAGTACCTTTTTAATAGCATTACAACCTAACCTGCTACCTATGAAAAAATTGCTTTTAGGGATCTTCATCATATCCCAAAGTTTACTATTCGCCCAAAATCCAAGTTATAAAGAAAGTTGGATACAGATCAATTCTCTTGAGAAAGATGGAAAAGTTGAGACTGCATTAGAGCGTACCAATATTTTAATGCAGCGCGCTAAAAGTGAGAAAAAGTATGATGAACTTATTAAGTCTAAGGTCTATCATTACCGTCTATACCAGATCAATCACGAGAACGCTGAGAGCTATATTCTAAAAGATATCAATAATACTATTGCCCAGATCCCTTTTCCATTTGATCAGGTGTTGCAGAGTTATAAAGCTGAGTTACTAAGTGATTATTACAGACAGAACCGGTGGAGCCGCCGTGAACAGAAACAAATCAATGATCCAGATCGAAAAGATTTGAGCACCTGGTCTCTCGAAACTATAAAAGACAGTATTCATACCGCTCATAAAAAATCTATTGTCAATCCCGGCAAACTGGCCAACTTTCCCAATTCTGAAATTGACGTGCTTTTAAATGCTAAGACCATAACGAGAGATTTCAGACCTTCTATCTATGATCTTCTGGCTGGACGTTACCTGGAATTTCTAAGAGACGAAAGCTTTTTTAGTACTGAATTTGAAGCTGCGAAAACCGAAATTAGCAAAGAGGTTCTTTTCGCGACAGACTCCAGATTTGTAAATACTGAGATTGCTGAGGTTGAGAATTCCAGGCTGCTTGCTCTACGACGGTATCAGGAACTCGAAAAAATTCACTCAAAAGACAAAAGTGATGTATCGCTGAATTACTGGAAGTTACAACGTATTGAATTTGTTCATGCTGAATTTCATGATGACTTTCAGAAATACATTAGTGCTATTGAGAAGCTGGAAGAAAACTCAAAAGACCGGAAAATTAAGGCTCTTCTTCTATTCAAACTGGCTAATGCCTATGCTGAAAAAGCTTCAGAAAGAGATGAAGAAGGACTACTGAAGTATCCCGAATATAATGCAAAAGGGGTCAATCTTTTAAAACTTATTGAGTCCAACTATAGCAATACGCTTACCCGGCAGAATGCCCAGAATCTTTTGAAAAGACTTACCGCACCAAGTCTGGAGGCACAATTACAAAATATCCTGACCCGAGATGAACCAGGTCGTGCCAAGCTTACTTATAAAAATGTAGATACTATCTATATGAAATTAGGTAAGGTTAGCATGAATTTCCTGGATAAGGTAAATTACAGAGATAGAGCAGATTTTATAAAAAAAGAAGCTGCAAAAATTTCAGATAGCGTACAGATCATTCTACCAGGAAAAACAGATTATAATGAACATTCCACTGAAATTGTAATTCCGGGAAATGATTTCGGATGGTATCTTGTTCATTTATACGATTCAGAAGGCAATCATACTTCCGGGACTTACCTGGTAACCAATATCGCCGTCTCCAGAACAGATTTCGAGAAAGAGAACCTGTTCCATGTAGTTGATCGAAAATCAGGAGAAAATCTAAGTGACGTTGTTCTAAGAGTAAAAAAGGGCAATACCACGATTCTTTCCAGAACCTCTGATCGTAATGGGGAGATAGCATTGGATAACTATTCCGGTAGTCGCTATTGGGAAGAACATACCGAATTTACAAAGGGAGATGATTTCTACTCTTCATCTTACAATCGCGGTGGTAATCGTTATAATTATAGCAATAATGAAGATGAAGATTCACAGGCGAAGGTACTTTTCTTCCTGGATCGTGCGATCTACCGTCCGGGTCAGAAAGTGCATTTTAAAGGTGTTTTTCTTCAGCATAGAAATGATTCTACCAGCGTAGTTCCTAATGAATATATAGACGTATTCGTAGATGACCCGAATGAAAATGAAATTCATGAATTTAGATTCAAGACCAATGAGTATGGATCTTTTAAAGGTAGTTTTGATCTTCCAGTCAATAACCTTACCGGCCAGTTCTCTATTTATGCCGACGAATATATTGAAACTGATTCCAATTTCTGGGATGAGTTGGATGACTTTCAGGATGATTACAAATACTTTAGTGTAGAAGAATATAAACGACCAACTTTTGAAGTAAGTTTTGACACCATAAATAAAGCTTACGAGTTAGGCGAAGAAATTGCACTTAAGGGTTCTGCTGAAGCTTATATTGGTGCCTCGCTTCCAAATCTTAAAGTTGCCTACACAGTTACCAGGGAACGTATGCATTATTCGTGGTGGAGAAGTTATTATTCAGATGCAGTAATTATTAAAACTGATACTACTGAAACAGATGAAAATGGGGAATTTATCATTCCTTTTGAAGCGAAGGCAGACCAGAACACCAACCTTAATGATCTCATATATCGCTACTCCGTATCTGCCGCTGTAACCGATGTGAGTGGAGAAACCAGGGATGCACAGCAGTCTCTTAAAATCGGAAATAAGAATTTTCTTCCAAAACTTGAAATTGCAGAAAAGATCGATATTAACGATACGCTGAAAATCGATCTGGCAACAAGAAATCTGAATGATCAAAAGGTTCCTGCTACGGGTACTTATAAGATCTATAGACTCAAGAGTCCTGAAAAGCATTACCAGGAAAGATGGTGGGAGGCTCCAGAATTCGAACTTATTTCTAAAGCTGAATTTGAAAGACTATTCCCTAATGAACCTTACCGAAAGTTGACAAAGCCAGAAAATTGGGAGAAACTGGAGACAGTATACGAATCCAATTTTGATTCAGATGGGGATTTTGAGGATGATATCGCTACCAGAAATTGGAAAGAAGGTAGTTACTTACTGAGTTTCGAACTGCGACATGAAAAAAAAACAGAAGAATTATTAAAGGTTATTAGCATTCAGGATCCTGAAAGCAATAAGGCTTATACAGATCAGGATCTTCTCGTAAGTATTATCAATAAAGAAACATTAGCTTCAGATGAACACGCGCAGGTTGAGATCAGCTCTCCCATAAATAATTTGCGAATTCGTGTTTCAGCATTCAGAAACGGTCGTACTTCTATTTTTAGAGAATACTATAAGCTTGATGGGAAGTTAAAATTGAAGATTCCGCTAAAGGCTCTGGAAGACCCTGAATTTAAACTGGATGTTTCTTCAGTGATGAACAACCGGCAAATTGAATTCAGCGAGGTTGTGAACTTCAGAAAAGATTCCGAAGATCTTGAAATCTCTACGGAAACCTTCAGAAATAAAATAAAACCTGGACTTGAAGAAACCTGGAGTTTTAATGTATCAACTCCTGGTGAGAAAAAAGAAGCTGAAGTTCTGGCTTCTATGTATGATATTTCGCTTGATCAATTTAAAAAAGATGAGTGGAATACAGATACCGGGTTTACTGGATTTAGATCTGATTATCCATCCCTGTATTTTGATAATTTAGGTCGAAGCGTCAACCTGTATAGATATTTTGGTAGAAATAATTATTACAGTCGGGTGAATCTTCGATTTGATCAGCTTTCTCAATTAGGTTTTTATTTTGGACAGCCTAACAGTTACCAGTACAGGAATTATCTACGTACATTAAAGGTCAGCGGTAAGGTGGATTCTGATGCTCGTGTACAGGGAAGAGTGGTTGATGAAAACGGGGAACCGCTACCAGGAGTGAATGTAATAATCAAAGGTTCGAGTCTTGGAGCGCAGACAGGCTTCGATGGTGAATTTGGAATCGATGCTCCCAAAAATGCTACTCTTATTTTTAGTTATGTAGGTTATGTGAGTCAGGAATTCCAGCTTGGTGATAAGACTGAAGTATTTATTGATCTTGAAGCCGATTCTGCCAGTCTGGATGAAGTCGTAGCTGTAGGTTATGGTGAGGCTGTGGCCGAAGAAGTCATGGAAGTTGCCGATCAGGAAAGTGAGTCTACAGCCTTGTTACAAGGCAAGGTTGCCGGCGTAGAGGTATCCAGAACCGGAGCCAACACCGAGTTTAAAATTAGAGGTAGTTCAAGCATAAGTGGAAGTCCGCTGTTTATCGTAGACGGTAAGCCTGTTGAGGACTACGAATTAGATTCAAAAGATATTGTAAGCGTCGAAATTCTAAAAGGTGCTGAAGCTACCGCAATTTATGGAAGTAGAGCGGTTGATGGTGTTGTGATCATCACCACCAGCAAATCCCTGGAAGCGCTTGAAAATGTTGATGCAAGAACAAATTTACAGGAAACAGCTTTTTTCTTCCCGGATCTTAGACTGGATGAAAATGGAGGTTTATCGTTCAGCTTTACCACTCCGGAAGCACTAACGAGCTGGAAATTACGATTGCTGGCTCATAGCAGCAACTGGAGCACCGGTAAACTGGAGAAAATTGTAACTACAAATAAGGATCTAAATGTAGTACCAAATGCACCACGATTTTTAAGAGAAGGTGATAGTATCATTTTTAAGGCGAAAGTGACCAACCTTTCCAGTGAACCAATGACCGGCAACGCAGTGCTGAAGTTATTCAATGCCGTGACGATGGAGCCTGTGGACATCCCGATGGGAAATACTGAAACGCTGCAAGCCTTCCAGATCCAGGAAGGAAAGACCAGGGTGGTAAGCTGGAAACTTTTCGTTCCTGAAACCATTCCTGCGGTGACCTATAGAATCCTTGCGACAGCAGGAGATTTTAGTGATGGGGAAGAGAATTTACTTCCTGTGTTGAAGAACAGGATGCTGGTTTACGAAAGCATCCCGCTGTTTGTAAGAGCTGGAGAAACTAAAAGCTTTGAATTTGAAAACCTGAAATCGAATGACTCTAAAACCCTGAAGAATCATCTGTTTACATTTGAATATACTTCCAATCCCGGGTGGTTTGCCTTGCAAAGTTTGCCATACCTCATGGAGTACGAACATGAATGTTCTGAACAGATGTTTTCAAAGATCTTCGCTAATTCCGTTGGACAGAAAATTGTGAACTCAAAACCTGAGATCGCTGAAGTTTATGAAGCATGGAGAAAAGATTCCAGTATGGTGAGCAATCTTCAGAAAAATGAAGAACTCAAGAGCCTTTTACTTGCTGAAACTCCGTGGGTACAGGATGCTGAATCTGAAAGTTTACAGCAACAACGAGTAGGATTGTTGTTCGAAACCGGGCGAATCAACAAAGAACTAACTTCTATGTTGACCAGGTTGCGGAGAATGCAGAATTCTTCGGGAGCTTTTCCATGGTTCGCCGGCGGTAGGGATAATTATTATATTACTTCTCATATCATCGAAGGCTTCGGAAAACTAAAGAATATGAAAATTGAGCTGGATGATCGAAGAATTCTTGCCAATGCGATTGCTTATCTGGATAAGGAATTGATGGAGCAGAAGAAAAGAAGAGAGTCTGGCAATTCAACCGAGTTTTATAAAAGTTATACTGTACTTGCCTATGCACATACCAGAAGCATGCACCAGGAAGAGTTTCCGATACCGGCTGAACAAAAAGATCTCATTGACAAAGCTTTGGAATATCAAAAGGAACGCTGGACAGATTATAGTCTTTCGGAAAAGGCTGAACTGGCCATAATATTAAATCGATTTGGTCACTCCGCAAAAGCATTGGAGATCATTGAATCGCTGAAACAGACGGCAGTAAAATCTAAAACTTATGGCATGTACTGGAAAGAAAATACTGCGAGCTGGAGATCATTTAATACTCCTGTTGAAGTACAAGCCTTAATAATTCAAGCATTTGCTGAAGTTTCCAATGATATGGAAACAATTGAAGAACTTAAGATCTGGTTAATTCAGAATAAGAGAACCAACTACTGGGAAACTACTAAGTCTACCACTGCAGCGGTGTATGCATTGCTAATGCAGGGAATGGATATACTTCCAGTGTCCTCGAATACTCAATTCGTAATTGGTGGAGAAAAACTGGACATGGAAGAATTGAGTAATACTGAAGCTGGATCTGGCTATGTGAAAACAACCTGGAAAGCCGGAGAATTTTCAGAAGATTTCGGAAATATTGAAATAGAGAACAATAATACTACCGCCGGATATGGTGGCGCTTACTGGCAGTATTTTGAGAATCTGGATAAGATCAAAACTCATTCTGAGAGTCCGCTTAATATCGAAAAAGAATTATATCTGAATACTGGAAATAAAGAACTCAAGAGAATAGATACCGATACTCCACTGAAAGTTGGAGATCTGGTAAGTGTTCGATTAGTCGTACGAGCTGAAGCAGATATGGAATTCATTCACTTGAAGGATATGCGTGCCAGTGGTTTTGAGCCAACAAACGTGATTAGTGAACATAAGTACCAAAATAGTACAAGCTATTATGAGAGCACCAGAGATGCTGCTACCCATTTCTTCTTTGATACGCTAAGAAAGGGAACTTATGTTCTTGAATATACCGTAAGAGCCAATAATGCTGGATCTTTCTCGAATGGGATAAGCACAATAGAATCTATGTATGCTCCTGAATTTTCCGGACATACCAGCGGAATTCGAGTGGAAATCAGAGAACAACAAAGATAAAATAGAGTAGTAATTTGGGGTTTTAACAAAATCTTTAGATATTGAAACACCCAAATTAAAAATCGTGGACAGATCAAATGAAGACCATGAATTTACTGAGAAGATCGAACGTTTAGAAAGAAGCTACAACATGATGAAGTATGCTATTCTAACTACTGGAATAGGAATTATGATCCTGCTCTATTTGTTTCAGTAAATCAAAAGAGAAAAGCTTTCGCGATGCGAAAGCTTTTCTCTTTTGAACCTCAACCACTTAGCCATTTCAGAATAAAACTTTAATTAAAATCATTCTAAACAATTTTTAAATTTTTATAAATCTAAATATATTCGCAGCTTGTTTATAATTAGTCTAAATAAATAAAGGTGCAAAAATTACTACTTCTACTACTCGCAATACCCTTTCTAACACTAGCTCAAACCGAACCAGCCATCAAAGGTCAAATACTTCATAATTCTGAACCTGTTCCTTTTGCTACAATTATCATCCAGAAATTAAATAAGGGAATTTCGGCAGATGCTAAAGGCGAATTCAGATTTCAAAATTTACCAGATGAAGAGCTTCAACTAAGCATTTCGGCGATTGGTTACCAGACTACCGAAGTGAAAGTACAATTCAGCGATCGCCCGGCTGTATTAAATATTGATCTCGAAATTGATGATCAATTGCAGGAAGTTGAGGTTTTTGGAAACAGGTTTAGCCATCCAGATAAGATCGAGGCTCTTACCCGATTGCCTTTAGAACCTTACGAACAGATCCAAAGTATCTCAGTAATCTCAGATAAGCTCATCAAACAACAGGGAGCACTCAGCATATCAGAAGCGACAAGGAATGTTCCCGGAGTTTATACATTTGCTACTTATGGAAACCGAAGTGAGAGTATTTCTTCCCGGGGATTTCGTGGAATTCCAATCTTGAAAAATGGAGTGCGTGTACATTCAGATTTTAGAGGAACAGGTATTCTAACCGACATGCAGGGTGTTGACAACATCCAGGTTCTTAAAGGTGCAGCTTCCATTACACAAGGCGTTGCTACCGACCTGGGAAGTCCTGGTGGTGTCGTAAATATCGTTACCAAAACTCCAAAATATCAGTTTGGTGGTGAAGCTTCAATGAGAGTTGGCAGTTACGGACTAATTAGACCGGCTTTCGATGTATATGGTCCTCTAAATGAGCAAAAGAATATTGCCTTCAGAATAAATGCAGCACTGGAGAGAAAAGATTCTTACCGCAGCGAAATTTCTGGAGAGAGCTTCTATATCAATCCTTCGCTGGAATGGAAGCCAGATGATAAAACCGAAATAACTCTTGAAATGGATTATTTCTCAGATAGCAGAACTCCAGATGTGGGAACAGTTAATCTTGCTGAAAATGATCAAAACGCGATTTACGACCTGCCATACGATGTCTTTTTAGGTTACGAAAACGATCGCAATAATACAGAAAATAGTACTTACGCCATTAGAATCAATCGGGATCTAAGCGACAAACTCAGCCTTCGCGCCGCCTACTACAGGTCTAATCTGGATCTTGATAACAAGGGTGCCAGTTTTGGAAATGTGGTAATGGAAAACGATGTACCCGTCTATAATCAGAGAACTCGTGGCTACGGAATAAGCACCCGTAATGACAAGAACAGCGTGGTACAATTTGATCTAATTGGAGATGAAATCGAAACCGGTGCCGTGAGTCATATTTTTCAGGTTGGTTTTGATTATCGTACAACCAATTACGAAACCTTCAGCAAATCTGCTTCAGCTGTGGATACTATTGATGTTTTCAATAATTCCAATAGCCGGTCGTTACCAAATGGAATTAATTTTGCGGCAGCAAATGAAGGAACCGCCAGGTCTAAAGCTATAGGTTTTGTTGCTCAGGATGTGATTACTTTTACTGAATGGTTCAAGACTTTTTTAGGAGTGCGTTACTCTTCTGTAGAAACCATTAACGGCGATGAAAACAATAGAAGTGATTCATTTAATCCGCTTGCTGGAATTATCGTTTCTCCGTTTGAAAATGTAAATGTTTTTGCATCTTATACCAATAGCTCTTACCCTAGAACAGCAGCCAGAATTGGAGAAAATGGTGAAGAATTGGGGAATGAACGTTACGATCAGGTAGAAGCAGGTATCAAAACCAACTGGCTCAATAGCAGGTTGCGTTTTAACCTTACCCTCTTCAGAATAAATAATAAGAACATCAATCTTCCGGTATACGATGAAAACTGGATCGCAACTGGATTTTTTCAACAAGGTGGAAATGATCAACGGCAGGGAGTTGAAGTAGAACTTACGGGGCGGCCATTGCAAAATCTGGAAGTGATCGCTGGATATTCGTATATCGATGCGCAGTATAAAGATCACACTTCCTTTGTATATGGCTCTGCACCTCTAAATACACCAAAACACACCTTTAACACCTATGTGAATTATTCATTTTTAGAGCATCTTGAAGGATTATCTCTTGGTGGAGGTGTTTACTACACGGGTGACAGACCTGTTAATGACTGGTCTGCCGGAGCAGTAACTCACCAGGGAATTGTACCAAATCAAAAACCTTTCGATGTGGAAAGTCTCACGCAGGTAAACTTACAGGCTGCATACCAGGTTGATAAGAACTGGAATGTTAGGATTCTCGCAAATAATATTTTTGATAAAATTGGCTACAATGCCTATAGAACCAGGTTTATCAATCAAACGGACCCAAGAACTTTTAGCGGAGTAATTTCCTATAGATTCTAATTAAACGATTTACATAAATAACAATCTAAACAGCGTGGTTCCTAACCTTAAATATTAAAAATGAAAAAAAAGAAAGCATATACTTTTCGAAACTTTATGACAGACGTCCATCTCTGGTTGGGTCTGGCTAGCGGAATTATTCTATTTCTGGTTTGTTTTAGCGGAACCATGCTGGTTTTTGAAAAGGAGATCGAATCAATTTTTGCTGAAGAACTTCACGTTGTTCCCTCTTCGGAAAAGTTATCGATCGATGAATTAACCAGCAGAATGTCGGAAAAAGGTACTGTTTCTTCTGTTTCAATTCCAACTGAAGCTTCTGAAGCCTATGAATTTCGGGTAAAGACCTCACCAGAAGATCGTCGTGGAACCACCTTTATGATGGATCCGTATTCGGCAGAAATTCTCAAACCTGAACCTTCACCTCTAGACGGATTCTTCAGTGTAATGTTTAGAATGCATCGGTGGCTTCTTTTGGATACCAGCATTGGAAGACCCATTGTAGGTGTGGCGACAATTATCTTTTTATTTCTATCCATCAGTGGTATTATTATTTGGTTTCCGAAGAGATGGAAATGGAAAGCTTTCAAACCAGGATTCAAGATCAAATGGTCTGCAAACTGGAAAAGAATTAATCATGATCTTCACAATACTCTTGGTTTCTACTCCTGTATTTTTTTAGTGATCATGATTCTTACGGGACTTTGCTGGTCTTTTGAATGGTATCGGGAAGCAGGGAGCCAGGTTCTGGGAACTAAGCTCTTTGGAGGAAGAGGTGGTCCCGGAATCACTTCTGAAGAGCCAGGTTCTGAGATAATTTCACTTTCAGAAGCCTATACTATCTCCAATTCTGAGTTGAAATATGCCGGAAAAACAAGTATCAGCATCCCACAAGAAAAAACCAATGTGTTCGAAATCAGAAAATATGATGACAACGACTGGTCTCCGTCACCTTCAGATCTGCTGGTGCTTGATCGGAATGGAACGGTGTTGAAAAAAGAACTTTTTGATGATAAGGATCTCAATGTGAAGATCGCCTCGCTCATTAAACCTTTGCATACCGGTGAGATATTTGGGATCTTTTCCAAGATTATTTATTTCCTGGCTTGCCTGATTGCCACTTCCCTACCCGTGACTGGAACTATCATCTGGCTGAATAAAATGAAGAAGAAAAAACGAAAATTGTAGGCTGAACTCAAATGCTCGAATTATTAACGTTTTTGGATTAATTCCATTAGTTTGGATTTTTTCCTTTATTTTTTCTGAAGATTGTAGTAATTTGCAGCCATGGAGGAGTTGAAATACGCGGTTGTTGATATTGAGACTACCGGGAACGGTATCAAAGGAAACAGGATCACAGAGGTTTGCGTGATCATTCTTGAGAATGGTGAAATCACAAAGACCTTTACATCGCTTGTAAATCCCAGCCAGTCCATTCCATTGTATATCGAAAGTCTTACCGGAATCAATGACGAAATGGTAAGCAGTGCACCGCAGTTTTCTGAAGTCGCAGAAGAGATCATGGAAATTACAAAGGACTGTATTTTCGTCGCTCATAATGTGAACTTCGATTATAATATACTGAGGGCTGAGTTTGCGATGCTGGACATGGATTTTAAAAGAAAGCGTCTTTGTACCGTAAGACTTACAAAGAAATTGATTCCACGCTTGTTTTCTTACAGTTTGGGAAATATCTGTACCTCCATCAACATTCCCATTTACGATAGACATCGTGCGCAGGGTGATTGTGAGGCAACGGTGATCTTGTTAAAACGTTGTCTTTCGCTAGATCCTGAACTCGAAGTTGTTACCGAATTTTTGAACAGAAAAAGTGGTGCAGAATATTTACCGCCGCACTTTAAAAATGCCGATTTTGAAAAGCTTCCGAAATATACCGGCGTTTACTTTTTCAGAGATAAAGATGGTATTCCATTATATATTGGCAAGGCGAAAAATATCAAAACCCGAATAAAATCGCATTTCCAGGAACGTAGTAATCGCAAATACCAGTTGATGCAGGAAACGTATAGCATCGATTATGAGCTGACTGGTTCTGAATTTCTCGCGCTACTTCGCGAAGCTGAATTGATTCTGAAATATTATCCAAAATACAATAAAGCTCAGAAGAAAGTTTCTAGACCTTATACGCTCACCTCCTATCATAATCAAAAAGGCATTGAAGTATTTGCCTTGCACAAAAACAAAATTGCACCGGTAAGCTGGATGAAATTCTATACCCGTGAAGAAGCGATAAGCTTTTTAGAAAACCTGTGTAAGGATTTTGATCTCTGCCCGAAATATACTGGCTTGCAAAGCGCTACTTCCGCTTGTAATCATTACAAACTGGAAGCCTGTAGCGGAGTTTGTAAAGAAGGAATTTCAGTTACCGAATATAACTCCCGGGTTGCAAAAGCAGTAGATTTTATTGGAACCTATGATGAGTCCTGTCTTTTAATGGAAAAGGGTCGAACTAAAGGTGAAAGAAGTTTTATTTATCTGGATAAAGGTAAGTATGCCGGCTACGGGTACATTGGACCTTCAGATGACTTTAACCATCCTGATGAATTCCGGAATTTTTTAGTCCAGGCGAAAACTTCCAGCTATGCAGATCGTATTGTAAGTCGGTATTTGAACACGAAGAAGAATCTCTCTCCCGTAAAATTAAATTCTTCCGAAGAATTGGTAGAAAACGATATTTGGTTTGGATAGATGCCAGATCCCCGTTGAGACATTTATATTTCGCCTATTTTTACCTTCTGAAAAGAATTTATGCATCCAGATAACCCTCATAGGGAACAATACGATTTCACTGAATTAGTTAAAGTCAATAGCGATCTCAAACCTTATGTATTCAGAAACAAATACGATAATCTTACTATAGATTTCAGTATTTCTGAAGCTGTACTCAATTTGAATAAAGCGCTCTTAAATTACCATTACCAGGTTAAAAACTGGAGTATTCCGCAGGGATATCTCTGTCCTCCAATTCCCGGAAGAATGGATTATTTGTTACATCTTAGAGATTTTCTGGATATTAAGATTGGAAAAGAACACTATTCCGGACTTGATATTGGGGTGGGAGCCAGCAGTATTTACCCAATTCTGGCTGCAAAGCACATGGGCTGGAAAATGCTTGGTAGTGATATCGAAATCAAATCTATTGAAGCAGCGCAGCAAAACGTCATCAACAATAAGCTTCAATCCAATATAGAAATTCGACTACAGGAAGACCGTGGTTCCATCCTGAAAAATGTGATCAAAGAAAATGAGTCATTTGATTTCAGTATGTGTAATCCTCCCTTTCATGATTCCGCAGAAGAAGCTAACAAAGCTAATTTCAGGAAAAATACTAATCTTGGAATCGAGACCAGGAGATTAAATTTTGGAGGACGGTCCAATGAACTATGGTGCCGTGGTGGCGAAGCTTTATTTCTAAAGAGAATGATTAGAGATAGTGTTAGTGTGAACAAAAAAGTACAGTGGTTCACTTCCCTGGTATCAAAACAAGAAAACTTACCGGCTATAGAAAAACAATTAAACAAACTCAATGCAGATTTTGAAATAATCCACATGGAATTAGGAAACAAAAAGACAAGATTTGTAGCCTGGAAATTTTAAAGCTTCTAGAATTTTTGAATCTCAAACTGTTCGTAAACAATTGAATTTTAAGTGGAAACCCTTATTAGGTATTATCATAAAAATGTCTACATTTAAAGCTTAAAGTTTTGGTTATCGAGTAAGTATAGCATAGGTGTATAATTACCTTATTCTTTAACTAACCAACCAAAAAAGGGATAACATAGTTATCCCTTTTTTATTGTATGCTAATATAGGTCTTACATATATCGAATTAATTTTCGTTATTGTAGCAAATACCATGATCTTAGAATGATAGAATTAGCTACAATAGATTATATCCTTATTTTCTCTTTTTTCGCGCTTACCCTGGGCATAGGGTTTTATGTTTCAAAAACTTCCGGTAAAAGTTCCAAAGAATATTTTCTATCTGGCAAAACAATGCCGTGGTGGCTACTTGGTGTTTCTATGGTCGCGACCACGTTTTCTACTGATACTCCAAACCTGGTAACTGATATTGTTCGCAATAATGGAGTTTCTGGTAACTGGGTGTGGTGGGCGTTTCTATTAACCGGTCTGCTTACTGTGTTCGTTTATGCCAGATTATGGCGTAAATCCAATGTTGATACAGATATTGAATTCTACGAATTGAGGTATGGTGGAAAACCTGCAAAGTTCCTTAGAGGATTTCGTGCACTATATTTGGGGGTCGTTTTCAATGTGATGGCCATGGCAGCAGTAAGTCTTGCCGCTATTAAAATTGGACAGGTTATGCTCGGTCTATCTGCCATCGAAACTTTGGCACTAGCCGGAATCGTGACAGTTATATTTAGTACTCTCGGAGGATTCAAAGGAGTAGTTTACACAGATTTCATACTATTTTTTACGGCAATTATTGGTGGTGTTGGAGCTGCTTACTATTGTGTGAATTTACCTGAAGTGGGCGGACTGGAAAGTATGCTAACTCACGAGAATGTTTCCGGTAAACTTAGCATGCTTCCAGATTTCTCAAACACCGAAGCACTTATCACTCTTTTAATTATTCCACTGGCAGTTCAATGGTGGAGCGCCTGGTATCCTGGCGCAGAGCCAGGAGGTGGTGGTTACGTAGCACAGAGAATGCTGGCTGCAAAGAACGAAAATCATGCTATCGGAGCCACTTTCTTTTTCAACGTGCTTCATTACGCATTAAGACCATGGCCATGGATCCTGGTGGCTCTCGCTTCCCTGATCGTCTATCCAGATCTGGATAGCATTCAGATAGCATTCCCTAATGTAAGTGAAGATAAGCTTGGACAGGATCTGGCATATTCTGCAATGCTAACTAAATTACCAGCCGGGCTATTGGGATTGGTTATTGCTTCTTTAGTTGCTGCATACATGTCTACTATCTCAACACATCTAAATTGGGGATCTTCCTATATTGTGAATGACTTTTACTCCCGATATATCAAAAAAACTGCTTCAGAAAAAGAACTTGTTAACGTTGGAAGAATTAGTACCGTAGTACTCATGCTTATTAGTGCAGTTCTGGCTCTGGTATTACAGAATGCACTTCAACTATTCAATATCATACTGATGTTTGGTGCAGGAACCGGTCTTATTTTCTTACTCCGCTGGTTCTGGTGGCGAATTAATGCCTGGAGTGAAATTACAGCCATGTTGGTTTCAGGCGTTATTTCGGTAGTTTTTAATTTTACCGGTGTTGGGATTTATATGTTTGGAGGTGTAGATAATGCCACAAACACTAAAATAGCAGGTTTACTTCCTGGCTGGGCAACATATCCTATTGTGGTTGGCATCACTACCTTATCCTGGTTATTGGTTACCTTCCTTACAAGACCTGAGAAAAAAGAAGTACTCATCAACTTTTACAAACGCACACAACCCGGCGGACCGGGATGGAAAGCAATCGGTATGGATGGTTTTGTAGATAGCAAGAATAATTCCTGGAATGTTCCTTCCGGAATATTAGCTACTATACTTGGTTGCTTTGCAGTATACAGCGCACTTTTCAGCACCGGGTACTGGATCTACGGTGAATATTTCAAAGCAAGTATTACTACGGGTATTGTTCTAATTCTGGCATTTGTTTTAAGAAGGCTTTGGTTCAAGATCCGGACTCAGGTACTATAAAAAAGGCTCCAATGGAGCCCTTTATAATTTTTATGTTTTATCAAATTAAAAGTAACATCCACCTTTTCTTCTTCCAGGATTAGCTGAACTATCGAAGATTTTAAAACCAATACTTAGCATGATCTGGTTTAATCTCGTATCATTAAAAGTGGCTCGATTAATTCCATAATCGGCATTTACTATATCAATTCCCTGGTTCTCTTCTGAAGATAAAGAACGATCGTAGCGCAGGTCCAGTTCAAACCTTCCAAAAGACCCCTTGATTCCTATCTGTCCACTAAGTGGTGAGTTTTGAGCTACTATTTCCTGATCTGGTGGTTCCGTTCCTTCTAAACTTGAATCCAAAATATTCTGGTAAGCCGGTCCAGCATAAATATCAATTGGTCCCCAAACATTATATCCTATTAATAATGGCACATTAATTTTATCAACTGCGTAGATTGAAGATGCTGTTGGAAAAGGAAATTCCGTTTCCATTGTGCTGTAAATAAATTCTGGTCTAAGTAGGAATTTTCCGAATCTTACTTCGAAAAAGGCACCGGCGTGAAAAGTTATCTCAGATTCCGCTTCCACTACACCGTCAAAATATAATCCATTGGAACTTATTCCGGTAATAGTACCACCTGAGGAGTAACTAGGTCCTCCCTTTATTCCGAAGCTAAAATCCTGGGCAGTTAGACTCGTAGCGAACAATAGCGCTGTAATTATAAAAAATAAAGATTTATTCATGATGCTTTAATTCGAGGTCAATCGGGGTTAAATATATCAATTAAATAGACTAATCAAATAATCCGCTTTAAGTTTTTAACGCATAAACAAGTGTTTCAGTATTACTGAAAATGAAAAAGCACCAACAAGTGGTGCTTTCAATCTGATTTTGAATATTTTAATTTGTCTCTTTCTCGCCTTCCCATTCAGAGAAACCGCCAGCAAGATTATAAGTTTCTGCGAAGCCCATTTGATCTAGTAAGGTACAGGCCTGAGAACTTCTTATTCCGGAACGACAATATATATAGTAATGTTTGTCACGATCAAGTTTGTCTACTTCATCAACAAATTCCTGACCCTTATAGATATCAATATTTTTAGAATTCGGAATATATCCCTCATCAACTTCTTCCTCTGTTCTCACATCCAGGAGAACTGCCTTATCGTCGCTTTTGGCCTTCTTTTGCCACTCATCCTGTGATAATTCTTTCATGTTAATCAAGTTTTTGGTTACCGTAAAGATAGGATTGCTGAAAAACCGTAAAGTCTTCAATTCTACTTTTAACAATATTTTATTATCAGTCAAGACTAAACTCATTATATTTGTATGTACAAATGTTGTAACAACAAATGAAAATAGAGGATCTTTTAAAAACTTCCGGTAAGATTTCTGAAACCAAAAGATTGGTTCTTAATCTTATTGTAACTGCAAATTTTTTAAGCGAAGAAATGCAGGAAGTATTAAAACCATACGGCATCAGTTCTCAGCAGTTCAACGTCCTAAGAATTTTAAGAGGTCAAAAAGGTAAACCTGCGAACTTAGGCACCATTCAGGAAAGAATGGTCAGCAAGATGAGTAACACGACAAGACTGGTTGACAAACTGATCGAAAAAGGATTCTGCCAGAGAATCACGTGTCCTTCCAATAGAAGAAAAGTTGAAATTACTATTACCGAAGCTGGACAGGAACTTTTAAAAGAGATTGATCCATTGGTAGAATCAATGGAGAATAGATTTTCAGAAAAATTAACAACAAAAGAATTAACAGATTTAAATAATAAATTAAATGAGCTTAGAAACACAAACTAAAACTAGATTTAATGAAGACCTGAATTGGAGATATGCTACAAAGAAATTTGATAGCGAGAAAAAGATAAATCGCGAAGACCTTGATCAATTACTGGAAAGCGTTCAGCTTACCGCTTCCTCTTATGGGTTACAGCCTTATGAGGTGATCGTGGTTGAAAATCCTGAAATAAGGGAGAAACTTAAAGCTGAAGCCTGGAATCAAACCCAGATCACTGAAGCATCTCATCTCGTAATTTTTGCGAATCTTACTAAGGTGACTGAAAATTATGTTAATACTTATTTAAACAATATTGCGGCAACACGCGACATGTCCCGGGAAGATTTGAAAGGAATGGAGGACATGATCAAGAATACAACACTTCAATTGCCTCAGGAAAAACAGAACTTATGGGCTGCGAAACAAGCTTACATAGCATTAGGTAACTTATTAGCTGCAGCTGCTCATATGAAGATAGACGCCTGTCCAATGGAAGGTTTCAATGCTGACAAGTTTGATGAAATTCTTCAGCTTGAAAATAAAGATCTAACTACCGCAGTAATCGCTCCTATTGGATATCGTAGCGCTGAAGATCAGTATCAGCACCTTGCAAAGGTTAGAAAATCAACTTCAGATTTAATTCATTTTATATAATATAATAACTCACATCATGAAAAGTAAATTAATTAATTCAGCAGTAATTATGCTGGTAGTTTTGACTACCGTAGCATTTACCAATTCGAAAAAAGAAGTAAATACCTCTGAAAGTACTATTAAATGGACCGGAGAAAAAGTGACCGGATCTCATGAAGGAACTATCCAGCTAGAAAGCGGATACCTATTGATGGAAGATGATAAGATCACCGGCGGAGAGTTTGTAATGGATATGAGTACTATTACAGTGACCGACCTTTCTGGTGACAGCAAAGAAAAACTTGAAGGTCATTTAAAGTCTGATGATTTCTTTGGAACGAGTGATCACCCTAAAGCAAAGCTTGTAATTACCAGTGCAGCTTCTAAAGGCAATGGGAAATACGGAATAGTTGGAGACCTTACTATCAAGGAACAAACTCATCCATTAACGTTTGATCTTACCATGAACGGTGACACGGCTACTACACAGGTAACTATTGATAGAACCAAATATGATGTTCGTTACGGGTCGGGTAGTTTCTTTGACAATCTGGGAGACAAGACGATCTACGACAATTTTGATCTTGACATCACTTTGAAATTCTAAATTGACTCCCTAGGTAAATCTTGGGATTCTTTTTAAAATTTAGTTTGATAAGAAATAATTGATTTCTATCTTTGGAGCTATGTTTATCACGAATACACATAACTGGTGGTGGAGCAACTTACGCAATAGATCGTGAGCTGATACGCCATTTCATATATAGATATATAAGGCTTGTCTCACGACAAGCCTTTTTTTATTCAAAAAAATTAAGATTCAATGTTCGAATTAAAGACAACTTCAAAAAAGATCCTTGCAGATACAATTACTCCGGTAAGTATCTATTTGAAGCTTCGCGACCGTTATCCAAATAGTCTTTTGCTGGAAAGTAGTGATTATCATGCAAGTGATAATAGCTTTTCATATATCTGCTGCAATCCTATAGCCTCATTTAAAGTAGAAAATGATGTTATTACTGAAAGTCTACCAGACGGTACGGTTCAAACAACTAAGATCGATAGAACTGCTTCAGTCCCTGCTGCGATACAGAAGTTCTCAAAGCGCTTTAAAGCTGATGCTTCAGATTTTAAGTTTATCAATAATGGAATATTTGGCTATATAGGATATGATGCCGTTCGGTATTTTGAAAATGTAGAGATCAAACGTAAAGAAAAGGATTTAAAAATCCCGGATGTTTATTATGCAGTATATCAAAACATTATCGCGATCAACCACTTCAAGAACGAGGCTTATATCTTCGACCATAGTTATGAATCTGAATCCAAATTAGAGGAAATTGAACAACTATTGAAGGTTAAGAATTTTGCTTCCTATAATTTTTCCAGAACCGAGCAGCCATACTCGAACCTGAATGATGATCAATATCGTGATGTTGTAGAGGCGGCCAGGGAACACTGCCAGCGTGGTGATGTTTTCCAACTGGTGCTTTCAAGACGTTTCTCTCAGAAATTTAAGGGAGATGAATTTAATGTTTATCGGGCGCTAAGGAATGTAAACCCTTCCCCCTATCTCTTTTATTTTGACTACGGAAATTTTAAAATCTTCGGAAGTTCACCTGAAGCACAGTTAATAGTAAACGAGGGTCGAGCTGAAATTCATCCAATTGCCGGAACTTTCAAGCGTACCGGAAATGATGAAAAAGATGCAGAGCTCGCCAAGGAACTCGCTGCAGATCGCAAGGAAAATTCGGAACATGTGATGCTTGTTGATCTAGCCCGTAATGATCTAAGCCGAAATGGAAGTGATGTTTTGGTTGAAAATTACCGCGAAATTCAATTCTTTTCTCATGTTATTCATCTAGTTAGCAAAGTCACCGGAAAGATTGCCGCCAATGTGCCAACACCACAGATCGTTGCAGACACTTTTCCTGCTGGAACATTAAGCGGTGCTCCAAAACCAATGGCATTACGACTTATTGAAAAATTCGAAAATGTGAATCGTTCAGCTTATGGAGGCGCGATTGGTTTTATGGATTTTGAAGGCAATTTTAATCATGCGATCATCATTAGATCTTTTGTAAGTAAAAATCACGAATTGCATTACCAGGCAGGTGCTGGAGTCGTATCAGAATCCAAGCCTGAGAATGAGTTACAGGAAGTATATAATAAACTGGGAGCACTTACCAAAGCTCTGGAAATAGCTGAAGAAATTTAGAATGGAAAAGATGAAAAAGATCCTTGTAATAGACAATTACGATTCTTTCGTATATAATCTTGTTCATTATCTTGAAGAACTGGATTGTGAGGTGACCGTTAAAAGAAATGACCAGCTTGATCTGGAAGATGTGGCTGATTATGATAAAATATTGCTTTCCCCGGGTCCGGGTATTCCAGATGAGGCAGGACTTTTAAAGCAAATCATCTTAGAATATGGCGCTACCAAAAGTATTTTGGGGGTTTGTCTCGGCATGCAGGCGATAGGTGAAGTTTATGGAGGCAAATTATTGAACCTAAAAGAGGTTTATCATGGCGTCGCTACCAATATTGAGGTTTTCGTCGAAGATGAATATTTATACTCAGGACTGGAAAAACAACTGGAAGTTGGACGATACCACAGTTGGGTAGTTGCCAAAGAACTTCCTCCACAGCTACAGGCTACCAGTTATGATATAAAAGGTGAGGTCATGTCGTTGAGACATAAAGAATATGATGTTCGGGGAGTTCAGTTTCACCCGGAATCTGTGTTGACACCAGATGGTAAAAAGATGATAAAAAACTGGGTAGAACATGAATCTTCAACAGAATCACTTCAGAATAAGGAAAACGAGAAAAAAACTTCATGAAAGATCTTTTAAACAGGCTCATTAGTCACGAAACTATAACAACCAGCGAGGCAAAACAGGCTATTTTTAATATTTCTGAAGGGAGATATTCAGAAACACAGATCGCAGCATTTCTTACGGTTTACATGATGAGAAGTATTACCATCCAGGAACTGGAAGGTTTTAGAGATGCATTGCTCGAACTATGTGTAAAGGTAGATCTCAAGGATTACAACACCGTGGATCTTTGTGGAACCGGCGGTGATGGAAAAGATACTTTCAATATTTCGACAACTGCCTCATTTGTAACCGCAGGCGCCGGAATTAAGGTGTCCAAGCATGGTAATTATGGTGTATCTTCAGTAAGTGGAAGTTCCAATGTCATGGAATATCTTGGGATAAAGTTTAGCAGTGACCAGGGATTTCTTCAGAAAACTCTGGAAGAAGCCAATATCTGCATTCTCCATGCACCACTTTTTCACCCCGCGATGAAAAACGTTGCACCGGTAAGAAAAAGTCTAGCTGTAAAAACATTCTTTAATATGCTTGGTCCTATGGTAAATCCTGCATTTCCCAAGAATCAACTCGTAGGCGTTTTCAGTTTGGAGCTGGCACGTATGTATGCGTATCTTTATCAAAATACCGATAAGAATTATACGATACTTCATGCTCTCGATGGTTACGATGAAATTTCGTTAACCTGTGAGACCAAAAGCATTCGGAACGATTCTGAAAGTATGTTGAAACCAGAAGATTTTGGAGTTTCAGAATTGCAAAAATCACAAATTGCCGGAGGTGGTTCAATTGAATCTTCAGCAGAAATTCTAACGGGCATTTTAAAAGGCAATGGAACACAGGCACAGGAAAATGTCGTATGCGCAAATGCCGGTATGGCCATCGCAACTGTCGAAAATCTAAGTGCTCAGGATGGTTTCGCCCGCGCTAAGGAATCTATCGCATCTGGTAATGCATTTAAATGTTTCAAGAAATTACAGGACCTAAGTAAATAATTAGCTGAGATTATGAATATTCTAGATAAAATTGTTGCTGATAAACGTCGGGAAGTAAACCTGAAAAAATCGATTTTCCCGGTAGAACAGCTCGAAAATTCGATCTTATTTCAAAGAAATCCGGTTTCACTGGCAGACAAACTAAGAAATTCAAGCAGCGGTATCATCGCGGAACATAAAAGAAGATCACCGTCTAAGCAGGTCATTAACCACGATCTTAATGTACAGGATGTGGCGAGTGGTTATCGGGATGCCGGAGTCTGCGGTATGTCTGTCCTTACCGATGGTAAATATTTTGGAGGTTCTCTGGAAGATCTTTTATATGCCAGGGCGGTTGTGGAAATGCCTGTTTTGCGTAAAGATTTTATCGTAGATGATTACCAGATCCTGGAAGCCAAAGCATTTGGTGCTGATGTAGTCCTGCTGATAGCGGCGGTATTACCGACTGAAGAATTGAAGCGTCTGGCGACTTTTGCGAGAAATCTTGGGATGGATGTTTTACTGGAAGTACACGACCTGAAGGAACTTGAGAATTCAATTGAAGCGAATGTGGACATGATCGGGGTAAATAATAGGAATCTTAAAACATTTGAAGTTAGTATCCAAAACTCCAAAGATCTATCCAGGCATATACCAGACGAATTCGTGAAAGTATCAGAAAGTGGAATTAGCGACCCAAAAGTAATCGCAGAACTTAAAGATTATGGATATCAGGGTTTTCTGGTTGGAGAAAATTTTATGAGAACAGAAGATCCCGGGAGGGCAGCGAAAGATTTTATAAACGAAATTAACAGGAAGTCATAAGTCACATTATGCAGGAACGAAACTTAACAACACCGGCCTCAGGACAAAGTTCTGGATTGAGTCTAAAAGTTTGCGGGATGCAACAACCTGGAAACATGTTGCAGGTAGCAGATCTAAAACCTACTTATATGGGTTTTATATTTTACGAAAAATCTCCCCGCTATTTTGAAGGAAAACTTCCTGAACTCCCTGCTGATATCAAAAAAACAGGAGTTTTCGTTAATGAAGATGTTTCAAGGATTCTGGAGATTGCAAAGCAGCATAAGCTTGATGCAATTCAGCTGCATGGGGAGGAGTCGGCAGAATTCTGTCAAAAGCTGAAGAGTAATTTTCAGCAACATGGCAACACTCCAGAGTTGATAAAAGTTTTCAGTGTTGGCGACCACTTCGATTTTCAGAAGATACAGGCATTCGAGGGTATCGCAGACTATTTCCTATTTGATACTAAAGGAGTTCTACGAGGAGGTAATGGTAAGGAATTCGACTGGCAGATTTTAAAAGAATATCCTTCTAATACACCATTTTTCCTTAGTGGTGGCATTGGGCCCGAACATGGGGAAGCCATCGCCGAGTTGAAGAATCATTTCTATAGAGAAGGAAAACCAGATCTTCTGTATGCAGTAGATGTAAATAGTAAATTCGAATTGAAACCCGGGTTAAAAAAATTGAAAGAATTAAAAGAGTTCAAACTAAAGATAAATTCATAAGATGAGCTATCAGGTAGATGAAAAAGGATATTACGGGGATTTTGGTGGAGCTTATATTCCTGAAATGCTGTATCCTAACGTAGAAGAACTGCGTTCAAGGTATATCGAGATCATGCAGGAAGATTCATTCCAGGAAGAGTTTCATGATCTATTGAGAGAATATGTAGGCAGACCTACCCCTTTATATTATGCAAAACGCTTTAGTGAGCATTATGGAACCAAGGTATATTTAAAGCGTGAGGATCTTTGCCATACTGGTGCACATAAGGTGAACAACACAGTCGGGCAGATCCTGATGGCGCAAAAACTTGGAAAAAGGAGGATCATTGCTGAAACCGGCGCTGGACAACATGGCGTTGCGACGGCAACAGTCTGCGCTTTGATGGGAATGGAATGCATTGTTTATATGGGCGAGGTGGATATTGAAAGGCAATCACCAAACGTTGCCAGAATGAAAATGCTGGGAGCTAAAGTAGTTCCTGCAAAATCTGGAAGCCGTACCTTAAAGGATGCTACTAACGAAGCAATTCGTGACTGGATTAATAATCCTGTAGATACTCACTATATCATTGGTTCTGTAGTTGGACCACATCCTTATCCAGACATGGTGGCAAGATTTCAGAGTGTTATTTCTGAAGAGATCAAGTACCAGCTAATGGAAAAGGAGAATACAGAAGATCCTGACTATGTGATCGCTTGTGTTGGTGGTGGTAGCAACGCTGCCGGAGCTTATTACCATTATCTCGATAATCCAAAAGTTGGGATCATCGCCGTGGAAGCAGCTGGAAAAGGTATTGATACCGGTGAAAGTGCTGCAACCTCAGCATTGGGAAAACCCGGAATTATTCATGGTAGTAAAACACTTTTAATGCAAACCGGCGACGGACAGATCACTGAACCTTATAGTATTTCAGCTGGCCTGGATTACCCGGGAGTTGGTCCAATGCATGCTAATCTTTTTACCAGTAAAAGAGGAGAATTTATTAGCATTACAGATGAAGCAGCTATGAAGGCTGGTTTAGAACTAGCTAAACTGGAAGGAATTATTCCCGCTATAGAAACTTCCCATGCCCTGGCAGTTTTTGAAAACCGGAAATTTAAAAAGGATGATATCGTGGTGGTCAATCTATCAGGTAGAGGCGACAAGGATTTGAACACATATATTGAATATTTCAATTTATAGAAAATGAATAGAATTCAGGAGAAATTAAAAGAAGACAGAAAACTTCTTTCCATATATTTTAGTGCAGGATTTCCAAACCTTGATGATACTGAACAGATCATTGTGGATCTTGAAAAAAGCGGTGTTGACTTTATTGAGATCGGACTTCCCTTTAGCGATCCACTGGCAGATGGGCCTACTATTCAGGAAAGTTCGACCAAAGCTCTGCGAAATGGGATGACCACTCAAAAGCTTTTCGATCAACTCAAAGATATCCGGCCTAAAGTGGAGATTCCGCTGATCATCATGGGTTATTTTAATCCCATGCTACAATACGGAGTGGAGGACTTTTGTAAAAAGTGTGCTGAAACTGGTATCGACGGACTCATAATCCCAGATCTACCAGTAGATGTTTACCATGAAGAATACCAGAAGCTTTTTGAAAAATACGGATTGATCAATATTTTCCTAATCACTCCTCAAACTTCAGAAGAAAGAATCAGGTTTATAGATTCCATTTCCAACGGATTTATATATATGGTAAGTAGCGCCAGTGTCACCGGATCTACTTCAGGTTTCGGAAGTGAAACTACTGATTACTTCCGCAGAATTCATGAAATGGATTTGAAGAACCCTCAAATTGTAGGTTTTGGAATAAAGGACCAGGAGACTTTCAAAGCAGCTACACAATTTGCCAAAGGTGCGATCATAGGTAGTGCTTTTATAAAACATCTTGATAGCGAAGGAACCTCAGAAATTTCAAATTTTATCGAACCTATCAAGCTTTAACCTAATTGTAACAGCCTCTTGGCAGCTTTTTAAACTACTTGTCCTTATCTTAGAGTAAATCATAAAAATTACTAGTTATGGGAGGACCAATTGAAGATAACAAGAGAGAAAGAACGAAAGAGCAGAAAAATCCAACGAATCCAACCGGAAATCGCAATGAAAAGACGAATAAGGTGGATATCGATGAAAAGACCATTAAAGATCAGCAAAACAAAAAATAAATGGGTAGAGGTGATAAGAAAACTAAAAGAGGTAAGATCGCGATTGGAACCAGCGGGAAGCTAAGACCAAAACGTCGTAAATTTAAGATCAAACCTACCACACTGGCTAACCAAGATAAAAAAGAATTGCAATGATCTAGAAAAATTCTTTATACTGAAGAACCCTGAAATCAAGAGTATTGAATTCAGGGTTTTTCTTTTTCATTTCTTTATAAAGTTCAGAACTGCCAATTGAAATATTCGCAGCGCCAGACGGTGCTATAAGCGAAACAGTCTTGATTGATCGTCCATCCAAAATAAACTGATGAACTCTGGGTGATTTATTTGATACGATCTTTAGCTCGACCTCTGCCGACTGTTCTTTGAGATATTTTCTGAAGAAATATTCTGGTCCGTTTTTAGAATTACCTCCGGTGAAAAGAAGCGTATCAATTTTTGGATACTTCCGAAGAATTTGCAGCATATCGCGTAGTTCAACTTTTTGCATTCCCAGATCACTTGCATCGATCTTTTCGCGCCGGCTACTTTCGACTATATCGCAGATCCCAATGTTTCTACTTTTCAAAAAATCCTGTCGTTGTTGTATCGCTTCTGAAGTATTCTCATATTTCAGGTTCAACTGAAATATACGATCTAAAACTGGCCACAATAAACCATCCCTGCTTCCGTAGCAAAAATCGACATCATCTGGCTTCAATTCTCTGTGGGTAAATCGTGGAGGCGGCAACGTACCAACAATTAGTTTTATGGCGTTTTCAGGAATGAATGGCGGAAATGGATGGGTATGATGAAAAAGCTCCAGAATATTATCTTATAAAGGTTGGCTGATCTTCTTTCTCCGTATGTTCTTCACTAAATCGATAATCATCGTAATCAAATCCTTTAATATCTTCCAGAGTCTCACAATTCTTGTCAATGATATATCTTACCATAGAACCCCTGGCCTTCTTCGCATAAAAACTAATGATTTTAAGCTTCCCGTTTTTGTAATCTTTGAAAACTGGTGAAATAACCGGAACTTTTAATTGTTTCGTATCGACAGCCTTGAAATATTCATTACTGGCAAGATTCAGAAACAACTCATCTTCTTTCAACTCATCATTGAGAAACTTGGTGATCTTTTCTTTCCAGACTTCATAAAGATTAACATTTCTTTCGATTCCAATAGAAGTACCCATTTCCAGCCTGTACGGCTGCATTAGATCCAATGGTCTTAGAATCCCATACATTCCGGAAAGTATTCTTAGGGTATCCTGAAGTTTATCAAGTTTATCTGTAGGAATTGTATAAGCATCCAAACCGGTATATACATCCCCATCGAACGCATACATCGCCGGTCTTGAATTCTTCTTGGTGTGATCTTCTTCGAATTCCTGGTACCTCGTATAATTCAAGTCAGCCAGTTTATCGCTGATACTCATTAATTCTGAAAGATCTGACTTGGTCTGGCGAGACAGCTTTCTATTGAGTTTAGCGGTGGTTTCCAGAAATTGTGGCTGTGTACCACGATTGCTGGGTAGTTTTGAATCGTAATCCAGACTTTTGGCTGGGGAAACAACAATTTTCATTTTCCTGTTTTTCCCAAATATAAGCCGAATCACTAAAATTCCTGAACCCTAATAAAATTAGTTATCGATAGATCAATAGACAGCTTTTATCCTAAAGATTCTCAAGCTGACTTTTTGCATAAGATCTCCACTTATCCACACAATTTTGAATATCCTCAGGTATTTCAGTATTAAAGCTCATCCATTTTCCTGTTTTTGGATGTGTAAAGCCTAAAGTTTTTGCATGCAGGGCCTGCCTAGGAAGTATTTTGAAACAATTATCTACAAATTGTTTGTACTTGGTAAATGTAGTACCCTTAAGGATCCTGTCTCCTCCATAGCGCTCATCGTTAAAAAGCGTATGTCCAATATATTTCATATGAACTCGTATCTGGTGAGTTCTACCAGTTTCCAGTTTACATGACACCAAGGTTACATACCCAAGTCTTTCAATCACTTTAAAATGCGTCACCGCTGGTTTCCCTTCATCTGCAAGGTCTCCTTCGTAAACTAAGTTCTGTAATCTATTCTTTGGGTTTCTTCCAATATTTCCCTCTATAGTTCCCTCATCTTCCTCTACGTTTCCCCAGACGATCGCTACATATTCTCTTTCGCTGGTCTTATCAAAAAATTGCTTTGATAGATGCGCCATCGCTTCTTCGGTCTTCGCGATCACCAGTAGTCCGCTTGTGTCCTTATCGATCCTGTGAACCAATCCTGGTCGATCACTACTATTATTCGGTAAATTATCAAAGTGATGTACTAGTGCGTTGATAAGAGTCCCACTATAGTTTCCATGACCGGGATGTACTACCATTCCGGGAGGTTTATTAACTACCAGTAGCGTATCATCTTCATATTCAATATCAAGCGGAATATTTTCAGGCACCAGCAAGAACTCGTAAGGAGGATGCTCGAACATCACCTGAACGGTGTCTCCAGCTTTTACCTTAAAATTTTGCTTTACAGTTTCACCATTTACATAAATGTTTCCACTCTTAGCCGACTTCTGAATTTTATTCCTGGTCGCATTCTCGATGAAATTCATCAGGAATTTATCTACTCTTAGTGGTTTTTGACCGGAATCTGCTACGAACTTATGATGTTCATAAAGACTTTCATTCTGGTCGTTATCTTCAATTTCGTCGTTCTGGTCTATATTAGAATTCATCTACTTCGCTTTCAGTTTCCTGTTGAACATCCAGACTATCGTCTTCAAGTTCTCTATATCTTCCACTACCATCGCCCAACACAAGGTCTAATACAGAAGTTTTCATTAATTTCTCACCAGCTTCCACCAGCTTACCTTTATGTCTAATTTCCAGCACAGCATCTTCAGCAATGTCTGGCTTGTAGCTAACATCGCCAATCTCAAAACCTAAAGATCTCAAGGTTGGTTCTACCTGTCTGCGAGTTTTCCTAATCAAATTCTCCGGAATTTCAACTTTACGATATCCGGAAGGATTCAGGGTCAAGTAGATCTTACGGTCTTCCTTTACAAATTTACCTGGTGCTGGTGCCTGTTCTATTACTGAATATCTCGGGAAATCCGGATTGAAATTTGCAGAATCGAGGATTTCGAAATCAAGATTTAGTTCATCCAGGCGATCCTCTACTATATCCAGATTCATCTTGGCGAGGTCGGGAACTTCGATTCGCTGATCCTGATTAGTGGAGTAATCCAGCCATTGCATAGCCAGAAAAGCAAGTACAACCAATACAATACCGGCAAGCACCAATTGAATTAAAAAGGTCTTGCTGAAAATAAATCGAAAAAATCCCATAGTTTCATGATAATGGACAAAGATATAAAACCCTTTGGTTTTGGTGACTGCCCTATTAAGTGATATTTTTGTTTAACGACTTCAAACCGGAAATATTGAATATGAAGAAAACTATCGCCATCGCTATGGGCGGTTATTCCAGTGAATACCGCATTTCGATAAACAGTGGTAATATCGTTTATAAAAATCTTGATCGTGACCTTTACGTGCCATACCGCGTTCATATCCTGCAAAGCGAATGGTTCGTGGTTACAGAAGATGACACCCCTTATCCTATCAATAAAAGCAACTTTACAGTAACTATAGATGATAAGGTTATTAGCTTTGACTGCGTTTTTAACACAATTCATGGTACACCGGGAGAAAACGGACTACTTCAGGCATATTTAGAGCTTATTGGAGTACCGCAAACAAGTTGTGACTACTACCAGTCGGCATTGACCTTCAACAAACGGGATCTTATTTCGGTTTTAAGACCTTACGGAGTCAAAACTGCTACAAACTATTTTCTGAATAAAGGTGAGGATATCGACACAAAGGCTATCGTGGATCGCGTTGGTCTTCCATGTTTCGTGAAGGCAAATCGTGCGGGAAGTAGTTTTGGGGTAACTAAAGTTAAGACCGAAGAAGAAATAGTTTCTGCGGCAAAAACTGCTTTTACTGAAGATGATGAAGCGATCATTGAATCATTTCTGGATGGAACTGAAGTCTCTGTTGGGGTGATTATGTACAAAGGTGAAATTGTTGCTTTGCCGGTTACTGAAATCGTTCCTGATGGGGAGTTTTTCGATTATGAAGCTAAATACCTCGGAAAATCCCAGGAAATCACACCAGCCAGAATTTCTGAAGAAGATACTTTGAAAGTACAGGAGATCGCTAAAATGATTTACCGTAAACTGAAAATGAAAGGTTTTTCAAGATCAGAATTTATCTTTCATGATGGTGAACCACATTTTATAGAAATGAATACCAATCCTGGAATTAGTCAGGCGAGTATTTTACCTCAACAAGCCGAAAAAGCAGGAATCACATTAAAAGACCTATTTGGTAGTGCCGTGGAAGCAGCACTGAATCAATAGGAATTAAATCGCGAATTATGAAAATAGCAGTTTTCCCAGGTAGTTTTGACCCGCTAACCTTAGGTCATACAGATATTATCGATAGAGCTTTGCCTCTTTTTGACAAGATCATTCTGGCTATAGGCACTAATTCCAGTAAAAAATATATGTTCAGCCTGGAAGAAAGATTGCATTTTCTAAAAGAAACTTATAAAGACGAACCTAAAGTACTTGTAGAAACTTACAGCGGACTTACCGTAGACTATTGCAAATCCAAAAACTCAGAATTCATTTTAAGAGGTTTGCGTAATGCCCAGGATCTTGAATTTGAGAAAGCGATTGGACAAACTAATTACAAAATGTCTGGTATCGAAACCATTTTTCTAATATCCAGTTCTGGCCTCGCTCATATTTCTTCCACCGTGGTAAGAGATGTGATGCGTCACGGTGGAAGTTATGAATTCATGGTTCCTGAAGTCGTAAAAACCCAGTCTTCTTAAAGGCTTAATTTCAAATTTAGACCCGCGTAATAATTTCTTGGCATTCCCGGGTAATAATAACGTGGTGCAGAACCTCCAAAACCTACCGCGTTAGTTACAATACTTGAAGCATAAAGCTCATCTGTGATATTATTGATTCCAAAGCTCGCACCTGCCTGCAAGTAACTGGTTAGTTTTGTATTGTAATTCATTCTGAAATTCAGCAATTCGTAAGCTTCAGTATATCCGGAATTTGAATCATCCAACGCCATTTCTCCAAACATCTGGTAATTTATATTTGCTGAAAAGTCCTTATAATAGAATCCAATAGTTGGTGTCACCATATATTCCGGAACACCTGGTAATTGGTTTCCAGAATAATTTTCACCAAGATCCACGAATTTATCAAACGTATAATCGGTAAGATTTGCATTCAGCATAAAGTTCAATGAGAGATCATTCGAAATTAGCTTTTGGTAGACTGAAGTAAATTCCAGCCCATAATGATCAGACTTTCCTGCATTGACTCCCACATATCGATCCTGGTCGATCCTTCTGGCTACCAGAAGATCCCGAATCTGTATAGAATAAGCGTTCACTTCAGTATATAACCTGTTTTCAAGCCAGTTACCTTTAAAGCCTATTTCGTAGTTCCAGCCAGTTTCTGTTTGAAGATTGGTGTTGATATTTCCTTCCGGAGTTAAGGTTTGCGCTACCGTAGGAGTAGAAAACCCATGACTTGCTGAAGCATAGAAGTGCTTTCCACCAAAAGCTTCATAGCTTAATCCCAGTCTAGGAGAAAGTACTGCATCAAAACTATAATCCCCGGACTGATCTTCTGAATCCTGATTAAAATTATCCTGCAGATCGTAGGAAGTAGTATTAAAATTCATTCCAAGATCGGCAGTCAATTTTGAGCTTAATTCCAGCTGAACCTGACCAAAGAAATTGATATAATTTCGATCCTGTTCATTATTGCTTAGACTGTTTCCCTGAACACTGCCTTGATTCTCAAAATCCTGATACAAATTCTGAAAAGTTTGAACTTCATAGAACTCCAGCATCCCTTCAGCTCCAAAACTGACTTTCGCAGGCATACTGGCGATTGCAGTTTCGTGATTAAAATTGGTTCGCAGACCTATAGAATTCCTGTCTTCATCAAGAATATCAAATGGTCGTGGTTCGTATCCATCACGAGAATTCAGAAAAACGGTGGTTTGATTTTTCCAGTTTTCAGAAAAGTTATGAGTATATGCTAAACCAAGAATATTCTTATCATAAGATTCATAACCTTCAGCACTTGCCCATGTAAAAGCAGCCTTTGTGGGTGAGTTCAGGAAATCATCCAGATTCAGAGAACTGGGAATATAGGCTTTTAGATTGGTATAATTATAGAAAAGATCCCAGCGATTTCCGTTTTTATTTAGCAAACCAGCTGTTACCACGAATGAATTTCGATCGTAAGCACCGTTATCACGATACCCATCGCTATCCAGTTTATTATAATTGATCGCAATATCAAGACTATCTTCTACATAGCTCACATTCACACCCGTTTTCATGGTATTAAAACTTCCGTAGCTAAAACTCGTCTCTACAGAGCGTTGATCCTGCCTGTTTCGCTGAGTATAAAGATGGATGGCACCTCCTAATCCAGCTCCAAAAATTGATGAAACCGGACCTTTATAGATCTCGATCCGGTCAAGGTATGAATTGTCAAAATCATCCAGCGTTAGCTCGCCCTCCGCAGTTGTGAGCGGGATTCCATTGATATAAGCCTTGATGCGGTTGGTACTATATTGAGCACGAGCACCAATTCCTCTAATATCGATCTTATTGGTATTCAGCGCACCCAGGCTAACAAAAACACCGGGCACATAATTGAGAATTTGCACCAGATTAAAATCATCAACTCTCTTAAGATCTTCTGCTGAAAGCACACTCACCGCAGCTGATTCCTTCAATAATTTCTGCGGAATATTGGAACTACGTAAAACAACTTCAGACAGCACATCAATATCTCGCTGTAGTTTGATAATTTTTCCTTCTTCTGAAGCATCAAAAATTTCAGTAGAGGTCTTATAGCCTATAAATGAGAACTTCAGCTTCAACGGAAAACTGATTCCGTCAAAACTGAAATATCCATTAGTATCTGTTACCTGGATTTTACCTGATCTTAAGGCAGTTACCGTTACGTCATTCAGAAATTCTCCAGATTCGGAGTCCTTCACTTTCGCGCTAAAATTCTGAGAATTTACTATAGCAGAGGTGAATAGCAAGAAAGTAAGGACTAAATGTAGTTTCTTCAAATTTTCTAATTATTCTGCGGAGACTCTCCAAATTGTATTTCCGTCGTCATCATTCACAAGCAGCGATCCATCAGGAAGCGTTGTTACACCAACTGGCCTACCATAAACCTGGCTAGAATCGTCGCTGGCAATAAAACCAGTAAGGAAATCCTCCGGTTCCTGCGGTATTCCGTTCTCATCGAATGGAATAAATACCACTTTATATCCTGCAAAATTCGATCTGTTCCATGATCCATGCTGCCCTACAAACGCTCCATTATGATACTTCTCTGGAAATGCTTCTTGAGTATAAAAAGTCAATCCAAGTGATGCAGTATGAGCACCCACTGGCACATCTGGAATAATAGCCTTTTCTACCAATTCATCATGTGGATCATTGGCCCATCTTGGATCTTTGATATCACCATAGTAAGAATATGGCCATCCATACCAACCACCATCCTTCACACTGGTCACATAATCTGGCACCAGGTTATCACCAATTTTATCTCTTTCATTTACCGCTGCCCAAAGTTCACCAGTAATTGGATTCCAATCCACACCAACTGGATTTCTTAAACCAGAAGCATAAATTCTTTCACCACTTCCATCAGGATTGATCTCGATTATATTGGCTCTACGTTCTTCTTTCTCCATCCCGTGTTCACCAACATTACTGGAACTACCTACAGTGATGTATATCTTCTTATTATCAGGACCGGCGATCATATTTCTAGTCCAGTGGTGGTTATAACCTCCCGCAGGAAGCGCGTAAACATCTTCCCCTTTATGGTCAATAGCATTCTGTCCTTCCTTATATGGAAAACGAACCACGCCGTCTACATTGGCTACGTAAAACCAATCTCCCATCACCAGCATTCCATATGGTTGATTCAGATTTTTAAGAAAACTGTATTTTTCATCGGGAACTCCATCCTGATCCTTATCACGAAACATCGTAATCTTATTCGCACTTTTCTTGGCATCATCAGACTCTACCACGAAAATATCATGATTTGGCGCGACATAAGTTCGTCTTGGATGTTCAAGGCCTTCGGCAAATTTTGTTACCTTAAAACCAGCCGGTGCCTTAGGCATCTCTCCTTTCGGCCATTCAACTAGCTTGCTTTTCTTACTTACGGATTCAGTTGAAAACGGTGCTGGTAGTTTTAGTTCCCCAACGGTCGTTTTAACGATATCTGGTCCAGATTGAGCTAATTCATTCTTTTTCTGCTCACTTAAATTCTCGATAGCCTGACCGGTCATATTTACCGAAAATAGGACGGTTCCAGCCAAACACAGATTTCTTATATTCTTTCTCATCTTTCTGTTTTCAACAAAAATAACCTGTTTTAAATGGCTGCAGGAAACTGGCGAAGGGATTAGTTTTAATTTAACATCGACCAGCAAGCTTCTAGAAATGCTCTCATTTTTAGCAAGAGTGTCAGTTTTTGAGTAAGTTTACGCTTCCATTTTTAGAAATATTTATGAAAAAATTGTGGTTGATATTGGGGCTGGCAATCGGCTTTAGTTCTTGCGACTTTTCGAAATACAAACTGGTTAAGGATTACGATTTCGAAACGCGTTTCGAAAAATCTGGTGGTAAGGAAACTGGCACCTACGAGGAAGTTATTAGCTATTATGAAAAACTTGCTGAAGCATATCCTTCCGTAGACCTTATTGAATTTGGAAGCACAGATAGCGGCTATCCTTTGCACCTGGCAATTTACAATGCCGATGGCGAATTTGACCTGGACAAAATACGTAAGTCGCACAGTTTCATCCTCATCAACAATGGGATTCATCCTGGAGAAAGTGACGGAATCGATGCGACCATGATGCTTTTTCGAGATATGGCTGGAGATTCCATTAACTCACCAAAGAATACGATCGTTGCCACCATTCCTATTTACAATGTTGGCGGAGCACTAAATCGTAACTCCGGCACAAGAACCAATCAAAATGGCCCAAAGGAATACGGTTTCCGCGGAAATGCGCGTAATTATGATCTTAACCGGGATTTTATAAAAGCCGATACCAAAAATGCTCAAACCTTCTACGAGATTTTTCATTACATAGACCCGGAAGTATTTATCGATAATCACGTAAGTAATGGCGCAGATTACCAGTATACACTTACACACCTTTTCACTCAGCATGACAAACTTGGAGGGAATCTTGGTAAATATTTAAATGAAACCATGATGCCCGCTCTGGAAGACTCCTTAAAGAACAAGAATTGGGATATCACGCCTTATGTAAATGTCTTCAATGATGTTCCTGAAGCAGGTTTTTCCCAGTTTATGGATTCACCAAGATACAGCACAGGTTACACCACTTTGTGGAATACCCTTGGAATGATGGTTGAGACACATATGCTTAAAAGATATGACAGGCGGGTATATGGAACCTACGAATTGATGCAGTCCATGATCAGGATCACGGACAAAGAATCATCCAGAATCAAGGATTTACGCAACCAGGCTAAAAGAAAGTATTTAACAGACAGGCATTATAACCTGAAATTTGAAGTTGACGAGGAAAACCCGAGCAAGAGAGATTTTAAAGGCTATGAAGCTGAAAAAATAGCCAGCGAAGTGACAGGTGGCGAACGCCTGAAGTACGACGATAATAAAAAATTTACTAAAGAGATAGAGTATTACGATAATTTCAAGGTTACTGAAGAAGTAGAGATCCCACGAGCTTATGTAATTCCCCAGGGTTGGTGGCAAGTTGTGGATCGATTGAAAATGAATAATATTAAGATGGAATCGTTCGATCGTGATACACTAATTCAGGTTGAAGTCTATAAGATTGAGGATTACGATACTTCAAAAAACCCATATGAAGGTCATTACCCACATCAGAATACAAAAGTGAGTAAATCCACGGAGGAAGTTCGTTTTAGAAAAGGTGACTTCCTGGTAACTACTTTTCAGGATGGAGCGCGGTATCTTCTGGAAACTCTGGAACCTACTGCGACAGATTCTTTCTTCAACTGGAATTTCTTTGATACCGTACTTCAGCAGAAAGAAGGCTTTTCTCCTTATGTTTTCGAAGATAAAGCGAAAGAATTGCTTGAAAACGATCCTGATCTTCAGAGGGAATTCGATCAAAAGAAAAGGGAAGACGCAGATTTCAGAAATAACTGGTATGCGCAACTGGATTGGTTGCATAAGCAATCTTCAAACTACGAAGAAGCACATTTACGCTATCCTATCTTTAGATTGCCCCGCTAAATAACGTTCAGGAAAAAGCATCAAGATATTTGCGTAGGATTTGGTGAGTGCCTTCTGGGTCTTCTCATAATTCTTCCATTTAGCTTTTTTAATCCCTTCTTTAGCTTCCGGAACTAATTCACCTTCATATTCAGTATACATTTCGTACCAGTAAGTTTCCTTCAGGCGAAGTTTGCCATTTCTTTTGAAAATATGAAAAGTTCTGGTGATAAAACGTTTGATCTCGAGTCCCTGAACACCGGTCTCCTCCTCTACCTCACGAATAGCGGAATCCTCAATACTTTCATCCTTTTCTGTTTTCCCCTTCGGAAGGTCCCAACGATGATTGCGATAGATAAATAGGATTTCTTCCTTTGAGTTGATCACCATACCACCGGCAGCAGTAACTACTTTCATTTTCTTCAGAAGAAGATCCAGCAATTTGGTTTCATCCTTATTATAAAGATTTACGTGGGTGAGTCTGCCATCGAGGATCTTCCGGACTATTTTTTTAAGACGAACTGTTTTTAATCGATAGTTCTTATAGTTTCCTCCAAAATCCTTTCTCGTAGAAATTATTATGGGGATATCATTCACAAAAACTTTATACATTTGTATCTATGATTTTGAATAAGGAAACAGCAAAAAAGACCGCTGAGCTTTTAATGCAAATTAAAGCAATAAAATTAGAACCGCAAGAGCCTTTTACATGGGCCAGCGGCTGGAAGTCGCCAATCTACTGCGATAACAGAATTATTCTTTCCTACCCTAGCATAAGAAACTATGTTAGAGAGCATTTCGCCAAGCAAATTGAATTGAAATACGGCAAAGCAGATGTTATTGCTGGAGTTGCGACCGGTGCTATAGGAATTGGAATGCTGGTAGCAGAATATTTGAGTCTTCCATTTGTCTATGTGCGGCCTGAACCAAAAAGCCATGGTAGAAAAAACCAGATCGAAGGAAACCTGGAGCAGGGACAAAGCGTTGTCGTTATCGAAGACCTTATAAGTACCGGTAAAAGCAGTCTGAATGCGGTTAACGCACTAAAAGAAGCTGGTGCCAATGTTAAAGGGATGTTCGCTATTTTCACCTATGGTTTTGATGCTTCCGAAGAAAATTTTAAAGCAGCAAAAATAGATCTACACACTTTGAGCGATTACGATCATTTGATAGACACTGCTCAGAACACTAATTATATAAACACTGAAGAAGCCGATATTCTTAGAACCTGGAGAAAAGATCCGGCAAACTGGAAACCATAATATGAAATTAGAAAGTCAAAAAGTACAAGCGAATAAAAGTCAGCAGGAAATGTTTAATTTCCTGACCAATGTTGAAAACTACGAGGAGATCATGCCTAAGAGCAAGGAAAAGTTCGTAGTTACTGCTGAAGATACCTTTATTTTTCAACTGAAAGGTATGCCAGAAATTAAACTGAAGATCACAGAAACAAAGGAACCGGAATTAGTGGTTCTTGGATCTACTTCAGATAAGTTTCCATTTAGCTTAAATACCCATATTGCTTCTGCTGGTGAAAACGGCAGTGAAGTGCATATGGATTTTGTAGGAAAATTTAATGCGATGATGGGAATGATGATCAAAGGCCCGCTGCAGAAGTTCATCAATTCTCTTACGGAGAATATTGGTAAGCTCTAAACTTTACAAAAGCCGGATTCAAATCCGGCTTTTTTAATACAGCAATTTGATCTCCTTAAGATCATAAGTTTGCAATAAATCTTCTTCCTGCTCTACTTTCAATTTTCCTTCGGAAGTAATCCCTCTTATAATGCCGTTAAATCTGGATCCATTAGTTTCAAACGTGGAAATGATATCCTTTCGGAATAAGTTCTGCTGATACTCATACATTAGCTCTTTTGTACTCATTTTACTTAATGCCTTCAATTGTAGATCAAGCGTTTCGCAAAGCTCGTGAAGCAGTTCATCAACATTCCAGTGCATACCGGTGACATTCTTTAGAGAAGTGGCCTGGGGCAGATTATTAAAGTTGGTTTGATTCACATTAATACCAATCCCAATGATACTTGCGACAATGCCTTCGGTCTTGACAATATTTTCGATAAGGATTCCTCCGAGCTTTTTTCTTTGTGACATAATGTCGTTAGGCCATTTAACCTTGAGATGAGGTATATTTTTAGCTCCAAGAACCTCTAAAATAGCCAGGGATATACAGATATTGAGATTGAAATATCGCGATATATTGAGTTCCCGTTGTGGGTAAAGTATACTAAAAGTGAGATTATGACCGGGTTGCACATCCCAGTTAGCACCTCTCTGCCCCCTGCCGTTTGTTTGATGAGCTGCACTCACACACACAGGTTCAAAATGACCTTTATTGTCATAGAACTTACGCACGAAAGTGTTGGTAGAGTCAATGGCATCAACTTTGATTATACGCATGATAGTTATAAGAGATATAGGCGTTAAATCTTCTGTAAGAATCTCTTCGAAAAGAGCAAAAAATGATAAATTTGCATAAATAAATCAAATTAATGTCAGAAAAGGAAAAAAACAGCGATCAACTTATTGCACATATTATTAAAGGGATTGAGGAAGTAAAGGGTAATGACATTGATATCCTTGATCTTAGAGAAATTGAAAACACAGTTTGTGACTACTTTATAATCTGTAACGGTACTTCAAACACACAGGTTAACGCCATAGTCAATTCCATACAAAAAACGGTTAGTAAAGAATTAAAGGATAAACCCTGGCACATCGAAGGTAGCGAGAATGCCGAATGGGTGCTAATGGACTACGTCAACGTTGTTGTACATGTTTTTCAGAAGCATATCCGGGAATTTTACGATATTGAAAGCCTTTGGGGAGACGCGAAGATCACTTCTATCCAAACAAGTTATTAAATTTAATTTTTAGCAAGACATAATGGCGAATCAAAAAGCGAAGAAAAAACTCGATCCCAGAAAACCTAAATTCAGTGCTTACTGGATTTACGCTGCGATCATTATAATATTTCTTGGTCTCAATTTGTTCGGGAACGGCGGCTTCTCTGAACCTGCAAAAACAAACCCAGCAGAATTTAAAGAATATCTTAAAAACGGTGATGTAGAGAGAGTTGAGATCATCAACCGTAATCAAGCGCATGTGTTTCTTACTCAGGAAGCAAAAGAGAAAGAAATACACAAGAAAAATATCGATCCAGACCTGTTTTCGAGCGGAGATTCTCCGGTTTACTCATTTCAATTTGGTGATCTTCAGAATTTTGAAGACGACATCGACGAGATCAAAAACGAGAACAATTTAACGACGGTAGTTACTTACGATACGAGCAGCGACATTCTGGGCGATCTTTTCCTTACCCTGCTTCCATTCATCTTGATTATTGGTGTATGGATATTTATCATGAGAAAGATGAGCGCCGGAGGTGGTGGCGGAGCTGGCGGACAGATCTTCAACATAGGAAAGTCCAAAGCAAAATTATTCGATCAGAACACAGACGTTAAAACTTCTTTTAAAGATGTTGCAGGTCTTGAAGGTGCCAAGGAAGAAGTACAGGAAATTGTAGATTTTCTTAAGCAACCAGAGAAATATACAGCATTAGGAGGTAAAATTCCAAAGGGAGCTTTACTAGTAGGACCTCCTGGAACAGGAAAGACTTTATTAGCAAAAGCCGTTGCTGGTGAAGCGAAAGTTCCTTTCTTCTCTTTATCTGGTTCAGATTTCGTAGAAATGTTCGTGGGTGTTGGTGCTTCCAGAGTACGTGACCTATTCAAACAGGCGAAAGAAAAGTCTCCATCTATCATATTTATAGATGAGATCGATGCTATAGGTAGAGCAAGAGGAAAAAGTAATTTCTCCGGTTCTAATGACGAAAGAGAGAACACCTTGAACCAGCTGTTAACTGAAATGGATGGTTTTGGAACGAATACAAATGTTATCGTCATCGCTGCAACCAACCGTGCAGATGTTCTTGATAAAGCCTTAATGCGTGCAGGGAGATTTGACAGACAGATCTATGTAGACCTTCCAGATTTAAATGAAAGAAAAGAAATATTCGAAGTTCATTTAGCTCCTTTAAAAAGAGTTGCAGATGAACTTGATACTGAATTTCTAGCGAAGCAAACCCCGGGATTCTCTGGAGCAGATATTGCGAATGTTTGTAACGAAGCGGCCTTGATCGCTGCTCGTAAAGGAAACAAAGCAGTAGGTAAACAGGATTTTCTGGATGCTGTTGATAGAATCGTAGGTGGTTTAGAGAAAAAGAATAAAATCATTACTCCTAGTGAGAAGAAAGCTATTGCATTCCACGAAGCTGGTCATGCTACAGTAAGCTGGATGTTAGAACATGCTGCCCCGCTGGTTAAAGTTACTATCGTCCCCCGTGGACAATCTCTTGGAGCTGCATGGTACTTACCGGAAGAACGCCTAATAGTTCGTCCAGAGCAAATGCTTGATGAAATGTGTGCCGCTCTTGGTGGTCGTGCCGCAGAGAAAGTTATTTTCAACAAGATATCTACTGGAGCACTCAGTGATCTTGAAAAAGTTACAAAACAAGCGAGAGCAATGGTAACCATTTACGGTTTAAATGCTGCTGTTGGAAATCTTACCTATTACGATAGTTCAGGACAGGGTGAATACAACTTTACAAAGCCCTATAGTGAGAAAACTTCCGAATTAATTGATAAGGAAATTTCAAATCTTATTGAAGAACAATATAAACGTGCAATTGATCTTTTGGAACTGCACAAGGATAAGCTTTCTCAACTGGCCGATATTCTTCTTGACAAGGAAGTGATCTTTAAGGATGACCTTGAAAAGATCTTCGGAAAAAGACCTTACGAAAGAGAAGAGCCAATTGGAAAACCGGTTAAAGAAACCAACACACTTCCAGAGGGGAACGATGTTTCAAACGAAACTATTAGCTCCAATGATTCAGCTGCAAAACCGAATGATCAACTCGATCCCGATTCGGTTAATAAGTAGTGTAGAACTATAGCTAAAAAATCTGAAATTAAACAAGGGTTAATTTCAGATTTTTTAACTTTGATAAAATGTCTAAGAATCAGAACCCAACCCCATGAATCTATTCAAAAGGTTTCTTAATCCCAAGGCGAGAGCAGAGCAGGATCAGGACACGCCTGAGAAAGCAGACCGCGGGAAATATATGCCAGAGGTAAAATTACCTACTGATGAGCGTTTTATGCTCAATTTTAAAAATAACGGGGGGAAATTCTTATACTGCATTGATGAAACTGAAGTACAGGAAGCTTTCGATAATATTCTCCTTGAAAACGATTGGTACGAAACAGAATGCTGTTGCTTTGATGATAACCTTCAGGAAAAGTTCAAAGGTTTCAACCTCGAATTCAATCATTCGGCAAAAGCAGAATTCTATCTTTCAACTTGTGAATTTCTTGTTGCCAACGATGGTTCGATTCTAATATCATCCAACCAGATCAAGGAAAGAAAACTTCACGACCTTCCTGCTAATTTCATCATCCTTTCGAGTACAAGTCAGCTAATTGACACTATAGGAGAAGGACTAAGAGGTATCAAATTTAAAAACAAGCAGCAAATCCCTTCAAACATTACTACTATAAAGAATTTTGAAACTCAAAAAGAAGGTGATTTCATGAGTTACGGAAGTAGTACGAAGAACTTATACCTGCTACTGCTGGAAGATCTGTAATTTATGAAGGAAACCATTATACGTACTGTATCAGGACTATTGTATACAGCCATTTTGGTTGCTTCGATACTCTCTTCAGAATTAATATTTATAATTCTTTTTTACCTATTGAGCCTGGTTTGCCTGGTTGAGATGCAAAAACTACTCCGACTCAAAAGCTACGCTTTGTTCATTTTACAGGCGGTACTGTTCTATCTATTTAGTTTTCTTAAGTTTAACCAGGATGCCACTGTAATGTTACTCTTCATTACGATTTTTGTGAACCTGTTTCTGGTCAAGGATCTTATCATCGTTAAAAAAATTCCTGTTTTCGAAAAGAAGAAATACATCATCATTATCTTTTATCTTATTTCCTCTACGATCTTCCTCACCCTCATTCCTACGATAGAAGGTGTATTTATTCCGAAGCTGGTTATAGGAATATTCTTTTTGATATGGACGAACGATACATTTGCTTATCTCGTAGGTAAAAATTTCGGAAAACATAAACTTTATGAAAAAATCAGTCCGAATAAAACGGTTGAAGGATTCCTAGGTGGACTCGTATTTAGCTGCCTTATGAGTTACGCGATATGGTATTATAGCCCGTTGTTTCCCACAACTCTCTCTGATTTTAGCAAGTTTAACACACCGCTCATATGGTTAGGAATGGCTATCATACTGAGCATTTTCGGTACATTGGGAGATTTGATCCAGTCAAAATTTAAGAGACAGGCTGGCGTAAAAGATAGCGGAAAATTGATGCCTGGTCACGGTGGATTGTTTGACAGGCTGGATAGTATTATATTTGCAAGCCCATTCGTCTATGCATATTTATATATATTGAATTATGTTTCATAAAGAAGGATACAAATTAATGATATTGACTGCGCTGATCCTAATTGCGATCAACGTAGTAACTTATAGCTTAATTGACCTTTACTGGTTGAAATTTGCCATCCTGGTAGCCTCAGTACTTTTCTTTTTATTGATCGTTCAGTTCTTCAGAAATCCCAAGAGACCTACAATTCATAACAACGAACATGTAGTTTCTCCTGTTGATGGTAAAGTTGTAGTAATCGAAGAAGTTTTTGAAAAAGAATACTTTAAAGATAAAAGATTACAGGTTTCAATTTTCATGTCGCCATTGAACGTGCATGTTACCCGCCACCCGGTTGGAGGAAAAGTGAAATTCAGCAAATATCATCCTGGTAAATTTCTTGTCGCGTGGCATCCTAAATCCAGCGAAGAAAATGAAAGGACTACTGTCGTTGTAGAAAATGAGGTTGCTGGAGAAGTTCTATATAGACAAATTGCGGGAGCACTTGCTAAACGTATTGTGAATTATGCTGAAGAGGGAACTGAGGTAGTTCAGGGAAGTGATAGTGGCTTTATCAAATTTGGTAGCCGCGTAGATGTATTCTTACCTATTGGGACCAAGGTCAGGGTTGGAATTAATGACAAAGTAAAAGGCGGCGTAAGCGTAATTGCTGATGTTGTATCATAACCACACCATGGCAGAAGAAAATATGAAATTTCTTAAAGCCTATGAAATGGCCAGTAAGACTGAGGAACAGTTTCCTCCAGATGTTATGCTACATTTCTACGCACTTTACAAGCGTGCTACGGAAAGAAATGGTTTCTATATTCCACCAGGCAATCAGGGCGATCTAAGAAGCGCTTTTAAGATCAATGCTTTGGTGCAGGTAAGAAAACTTAGTAAGAAGGAAGCAGAAGATAGATATATAGAACTGGTTGAAGAATATATAGGTAAGATCAACTAGTATAAAACAAAAAAAGAGGATCACATGATCCTCTTTTTTATTTTTTAATTTGTTTATATCTAGCTCAGGTATTTGAGACTGGCTTTCAACGCTTCGATTTTAGCTTCTGCATCTGCTTTTTTAGCCTTTTCTATAGCTACCACTTTTTCTGGCGCATTGTCTACAAATCTTTTGTTGGATAATTTCTTATCTACCGATTTCAGAAAACCTTCAGTATAAGATAATTCCTCCTGGATCTTGGCCTTTTCAGCATCTACATCAATCGCTCCAACAATAGGTATATAGTATTCGTTGCTTCGTACTCTAAAAGACAAAGCACCTACAGCAGCTTCAGTTACGTAATTATAACTAGAGATATTACCCATTTTGGCAATAACAGAATCAAAGCTATTGCTGGTATTCTCATTATTCATTGCCATTAATTCTATCTGATTTTTAAAGGCAATGTTCTTGTCCTTTCTAATCTTTCTTACTCCTGCAATCACTTCAGAGGCATGTGCGAACTCCTTGATGATAGTTTCATCAAATGAAGTTTGTTCCGGCCACTTTGCAATGATCAATGCTTCTTCTGAAGATCTTTCAGTAATAGTTTGCCAGATCTCTTCAGAAACGAATGGCATAAATGGATGTAGTATTTTTAAGTTGTCCTCAAGTATTTCGATGATCTGGTTGTAAGTAACCGCATCTATTGGATCCCCGTAACCAGGTTTCACCATTTCAAGGAACCAGCTACAGTAATCATCCCATATTAACTTGTAGGTAGACATAAGCGCATCACTTATCCTGTATTTAGAATAATGGTCTTCAATCTCTCTAAGACTAAGCTGAAATTTAGCTTTATACCACTCGATCGCTTTTTTCGCAGTTTCCGGTTGCTCTATTTCTTCGGAAATCTCCCAGCCTTTTACGAGTCTGAAAGCATTCCATATTTTATTTGTAAAGGCACTACCCTGCTTACACAGATCTTCATCGAACATGAGGTCATTCCCGGCGGGAGAACTCAATAGCATTCCCACACGAACACCATCTGCCCCGTATTGCTCGATCAAACCAAGAGGATCTGGTGAATTCCCCAGAGATTTTGACATCTTACGACGCTGCTTATCCCTAACTATTCCGGTAAGATATACATTTTTAAAAGGTTTCTCTCCACGGTATTCATAACCTGCCATGATCATACGCGCTACCCAGAAGAATAAAATCTCAGGCGCTGTTACCAGGTCATTGGTAGGATAGTAATATTGTATCTCTTTGTTTTCCGGTTCCAGGATTCCGTTAAAGACGCTCATTGGCCACAACCATGATGAGAACCATGTGTCCAAGGCATCTTTGTCCTGAGTAAGATCTTCAGCTTGTAGTGAATCATTCTGAGTAACTTTCCTGGCTTTCTCCAGTGCCAGTTCAGCAGTTTCAGCTACCACAAAATCCTCTTTTCCATTTCCGTAGAAAAAAGCAGGAATTTGCTGTCCCCACCACAACTGTCGGGAGATATTCCAGTCCCGAACGTTTTCCATCCAGTGCTTATAAGTGTTCAAAAACTTTTCTGGCACCAGGTTTATATCATCTCCTACTACAGCTTTGATAGCAGGTTCCGCCATCTCTTTCATTTTCAGAAACCATTGATCGCTAAGTTTCGGTTCGATCACGGCACCTGTCCTTTCACTGGTTCCCACTTTATTAACGTGATCTTCCACTTTTGAAAGGTTTCCAGAAAGCTCCAGTTCTTCCACAATCTCTGCACGAACAACGAAACGATCCTTTCCCTCATAATGTAAACCATAATTGTTCAGGGTTGCATCATCGTTCAGGATATCGATAACATCCAGATTATGCTTTTCACCCAGATTTTTATCGTTCTCATCATGCGCCGGAGTAACTTTTAAACATCCGGTTCCAAACTCCATATCCACATATTCATCCTCGATAATAGGAATAGTTCGATTGCAAATTGGTACGATTGCTTTTTTGCCTCGAAGATGTGCAAAACGCTCGTCATTAGGATTAATACAAATTGCGGTATCTCCAAGGATGGTTTCCGGCCTTGTCGTAGCAATGGTAAGATAATCATCGCTACCTTCTACTTTATATTTCAGATAGAAAAGCTTTCCATTACGCTCTTCATAATTCACTTCTTCGTCTGAAAGTGTTGTTTTTGCCTGAGGATCCCAGTTCACCATACGGTAACCACGGTAAATAAGACCTTTCTCGTAAAGATCTACAAAAACTTTGATCACTGAAGCAGACATGTTATCGTCCATTGTAAACTTAGTCCGCTCCCAGTCACAGGAGGCTCCAAGATGTTTCAATTGCTGTAGAATAATTCCACCATGCTTATGAGTCCAGTCCCAGGCATGTTGTAGAAATTCATCACGGCTTAGGTCATTCTTATCAATACCTTCCTCCTTCAATTTAGCTACAACTTTAGCCTCTGTAGCGATGGAAGCATGATCTGTACCCGGCACCCAGCAAGCATTATAGCCCTTCAATCTCGCTCTACGAACCAGCACGTCCTGAATGGTATTGTTCAGCATGTGTCCCATGTGAAGAACTCCCGTAACATTAGGTGGCGGGATCACTATAGTATAAGGTTCGCGTTCGTCTACTTCAGAGTGAAAGTAGTTATTCTTCATCCAGTAGTCATACCACTTATCCTCTACTTTTTTCGCATTGTATTGTGAAGCAATTGCCATTTCTTGGTCTGGTTTTTGAAATAATGGCAAAAGTAATTATTAATGAAGGATTATGAAAGCTGCTGAAATGATTAAAATTTTGAGAGTTAAGCCTTTTCAGCTTATATTTACTAATTCGATTAAATAACTGAATTATGAGAAAATTTATTGCAATCGTAGTTTTCGTACTGGCAGGATTTGCTACTACCCAGGCGCAAAACTCGGCCAAATTCGAGTTCGAGTCTGAGACGATCGACTATGGTATTATAAAAAAAGGTAGCGATGGAGTACGTGTCTTCAAATTTAAGAACGTAGGAGACGAACCTTTGATCGTGGAAGATGTGAAATCCAGCTGTGGTTGTACGATCCCCAAGAAACCTGAAAAGGCGATCATGCCTGGCGAAATGGGTGAGATAGAAGTAAAGTATGACACTAAAAGAGTTGGACATATCAGGAAAACTGTTACGGTTTATTCGAACGCTGAAGAACCTATCAAAGCATTGAAAATAAAGGGTCAGATAACAGATGACACAGAAAGTTAAGGATAACTTCTAAAAGTAAATACCTAAGCCTCCTTTACAGGAGGCTTTTTTATGCTGAAATTTAACGGCTTAAGCAGAATAATTCAGGATTGTTTATTCTTGATTCAGGCTTTATTTTTGCAATTTTGCAAACCTATAAAAGAACTATCATGCCGAAGATTTCAAATAAAGGGCAGCAAATGCCCGAATCACCTATAAGAAAATTAGTCCCTTATGCTGAAGAAGCTGCTGCAAAGGGTAAAGTTATATACCAGTTAAATATTGGCCAGCCTGATATTAAGACTCCTGAGGTAGCGCTTGATGCCGTAAAAAATCATGACATTGAAGTACTGTCTTACAGTCATTCTGCTGGTTTTGAGAGTTATCGTGAAAAGCTCGCTTCCTATTACAAAAACACCTCTCTTCCCGTTGAAAAGCAGGATATCATAATCACCACCGGAGGGTCTGAAGCGCTTCTATTCACAATGGGAAGCATCACAGATCAGGGTGATGAAGTAATCATTCCAGAACCATTTTATGCGAACTATAATGGTTTCGCAACGGCTTCAGGAGTAACTATAAAACCAATTCAGTCCAAAATTGAAGATGGTTTTGCATTACCTCCTATTTCAGAATTTGAGAAACTGATCACTGAGAAAACTAAAGCTATACTTATATGTAATCCTGGCAATCCAACAGGATACCTGTATACAAAAGAAGAAATTCAACAACTTGCCGATCTTGCACTAAAACACGACCTTTTTATTGTTTCAGACGAGGTTTATCGTGAATTCGCCTATGATGGTGTAAAACATCATTCAATTATGAGCATTCCTGAGCTGGCGAACCATGCGATCATGGTAGATTCAGTTTCAAAGAGATATAGCATGTGTGGAGCAAGAATTGGTTGCATGGTGTCTAAGAACACTGAAGTGATCACTACCGCCATGAAATTTGCTCAGGCAAGACTAAGCCCACCTACTTTCGCCCAAATTGCAAGTGAAGCTGCACTGGATACACCACAGAGCTATTTTGACGAGGTGATCAAGCAATATACTTTTAGAAGAGATCTTCTTGTAAAAGGATTGGAAAAAATTGACGGTGTTAAGGTTGCAAACCCAAAAGGCGCTTTCTATTGTATCGCCGAGCTTCCTATCGATAATGCAGATGATTTTGCAAAATGGTTACTGGAAGATTTTGAAGATGACAATGAAACCATCATGGTTGCACCAGCTGCAGGATTCTACTCTACTCCTAATACCGGACTTAACCAGGTTAGAATCGCGTATGTATTGAAAAAAGAAAATCTTGAGCGTGCGCTGGTAATTCTTGAGAAAGCGTTAAAGCAGTATAACAATAAGGCTTAATGCGGGTTATTCGTAACTTTTCACTGAAGAATTACAATAGTTTCGGCATCGATGTTCGGGCAGATAAATTTGTATCGGTTTCAAGCATTGACGCACTGAGACGTCTTCTAAAAAAAAGTTATTCTTCCGAATTATTTATTCTTGGAGGCGGCAGCAACATGCTCCTTACTCAGGATGTTCATAAAACGGTAGTTCATATTGCCCTAAAGGGTATAGAAGTCGTAACAGAAAATGAAAATGAAGTAATTCTGGAAGTTGCTGCCGGAGAAAACTGGCATGAATTAGTACTTCATACTATAGAAAAAGGGTTCGGAGGATTAGAGAATCTATCTCTTATTCCTGGCAATGTAGGCACCTCTCCGATCCAGAATATAGGCGCTTATGGAGTTGAACTTAAAGACAGCTTTGTAAGTTGTCATGCGATGAACATTCAAACCCTTGAAGAGAAAGAGTTCACTCGTAAAGATTGCAATTTTGGTTATCGAAATTCAGTTTTCAAGAATGAGTTGAAAGGTCTTTATATTATTACCTCTGTTCGTTTCAGGCTAACTAAAAAAGATCATCAATTAAATCTGGATTATGGAGCAATTCGTAATGAACTGGAGAAATCGGGAATAAAAAACCCTGGAATCAAGGATATTTCGAATGCAGTTATCACTATTAGACGATCAAAATTACCCGATCCCAAGGAAATCGGAAATAGTGGTAGTTTCTTTAAGAATCCTGTGATCACCAGGAATAAATTTGAAGAATTACAGCGGGATCATCCTGAAATACCTTCTTACCATGTATCTGAAGATGAAATAAAGGTTCCTGCTGGCTGGCTCATTGATCAATCGGGCTTGAAAGGTTACCGTAATGGAGATGCCGGTGTTCATAAAAACCAGGCATTGGTTCTGGTTAATTATGGTGAAGCTACTGGAGAAGAGATTTTAATGCTCGCTAAAATGATTCAGGATAAGGTGTCTCAGAAGTTTGGAATTTCCCTTGAAGCTGAAGTCAATATAATTGAATAAAAAAAGGAGCGCAAATGCGCTCCTTTTTTCTTTATAATTCGTTGTCGAATTAAGCTTTCTTCATCACTACTGCATCAATGATGTGAACAACTCCGTTAGAAGCATCAACATCAGCTTGAACTACAGTCGCTTTGTTTCCATTCTCGTCAGTAAGAATTACATTTTCACCTTCTAAAGATGCTGTAAGCTCTCCTCCACCAACGGTAGAAACTGCATAAGTTCCGTCATTATCCTGGATCATTTTTACAAGATCTGCAGCCATAACTTCTCCTTCAACTACATGGTATTTCAAAACACCAGCTAGTTTATCTTTATTCTCTTCCATCATCAGGCTTTCTAGTGTTGCCTGGTCTACTTTAGAGAATGCAGCGTTGTTAGGTGCGAATACAGTAAAAGGACCTTCTTCTGTCTTCATCATTTCTGCTAGATCAGCAGCTTGTAGAGCAGATACTAGTGTACTTAAAGTATCGGTAGCCATAGCTTTTGCTGCGATGCTGTTGGATTGCATTTCCTGCATTTCCTTCTCAGCTTGCATTTCAGCCTCCCTTTCTTCGGCTTCCATTTGCTCCATTTTCTCTTTTTCTTCCTGCTCTTTTTTATTACCATCTTCACAAGAAGTGAAAACGACTGCTGAAAGTGCAAGAGTTGTAAATAACATTTTAAATTTCATATTGTAGTTTTTCTCGTGGTTAACGCTGCAAGATATCTCTGAATTAACTGATAGCGCTACTTATTCGATTAAAGTTTAGTTAAATATTGTAAACGATATACTAATGATACGACCAATTTTCAGTTGCCTGTTTTTATTATTATTTTTGCAACAGAATCCAAAGTCTATGAAACTATTTATAATCAGTTTAGTCCTGCTAGGTCTTGCATTTGCAGGAATTGCAATTAAAATCTGGGGTAAAAAAGATGGAAAGTTCGCTGGTACCTGCGCGAGCCAGAATCCATACCTTAATAAATCTGGTGAACCATGTAGTTTCTGTGGTAAGTTGCCGGATGAAATGGAAAATTGTTCAGATACCGCCAAGACTACCTAGATTAAATGGAGATAATTTTATTTGGCCTGTTTATACTCACCGGTATAATCAATATCCTCTATAACTTAAGTTTTTTTTCATTTACATCTGCTTCTTCGGAAAAGTCACAAGCATTAAATCTTCCCGTTTCAGTAATTGTGTGTGCAAAGAATGAAGAAGAGAACCTTCAGAACAGCATACCAAAAATTCTTGAACAGAATCATCCAGATTTTGAACTTATCCTTATTAATGATGCTTCCGCAGATAATAGTCTGGAAGTAATGGAGCATTTTCAGAATATAGATCCAAGAGTAAAAATTGTAAATGTGCAGAATATTGAAGCATTCTGGGCAAATAAAAAATATGCCCTTACACTGGGTATTAAAAAAGCTTCGAACAAATACTTATTATTTACAGATGCCGATTGTGTTCCTCAATCTAAGGAATGGATCACAGAAATGACAAATCATTTTACAACCAAGGAGATCGTTCTTGGATATGGTGGCTACTTCAAACAAAAGAAATCACTGCTGAATAAGTTAATTCGGTTCGAAACACTATTAACAGCCATTCAGTATTTCAGTTATGCAAAATTAGGGATACCATATATGGGCGTTGGCCGTAATTTAGCATACACCTCTGAGAGGTTTTATGAGTTGAAAGGTTTTGCGAGTCATTTACACATAAAATCTGGCGACGATGATCTATTCGTTAATGAAGCTGCGAATCATGAAAATACCGCCATCTGTTTTTCTGAAAATTCAATCACACGAAGTGTTCCCAAAAAAAGTTTTTCAGAATGGACAAAACAGAAACGCAGACACGTTTCTACTGTTAAACAATACCAACAGAAACACCGGGTTCTGCTTGGCGTATATTACTCGGCAAGATTACTTTTTTGGCTACTTTTTATTCTACTTTCAATTCTTCAGATCTTCCCTATCGCCGTACTATCGATTCTTTTTATAAAGTTGATCTTTGACGGAATTGTCTATTATAATGCTGCGGAAAAGCTAGACGAAAAGGACGTCATCTGGTTCTATCCATTTTTAGATATATTTTTAATATTTTTCCAATTAGCTATATTTAGCTCCAATCTCATTTCAAAACCAGGACAGTGGAAGTAAACCCCAGTCAGCTCTCTGAGAAAATCAGTGAAGCCAAGAAAGGAAGTCAGTCGGCATTCAATTACCTGGTAGACAGGTTCTGGGGAGATGTTTATGGTTTTCAGCTTAAAAAGACCCAAAATGAGTATGAAGCTGAAGATATTACGATTCAAACCTTTTCTAAAGCTTTTAATCGTATAGAAACTTTTGATGTTAATTATTCCTTCGCCACCTGGCTTATTGCGATCTCCAAGAATATCCATATAGATCAAATAAGAAAGAAAAAAGCTTCTATTAGATCTAAAACTTCCATGCAGGATGAAGACCAGGTCTACCAGATCGCAGATGATACTCCGGGAATTGAGGATAAGCTTATCAAGGAGCAAAATCTAGAGCAATTACTCTTTGACATTAAGCAATTGAAACCTCATTACCAGGAAGTCATCAATCTTAGATTCTTTCAGGAGAAATCATATAAAGAAATCGCAGAATTCCTGGATGAACCCATGAATAATATTAAGGTAAAACTGTTGCGTGCCAAGAAGTTACTCGCCGCTATTATTGAAAGCCGAAAGAGCTAAGTAAGGATTAGAATCGGCGGGAGTCTAATTTATGCAGTTCAGCTTATTATTGTATCTTTGAAACAGAGATTTATTGCTATGAATACAGACGTTGCTCCAGTAAAAACCAAAACACAAAGAACTCCAAAACCAAAGTGGTTGCGAGTGAAACTTCCTACCGGTAAGAAATATACCGAATTAAGAAGCCTGGTTGATAAATACGATCTACATACTATTTGCACCTCTGGTAGTTGCCCGAATATGGGTGAATGCTGGAGTGAAGGGACCGCTACTTTTATGATTCTTGGGAATGTATGTACAAGGTCCTGTGGATTCTGCGGTGTTAAAACCGGCCGACCAGAAACTGTAGACTGGGATGAACCTGAAAAGGTTGCCAGATCCATCAAGATCATGGGAATCAAGCATGCGGTAGTGACCAGCGTGGACCGTGATGATCTTAAGGATATGGGTTCAATTATCTGGGCAGAGACTGTCAAAGCGATTCGAAGAATGAATCCTGAAACTACACTGGAAACTTTAATTCCCGATTTTCAGGGAAATGAACGTAACATAGATCGTATTATCGAAGTAAGCCCTGAAGTAGTTTCCCACAATATGGAAACCGTTAAGCGTCTTACCAGAGAAGTTCGTATACAAGCGAAATACGACCGAAGCCTTGCAGTTCTAAAGTATCTTAAGGATAATGGAATTCGAAGAACCAAGTCGGGAATTATGCTAGGACTTGGCGAAAAGGAAGAAGAAGTATTTCAGACGCTTAGAGATCTACGCGGTGCAGGTGTTGATGTCGTGACTATTGGACAGTATCTTCAACCAAGTAAAAAGCATTTGCCTGTCAAGCAATTTATCACCCCAGATCAATTCAAGCGTTACGAAGAATACGGTCTTGAACTAGGTTTTAGACACGTTGAAAGTAGTGCCCTGGTAAGATCCTCTTATAAGGCTCAAAAGCATATAAATTAAGGAGTTTACATGGCGGGTCCTGTAAAAATTGCCATTAATGGTTTTGGTCGGATTGGCAGAAACCTTTTCAGACTTCTACTGAGTCATCCCGAGATTGAGGTTATTGCCATCAATGATATTCATGATGCCGGCAGTCTCGCACATTTGCTCAAGTATGATAGCATCCACGGAAGAATATTCAATGATATTTCTGCGGGCGACAGTGAAATAATTGTTGACGGTCGATCTATTCCTTTGCTGAATTTCGAAAAACCTGCAGATATTCCCTGGAATAGTTTTGGAGTGGAAATGGTGGTAGAATGCAGCGGAAAATTCAAAACTACTGAAACGCTATCACCTCATCTGAAGGATGGGGTAAAGAAGGTGATACTTTCGGTTCCACCAGCAGACGATGAAATTAAGATGATCGTACTTGGGGTAAACGAACATATACTTACGGGCGACGAGAAAATCATCTCGAACGCTTCCTGTACGACTAATAATGCAGCCCCTATGCTCAAGGTGGTCCATGATCACTTAAAAGTTACTCAGGCTTATATAACAACCGTTCACTCCTATACATCAGACCAGAGCTTACATGATAAACCTCATAAGGATCTAAGGAGAAGTAGGGCAGCAGCACAATCTATCATACCAACTACCACCGGAGCGGCGAAGGCCTTAACAGGAATTTTCCCTGACCTTAGTGAGGTCATTGGTGGATGCGGAATCAGGGTTCCTGTTCCTAATGGATCTCTTACAGACATGACACTTAATGTTGAAAAATCAACGAGCATTGAAGAAGTAAACCAACTTTTCAAGAATGCTGCAAAAAATGAGATGTTTGGAATTCTGGAGTATACTGAAGACCCCATAGTTTCTGTAGATATCCTTGATAATAAATATAGCTGCATTTTTGACGCCGGAATGACTTCAGTCATCGATGGTACGCTCATCAAGTTAATAGGATGGTATGACAACGAAATTGGTTACTCTAATCGTCTTATCGATTTAATTTCACTTGTTAACGATAAATAGCTATATTTAACAACTTATTAAAGCTGCTAGCTATTTTTCCATAATGAAAAACTTCAAGCGTTTCATCCTTTTAGTATGTTGCTTCGCCATCTTTGGATTCCAAGAGTCCACGATCGATGAAGAAAACCCAAAACCTGAACAGATCAAAAAACTGTTGAATGAAGCCGAGGGTTCTATCAATACCATGAATTTTGATAAAGCCCAGGAACAACTAGATCTGTCACTTAAATTATCTAAACGTATAAACGCTAAGAGTTACATCGCGCTAACCAGTACGATTCTAAGTCGTATGTATCATGTAAGGCACGAATATGATAAAGGTATAACGCAGTTGGATAGAGCTATGTCCATTCAAAGAGAGATCAATGATGACGCAGGCCTTAATTATTCTTATGTACTTTATTCCAAAATACTTACATCCAAAAGAGAATTTGATCGAGCATTAAACTACCTGGTGCTTGCAGAAAAATACTATACCCAGCAAGACAACCGGGAACAACTAGGAATTATTGCCCTGAATAGAGCCGTAATTTATTTTGCTGATAATAACACCAAGCCCAGAGCACTGACCGAATTAAGAAACGCAGAAGTCTATCTCAGTGATTCGGACAATCAATATGAAAAAACCCGGTTAAATTATTTCCTGGCTCGCGCATTTCAATACGATGGAAACTACGAACGAGCAGAGCAGTCAGCTAAAAAATCGCTTGAAATATCAAAAGCAGCAGGTTATACGGGTATGATCATGTATAGTTATAATTTGCTAAGTGAAATTGCTCAGGAAAGAGGTAACTATGCCAGCGCACTCGAATTACTTCGACAAGGTAATAAGATAAGAGAAACTATTTTCGATGTTAATAAGGAAGCTCTTGCAACTGAAGCAAATGCCAGACTTGGTAATTCTGCTTTGAAATCTACGGTAGATCAACTAACGGCACAGCAGGCGGAAAATGAAAGGACGCTAAAAGTTAACAAGCTAACTACAATACTTAGTGTAGCTCTTATTACAATTCTCTCGCTGCTAACATTGAGTTTATATAAAAACAACAATCTTCGTGCTAGAGCGAATGAGTTACTTCAAAAGAAGAATTCAGAATTGATACTGGCTAAGGAAAATGCTGAGAAAGCTTCTCTGGCAAAAGCTCAATTCTTAACTACCATAACACATGAGCTGAGAACACCTTTATATGCGGTGACAGGACTAACCCATTTACTGTTAGAAGAAAGCCCTACAGAAAGTCAGAAAGAGCATCTAAATTCATTAAAGTTTTCAGGTGAATATCTCCTTTCCCTCATCAATAATATACTCGACCTCAATAAGCTTGAAGCGAACAAAGTGGAAATCGTTAAGACTAACTTTGATCTCGAAAAGCGTATTTCAGACGTATTGATTGCGTTAAAGAATTCCGCAGACGACAGGAATACGAAATTACATTTCTCCTATGATAAGGACATTCCAGCTAAACTGATTGGAGACCCTCTAAAAGTCTCTCAAATTCTCATCAATCTTATTGGTAACTCTATTAAGTTTACGGAAGATGGAGATATCTGGATCGCGGTAAATAAAACCCGACAAGATGGGAAGTTTGTTTCTCTTCTATTCGAAATAAAGGATAATGGTGAAGGAATTGGTAAAGAGAAGCAAAAGGCAATCTTCGAAAACTTTACACAAGGTTCTACCCAGATTAACAGAAAATTTGGGGGAACGGGACTTGGTTTATCCATTGTCAAAAACCTTCTAAGTCTTCTTAATTCTGAAATTGAACTGAAGAGCGATCTTGGCAAAGGATCTACTTTCACTTTTGAATTGCAATTTGAAGCTGAAACTCTGGAAACTAAACCAGCTGAACCAGTAGCACCATCTAAAGATATCGTTCTTACCAACGATATTATGAAAGATAAAAATATCCTTATCGTTGAGGATAATAAGATCAATCAAATGATCACACGCAAGATCCTTGAGAAAAACAAAGTGATCTGTGATGTCGCAGACAATGGTACTATTGCGATCGAGAAAGTTCAAAATAATGAATTTGATCTTATCCTTATGGATATTCATATGCCTGGAATCTCAGGAATAGAAGCTACCATAGAAATTAGAAAGTTCAATCCTGACATACCGATCATTGCGTTAACCGCAGTAACTCTAGATGATAACCTAGACGAATTTTACATGAACGGTTTCAATGATATTATACCCAAACCTTATAAGACAGAAGAGTTCTTCCACAAGATCAACAAGTATCTAGCTGCCAGAGAAACAACAGTTTAGAAAAATGGCACAGCCTTTGTAAAGTAAATGCTAGTAGAATTATATTGAAGACAACAAACACATATAATTTGAATTAGCCAAGATAAAATGAGGTGCTTCGCACCTCATTTTTTTTGTGCGTAACTCAAAATTAGTTCATCAAACTTTTCAGCATCATAAATTATTTTGGTTTGAATAGGTAGGTAATAAAGCTTCCGGGCAAGTTTTGTACTTTTCAAACGCATGTAATCTTTTTCCGTCGTAAGTATACTCTCGAAGGTGTCTAGGTTTTCGATTTCGTCTGTGGAAAAATTATGATGATCTGAAAACTTAAAATGCTTTAGTTCAATATTCATTTCAGCCAGGTATGAAATCATTGGATCGGGATTGGCAATTCCCGTAACAAGTACAAAATCTTTCTGTTCGATATCCTTCAGTAGCTTACGTTCTTTCTCTGCGAAGATCAGTTCAGAATATATGATACTACTGAAGAAAACCGGTCCTTTAAAATATACTTTGATCTTTGACCGAATTTCTTCCTGTTTAGTTTCATCAAGATTCTGCGGACATTTGGTTACCACCACTATATTGGCTCTACTGGCGCACTTACGTGACTCTCGGAGATTTCCAGCAGGGAGTACAAAGTCTTCTGTAAAAAGGTCGGTATAAGAGGTAAGTAGAATATACAACCCCGCCTCCACTTTTCGATGTTGAAACGCATCATCCAGCAAAATAAGATTGGAACCGGACTTTTTTAACCTGTTGATTCCTTCTACCCTATTGGCATCTACAGCTACCGTGATCTCTGGGAATTTATTCTTAAACTGAAGAGGCTCATCCCCACTCTTACTCGCAGTGTCATTGATTTCCACGATCTGGAACCCTGAACTCTCACGTTTATAACCTCTACTTAATGTCGCAAGCTTAGCATCCTTCGAAAGCAGATGAATAAGATATTCGATCATGGGAGATTTCCCTGTGCCTCCCATATTTAAATTTCCAACGGCGATTACAGGAATATCAAATTTCAAGGAATTAAAGAATCCCTGATCATATAATTGATTTCGAACTCCAGTCACAGTTTTGTAGACTACGGAAAAAGGTAAAAGCAATTTTCTGGGATTCGGCATAAACGCTTAATATAAGTATCTTTGAGTCTGAAGTCTGAGAATTACGCAGACAATTTAATTTCCAGGCTTCTGGCAAAATTATCAAAATATGCTTATTAAAGAAGTAATTACTATAATAGAAGAATTTGCACCGCTTGATTATGCTGAAGATTTCGACAACGTAGGTTTGCTGGTAGGAAACGCTTCCGAAGAAGTGAAAGGAGCACTTATAACTTTAGATACTTTGGAGGCTACCGTAGATGAAGCCATTGCTAAAAACTGCAACCTGATCATAAGCTTTCATCCAATCATATTTTCAGGTTTGAAAAAGCTAACCGGGAAAAATTATGTGGAGCGTACCGTTCTTAAAGCAATTAAGAATGATATTGCGATCTATACGATTCACACTGCTCTAGACAATCAGCACAAAGGTGTCAACGATATGATCGCTGAAAAGCTGGGACTGGTGAACAGGCAGATCCTGATCCCCCGAAGCGATAGTATCAAAAAACTGCAAACTTATGTTCCGGTTTCAAATGCTGCTAAGGTGAGAGAAGCTCTATTCCAGGCGGGTGCAGGTAACATTGGAAATTACGATAATTGCAGTTTTAATGTTCAAGGCTTCGGAAGCTTCAAAGGAAACGAAGATTCAAATCCCGTAGTTGGTGAAAAAGGCACAATTCATTTTGAGGATGAGATGCAAATTGGTATTACCTATAAGAAACACCTCGAATCCAAAATATTGAAAGCTTTGTTTCAAAGTCATCCTTATGAGGAAGTTGCCTATGAGATTCATAGTCTTGAAAACAGGAATCAGCAGCTAGGAATGGGCATGATTGGGGAACTCGAAACTCCTGTAGATGGGAAAAGCTTCTTAAGTCAAGTTCAGGAAACATTTAATAGTAATGGAATTCGTCATTCTGAAATACTTAAATCACCTATAAAAAAAGTTGCTGTTCTGGGAGGTAGCGGAGCCTTTGCCATCGAGAATGCAAAAAGTGCTGGTGCAGATATATTCATCACGGCAGATCTAAAATATCATGATTACTACAAAGCCGAGCAAAAGCTGGTCGTTGCAGATATTGGACACTATGAAAGTGAACAGTTTACAAAAAATTTACTATATTCTTTTCTTAGCAAAAAAATTAGTAGTTTTGCACTTATTTTAGCAGATACAAATACCAATCCAATACATTATTTATAATATGGCGAAAAAAAACGATGTTACTGTAGAAGAGAAGTTAAGATCCCTGTACGATCTTCAGTTGGTGGATTCACGAATTGATGAGATTAGAAATGTACGTGGAGAACTTCCTCTTGAAGTTGAAGATCTTGAAGATGAAGTAGCAGGTTTGAACAGACGCCTGGAAAAACTGGATGCGGATATCGAAGTGATTGATAATGATATCAAGAACAAGAAGAACCAGATAGAGGAGTCTAAGACGACGATCAAAAAATATTCTGAGCAACAAAAGAATGTTCGAAATAATCGTGAATTTAATGCTTTAAGTAAAGAAGTTGAATTCCAGGAACTGGAAATAGAGCTTTCAGAGAAGCATATTAATGAGTACAAGGCGAAGATCGAGCAGAAGAAAGAAGTTATTGCTCAAACAAAAGAGAAATTAGCTGAAAGAGAAGCTCACCTTAAGCATAAGAAAAGTGAACTTGACGAAATTTTGAAGGAAACTGAGAAAGAAGAGCAAGCACTAATAGACAAGTCTAAGGAATACGAAAAGAACATTGAAGACAGGCTTGTTACTGCTTACAAAAGAATTCGTACAAACGTAAAGAATGGTTTAGCCGTGGTTCCTGTAGAAAGAGGAGCATCTGGAGGATCTTTCTTCACTATTCCTCCACAGGTGATCATGGAAATTGCTGGTCGTAAAAAGATCATTACAGATGAGCACAGTGGTAGAATTCTGGTAGACGAAGAACTAGCTAAAGAAGAGCAGGAAAAAATGGAATCAATGTTCAAGAAGTTCTAATACTTCTTAAGCAACACTTTAAACTGCCTGGAGAATAACAGTAAGATCTTAGGATCTGAAGCAAAAGTTTTTCAGGCAGTTTTTTTATGCCTAATTTTAAGCCACTCTCCTATTCACACGGGCTCTGGATTAACATTCATTTTACAATTTTTCAATGAATTATAGTCTAACTTTAACCCGTTATGAAATTACTCACTGCAATTAAAACCTGTACCATCTGTCTGGCTATATTAACTATGACAGGTTGTAAGGATTCTGCTAATTCTGAAAATGAGAATAAGGTGGAAGATACCATTACTACTCAGGAAACTGGTTTTAAAGATTTGAACGAACAAAGTTCAGATCAATCTGAAGAACTTAAGACCAAAGACACTACAACTACACCAAAAGAAAAGAACACAGATTACTCTGGAACTTATACCAATCTCGCGTTTGCTGAAGATACTAACTGCGAATGCTACTGCCTGGAAGTCGAAGCTGGAAAGAGTTCAGAACTTTGCCTGAAGCCCGATGAATTATATATGGAAGCCGACTTTAAAAAAGTAGGTAATGAAATTCATGTTTTCTACAAAGGCGCTTCAGTAAAAAGTAAGCAGAATGAAATTCCGTGGAATGATCTCGATACTGGCACAGCGGTTGCTACATTTAGCAAAGTAAGTGCAAACGAATATAAACTTGACTGGAAGGGTTTTCAAATCGATGGTAAGACTGCCGTGGAATATGCATTGTTAGGCAAGAAAACTCTTGAAGGAACTTATAAACTTAAATAACATGAAGCTATTATTTATTAATTTCATAAGCCTTGTACTTCTAGCCTGTGGAAATCAAAACACCCAACAATCTGTTACCAAACCTGAAATTGCGAATGCTACTCCGGTAGAAGTTGAGATGCAGGATGGGATGAAAAAGGCATATTTCGCCAGTGGTTGTTTCTGGTGCGTTGAAGCTATCTATGAAAGTATTGAAGGAGTAGATGAAGTAATAAGCGGTTACGCTGGTGGGCATACCAAGAATCCCACCTATGAAGAAAGCAATACTGGAAGAACAGGTCATGCAGAAGCAGTAGAGGTAATTTATGATCCTGAAGTTGTAGATTTCAAAACCTTGGTTCAGGTATTCTTTGGTTCTCAAAACCCAACGCAGGTGAATGGCCAGGGACCAGATAATGGATCACAATACCGTTCGATCGTATTCTTTCAAACAGAAGAACAGAAAAATATTATAAATGAAGTGAAAATTGAAGTTGCTAAAGACTACCAGAAACCACTTGCTGCAGAAATACTGCCTTTTCAGAAATTCTGGGTAGCTGAAGATTACCATCAAAATTACGAAGCAAATAATCCTCAAAATCCATACATTCAGAATGTGTCAATTCCAAGGCTGAATCGATTTAAGGAAAAGTTCCCGGACATTCTTAAGAAGGATACACATTAAAAAAAAGCTGCCAGATGGCAGCTTTTTTTTATTTATTAAGTAAATCCTTGATCTTAAGTTCTACTTCTTTAGAATCCCAGGTTTCTTCAATTCCAGGGATTTTCATGACTTCATCCATGATTCCTCTCTGGTAATCTCCAATATCCAGCGCATCTGAATAAGCTTTGTCTGAAAATGTGACCCGTGAGTACAAAGGCACCCATAATTCAGGATATTTCTGAGCGAACTTCTTTTCTATTTTCTTCCGCAGTAAAAAAGATGGATCGGCTGTTTTACTACTCATTTCGACAAAATTACGATAGCTCAATTCTGCGATCGCATCTGTATTAGGTTTTCGTTCTCTTTGATATTCTTCGAAGATAATTTCCCAATTATCCCTGTGTTGATTCATTTTTTCATTTAAAACAGAAATGTCTTCAAATCCCGCATTCATTCCCTGCCCGTAAAATGGAACAATTGCATGAGCAGAATCGCCTACCAGAGTGATCTTATCAAAATAAGACCACGGATAACATTTGATCGTTACCATTGCACTTGTAGGATTTTTAAAAAAGTCTCGCTTTAAATTCGATATTTCATCTTTAATATCAGGAAAATACTGCTCAAAAAACTGGTCTGCCTGCTGTTCTGTTTGAATGCTTTCAAAAGAAACATCTCCTTCAAAAGGCATAAAAAGTGTACAGGTAAAACTTCCATCCAGATTGGGCATTGCGATCAACATAAAATTACCTCGAGGCCAGATATGGAAAGAAGCATTATCCAGTTTATGGGATCCATCGGCATTCGCAGGAATTGTAAGCTCTTTATATCCTACATCAATAAAATGTTGGGAATAATTGAACCTGCTTTGTCTTTGCATCTTATGACGGGTTCTTGAAAACGCGCCATCTGCTCCAAAAATAAGATCGAACTTATATTCTTTCCAGACGCTCTTTTCAGATTCGCCTGTATACAACTTAGCATTTGGCAGATCCACATCCCAAATCTTCTCTTCAAACCTGAATTCAGCACCAGCTTCTTCCGCAAGATCTATCATCTTACGATTAAGGATACCTCTGGAAATGGAATAGATCGCTTCTCCCTCTTCTCCGTACTTCTGGAAGTAAACTGGTTTGTCGTCTACATGCATCGCCCGTTTATCCAGCGGTAACGCCAACTCCCTGATCTCATCCTCTATTCCAGCCTCTCTTAAAGCTTTCCAGCCGCGATTAGACATGGCCAGGTTTATAGATCTTCCGGAAAATTCTACCAGACGAACATCGGGACGTCGATCGAAAATGGTGACTTTATAACCTTGTTTTCTAAGAAAAATGGCTAATAGAGATCCCACCAGTCCGGATCCTACAATAGCTACTTCTTTTTGATTTTGCATGAAGTATAAACTAATTCCTGGCAAGTAAAATGCTCTCCAGAAATATATTAATTAGAATCACGAAATTACTCAATAATATTCAATTCACTGGCAGTCCCAACGACTTAGAGTCTCTTTCCGCTAGCTCTTTTTTGATTTACCAGTTCATTAACACCCCGAAAACCCTGAAACTGGTAATTTTAAGAAAAATTAAATTATGACTATGGAAAAACAAGCTTTACTACAATCCTACCAGATGGGAGACCTCAATTTAAAAAACCGGGTGATCATGGCGCCAATGACCAGAAGCCGTGCCGAGAATGATGCAAATGCTCCTACAGATATGCATGTAACCTATTACACTCAACGTGCAGGTGCCGGATTAATTATTTCTGAAGGTTCACAGGTATCTTCCCGGGCTGTTGGATATATAAATACTGCGGGAATACATTCGCCGGAACAGGTTGAAGGATGGAAGAAAGTTACCGAAGCAGTTCATAAGGATGGTGGAAAAATCTTTATTCAGCTATGGCATGTTGGTAGAATTTCACACCCTAAATTCCATAATGGAGACAAGCCACTTGCTCCCAGTGCTATAAATCCAAATGCAGACGTGTACACACCCGATGGTCAGGAAAAAACCGTTGATCCAAAAGCAATGAGCCTTCAGGAGATTCAGGAAACTGTGCAGGAGTTTAAATCTGCTGCTCAAAATGCTAAAGATGCCGGTTTTGATGGAGTAGAAATTCACTCTTCCAATGGATATCTCATACACCAGTTCTTCAATAAAAATTCTAATCAGCGTACCGATGAATATGGAGGTAGCATTCCAAACAGGGCAAGATTCTTTTTTGAAGTTCTGGATGCCATCAATGAAGTGTGGCCAGAAAATAGAATTGGTTGTAGATTCAATCCCTCTCTGCATAAGATCTTCGGAATTGTAGCTTCAGAAGAAAGCATTGAGACCTTTGATTATATTATGGAAAAACTAAATGCTTACGATCTGGCTTATGTTCACCTTTCAGAACCATTCTCAGATGTGAGCGACGTGCCTTACCTTATAACTGATATTGCGAAACACTATCGAAAGATCTACAAAGGAACTTTAATGATCAATGCCGGTTTTGACAGAGAATCTGGAAACAAAGTTATAGAAGATGGAGATGCAGATCTTGTAAGTTATGCAAAATGGTATATTTCCAATCCAGATCTTGTTGAGAGATTTGAAAATAAATGGCCATTGGCTGAGTATAATGAGGATACTTTCTATACACCTGGGAAGAAAGGGTACATAGATTACCCTGCTTACGAGGAGCAACGTGAATCCTAATTTTTTGATAAAGCTGTTCTAAAAGCTGTTAACTGGTAATGCTTCATAAAGGCGAGGTGGTATATTAGATAAACTAAATTTATTATTATGGATCAGGAAAAACTAGACCACATGAGGTCTACATTGAACAAACTGGAGGATATCAAGAATACTCAAAGCAGTATAATCGATAAAATTAACCATGTGATCACAGATTTGTTCCAGCATCCAGACAAGAACCTGGAGAAGGTTATGGAAGATGCTCACCAAAAAGCGTCAGACAACATAGATGCAGTAAGAGAAGCAATGGAAGAATATGAGATGGCCATCAACAAGATGGAAAATCAAAGTTAATTTAAAAATCCATTAACAGCTTTATAGTAAAGCATTCGATAACTTGAGGTCAGTCTAAAAAACTGACCTTTTTTTATGAAACATATCAAAGCCTCAGACATTGAGGAAATGGAAAAAATTTACCGCCTGAACCTTGTAAATAGTTGTACAGGATATAAATCTGCAAACCTCATTGCCACCAGATCTAAATCTGGAAATCCCAATGTAGCCGTATTTAGCTCGGTGACTCATATTGGCAGCAACCCGGCAATGCTTGGTTTTGTGACCAGGCCACTGAGTGTTGCTCGAAACACCTATAATAATATTCGAGAGACGGAATACTTTACGGTCAATCATATTCAGGATAAAATGATCGAGCAAGCTCATCAAACTGCAGCGAAGTATGATGAAGAGATTTCAGAATTTAACAAAACAGGTCTGGATGAGGAATATCTTGATGGATTGCATGCTCCCTACGTGAAGCAATCTGAAGTAAAGCTGGGCTGCAAATTCGTGAATGAATACCATATCAAAGAAAATGACACCGTACTTGTCGTTGCGTCTATTGAACACATATATTTTGATGAAGGCATTCAAATGCCTGATGGCTGGCTGAGGTTAGATGACGCTGGTACAGTAGCTGTAAATGGTCTTGATGGCTATTCCCTGCCAAGCCTGCTTGACAGATTTCATTACGCCCGCCCAGGACAGGAAGTAAGATCTTTCTTTAGTAAAGATGGCGAATAGAACGATTAAGAAGTCTGATTTGCCCCAAAAGATCTGCCCGGTTTGCGAACGTCCTTTCTCGTGGCGTAAAAAGTGGGAAAAAGATTGGGAACAGGTGCGCTATTGCAGTGATAAATGCAGAAAAAATAAGAAATGAGTACAGGATTAATATGGTTTAGAAATGATCTTAGAACCCAGGATCATGAAGGAATAGCAACTGCTACAAGCAATCACGATAGAGTTATCGCTGTATACTGTTTCGATCCCAGACATTATGAAGAACTGGACATAGGCTTTCGAAAAACCGGAAAATTCAGGGCAAAATTTCTGATAGAAACTATTCATCATCTGCGGAATAACCTTGGGAAGTTACATATTCCAATGTTGGTTTTTCAGAATAAACCGGAAGTTAGAATCGCTGAACTTACAAATGAGCATCAGATAGACACCATTTACTTTCAGAAAGAGTGGACAGATGAAGAGAAGAAAGTTGAAAGAAATCTGAAGGAAGCTATTCCTGATGTTAAATTCAAAGATCATTATCAGCAGTTTTTATTTCATCCTGACGATATCCCCTATGATTCCTTTAATGATATTCCAAAGGTATTTACTGAATTCAGAAAAAAATGTGAGAAGAAAACAGAAGTAAGAGAATTACTTACCAATTCAAAAATTGAAGCATTTGAGTTTGATAATGACACCAAAATACCGAGTTTAAAAGACCTCGATTTTACCGAATTTACAATCGACGAGCGGTCTGCATTCCCATTTCACGGTGGAGAAGATGAAGCATTAAAAAGAGTTGAACAATACTTCTTTAAACAGAGGAACCTGGAAACTTACAAGGAAACAAGAAATGGTTTAATTGGCACAGATTACAGCTCTAAGCTCTCAGCATGGTTAGCCAATGGAAGCATCTCACCCAAACAGATCTATTTCAAAGTCAAGCAATATGAAAAAGAAATTAAAAGCAATCAGAGTACATACTGGCTTATTTTTGAATTAATATGGCGCGACTTCTTTAAGTACATCTCCCTTAAGCATGGGAACAAGATTTTTCAATTAGAGGGAATTCGAGGAAAATCTCACGACTGGAATGATGATAATGAAACTTTCAGAACCTGGATAAATGGAGAAACTAAAGAGGATTTTGTCAACGCCAATATGCTGGAAATCGACCATACCGGCTTTATGAGCAATCGCGGAAGGCAAAATGTGAATAGTTATCTAGCGAAAGAGCTGAAACACGACTGGCGAAAAGGCGCTGCATATTTTGAAAGTCTGCTCATAGATTATGATGTGCATAGCAACTGGGGAAACTGGATGTACAATAGCGGAGTCGGAAATGATCCACGCGATAGAAAATTTAATATTAAAAGTCAGGCAGATCGCTACGATCCCGATAACGATTATCAAGATTTATGGCTGAAGTAAAAAAAACGCTGAGACTTATTTTAGGTGATCAACTAAATCATCAACATAGCTGGTTCAAAGACGACCTTGAAGATGTGACATATCTTTTTATGGAAATGCGACAGGAAACCGATTATGTGAAGCATCATATCCAAAAGGTTGTAGGTTTCTTTAGAAGCATGCGCAATTTTGCCAGCTACCTGGAAGAGAGAGATCACCGCGTCATCTATTACAAGATCGATCATGAGGATAATACTCAGAATCTTGAAAAGAACATAAAAGACCTGATCGATAAACATGATTTTGAAAGTTTTCAATATCAATTACCAGATGAGTATCGTCTTGATGAGCAGTTAAAAGATTTGTGCGAAAATCTGGAGATCGAAACTAACAATTTTGATACTGAACATTTTTTCACAACCCGTAGCGACCTGGAAAGGTTTTACGAAGGCAAGAAGCAAATGACCATGGAATATTTCTACCGTGATATGCGGAAGAAAAACAATATTTTAATGATCAATGCTAAAGATCCTGAAGGAGGGAAATGGAATTTTGATAAAAGTAATCGGCAGAAATGGAAAGGCAAGCCTGAAATTCCACACGAAAGAGGTTTCCGTAAAGATGTATCTCATCTAGTTGAAGAAATTAAAAATGCTGGTGTAGAAACTTTTGGATCTATTGAAGCGAATAATTACAACTGGCCTACCTCTCGCGAAGACTCACTTATAGTATTAAATTATTTCTGTAAAAACTTACTGGTACATTTTGGCGATTACCAGGATGCTTTGCATACCGATGAATCTTACCTGTTCCATTCCCGACTATCCTTCAGCATGAACACAAAAATGCTGAGTCCAAAAGAAGTCATAGACTCTGTTCTGAACTATTATTACGACCATAAGGACGAGATCGATATTTCGCAGGTAGAAGGATTTATACGGCAGATACTGGGATGGAGAGAATACATGAGAGGTATTTACTGGAAAGAAATGCCAGGTTATCGCCGGAGTAATAAACTTCGAAATCAAAACAAACTAGCTGGATTCTACTGGGATGCGAATACAAAAATGAATTGCCTGCATCATTCTATCAAGAATAGTCTGGAAAATGCCTATGCCCATCACATTCAGCGACTAATGATTACCGGTAACTACGCCCTGCTTACCGAAACTCACCCAGACGAAGTTGACCAGTGGTATCTGGGAATTTACATCGATGCCATTGAATGGGTAGAGATCACTAATACTCGTGGAATGAGCCAGTTTGCAGATGGTGGAATTGTTGCAACGAAACCTTACGTTTCCAGCGGTAGTTACATTAATAAAATGAGCAACTACTGCAAGGATTGTCACTATAAAGTAAGCAAGAAGACCGAAGATAATGCCTGCCCATTTAACAGTCTTTACTGGAATTTTCTGGATGCTAACCGGGAACATTTTGCCGGAAACCAGAGGATGAATATGATGATGAGCCTACTGGAAAAGAAGCCTCCGGAAGAAATGCAGAAAATAAGAAATCGTGCGGGAGAAATAATATCAAATCCTGAACGCTTTTAGTACTTATAGTTAAATCAAGGTTAAATGAAAACCAGTGGGTTAATGCTTTATCTAATTTAGTCTTGGAATTATTAAACCACCTAACTAAAAATCATTAACCAAAGGCAGGATAAAACCAGTCTAAAACCAGAACATTATGAGAGATTTAATTTGGCTTATTATCGTATTGCTAGTAATTGGATGGCTAATTGGATATTTTGCATTCCCAGATTTAGGAAGTATCATACATATCCTTATTGTTGTAGCTGTAATACTAATCCTGTACAAGTTACTTACAGGTCGTAGACTATAATATTCAATATAATTGATACTAACCCTTTGAGCGATCAAAGGGTTTTCTGTTTAAAATCGAAATATGTGGAGATTAGCATCTAAAAAGGTATTGGTAACCGGTGGAACGAAAGGAATTGGAAAAGCATGTGTAGAACAATTCCTGGAATTGGGTGCAAAAGTACTGTTCACTTCCAGAACATCAAAGGAGGTGCAGGACCTGGAAATTGAATTAAAAGATCAGGGCTATCAAGTGAAAGGCCTGGTTGCTGATGCTTCAAAATTATCTGATTCTGAAAATGTTCTAAAATGGATTTCTGAAAATTGGAGTAGTCTGGATGTACTCGTTAATAATGCCGGTATCAATATCCGGAAAAAGGCTCATGAATATTCTGAAGAAGAATATAAGAATGTTCTGGACATTAACCTGTTAGCTCCGTTTACGCTCAGCCGACTCTTATTTCCTCTTCTGAAAATTTCAGGCGAATCTACGATTATCAATGTCGCATCTTCCGCAGCACTTCAGGATGTTGGTACAGGAACTCCTTACGCCATGTCCAAAGCAGGCTTATTACAACAAACAAGAAGTCTTGCTGTGGAATGGGCTTCAGAAGGAATTAGAGTTAATGCAGTTTCACCGTGGTTTACGAAAACACCACTAACTGAAGGCTACCTGCACAATGAGGAAAAAATGAAATCTATTATTTCCAGAACTCCGCTTTACCGCGTTGCAGAAGCAAAAGAGATTGCCAGCATTGTAGCATTTTTAGCAATGCCAGCTTCCTCATTTGTAACCGGTCAGAACATCGTAGCTGATGGTGGAATGAGCATTAATGCACTATAATGAAAAGAATAACTATATTTAAATAAACTAGAACTATGAAAAAACTACTGCTTACATTTCTTGCTGGAATTGCGCTTATCTCCTGCAACGAAGACAAAAAGAAAGAGGTAACTCCTGAAGAGAATCCAAACCTTGAAGTTCATGAAAAGATCGCTATGGTCAATGGCTTCAAAGAATTTGATAGTATTAAAAAAATTAAGTTCACCTTTAATGTAAAAGTGAACGATTCTATTAGATCTGAAAGACGATGGAACTGGAATGTGGGAACAAACAAGATTAGTCTAACCGAAAATGACTCTGTGATGAGTTATACGAGAAAAGATAGCCTGGCTGAAGATAAAAAATATATCGATCAGCGGTTTGTGAATGATTCCTACTGGTTACTGTTCCCTTTTCAATTAAAATGGTCATTGGCAGATCTTAGTGAACCAAAGAAAGCAACAGCACCAATTAGCGGAGACAAAATGCAGATGCTTACAGTAAGTTATCCAAAAGATGGTGGTTACACTCCGGGTGATAGCTACGATATCTATTTCGATGATGAATTCATGATTCGTGAGTGGGTTTACAAATCTTCAGATGGAGGTCGTGAAATGGCTACAACCTGGGAAGATTATAAAGATTTTAAAGGTATCAAGATTGCTACCATGCATAAATCTAAGGATGATAGTTTTGAGTTATTCTTTGATGACATTACAGTAGAATAGAACTAAACAGGTCATAAAAAAAGGAGGCACTTGCCTCCTTTTTTTATGACTTATTTTTTGAGAGTATCCCCTCTTTCAAAATTTGACCAAATCTATAAATATCTTCATAGGAACAGTAAAAAGGTGCAGGTGCTAACCTGATCACGTTCGGCTCACGCCAATCCAGCATCACCCCATTCTCCATTAAATAATTGAAAATATCTTTTCCTTCACCGTGTAAAAAAACTGAAAGCTGGGTTCCTCTTTCCTTCTGTTCTGAAGGAGTAATAATTTCAAAAGTACTGTCCACATCCTTGTCTATCTCGTGCAATACGAACTCTAGGTATGCGACAATTTTGTCTCTTTTATTTAGCAAGCTAGTCATTCCAACCTCAGCGAACATTTCCAGAGATGCAAGATATGGAGCAAGGGCAAGAACTGGTGCATTGCTAATTTGCCAGGCATCTGCATTGGGTTCTGGTTGAAATTCTGGCTCCATCAAGAATCGTCGTTCTTTATTATGTCCCCACCAACCTTCAAATCTGGGAATATCTTTTTTGTTGTGGTACTTCTCGTTTATAAAACATCCCGAAGCATTTCCCGGGCCGGAATTCATATATTTATAACTGCACCAGGCGGCAAAATCCACATTCCATTCACTCAATTTTAGTTCTATATTTCCGGCTGCGTGTGCAAGATCCCAACCAACGAAGGCTCCAACTTTGTGACCTGCTTTAGTGATAGTATCCATGTCCATGACCTGACCAGTGTAGTAATTTACCCCACCAATAAGTACAAGAGCACATTCCTCTCCCACTTCATCAATTTTACGAAGGATATCCTCTGTTCTAAAATTATGCTCTCCATCCCGCTTTTTGATCTCTACGATGGCATCTTCAGGTTTAAATCCATGAAAACGAACCTGGCTGGAGATCATATATTGATCGCTGGGAAATGCCTTTTCTTCACAAATGATCTTATAACGTTTGCCTTCAGGTCTATAAAAGCTTACCATCAAAAGATGAAGATTTACAGTAAGTGTATTCATCACGGTTACTTCAGAAGGATTTGCACCTACTACGCTGGCAAGTTTTCCGGCAAATCGTTCATGATAATCCCACCAGGGCTTTTCAGCTTTAAAATGTCCTTCAACTCCCAATTCTGCCCAATCCTGCATAATATCATCTACGTACTTTTTTGCAGTTCTAGGTTGCAGACCTAAAGAATTTCCGACGAAATATATAGCGTCCTTACCTTTGATTTTCGGGAAGATAAATTCATTCCGGTAATTTGCCAGTTCATCTTCCTTATCCAGGCGCTGAGCAAATTCCAGTGAATTTTCAAATTTCATAACTTGTGTTTTTTGTAAAAATACAATTTCGTTTTCAATACTTCGGGACCCGCAGGAAAGAGAAAATCCATATTTTTACCTAAACTTTGAATATGCATTTCTTACCTGAAAATATTGACGAGTATATAGTAGCACATTCTCAACCAGAACCTCAACATTTGGCAAAATTAAATCGTGAAACCAATCAGAAAGTCATGCAGCCCAGAATGCTAAGCGGACATTACCAGGGCCGGGTACTAAGTTTACTTTCCAAAATTAAAAATCCTCGATCCATCCTGGAAATTGGCACATATACAGGCTATTCTGCCCTGTGCCTGGCTGAAGGTCTTACTGAAGACGGAATCTTACATACGATAGATATCAATGAAGAACTAGAAGACTTTCAGAAGAAACATTTTCAGGCTTCAGCATATAGCGATAGAATCGTACAGTATATTGGTGATGCTACAGAAATCATTCCCGATATTGAAGAAACATTTGACCTGGTATTTATTGATGCCGATAAACCTAATTACCCAAAGTATTTCGAGCTTATTATTGATAAAATGAACAGCGGCGGAATTATACTTTCAGATAATGTTTTATGGAGTGGGAAGGTTTTGGAAGACCTTAAAAAAGACGACCTCTCTACAAAAGCTCTACTGGAATACAATGCTCTATTAAATAATGATCCAAGGGTAGAAACTGTGATCCTGCCAATTCGTGATGGGCTTACACTTTCAAGAGTTATATAGCTAATAAATCCTTGTTCCTGCTTTGTTATAAAGACTAAAGAAGAGAAAGGCCATTATTATTCCAACGATCATCCCAACGATGATATCGCCTGGAAAATGAACTCCTACATAGATCCTACTCATAACGAAAAGGAATGGCCAGATATAAGCAAGATATATCCATTTGCTCCATAGTCTCAATGCGAGAACGATAAACGTTGTTGCAGCAAAAGAGGTTGAAGCATGACCTGAAAAGAAACTATAGTTAGTTGGCTCCTGTAATATTCTAATTAGTTCCGATAATTCCGGCGTATTATTAGGCCTGTTACGGACAGCTAGAGCTTTTACAAGATTTGTAAAGCCATAAGTGACGGCTACAGTAAGTAGTAGAAATAAACTGGTGAAAAGTCCTTTTTTCCAGTGAAATGCTATAAAAAAAAGTAAAAAGAAAACTATAAAAACCGGGATCCAGTGAGCCGGATTGGTGACAAAGATCCAAAAAGTATCATACTTTTCTATTCCAAGGTTGTTCAGGTATACAAATAGTTGCCTGTCCCATTCTTCGATCTGGTCCCACATCGATTACATATTATAGCTTACGACGAACAGAACCTGTGATTTCATCGATATCTTCCTTAACCTTGTCAATCTCGCCCCGAACGTCTTTCGTGAAGTCTGTATCTATGCCTTGTTTTTCAGCACTACGCTGAATTTCGCTTTTAATATCATTAGACGCGTTCTTTACCGCTTTCATCCCCTTACCCAAACCTTTGGCAATATCAGGAATTTTATCAGCTCCAAAAACCATCACCAGGATGAACAAAATAAAGCCTATCTCAGCTCCGCTAATAAATAATGGTAACATATGCATAGTAAAACAAATATATATACAAATCTAAGCATAAAAAAAGCCGACTCGTTAAAGTCGGCTTAAATATTATTAGCTTAAAACCTAGTCCTGAGTGGATTCTTTATACTCATCGAACTCACTTTTGTTTTCGTTCTTAGGCCAGCTGTTATTGTTCACATCAACATCTGCTGTCTCAAGATCTGGATCCAATGTGATCTTAGTAATCTCTTTATTAGAAGGAATTACCTTGCTTACATTATGATCATTCTTTCTCCAGATCTGAACCGGATACGTAACTTTTTCTGAAGTTCCATCAGCATAGCTCAATTCTACAATGATCGGCATTACCAACCCACCTGGTTTTTCAAAAGTCACCTGGTAGAAATACTTAGGCGCTTGAAGGTTCTTACGCTCTTCCTCGCTAAAGTTATCCATTACATAAGCCTGTAACGTTTCAGAATTTTCCATTAAGGATTTGCCTTTCATATCTTCTGAAAATGCTTCATCATCTTCGGAAACCACATAAAGTGCTTTAGTTTCTTCAGGAGTTGTTCCGTATCTCTTCAGCATTTCTCTGCCTGCTTCCGTAGGATTATCGGTCACATAGTATTTCTGAACATCTTTAATTCCAATATCCACATAATCTGTCGTATAGAACCATCCTCTCCAGAACCAATCAAGATCTACGCCTGAAGCATCTTCCATCGTTCTGAAGAAATCTTCCGGAGTTGGGTGCTTGAACATCCATCTTTTAGAATAAGTAGCGAAAGAATAGTCGAACAATTCTTTACCCATGATCGTCTCACGAAGAATATTTAACGCAGTAGCCGGCTTACCATAGGCATTATTTCCTAATTGATAAACTTGCTCTGGATTGGACATAATTGGCGAAATATAGTCCTGGTTTCCTTTCATATAGGGAACGATCTTACTTGGCGCTCCTCTTCTTGAAGGATAATTTGATTCTGGTGCAATAGCTTCAGGATGTTTTTTCCCAAATTCCTGTTCTGCAACATACTGAACAAAAGTGTTGATACCTTCATCCATCCAACCCCATTGTCTTTCATCAGAATTTACAATCATTGGGAAGAAGTTGTGTCCAACTTCATGAATAATCACGCTTATCATCCCAAATTTAGTACGGTCACTATAGTTACCATTCTCATCAGGACGACCATAATTCCAGCAAATCATTGGATATTCCATCCCCTGATTCTTAGCATGAACTGAAACTGCCTTATGATAAGGATACTGGAAAGTATGCTTTGAGTAGCTTTCTAAAGTTGCAGCTACAGCTTTTGTAGACCATTCTTCCCAAAGAGGATTTCCTTCTTTAGGATAAACAGAAACAGCCATAACATCTTTTCCCATCACATCAACCGCCATCATATCAAGAATAAATTTTCTTGAAGTTGAGAAAGCGAAATCACGAACCATATCTGCTTTGTAAGTCCAGGTTTTAGTTTTTTCTGAAAAGTTCTTCTCAGCCTTTTCAGCTTCATCCTGGGTTACAATGATTACTGGCTTGTCATAACTTTTCTTAGCCTGCTCATAGCGCTTCATCATTTCTTTAGAGTAAACATCCTTTCTATTCTGAAGTTCACCTGTAGCTTCCATGATATGATCTGCAGGTACAGTAATATTTACTTCATAATCACCAAATGGAAGTGCAAATTCACCATTGCCCCAGAACTGGTAGTTCTGCCAACCTTCAACATCATTGTAAACGGCCATTCTCGGGAAGAACTGAGCGATCACATATGCCTTATTTCCATCCTCAGGAAATAACTCATATCCTGAACGAGCACGATTAGTTACGTGGTTATTCACATTGTAAGACCATTTGATATCGAACGTATAAGTCTCCCCAGCTTTTAAAGGCTTTGGAAGATCAACGCGCATCATTGTCTGGTTGATCGTATATTTAAGATCTGATCCATTAGCAGAAACTTCTTTAATATCGAAACCACCATCAAAAGGAGTTTCCAGATATTTATTAGCGAAACCAGCTGCAGTAGCAACCGGAGCCATTCCGTCTCCATCTTTTTGAGGAGCATCTTTTTTTCTGATATTCTGATCTAATTGAACCCATAGGTATTCAAGATCCTGTGGAGAATTATTGTGGTAGGTAATAGTTTCCTCTCCGGTAAGCACAGAATTCTTATCGTCAAGAACGATATCCATTTTGTAATCTGCTTCATTCTGATAATACGCAGGTCCAGGAGCTCCAGATGCAGTTCTATATTGGTTTGGAGTTGCCAGTTCCTGATACATCTGCCTGAATTTGTTTTGATTGGTATGGCCTTGCTGCCGTGGCTCCTGTTGTTCAGTTTCCTGTGCGTTGATACCTGCAAAGACAAACATCATGAACACGGAGGTCAACAATTTTAATCGCTTCATTTACTAAATTTTAATTTATAGGTTGCTAAAAATAAGATTTTAAACGTCATTGAGAAAGTTTTCAGAAATTAACCGTGTCACTACCTTTGGCTTTCACCAGCAACATACTTTCGATTACATCACCTTTCTTCACATGAACAATATTTTTCTGTGTATCGAATAGATCTGTAAGCACGAGATTTTCTACTTCTACGGTTTTGAAAGTTTCCACGTTTTTGCCTTCCAGGAATAAGACAATTTGATCAGCATCAAATTTGCTCCCCAGCAATTTCAATGGAATATCCTGATTCTTTACTTTGATAGTTAATTTTTTGGAATAGTATTTTTCCAGAAGATCCTTATTATCTGAAAGATCTTTTTTATAGGAAAGACTTACATCCTTACCAAAACGTTTGCTAAGCACATCTTCCATATCATCGATAAAAACCCTGGAAATCACCTGCACCGACTTGCTTTCCTGCCGGTATTCAATTTCGGTAACACTTAAGTAGGTCTCATGATCTGCACTGCTGAAGGAGCTGAATATAAACAGGCAGCACAGACTCAAAATGAGGTTTTTCATATATTTTTTTCCGAAGATAAAACAATTACTGCGCCATACATAGAGATTGAGCAGTCAGCTTTTAGACTTAGAAATAAGTAAATGGTTTAATTTGAAGAATTAGCCAGGAAGCTGTCTTCCTGCGTTGAGATTTTCAGCTCTAAGTTTTCTGAAAGATTCGATCCTGGTTTCAAAATATTCGATTAAAACCAATGCATTATTAGTAAGAACCAGCTTCTCGAAATTCTGATCTCTATCGCAGTATAATAGGAAGTTACAGATTTCATTCGCATCAAGATCAAGATCCTTGCTAAAAAACTTCTCTCCTACTATCTTCAGACTAAGATTGGCTAGTTCCTTCGGACTATAAACTATCGGAGTCTCTTTATTCTTAGACAACTTCTCTGCAATAGCCATGGCAATTTTATCGATACGAATACCTTCGGTCATACTAGGCTGGTAATAGGGATTTAGTTCCCTGTCTTTCCGAATGAAGTCATCCAGATTCTGCTGTAAACGGTTTTTGGTCTCCACTTCCTTAATGGAAATTAAATTTAGATCATTTGCGAGGTAACCGCTAAGCTCAATATCATCGATAAAAACTTCGGAAAGTTCGTTCATGGCTTCGTATAGCTCGATCTTAATTTCTCCGCTTTCGATCATATTCTGGCGTACCACAATTGTTCTATTCTGAAACTGAACCGAAGAAATAAAGAGACTATCATTAATTGCAGCACCAATGAAAAATTGCCCTTTAACATCACTCGTAGTTCCGGTTTCCTGAGTAAGGTTTACAATGTGAACATTCTGAACATCTTTATTCTCAGAAATAATTTGTCCTTTAAGCAAGCCCGTTTCCTGGGCCTTCAGCTGCACAGAGGATAAGAAAATAATTAGGACGGTGCCCAGGTATTTATATAACATATGTATTCTCGTGTCGTACTTCAACGTTCAGGATTTAAGGATAGTATTATTCAAGCTGCCTTCTTGATTTAAATTCCGGGAGTTTCTCTTCAAAAAATTCCATGAGTGCGAAAATTGTTGTCTCATCAAGCAGAGCTTCAAAGGTGGGGAAATCGACGCAGTAATAAAGGAAATTGACGACCTCATTTTCAGGTAATCCCAATCCATTTACGAAATAAGCTTCCTGCATACGACCTCTTGCACGATTGACGAGCTTGGTTAATTCCGCATTCTCTTCAGCCTTTTTTAGTTGCTTGGTGGTCCCATTAAGCATATTTATTACCTGTGAAACCGGATCATTTGTATTTGCTTGCATGGCGAGCTCAAGACTTGTTCGCCTGGGTTTAGGAAAGGGAATACCAAGTTTTTCGTAAATACTCTTAGGCATCCTGGTGATATCCTGATCAAGCACTCCCGAAAGTTTAATATTATCGAGCTGAACTTCAGCAAGTTCATTCATTTTAGGATATAAAAGTTTGGTCCAGCCATTCTTCAGCTGCTGTTCTCCAATCACTTTGAATTCATTCTCGAATTGTACCGATGAGAAATAAATACTGTCACCTAACTTCAGCATCATATCAAACTCACCATTCTCATTGGTCACGGTGCCTTTTTCCGCAGTCATATTAATAACGTGAACTCCGCTTTTATCCATTAAACTATCACTAACAATTTTTCCTGAAACAATTTTTCTTTCCTGTGCTGTTACTTCGGATGCAAAACCTACAAGAAAAAACAGCAGTGCATACATTGTAATTTTTCTTTTACTTCTATTCATCCTGAGTTCTCATTCTTCGGAATTCAACAATATTATTTTGGAAATATTCTATCATTTCAAGCTCTTTTCTCTGCTCATACATCGAACTGAAATCTTCATCTTCAAAAGAATAATAAATAAAGTTGATAATCTCGTCGCCGTGTAAATTTAAGTGTTCGTTGAAAAATTCCCTTCCGAAGAGATCGATAGCTGCCTGCACTTTCACTTGTAGTTCGTCCAGTTCTATCATTTCCCTCAGGTATTTCGTTTTCCCATTGATATCGTTTATCAAAACATCGAGTGATACACCGCCCAGAAGAATCCCAATGTATGACCACCGGCTCGTAATGCCTTCGCTCGCGGTATAAAGTCTTAATTCGTTGGGAGTAAGTTTTCTCTCTGGATGCGGAATATGATATTGATCTCTATCAAAATATTCTATTTGCCTGAGATCGTTGTTAAGGTAACCGCTAAGTTGCTTTTTACCGACTTCAACTTCTTCCAGTCTGTTGGCATCTGTGACGATGACTTCAATAGTTCCGGACCTCAAATGTTCTTCGGAAACCTCTATTTCTATTTTTTCGAACTGTACAGAAGTAAATAAAAGAATATCGCTCTGGCGTACAGAAACTTTAAAAATTCCCGAATCATCTGAAGTGGTACCGGTTCTGGAATTCATATTAATCACATGCACCCCTGACAGTGGCTGGTTTCCGGCTAGAATTCTACCGCTGATCATTTCGGGATCCTGTGCAAAGCAATTCAGGCTAAAGCCCAGAAAACTGAACAATAGCAGGTATTTCATTCTACTACAAAAAGTAATTTCCAAGTTGGTTAGTTGGTTTCGGTTTAATCATAACGTTCCAAAACTAAAATTAGCCTTTATTAACTCTGTAAACTTTTGTTAACGTATTCGATTCTTTATTTTTACCTTAAAAAGGTATATGAACGCAATATTAGCCAGCACCTCCACCCTACATTCCCAGGACTATCTTGAATACTTGATTCCACATTTACCCAAACTATATAAGGATGTAGCGGAAGTCATCTTTATTCCTTACGCCAGACCTGGCGGCATATCTTTGGATGAATACACATTACGGGCAAAGGAAGCATTTGCAAAAGCTGAAATTAAGATCAAGGGTATTCATGAATTTGAAGATCCTGAAAAAGCCATCCAGAATTCTGAAGGCGTTTTCACTGGAGGCGGAAATACGTTTCTACTGGTTTCAGAATTATACAGAAATCGGGTGATGGCTGTGTTGAAGCAAAAAATAAAAAGCGGAACTCCTTATATGGGAACAAGTGCCGGAACCAATATTGGAGGTTTAAGCATGCAAACGACCAATGACATGCCTATAGTGTATCCTCCATCCTTTCAGACTTTAGGACTAGTTCCTTTTAATATTAATCCGCATTATCTCGATCCAGATCTAAACACAAAGCATAAAGGAGAAACCCGCGAAACACGAATTAAGGAATTTCATACGCTTAATTCACCGCCAGTAGTGGGACTTAGGGAGGGAAGCTGGCTGGAGCTAAGTGATAATAAAGTTACGTTAAAAGGAGATCTACCTGCCCGGATCTTCAGGAAGGATAAGGTACCTTTCGAAATAGAAACAGATTCAGATCTTAGCGACCTTAATTAATATGGAATACCAGAAAATTTTAGATACGATATATAATGAAATGAGCTATCGAGACGTTTCAGGAAAGGTCGCGTCCTATATCCCGGAACTCGCCAAGGTAGATCGCCGTAAATTCGGAATGCATGTATATTGCGGAGATAACCAGCATTTTAATTTTGGTGATAGTAAAGAGAAATTTTCAATTCAAAGTATATCTAAAGTTTTCACTTTGGCAATGGGTATGCGTCTTATGGGAGAAGATCTATGGGATCGTGTTGATGTAGAACCTTCTGGTGATCCTTTCAACAGTCTTACTCAGCTTGAATACGAAAGTGGAATTCCAAGGAATCCATTTATTAATGCCGGTGCACTGGTAATTTCAGACATTCTTGTAGACCAGTTAAAAGATCCAAAACAGGAATTACTCGATTTTGTAAGGGAAATTACCGGGGATGAGGATATTCACTATGATGAAACCGTCGCTGCTTCAGAACAGGCAACGGGATACCGTAATGTAGCGCTGGTCAATTACATCAAAGCGCTGGGAAACATTAAATGCGATGTAAAATCCATTGTAGACTTCTATTTTCACCAATGTTCGCTCGCTATGACCTGTGAACAGCTTTCAAAAGCATTTATGCTTTTCGCCAACAGAGGACGAATTCTTGAAAATGATAAAAAAATCCTTAAACCAAAGACCGTAAAACGTATCAATGCCTTAATGCAAACCTGTGGGTTCTATGATGAGGCTGGTGAATTTAGTTTCCAGGTAGGATTACCAGGAAAGAGTGGTGTTGGAGGTGGCATTGTAGCCATACATCCAGAAAATTATTCAGTAGCCGTCTGGAGCCCTATACTGAATGAAAAAGGAAATTCAGAATTAGGAATGAAGGCGCTGGAAAGACTTACGACCCTTACTGGAGTTTCTGTCTTTTAGAGAACTTAAATTTAATGCACAAAAAAATGCTTTCCGTAGATCGAAAAGCATTTTTTTATGAATTGAACACTGCTAAAATTATAGTGCTGCAACGTGCTTAGCCATATTAGACTTTAGGTTAGCAGCCTTATTATCATGAATGATATTTTTCTTAGCCAATTTATCTATCATAGAAATTACAGAAGGCAACATAGCCTCAGCCTCTTTCTTATCGGCCTCACGCAATTTCTTGATCGCGTTTCTTGTAGTTTTATGCTGGTAGCGATTTCTAAGACGCTTAGTCTCATTGCTACGAATCCTCTTCAACGCTGACTTATGATTTGCCATTACAATTATTATTTAAATAAGTTTTAAAAGTAGTCCGTAGGGGAATCGAACCCCTGTTACCAGGATGAAAACCTGGCGTCCTAACCCCTAGACGAACGGACCATTATCTATTTCAATGCGCAACATTCAAGTTGCTATTATTAAAACATCACTGCGATGTTTCTTTAGTAGTCCGTAGGGGAATCGAACCCCTGTTACCAGGATGAAAACCTGGCGTCCTAACCCCTAGACGAACGGACCATTTTGTTTCAAATGCGGATGCAAAAATACAACTTTTTTGGAATGCCGCAAATGTTCTACAAAAATTTTTAAATTTTTTAATAGGCTTTTGCAAAAAGCACTCTTCCTTCCGATGGATTACCGGTTAGAACACATTTACCAGTTTCCTCTTTCCTGTTAAAAGGAATACATCTAATAGTAGCTTTCGTAAGCTCTTTGATCTTATTTTCAGTTTCCGGGCTACCATCCCAGTGAGCAGAGATAAAACCACCCTTGTCTTTTAATTGATTTTTAAATTCATCAAAAGTCTCTACTTCTGTAATATGAGTATCCCGAAAATTCTTGGCCTTGGTATATAAAGTTTCCTGAATTTCGTTTAATAATGCAGGTATCTTACCTACTACTTCATCTCTATTCAAGAATTCTTTCGACAGCGTATCTCTTCTGGCAAGTTCAACCGTACCTTTCTCCAGGTCTTTAGGACCAATTGCAATTCTTAATGGAACTCCCTGTAATTCATACTGAGCGAATTTCCAGCCTGGTTTCTGGTTATCATTATTGTCAAACTTTACCGATACCCCTGCTGCTCTTAAATCTTTTACCAAATCATCTGCAACTTCCGAAATTTGAGCTAATTGCTCTTCTCCCTTATATATTGGAACAATCACGACTTGCGTGGGAGCAAGTTTCGGAGGTAAAACCAGTCCATGATCATCGCTGTGGGTCATGATCAATGCACCCATCAATCTTGTGGAAACGCCCCAGCTCGTCGCCCATACATGCTCTAATCCACCTTCCTTTGTAGCGTATTTCACATCAAATGCTTTCGCAAAATTTTGACCCAAAAAGTGAGAGGTTCCAGCTTGCAAAGCCTTTCCGTCCTGCATAAGAGCTTCAATACAGTAAGTTTCCAATGCTCCTGCAAATCGTTCGTTTTCAGTTTTCGCACCCTTTATTACTGGAATTGCCATAAAGTTTTCGGCAAATTCAGCATATATATTATTCATCAATTCAGTCTCTTCAAGCGCTTCGGTTTTGGTTGCATGCGCAGTATGACCTTCCTGCCAGAGGAATTCCGCAGTTCTTAGAAATAAGCGAGTTCTCATCTCCCATCGAACCACATTCGCCCATTGATTAATCTTTATAGGTAGATCTCTATAGGACTGGATCCAGTTTTTGTAAGTGTTCCAAATGATCGCTTCTGAAGTTGGTCTTACAACGAGCTCTTCTTCTAGTTTTGCATTAGGATCTACTTTTAACTTGCCAGGGTTATCTTCATCATTCATCAATCGATAATGAGTAACGACAGCACATTCTTTAGCAAAGCCTTCTGCATTCTTTTCTTCTGCTTCAAACAGACTTTTGGGTACAAAAAGTGGAAAATAAGCGTTCTGATGTCCTGTTTCTTTGAACATTCTATCCAATTCAGCCTGCATTTTCTCCCAGATCGCATATCCATAAGGCTTAATAACCATACAGCCTCTAACTGCTGAATTCTCAGCCAGATCTGCCCTGACCACCAATTCGTTATACCATTTTGAATAATCTTCGCTCCTGCTTGTTAACTTCTTACCCATAGTTCGTAATTTGGCACAAAACTTGTGTTTTTAAGGTTAGTCAAGTACTAACCGTTCGGGCAAAACTAACCATTTTTAGAATGCCCAACAATAAAAAGAATAACCGATGAAAACTTACTACCTCTTACGAAACCGGCTAAAACTGTTGTTTCTTCCTGCTATAATTTTAAGTCTTGGAGCATGCTCATCTTACCAGTATTCTGGATATGAAACTGATGGGATTTATGGCGAATCCAGACCAGGTATATGGGAACAGGCAGGTAACGAGCAAACACAGGTGAAACCAAATAATCAGAACAATTATTATAAAAATATGTTTGCCCAGCAATCTGAAATGGTTGGTGAACTTCTCGAGAGTGATGTTTTCACAGATGTGGATAGCTACTCATCTAATGATGGTTATGATAATTATTCTGAAGTTGGAGGAGATGTAGCGTATGTTGAAGGGAATGTACCATGGGGTAATGATCCTGATACTTATACTGTCAACATTATAAATAATGGATCTGGTTTCGGATTTGGAAGACCACTTGGTTGGGGGTACGGATTTGGACACCCATACTTTGGCGCATTTTATGATCCGTTCTATGATCCATTTTTCGATCCATTCTTTAATCCTTACGCACGTAGAGGTTTGGCTTTTGGATTCGGTAATCGTTGGGGTTATGGGGGATTTGGCGGACCTTGGGGGTATGGTGGATTTGGATATGGCTGGTCCTACGGTTATAACTTTGGATTTGGAAATCCTTGGTTTAACAATGGTTTTTATAATAGATACGGTTATGGGTATCCTTATATAGGTAGAAATCGTAATAATGTCGCCTATAATCGTGGCAGAAGGAATACTAATGATTATAGGTCATCCAATGATAGAAGAAGCGGTTACTCTGAAAGCATAAGAAGTATTAGAAATGCTCAGGCTGATGCAGCTAGATCCAGATCTCGAGCCAGAGGCACAAGTGATGGTTACGATCGTAATAATGTGTATTCACGTACTAGTAGAAGAACGGAGAGAAGTGGATACTACGATACTTCTAATACAAGAACTTCAAGTCCAGTTTATAGATCCACAAGAACTAGCAGTAGTAGGTCAACACAAACTACTTCGCCATCAAGAAGAAGTTCTTCGAACAGTAGAAGCGTTCGTAGTTCTAGTAGTTCATCCAGAAGATCTGGAAGTACCAGTCGTGGTTCTTCCGGTGGGTCTAGCAGAACCTCGCGCGGTGGTAGAGGCGGAAGATAAAATTTCACAATATTCAAGCCTTGTTGGTTAATTTCAGCAAGGCTTTTTTCATCCTTTATTTTATACAATATGAATAAGATATTTCTAATATGCCTGCTAGTTCTTGCAGGAAATCTATGGTCACAAAGTATTGATGATGCTTATCGTTATTCAAGATCAGAACTTAACGGAACTGCCAGATATATAGGTATGAGTGGTGCGTTTGGAGCTTTGGGTGGAGACATTTCAGCAATATCCATTAATCCTGCCTCATCTGCAGTTTTCCTGAATAGTATTACTACTATCAGTTTGAAGTCAAGAAATACAGATGATAATCTAAGGTATCATGGTAGCACCTCATATTCCAAGAGTGACGAGATCGATCTGGGAAATGTTGGTGGAGTTTTTGTATTCCAGGGAAGTTCAGATAAAAAGTTAAGTAAATTCAGCCTTGGACTCAATTTCAATACAACTTCCAATTTTGATAATAACTTTTTAACCGGCGGATTATCCCGTCAATCTGTAGACGCCTACTTTCTGCAGAAAGCCAACGGAATTCCACTGGACCAGCTTCAGCTTAGAGATGATGAGAATATAGCCGATTTGTATTCTTTCCTTGGAGAAAACTTTGGTTTTGATGAACAACAGGCCTTTTTAGGTTACCAGGGTTATGTAATAGAAGCCAACCAAGACGACCCCAATAATACTGAGTATTTTTCTCTTGTTAAAGACGGAAGTTTTGATCAGCAATACCGATACAATACAACCGGTCTTAATGGAAAATTGAGCTTTAATATCGCAACACAGTACGAAGACTGGCTATATCTTGGACTTAATTTAAATAGTCATTTTATAAACTACGATAAGTTCACAGAGATCTCTGAACTACATTCTAATACCTCAAATGATCCTAATGTCACTTCCAGAATTGATTTCGGAAACAATCTACGCACCAATGGAGATGGTTTTAGTTTTCAATTAGGTGCTATTGCAAAAGCTGGTGATTATGTAAGACTTGGTTACACCTACCAATCACCTACCTGGTTTAACATGTTCGAGGAGACATCCCAGTACTTGGAAACATATAGCAGTACCGGTGAATTCGTTAGTGTTTCTCCAAATATTATCAATGTGTATCCTGAATATAATTTCCAAACTCCTTCTTCTCATACTGGTAGCGTTGCCTTTCTATTCGGAAAAAATGGATTAATAAGCGGTGATCTAAAACTAACCGATTATGGTAACGTTCAGTTTAAACCAAAGAACGATTTGTTTTTCCAGAGTTTGAACGATGCTATATCTGAAACAATGAAAATGGCACCTGCTTTTAAAGTTGGTGGAGAATACAGGTTGAAAGCTTTAAGTTTTCGAGCTGGATATCGCTATGAAGCCAGTCCGTTTGAAAATGAAGAGATTCGTAGTGATTTAAATGGTTATAGCGCGGGTTTAGGTTATAATTTTGGGTCGGTAAACCTGGATATAGCTTATGAAAATTCAAATTATGAAGAGCAGATTCGCCCACTCAATTCTGGAGTTCTCAATCCTGTAAGTTTGGACAGAGATCTATCTCAATTTGTGGCAACCCTTACTATAGGCTTGTAAATTCAATATTATATTTAACGCAGAAAAGAGCAGGTCTTAAGACCTGCTCTTTTTTTATCTAATAAGACTAAAATTAGCCATGAACTCTTCCCGGTCTTTATCACTAGTACTAAAAATTACCTTGAACCAATAGTCGGTTTCCGGAAGCGGTCTACCATTAGTTGTGCCATCCCAGGAAAAATCTTCTCCAGATTTAAGCTCTATAATAGATTTTCCATAGCGATCAAAGATCATCACTTCGTGTATCTCTATGTTCTGATCTGTAATTAATTGCCAGTCATCATTAAATCCATCGCCGTTCGGAGTGAAAAATCGTGGATAACCAACCAAAAAAAATGAAGCGCTTTTGGTTTCTCCGCAGCCATTCGATTCTCGAATATATGCTACGTGATTTCCAGGTCTAACGTCTTTGAATCTTGGTGAACTTCTCCAGTTTCCTCCATCTAAACGATATTCGTAAGATGCAAAATCCTGTCCGATACCTCCAGTTGTGGCAAGGTTGATTACGTATCCATCTCCAAAATCTGAGCCTGAAATGTTCACTTCAAGAGTTTCAGGTCGGGAAACTGGCTGAATGGTTGTAGAATACGACTGAAAACAACCAGATTCATCATGAATGATATTTTGCTCCAATATGCCATTGCCAGGTAATTCTCTTAAAGTATAACGAGCTTCTGTACTAACAACATTTCCATCCAGAATCCATTCATATTGATAACCTTCACCAAGATCTTCCCCCACGATGGAACTACCGATGGCAGCCCCAGAGAGATTGACACATAAAATTGTTTCTTCAGCTAAGGTATATTGCGGGAAATCGAAAATAGTCAGATGAAATGATTCGATTTCAGAAAGACATCCAGACATATTCTGAATTACTCTGGCAAAAATTTGTTTCCCCTGCTCGAATGGAAAATTCTGAGGACTTATAATTGCATTATTATCTTCAGCGGCCTGTAAGCTTTCGTAAAAATTCACTGTAAAATCGGATACTTCAGCACCAACTCCAAGTAATTGTGAGTTTCTTAGTGTCAAATCTACAGTAGCACCCGAATCACATTTGGCAAGATCTTCCGCAGGAAATATTTCAGGAATATCATAAAAGGAAATATTGATCTCATCTTCTTCAGTTTTATCTTCCAGAACATCAGTAACAATCAGCTTATAATCTCCTTCTTCAGTTACCAGTAAGGTTGGCCCGGTTTCATTTGGAATCTCAACATATTCCAGTGATGACTCATCATATTTAAACCATTGGTACTCTGCATCCTCATCTGAAGTTCCATCGAGCAAATATTCATCTTCGCCGCAAACCGCAATATCATCTCCAAGATCAAACTCAAGGATGGAACAGTCTGTTGAGCCTTCTCCTGTATTGGTCTGTTCGAGACTTATAAAGCCCGGCACCTGTTCAAAATTAGTGATCACCACGACATAGATCTCATTCTCCCTGGCATTTGGAATGGTCATAGTTTCTATCGAATCTGGCAAATAACTACAATCCACCTGGTTCATTTCACTAAGGTTTGCTGCACTGCAGTAATCTTCATCTCTTTGAAATGGTCCCCAAACCACAAAATCCACATCAAGGGGTACGCCCCTTCCATCTTCTCTGCTATTCTGACTTATTCTGAATCTTAAATTTCCATTATCCTCTACCTGAAGGAAAAACCATGCTGGATATGGCTGTTCTTCCAGACAACCATAGTCCGGACCAAATTCACCTGAAATCTGGCTGCTATTTGTAGAATTTGAATTAGGGAAAGTTAGTCGTTGGTCTCCAGCGCAAAAAGGCTCAATATTCGAACAAATTGATCCCTGAGCAAAGGCCGAAAAACCCGCAATGATAAATAGAAATGTAAATAACTGAAATCTGATGTTCATACCTTCGGGCTGCCTCAACCAAACTAGTGCAAAATATGAAAATATGGGCAAACAATCTCCCACGTTCATTTGATTTTGCAGATTCTGTAAACCTTATAAATTATGTATCTTTGCAAGCCAAAACAGTTTTGACCGACTATTATTGCAAAACGCATGAAAGTAGATAAAATTTTGAACGATATAGATGAAATGGGTGATGCACACGCTGGCAGTAGCGCTGTAAACCCTCTTAGAGATGACGCCTTTGAGATTAGCGACGATGAAAAGATCGAACTTATTAAAAAGGATGTAAGAAATATTCTTGATATTCTTGGAATGGACCTTGAAGACGACAGCATTAAAGGGACTCCGCAGCGGGTTGCAAAAATGTTCGTTAACGAGATATTTTCAGGGCTACATCCTAAACGCAAACCCAAAGCTTCAGTTTTTGAGAATAAATACAAGTATGGAGAAATGCTTGTGGAGAAAAATATCACTGTTTATTCTACTTGCGAACATCACCTTCTGCCTATCGTAGGAAAAGCACATGTTGCCTATATATCTAACGGCACGGTAATAGGTCTATCCAAGATGAATAGAATCGTGGATTATTACGCAAAAAGACCACAGGTTCAGGAAAGAATGACTATGCAGATCGTTCAGGAATTGCAGAATGCACTTGGAACACCAGATGTCGCGTGTGTCATTGACGCAAAACATTTATGTGTGAATAGCCGTGGAATTCGTGATATCGAAAGTAGCACCGTAACGAGTGAGTTTGGCGGAGCTTTCAAAGAAAAAGAAGTTCGCAGAGAATTTCTTGACTACATTAAATTAGATACTTCTTTCTAAGAATTAAAAATTTTCTTCATGGCGCTATACCAGGAACAAGGCCTTAAGTTTTATAACTCTATGAGCGGTGAAAAAGAGATTTTCACGCCAATAAACGAAGGTAATGTTGGAATGTATGTTTGCGGACCTACCGTTTACAGTAATGTTCATTTAGGAAACTGCAGAACTTTTATCTCCTTTGATCTTGTATTCAGGTATTTAAAGCATCTTGGCTATAAAGTTAGGTATGTAAGAAATATAACCGATGCCGGGCATTTGGAAAATGAAGCAGATAGCACCGGAGAGGACCGCATCGCGAAAAAGGCCAGACTGGAACAGATAGAGCCTATGGAAGTAGTCCAGAAGTATACGGTCGATTTCCACAATATTCTTCAGAAATTCAATAACCTGCCTCCCAGTATCGAACCTACTGCAACGGGTCATATCGTGGAGCAGATAGAGATCATCAAAACTATACTTGAAAAGGGTTATGCTTACGAAGCAAACGGATCAGTTTATTTTGATGTTATCAAGTTCAATGAGGATCATCAATACGGGAAATTAAGCGGTAGAGCGATCGAAGATATGATCGCCAATTCACGTGAACTTGCCGCTCAAAGTGACAAACGCAGTCCTCAGGATTTTGCTTTATGGAAAAAAGCTGAACCGCAACATATCATGCGGTGGCCTTCACCATGGAGTGATGGCTTTCCTGGATGGCATCTCGAGTGCACAGTCATGAGCACAAAGTACCTTGGAGAAGAATTCGATATTCATGGTGGCGGAATGGATTTAAAATTTCCACATCATGAATGCGAGATCGCTCAGGGAGAAGCTGCCAGCGGAAAGTCTCCTGTAAATTACTGGCTACATGCCAACATGCTGACCCTAAATGGGAAGAAAATGGCAAAAAGCACCGGTAATTTTATTCTACCGGAACAAATATTTAGCGGAAAAAACGATGTGCTAAAAAAAGCATTCAGCCCTAACGTAGTTCGATTTTTCATTCTTCAGGCTCATTATCGTAGCATCCTCGATTTTAGTAGTGATGCACTTATGGGTAGTGAAAAAGGATTCAACAGGTTGATGGACGCCTATAATAGTCTTGATGAGATCCAGACTTCAGATAAAACAGATTTTGATCTGTCATCGTGGAAACAATCCTGCTATGACGCCATGAATGATGACTTCAATAGTCCGATCGTCATCGCTAAACTTTTTGATGTAGTTAAGATCATTAATAATATCAAGGAAGGTTCTGTAAGTATTACTTCGGAAGACAGGGAAGAATTGAAGGGCACCATGAAGGCCTTTATGTTTGATATTCTAGGCTTAAGCGAAATGAATTCTGAAGCGGAAACAGATGGCGATAAACTAAGTGGCACGATCGAATTATTGATACAACTTAGAGCTGAAGCACGTGCAAACAAGAATTTTGCCTTAAGCGACCAGATCCGGGATCAGTTAATGGAGATGGGTATTCAGCTGAAGGATGGGAAAGAAGGAACCACATTTAGTTTAAATTAAAATGTTACGCGAAGCTTTGTCTGCATTTTTGATCTCACTGGTCAGATTTTACAAGGCTGTCATTTCTCCGTTAACACCGGCTACCTGTAGATACACACCTTCATGTTCAAGCTATGCTGTTAAAGCCATAGAAGTTCATGGACCAGTTTATGGAAGTTGGCTGGCTATCAAAAGAATCTTTAGCTGCAATCCTTGGGGTGGCCAAGGTTATGATCCCGTACCGCCAAAATCGGACTCGAAAGAAGGTTAAGAATCTTCAAATATGTATATTTACCGCTATTCAAATTAATCTCTATGTTATTTAATGCTATACACTGGAATCCATCAGAAGGACTGGATCTGGGCTTTTTCAATCTGCACTATTATAGTATAATGTTTATCATCGCGTTCACGCTTGGCTGGTACATCATGAAAAAGATCTATGTTCGCGAAGGAATAGACATAGAGAAACTGGATTCGTTATTTATCTACACGGTGCTGGCAACTTTAATAGGTGCCAGATTAGGACATGTCCTGTTCTACGACTGGGAATATTTTCAAAATAACCTGCTGGAGATTTTCTTGCCAGTAAGGTTTGAGCCAGAATTTCAATTTACAGGATTTCGAGGACTTGCGAGTCATGGAGCTGCCATAGGAATTATAGTGGCCATGTTTTTATATGCTAAGAGAGTACTTCAAAAACCAGTTTTATGGATCCTGGACAGGATCGTAATTCCAGTGGCCAGTGGAGCTATCTTTGTTAGAATTGGAAACTTTATTAATTCTGAAATTATAGGAAAGCCTACCGGAACAGATTATGGAGTAGTATTTGAAAAATTAGGCGAAGATTTCGCGAGACATCCTGCACAACTTTATGAATCTGGCTGTTACCTGCTAATATTTCTACTTCTCTGGTTCATTTACTGGAAAACTGAAAAGCGACTAAAGCTTGGGTACATTTTCGGACTCTTCCTGGTACTACTATGGACCGTAAGATTCTTTGTAGAGTTTGTTAAAGAACCACAAGTAGGTGAACGCGCAAACTGGTTATTGAATACAGGGCAATGGTTAAGTATTCCATTCGTAATCGCAGGGCTTTACTTCATGTATCGTCCTGTTAAAAAATAGATCATGAGAACAGGCCTCTTTCGTATTGGATTGCTCGTCATGTTGCTTGGTTTTGGTTTTACTTCCTGTGATAATTCTACGGAAAAAGAAGAATCTATTGAAACCGATCCTATTGTATTTAACAAGGAAGGGGAAGTGTACTTAATTCATTCTAATGGTGACACACTCCGAAAGATCGACGTAGAGCTTGCAGAAACAGATTATGAAAAGCAAACGGGGCTGATGTACCGTGAAAGCCTGGGAAGCGATCAGGGAATGTTATTTGTATACGAGAATGCTCGCGTAAGGAACTTTTACATGAAAAACACCTATATACCTCTGGACATTCTCTATTATGACACAGACAGTACGCTGGTGAGTATACAAAAGAATGCGACCCCGCGTGATGAAACCAACCTACCTTCAGATGGACCAGCGCAATTTGTACTAGAGATCAATGCAGGTCTTGCCGATGAGTGGGGAATTAATTCAGAAAGTAAATTTAGTGTAGATAGAGAATAGTAAATCCTAACATTTACGTTGCTTCTGAGCAATGTCGCAAAACGTCAAATTTCTATAGAATGGATGCGTCTTCAAATACGAATTCAGCAATGAATGACAAAAATGCAATTAATTCAATCTTCCTGATTGTAATCAGTTCAATTATTGTTCTAATCATAGTATCAATTGCCGAAGTTCTAAGAAACAATTTAGACCTAAACAACCCTTTAATCGACCAAGCCTCAAAGGCAGAAGTAAACACTTCCTATCTAAAAACTGTAATGACCAATATTTCGGGTTTAATAGTGGTGTTGCTTCTTAAACACTTCAGATTTAAAAGACTAGCAATCATTGTGGGTATTATGACTATTGTTACAAATTTTCTAATTGACTACACCTGAAAAATTTTATCGCTGAAAAGGAAGGCAAACTACCAGCTTGAATAGACGGTAGCAGTTACATTTAGATGAAAACAATCAGTCTAACTGTGTGAATTAATACAAACTCAACAGATAAGCATCTCCCACAACCTTCGTTAGTGATGTTGGCAATTATATATTTTCAGTAGAAACTTCTTGCTAGAATATAGTCTGCTTAGTACGCAATTAAGGCGTACAACCTCGTTTAGAATGATATTCAGAAATATCAGCGAGCTTTTAACATATTCAAAATCTCCATTTTGCTTATTGCTTCAGAAGAAAGGTTGAAGTTCGCCTTCGGAAGTCATTCTAAAACAAAAAAATCAGAAATGATTCAGCAATGATTCAGCAATGATTCAGCAATGATTCAGCAATGATTCAGCAATGATTCAGCAATGATTCAGCAATGATTCAGCA
>NZ_JBNJLI010000001.1:0-161493 GCF_051195275.1 Christiangramia sp. 3-2217-3z | reverse complement strand
CATAAAAAAAGGCTTCCAGATTGGAAGCCTTTTTCAATATATATTCGGTTAGTTCTAAACTGTAGTAACTTCTTCAGTAACCGGTTCTTTCTTAGATTCCAAAGAGGCTTTCTTCTTTACACTATCAAACATTACCGGAGTAGCGATAAATAGTGAAGAATAGGTACCTACGATCACACCTATGATCAATGCGAACATAAAGCCTCTAATGCTTTCCCCTCCAAAAATGAAGATCGCAAGAAGTACTACCAAGGTAGTAAGCGAGGTATTTAAAGTTCTGCTCAACGTGCTGTTAAGTGCGGCATTCACCGTCTTTCCTAATGGCCATGTAGAATGTTCGTTTACGAATTCACGAATTCTATCGAATACTACCACCGTATCATTCAGCGAGTAACCAATAACCGTCAAGATCGCCGCTATAAATGCCTGATCGATCTCCATGTTAAATGGCATTACTTTGTATAGTAAAGAGAAGATACCCAATACGACCAACACATCATGGAATACCGCAGCCACAGCTCCTAAACTAAATTGCCATTTTCTAAAGCGCAATAGAATATAAAGGAATACTACGATTAAGGATCCTAATACTGCCCAGAATGAAGCGTTCTTAATATCATCTGCAATGGTAGCACCAACTTTCATTGACTGCATTACACCAACTTGCTTATCATCAGCTCCATCAACAAATTCTTCATAGGAAATGTCAGCAGGAAGGTATGATCCAAGTGCATCAAATAGAGATCTTTGAATTTCTTCATCAACCTGAGCACCTTCTTCATCAACTTTATACTTGGTCGTAATCTTTAACTGATTGTCCGGACCAAAAGTTTTAGCTTCTGCACTTCCAAATACTTCAGCAAGATCCTTCTCTACGGCAGTAGGATTTACATCATCTGCAAACCTTACCGTATAAGTTCTACCTCCAACAAAATCCACTCCTTCGTTAAGTCCTTGTGTAAGTAATGAACCTAAACTAATTACGATAAATAATCCTGAAACGATATAAGCGATCTTTCTCTTCTTAAGAAAGTCGATATTCATGTTCGTAAACAAATTCTTAGTTATAGAAGTTGAGAAATCCAAAGATTTTCCTCTTGTTCCATATCCATCGATAAACAATCTGGTAATAAAGATTGCTGTAAATAAAGAAGTAGCAATACCAATTAATAAAGTAGTTGCAAAACCTTTAATAGGACCAGTACCTAATAAGAATAGGATAAGACCTGTAAGACCTGTAGTTATATTGGCGTCCAAAATGGAAGACAATGCATTCTTAAATCCATCTGCAATTGCTTCTTTCTGAGCCTTACCTTTGGCAAGTTCTTCCTTGATACGCTCGAAAATAAGTACATTCGCATCTACAGACATACCTATTGTCAATACGATACCGGCGATTCCAGGAAGCGTTAATACCGCTCCAAGACCTGCAAGTATACCAAAGATGAACAAAATGTTCACGATTAAGGCGATATCTGCATAAACTCCCGCTTTACCATAGTAAAGGATCATCCATAATAATACCAGAATAAGTGCGATACCAAATGACATGATACCACTATCGATAGCTTCCTGACCAAGAGATGGTCCTACTACTTCACTTTGAATAATATCTGCTGAAGCTGGAAGTTTACCTGCTCTAAGTACGTTCGCTAAATCCTGCCCTTCAGTAATTGTAAAATCACCAGTGATCTCACTTCTACCTCCAGCAATAGCTCCGGTAGAAACACCTGGTGCAGAATATACAATCTTATCAAGAACGATCGCGATCTGGCTTTGTTCTGCAGAAGCTTTTCCTGTCATGGTTTCCCAGATCTTAGCTCCTGTTCCATCCATTTGCATGCTCACTGCAATACGACCTAACTGATCGTACGTTTGTTGTGCATCTGTAATCACACCTCCACTAAGTGGTGGTTCCATGTTACGGTTACCTTTTAATGCATATAATGCAGCAGTTTCTGTATCCTCATCTGCAACACCCCATACAAATTTAGCATAACGCATTTCTGAAGGAAGTAATGATCTTACTTGAGGCATTTGAAGGTAATCCATTACCTGCGCAGTATCCTGAACATTGAAGTTTGCAAGAACCGGCCCGCCTTGAAAACCTGGAGATGCCATTAGGTCAAACAACGGATTGTTTCCAGTTTCAACACTAGTACTGTCTTCAGCATCGGCAAGTAGATCATCGATCTCATTGTCACCTGAAGTTGCTGCTGAATCTATTTCTTCTTCGGAAGTAACCTCCTCAGACTTTTTCATTTCAGCAAGACGATTGTTCGCCTGAACCAGGAATCCACCTAGCTCGTTGCTTTTATAAGTATGCCAGAATTCAAGTTGTGCAGTAGACTGAAGTAAATTCTTCACCCTGCTGATATCTTTAGCACCTGGCAATTCCACAAGAATTCTTCCTGAATTTCCTAAACGCTGAATGTTTGGCTGAGTTACACCAAACTTATCGATACGCTTTCTAAGTACTTCAAACGCTGAAGTAATAGATTCGTCAATTTTTTGTCTGATAATTGGCTCAACTTCTTCATTACTCATGTTGAAGTTGATCTCACTACTTAATGCTTTGTTAGCAAATACATCCGGAGATGCAAGTTTAGCATTAGGAATGTTGTTAAAAGCTTCGAAGAAAAGATCTACATAGTTCTCCTGGCTATCTGTTTGAGCTTTATCGGCTTCAGAGATCGCCTTTCTAAAAGCCGGATCCTGAGAATCATTCGCCAATCCGCTTAAAATATCTCTAACTGAAATTTGAAGAATTACGTTGATACCACCTTTAAGGTCCAATCCTTTGTTCAGTTCTTTGTCTTTTGCTGAATCGTAAGTGATCCCGGCGATAATTTCATTATCTCCAATAGAATCAAGATACCTTGCTTCTGCCTGGTCACGAAGTTCTGAGTAGTTTTCTACATCCTCGCCAACCTTCTGCATGGCAAATTCCTCAGCATCACTCTCAACGTTGTTTGTCAAAAACGTAAATGACAACTGGTATAGACATACCAGCCCAAACAAAATTGCAAAAACTTTAATCAGTCCTTTATTCTGCATTATTCCTCAAATTATTGATTATTAGGTCTATTTTAAAAACGGACAAATATAGGACTTCATAATTCAAATCCCAATATTTTTTTTTGGATAATTTTAACTTTTAAAAGCATCAAAAAAGCCACATAGAATGTGGCTTTAGAGTATAGTCGGGAAAGTTTATTACAAGCTTAAACGTCTAGCAATCCGTTGGTCTTTTTCACACCCTCGGCACTTTCTTTCATTTTATTTTTTTCAGCATCGTTCAGCTCGATTTCGACAATCTTTTCAATACCGTTCTTACCTAAAATAACAGGCACTCCAATACAAAGATCATTTAATCCAAACTCACCTTCCAGTAAGGCTGAACATGGAAACATTTTCTTCTGGTCACAAGCAATCGCCTGAACAAGACCTGAAACAGCAGCTCCTGGCGCATACCATGCACTGGTTCCAAGAAGTTTAGTTAAGGTAGCTCCTCCAACCTTCGTATCTTCTGAAACCTGATCAAGACGATCTGTATCTAAAAAGACTGATACCGGTACAGAATTTCTAGTAGCCAGACGAGTTAGTGGCACCATTCCAGTATCACTATGTCCACCAATTACCATACCGTCAACATCTGACGGTGGGCATTCAAGAGCCTCACTTAATCTGTATTTGAAACGAGCGCTATCCAATGCTCCACCCATTCCAATAATTTTATTTTTAGGAAGTCCCGTAGTTTTATGAACCAGGTAAGTCATAGTATCCATTGGATTACTAACCACGATCAAGGTTACATCTGGAGAATGTTTGATCAAATTCGCAGATACTTCTTTTACGATTCCTGCATTGATCCCGATCAATTCCTCTCTTGTCATTCCCGGCTTACGAGGAATACCACTGGTAATTACCGCGATATCACTGTTTGCTGTCTTAGAATAATCATTTGTACTTCCACTAATCTTGGTATCGAAACCGTTTAGTGTCGCCGTTTGCATTAGATCCATTGCTTTTCCTTCAGCGTATCCTTCTTTGATATCAAGCAATACTACTTCTGAAGCGAAATTTTTTATGGCTACATATTCTGCACAACTGGCACCAACTGCACCTGCTCCTACTATGGTAACTTTCATGTTAAAATTATATTTAATTTCTATTAATAATGACAGCGAAATTACGAATTACGAAGCAGTTTTAATAATAAGGAATGGTTAAATCAAGTATTGCCTAAAGAAGGAAGTGCAACCCAACATTAAGATTTACATACTTCCCAGCAGTTGCCATCGTACTAACTTTAAAACTATTGAAGTATAAATTAAATCCGATATCTCCTTTGAATTGAGCCTGTGAATCATTCAATCTTGAAATCTCACTATTTACAAGATCCAATGCTAATCCACTGCCTCCAAATTCATATTCAAAGTCTGACTGCGCAACACCTAGAGCTCCAAATATTTCAAAGTTTTCGTATTTCTTTGAAGCCATTACCTCGGCCATCCATACGCCTGAACTTACATCGATCAAATTAAGATTAAGCAAATTAGGTACAGAAATTTGCTCAAACTCATATTTCACATCAAAAATATCATAGGCAATTATGGCCGCCACTTCCAAATCATCATCCCTGGTTCTTCTTCTACCAAAATACTGACTCAAATTATGCTTTAAACCAATCCCATAGGTGCTGAATTCAGATCCGCTTACCTCTAGTGCTGGCAGAGCTCTTACTCCTAATTGGAAACCTAAAGGCAATCCAACTGAAACCTGGGCGAATGGATACATCAAAGCTCCAGTGTCTATCCCTTCAATCGCCTGAAACGCAAATTCCTGACCAAGAAAGTTCCCGTTAAACATTACATCTGTATCACTACCAAAGGCAGTTGGCACTACAGCGGCATTGCTACCGCCAGAGATAGTAAGATTCGAAAAATCATTATTATTTATAGTAAATTCTTTCTTGCTTGAAGGAACAAATAGAGCATTTGCATGCAAGGAAACATCAACTTTCCACGGTTCCAGTGCTTTCGCAGAAGTAAACCAGCTGGCTGTTGCCTGGTAAGCTGCACTCTCTGCTGCAGGAGTAGCGAATCCATCTGCAATAAATAGAAGGTCATCAATGATCTCCTGACCTTCTGCAGGTACCAATTGAGCATGTGCCATTCCACTGCCAAAAAAAGCAAGGATTAGCGTCAAGATTTTGAAATTTTTCACGGTAATTGATTTAGGTTAAATTATAGGTGTTAAGGTTGGTAAAGATAATAGTCCCGTAAATATTAAACGAAAAAAACCCACACTTAGTTTTAGTGTGGGTTTAGATCATACTATGTTAGTGAAAATTAAGCATCGATATTTGCATATTTAGCATTCTTCTCAATAAACTCACGTCTTGGCGGAACTTCATCTCCCATTAGCATAGAAAAGATCCTGTCGGCTTCTCCTCCATTGTCGATATTCACCTGTCTTAATTTTCTGAATTCAGGATCCATCGTGGTGTCCCATAACTGTTCAGCGTTCATCTCACCAAGACCTTTATATCTTTGGATCTGAACACCACCGCTATAACTTTCTGCGATTTCATCACGTTCTTTCTCGCTCCACGCATAACGTTTCTTCTGTCCCTTTTTTACAAGATAAAGTGGCGGAGTAGCGATAAATATATGACCACTCTCGATCAATTCTCGCATGTATCTAAAGAAGAAAGTGAGGATTAAAGTTTCAATGTGACTACCATCTACATCGGCATCACACATGATAACTACCTTATGATATCTCAATTTTGAAAGATTCAAAGCTTTACTATCTTCTTCGGTACCTATAGTTACTCCAAGTGCTGTATAAATATTCTTGATCTCCTCGTTCTCGAAAACACGATGAGACATCGCTTTTTCAACATTCAGAATTTTACCCCGCAATGGAAGGATCGCCTGAAATTTACGATCTCTACCTTGTTTGGCTGTTCCACCTGCCGAGTCTCCCTCTACCAGAAATACTTCACATTGTGCGGGATCCTGCTCTGAACAGTCAGATAATTTCCCAGGTAAACCGCCAACACTCATGACAGTTTTACGCTGAACCATTTCACGGGCTTTTTTCGCGGCATTTCTTGCCTGCGCAGCTAAGATTACTTTCTGAACAATGGTTTTTGCATCATTCGGATTCTCTTCCAGATAGTTTTCCAGCATTTCAGAAACCGACTGAGATACTGCTGAAGTAACCTCACGGTTACCTAATTTTGTTTTCGTCTGACCTTCAAATTGAGGTTCCGCAACTTTTACAGAAATGATCGCGGTAAGTCCTTCCCGAAAATCATCTCCTGTAATTTCAAATTTAATCTTATCCAACAGACCAGAAGCATCTGCATACTTCTTAAGTGTAGTTGTCAATCCTCGTCTAAACCCGGAAAGATGGGTTCCACCTTCATGCGTATTAATATTATTTACATAGGAATGTAAATTTTCGCTGAACGAGGTATTGTAGATCATGGCAACCTCAACAGGAATATCATTCTTTTCACCTTCCATCGAAATTACATGACCAATGATCGGCTCACGGTTCCCGTCCAGAAACTTTATAAATTCCTTTAGTCCTTCTTCAGAATGAAAATGATCCTGAACATATTCGCCATTATCCTCTTTATTCCTCATATCTGTAAGACTAATTCGAATTCCTTTGTTCAGAAATGCTAATTCACGCATACGACTGGCCAAAGTATCATAATTATACTCCAGAGTTTGTTGAAAAATGCTAGGATCTGGTTTGAATGTAACGATCGTTCCACTCAAATCGGTTTCACCTGTAGGCTTTACCGGATACAATGGCTTTCCAAGTTCATATTCCTGCTGCCAGATCTGGCCATCACGATAAACAGTAGCCGTAAGGTGCTCAGAAAGTGCATTCACACAACTTACCCCAACACCGTGAAGTCCACCGGAAACTTTATAAGAATCCTTGTCGAATTTACCACCTGCACCAATTTTGGTCATTACAACCTGCAGCGCAGAAACTCCTTCTTTTTTATGTAGATCAATAGGAATACCCCTACCATTATCTTCAGTAGTGATCGAGTTATCCTCGTTGATAGTAACTTTTATATTATCACAGTGTCCGGCAAGGGCCTCATCTATGGAGTTATCAACAACTTCATAAACCAGGTGATGTAATCCTCGAACCCCGGTATCTCCAATATACATGGAAGGCCGCATTCGAACATGCTCCATCCCCTCCAACGCCTGAATACTGTCGGCAGAATAATTATGTTTCTTAGCTTCTTCGCTCATATTATGCTAATTAATTTTGTCTCTTTTGGATAACGAACAAATATAACAATTCGCATACTTTTAACAGGTTATAGACCTGTGATGAGCCTCGAAGTTATCAACAAATTATGTGGAAAAACCCGAAATGTTTAAGATAATTTTCACATTTCGGGTTTTGAGGAAATTCAAATATTTAAACCAGTTTTACACAGCTACTTTTTTCATTCCAGGAGCTACGTGAGTTTCATTGGCTCTTCCACTAGGATCAAGGTCTTTCTGCCATTTCGGGATCCATCTTTTTACTGTTTTAGCTGCGGAATCCTGAGGGAAATGCTGCTGAAAGATCTCACGGTAGAAGTAAGCTTCTTTTGAAGTTGGTGTGTTTACAGGAAACCTTGTTGCCGCAGTTTCCATTTGGACGTCTGTCACCTGTTCTGAAGCATGATCAATTAACTGATCGATCCAGTTGTATCCTACACCATCACTAAATTGCTCTTTTTGTCTCCATAGAACTTCTTCCGGCAGGAAAGGTTCTTCAGGAGTATCGAATGCTTTTCTTAATATATATTTTTCAACACCATCATAAGTTACCGGCATTTTTTCTTCAGGAACTATTTCCATAGCGGTTTTCAAAAATGCTTTATCCAGGAATGGCACTCTTGCTTCAAGACCATGGGCCATCGTTGACTTATCGGCTCTCAGACAATCTGCAGTGGCAAGACGCTGTACTCTTCTAATGGTTTCCTTCTGAAACTCTTCCGCAGAAGGAGCGTTCTTAAAATATAAGTATCCACCAAGGATCTCATCAGAGCCTTCTCCAGACAATACAACCTTAATCCCTTTTTCAGCAATCGCTTTAGAGAGAAAATACATTGGAGTGCTGGCACGAATTGAAGTAACATCGTAAGTTTCAAGATGCCATACGAGCTTCTTCAAAATAGAGATCCCTTCCTCTACAGTGAAATGAATTTCATGATGCTCAGTTCCAAGAAAGTCGGCAACTTTCCTCGCTGCAATTAGATCTGGTGCTGCTTCATCCAAACCAATTGAAAAGGAATGCAAAGTCTGGCCACTATCTTTCATTAGTCTCGCCGCAATAGAACTTGTTAATGACGAATCGAGTCCACCACTAAGCAATACACCAAGAGGAACATCTGCCATCAATCTCTTTCTGGTCGCTTCGATCAAACTTTCACGTAGCTTTTTAAGATCTGCTGGCTGAGTAGCCACTTCAGATTCGAACCACTCTGGAGAATAGTATCTTACGAATCCGGTTTCTGGAGTATAATAATGTCCAGGAGGAAAAGCATGAAATTCAGTACAGCTATCTGCAAGAGATTTCATTTCGCTGGCAAACCACATGGAACCTGCCTCGTCCTTACCATAATAAAGTGGCTTTACTCCAATTGGATCCCTGGCGACCATAAAGTCATCACCATCAATGATCACAAATGAGAATACGCCATCTAATTTATCTACGAATTCAAGACCATACTTTTCATACATATGTACGATCACTTCAGAATCTCCGGTAGTTCTAAAAGTATGATCCTTTAATTCGTTATTTCGAAGTGACATGTGGTTATAGATCTCTCCATTGTGTACCATCCAGGCAGATTCAGTTCCTTGTATAGGCTGAATACCTGTGGTGAGATCTACGATTGATAGGCGTTCGTGAGCTAACACATAACCTTTTTCAGTAATTTTCAGTCCGCTTTCATCAGGGCCTCTATGAGACATCCTTTTTGAAAGATCAGCGATCTTCTTTTTGTCAAGATCTTTTCCGATAACTGCTAAAATTCCACACATGACTTATATTGTTTATTATTATGGGACAAATATGGGCTGAAGCTATATAAATGAAAACATAATATTCAATAATAATTATATTTGAAAAGTTCAAATTAAAACATGCATATCAAATGGTAGTATATCATTATAAATTTCAAACTTTTCTTTCATTTGTAAACCTCAGCTAAAATTTTAACAGCATATTGGTGCTTCTTTAACAATTCACACCTCTCTGCGTCTTATCTTTATACTAACTAAAATTCAAATATTAGAATTATGAAAAAATTGATCATAGGTGGTTTAAGTGCAATGTTTTTCTTTGTTGCAAACCCTATTAACGCACAGGATAACGATAAGGTGAACTACTCTAAGGAAGAACTTAAGTTTTCCAAAGTAGATGCCAGTCCAATGGATCTTGCGCTCTACAGAGACCAAGATGATGCAGCAGTCGCGAGAGTTATTTATAGCCGACCACAAAAAAGAAATCGTGAGATCTTCGGTAAATTGGTACCTTATGGTGAGGTATGGAGAACAGGAGCGAATGAAGCAACTGAAGTTACTTTATACAAAGACATGAAAGTTGCAGATGCTACGGTAAAAGCTGGAAATTATACCTTATACACAATTCCAGGAGAAAAGGAATGGACTGTTATTCTTAACAGCAAAACCAACACATGGGGTTCTTATGAATATACAGATAAGGAAGATCAGGTAAGAATTAATGTACCAGTAAGACAGGCTCCTAATACTATTGAATCTCTATCTATGGCTTTTCAGGAAGCTAAGAACGGTGCAGACCTTCTTATTGGATGGGACAACAGCTATGTAAAAGTTCCATTTAAGAATGCTAACTAATATGTAGTCCAGCAGCAGATTATAATTTAAAAAACGCCCTGTCGGGCGTTTTTTTTATGGTATGTTCAAATATTTATGGGTTTGTAGCGATACTTTCCACTGCGGATTTTCCATTACATAATCAACGATCATTGGGATCACTTTATCGCGGTTACTCCATTCAGGCTGTAAGTATAAAATACAGTCCTCACTTACTTTCGCCGCCTGCTCTTCAGCGAACTTCAGGTCATGTTTGTTAAAAACAATAACCTTTAACTCATTGGCCAAAGGATAGATCTCCTCGGTTGGCAATTTGATTTTCTTTGGAGAAAGACAGATCCAGTCCCAGGTACCCGTTAGCTCATAAGCTCCTGAAGTCTCAATATGAATATCACAACCTTGTTTCTTGAGATTTTGAGTCAGAGCTGTCATATCCCAGGTTAATGGTTCTCCACCCGTGATCACAATAGTTTTACTGTGTCGGGTAGCATTCTCAACGATTTCCCCAACATGCGTAGGCGGGTGCGTACTGGCATCCCAGCTTTCCTTCACATCGCACCAGTGACAACCTACATCACAACCACCAATCCTTATAAAATATGCAGCCGTTCCTTTGTGGAATCCCTCACCCTGGATCGTATAAAATTCTTCCATTAGCGGAAGCATTATTCCTTTATCAACCAGGCTCTTTGTCTCTTCTGAAATCATAGCCGGCAAAGATAATCATTATACTTCAGGATAAATAACCTTTGTTTTTGAGTTTGCAAACGATTGGTTTAATTGTAAGTATGATAAAGTATATATTTAAGTCAAAAATTTTAATATGCGCCTGACGGTCTTCCTAGCAGTTTTATTCATTCTCGGCCTGAGTTCATGTGCTACTAGCTTATCGCGGAAAACAACCAAGTTTGAGAAGATTCACCATGGATTTACCGGGATCGCACTTTTAGATGCAGAGACTGGTAAAAATATCTATCAATATAATGCCCACAAATCTTTTACTCCAGCTTCCAACACCAAAATATTAAGCCTTTATTCTGCTATAAAATGCCTGGAGGACAGCATCATAACATTCAGGTACCGGAAGGCTAAAGATTCTTTGATCTTTTCAGCCACCGGTGATCCTGGGCTACTGGATTCAGAAGTGTCTTCCAGTACGTCATTGCAATTTCTACGGAATTCCAAGGATTCTATCTATTATCAAAAAGCTAACTGGAAGCAGAAAATGTATGGTGCCGGATGGAGCTGGGACGATTTTGAATATGCCTTCTCCCCTCAAATATCCGCAATACCTGTTTATGGGAATACAGCAATTTTTACGATGGAGAATAAAGATCTTAAAGTTTCTCCGGAAATTTTTAGCAATTATACCCGAACTATTAATTCTGAAACACTGGAAAAACTTAAGGGAACCAATGAATTCAGGATTCCACAGAAACTTCAGAAGAATGATACTCTAAGAATTCCTTTTGAAACTTCAGAAGAATTGAGCATCAGAATCATTGAGGAAGAAATTGGTCGAACTATTAAAATCATCCCGCCAGGACCAAAAGCCAGTCATAATATAAAATCTGTGGCTTCCGATAGTATTTACAAGCAAATGATGCATACCAGCGATAATCTCATTGCAGAACAATTACTTATCATGATTTCAGAAAAAATGACGGATACCATGAGCACTAAAATCTCTATAGATCACGCTAAAAATAGTATATTTAAAGGATTGCCTGATGAATTCCAATGGGCAGATGGCTCTGGCTTATCAAGGTACAACATGAATACTCCTGCTAACCTGGCAATCATTCTGAAAGTTTTATTAGACGAAAAAGGTAAGGCCTGGGTTTCAACCATTTTCCCTACGGCTGGAAAGCATGGAACACTTGCAAACTTACTAACGGACGAAGAAGCATTCGTATTTGCAAAATCAGGAAGTTTAAAAAATAACTATAGTCTTAGCGGATACCTTAAAACGAATAGCGACCGACTTTTAACTTTCAGTATTATGAATTCGAATCATATGAGCTCCGCAAAAGAGATCAAAGCTGAAGTTTCAAAGCTTCTTATTCACATTAGAAATAACTATTGAATTTTAGAAGTTCCAAATATTCCCTATTTTCGAGACAGTATACATACCTATGAAAAGACGCAATTTTGTTTACGGCCTGGGACTTGCCGGTTTAAGTATTCCCCTACAATCATTTTCAGCAACAGCAGAGCGGCAAATTTCAACTAATAAGAAACTTCTACCGAAAAGACTTTCTAAAGGAGATACTATTGGAATAACAAGTCCTGCAGGAGCAATTTTTGACAGCGAACCTTTTGTGATCGCCAAGGAAAACCTGGAAGCGATGGGTTTAAAAGTGAGTTTTGGAGAATTTGTGAAAAACCGATACGGCCACCTGGCAGGAACCGATGAAGAACGTGCTTCAGAATTGAATCAAATGTTTGGTGACCCTGAAATAGATGCGATCATTTCACTTCGTGGAGGTTCGGGAGCTGCAAGAATTATAGACAAACTTGATTACGAGCTCATTCGGAAGAATCCGAAGATTTTCATAGGCTACAGTGATATTACAGCATTGCATCTTGCGATGTACGAAAAAACTGGTTTAGTGACCTTTCATGGACCTATGGCAAGCTCTTCATGGAATACTTTTAATTACGATATTTTTCACCGGCTGTTATTCGAAGGAGATATGATCGAATATTCAAATCCAGAAAATTTGAACTTTCTGGAAGTCCAAACTGGCAATAGAATAAGAACTATCAATACTGGTAACGCCAAAGGGGAATTACTGGGTGGAAACCTATCTGTACTTACCTCAATTATGGGAACACCATATTTCCCTACGGACTGGTCGAATAAGATCCTGTATCTTGAAGATATTGGAGAAAAAATCTATGCCGTAGACAGGATGATGTCCCAACTAAAACTTGGTGGTATACTGGATAAGATCTCAGGATTCGTCTTTGGAAAGTGTACAGGCTGTGATCCCGGCGGAAGTGGCTACGGTTCACTTACTATGGAGGAAGTTATAGACCATTATATAAAACCTTTAAATATCCCGGCATTCTCAGGTGCGATGATTGGTCATATAGATGACAACAGCACCATCCCTAATGGAATTGAAGCTGAAATAGATAGCAAAACCGGAACTATTAAATTATTAAAACCTGCAGTTAAATGACCACATCAGAAAAGTTTGTAGATCACATATCTTCGGAATACAGTACAAAGGGTGATTATATTTATCTGGGCGCAGGAATGCTCGACGAACAAGTTTTTGCAAATGCTCCAGTAAAGATTCCGTTAAAAACGATGAATCGCCACGGATTAATCGCAGGAGCTACAGGAACCGGAAAATCAAAGACCCTGCAGATCCTTGCTGAAAACCTATCTCAGAAAGGAGTGCCGGTTTTACTGATGGACGTAAAGGGAGATCTTAGTGGAATCGCGAAAGCTTCAGAAGGTGCCACTTTTATAGATGAGCGTCATGAAAAACTGGGATTTCCATTCTCTCCAGATGCTGCACCAGTAGAGATGCTAAGCCTTTCAGAACAGGATGGAGTAAGACTCAGAGCAACAGTCAGTGAATTTGGTCCAGTGCTCTTATCAAGGATACTTGATCTAAATGATACCCAATCCGGGATCATGGCGATCATATTCAAATATTGTGATGACAACCAATTACCACTTCTGGACCTTAAGGATCTCAAAAAGATGCTTCAATATACCACAGAGGAAGGCAAGGAGGAGATCAGCAAGGAATATGGTAGAATTTCAAGCGCATCCACAGGTGCTATTCTGCGGAAGATCATTGCGCTGGAACAACAAGGCGCAGAGCTGTTCTTTGGTGAAAAATCTTTTGAGGTAAACGATCTCCTGAGAAAAACATCAGACGGAAAGGGCTATGTGAATATATTGAGGCTTACCGATCTTCAGGACAGGCCAAAATTATTCTCCACCTTCATGCTTTCACTTCTTGCTGAAATTTATTCAACCTTTCCAGAGAAAGGTGATATGGATAAACCGGAACTTGTTTTATTCATAGATGAGGCACATCTTATTTTTGATGAAGCTTCAGATGCATTGCTAGATCAAATTGAAAGTATTGTAAAACTGATACGTTCCAAGGGTGTTGGATTGTACTTTGTCACTCAGAATCCGGCTGATGTTCCTGAAGAAGTTCTGGGACAGCTGGGACTTAAAATTCAGCATGCATTAAGGGCTTTTACAGCTAAAGACCGTAAGGCTATTAAACTTGCTGCTGAAAATTATCCGATTTCAGAATTTTACGATACCAAAAATATGCTTACCTCGTTAGGTATTGGAGAGGCTATGGTTTCAGCATTAGACGAAAAAGGAAGACCTTCTCCCCTGGTAGCGACCATGTTGCGCGCGCCAATGAGTAGAATGGACATATTAAGTGATTCAGAATTAAGACAAATCAACAAAAATTCTGAACTTGCCCGGAAATATAATGAGGAAATTGACCGCGAAAGTGCTTACGAGATCCTGAATAAAAAGATCGAAGAAGCAGATCGTGAAGAAGCAAAACAACAGGCTAAAGATCAGCGAGAAAAAGTAGCAAAAACCAGTAGCCGTCGTAAAAGCGGACGTTCCCGTGAAGGAGCGATCATCAAAGTGCTAACGAGTGCGACTTTTATACGCGGCGTAATGGGAATATTGAATAAATTTTTAAAATAAAGGAAACAGAAATCTATGTATAAAAAAGCTCTAATCTTTCTAGGCCTTTGCGCCGCGATGGTATCATGCACGAGTGATGAAGAAAACCCATTTCTAATAACTCCAACGCAAGTGGGACCTTTGAAAAAGGAGGTTAAGATCAACCAGTTAGATAGCATTTTCCAAAATGATAGCATTGTAAGACAAACAAGCGGTCCTGATGACTTTCGTTCTACAGATGAGATCAAGATCTTTGGTGAAGATGGTGCAGCTTTAATGAGCCTGGAACCCTTGCAGGAATTCGACTCTACCAGTACCATTGGATATATTCGCATACTTGATTCCCGATACGAAACTAAGAACGGACTAAGTGTAAATAGTACCTTCAAGGATATCATGGAGAATTATACGATCTCAAGGATCGAGAATACGATAAATTCTGCCGTGGTATTTCTGGATGAGATCAATGCTTACATTACAATAGACAAATCACAGTTACCGTCTAATCTTCGTTATGATACGGATAGTAAGATCATGGCTTCACAAATCCCGGATGATGCAAAGATCAAATACTTTATGATCTACTGGAACTAGAATGAGAAGGTACCTGGCTATTCTTATTGTAATACTGTTTGCATCCTGCAAATCCAGACAGGACCTGCTGGCTACCAGTTTACTTTCGAAAAAAGGCAATTACCAGGCAGTGATCGAAATACCAGCAGGTACAAATGCTAAAGTAGAATACGATAAGGACTTAAGACTTTTTAGTACTTCCCTTCGTAATGGTAAGGAAAGGATTATTGATTTCCTGGCTTATCCTGCGAACTATGGGTTTATACCTTCCACTTATTCAGATCCCGCGAATGGAGGTGATGGTGATGCGCTGGACATTATGATTCTTAGCAGCACACTGCAATCTGGAGATATCGTGGAATTCATTCCAATTGGTATGATCAAAATGATAGATGCGGGCGAAGAAGACTTTAAAATTATTGCCATCCCAGCCAGAAGGGAATTAAGAACAATACAGGCTGAAAATTATCAGCAACTATCCAAAAATTACCCCGGAGCACAAAATATTCTGGAGACCTGGTTTTCAAATTATGATCTGGAAGACAATACGACAATCGAAGGTTGGGGTGATGAGAAGGAAGCAATTAAAGAAATTGAAAGGCTTCGGTTAAAATTGTAAAGTTTGTTAATATTGATTTCTGAATAAATTAAATAGATACTTTTAATTCTGATAACCAATATTTTAATGTCTTATGATTAAAGTTTTAGCAATGATTATGACCGTTGGTGGTGCGATCGCACTGGTAATGGGAGTCTTAGGAATCTTTGGAAGTATAGCACTTATGTTAAGCCCCTGGGCACTTACCATCCTGGGATTTGTATTCTTCGTAGCAGGAATTTCCATGCTTAAATATCGAAGAGATACAGATGAAGTTCCTGCACGAAAGTAATTAGTTCGCAAAATCTGAACATAAAAAAAGCTGCCAAAGGGCAGCTTTTTTGTTTCACTATGGTGACTTTTAGTCCACATTATCATGCAAGAAAGAATTGTTCTTTCTAAAATGCAATTCGTTATTGTCATCCTGCTCGATGCTGGTTCTGGAAAGTTTGCTTTCGCCAGGCTTCGAATTATTTAACTCGATTCCAGCTCTTTTATAAGCCGGCTGCTTTTCGATCTCGTCGATCTGTGCTGAACCAGTTCTAAACTTGTAATTGAACTCCTTCATCTTCGCTTTACGCTCTGCCGTGCGTTGACGCACAACTTCAGAAGAAATTGGATTATCAAATGGATCATGCTCATCATTGTCATTTTCTCTTGAAGGAGCTGGAGCTACAGTCTTTTTCTCAAAAGCCACTGTCTCATCCTTTTCTTCTTCCTTTTCCGGAGCCTTGGAACTTTCAAGTTGTTGCTCCACTTCCATATAATCATCAAGACTATATCGCTTTACTCCCGTGGCAGAATTTTCGGTTACAGGAACAATCTCAACATGTTCGTTCACTCGTATATTTCTTGCAGACTCTTCCTCTTCTTCGTTTAAAGAATGACGCTTTACCTCTTCTTTCTTTTCTGAAGTCTGTTTCTTCTCTTCCTTCTGATTCATTGGAATATCGAAAGTAAACATGAACTGATCTTCACTTTCAGATTTACCTTCTTCAGATTCCTTAAAATTTTCGGTATCCAGTGTTTCCGAAGTATCATTGATGATAAACTCTTCAGGATTCACTTCCTCATAGATAACATCAAGCTTTCTTGCGAAATCTGGTGTTTTATAAATATCTTCTACCTTTTTCTGAATTTTACCAACCTCGTCTACTTCCTCTACATTTTCATCAAGAGTATGAACGATCTTTTCTTCCTTTTTAGGTGCTTCAAATTCTATTTGAGCATCTTCAATATCATCATTCCTGTCCTGAGATACTTCAGAAACAGAACCAGTTCTTTTAGCGATCAACTCCTGCTCGGCTCTTTGCTCGTCTTCCAGGGTATGAATGATCTTTTTAGTTTCCGTATTAGTGATCTCATTTTGCTGTTCTACATCAAAACCAGTAGCGATAATAGTTACAGCAATAGAGTCTTCAAGAGATTCGTCCTCACCAACACCCATAATGATGTTAGCACTATGTCCAGCTTCAAGCTGAATATGATCATTGATCTCTCCAATTTCATCGATAGTGATCTCCTCGTTACCAGATACAATTAGCAGTAAAACATTTTTGGCTCCGGTGATCTTATTATCGTTCAATAATGGCGAATCAAGTGCTTTCATGATCGCATCTGTAGCTCTACTGGCTCCTGAAGCCTGGGCAGAACCCATAATTGCAGTTCCAGAATTACTCAATACAGTCTTCGCATCGCGAAGGTCAATATTCTGAGTATAATGGTGCGTTATAACTTCTGCAATTCCTCTGGATGCAGTTGCCAACACTTCATCAGCTTTCGAGAATCCGGCTTTAAAACCAAGATTTCCATAAACCTCACGAAGTTTGTTATTATTGATCACGATGAGTGAATCTACATGCTTACGCAGTCTTTCAACTCCTAATTGTGCCTGTTCGTTTCTGTTTCTTCCCTCGAACTGAAATGGAATGGTCACGATACCAACCGTTAAAATATCCAGTTCTTTTGCCTGTTTTGCAATTATTGGAGCAGCACCAGTCCCGGTACCACCACCCATACCTGCCGTGATAAAGATCATCTTGGTATTGGTATCCAACATTTGCTTAATTTCCTCAAAGCTTTCTACTGCCGCTTTCTCACCGATCTCAGGGTTCGCTCCTGCTCCAAGTCCTTCAGTTAAAGTTACCCCTAACTGGATTTTGTTTGGAACCGAACTGTTCTCCAAAGCCTGGGAGTCGGTATTACAAACAACAAAATCAACCCCTTTTATTCCTGCCTGGAACATATGGTTAATGGCGTTGCTTCCTCCACCTCCAACTCCAATCACTTTGATGACGTTCGATTGGTTTTTTGGTAAATCGAATGAGATGTCTCCAAATTCTGTACTGCTCATAAACTCTGTTTTACTGGTTGTATTGTATCTATTTTATTCTGCATTGTCTAAGAAATCCTTGAATTTCTCTGCCCATTTATCAAAGATGCTTTTTCGAGCAACCTTATTGGAAGAGGGCTCTTCCCTGTAAGTATCATACTCATCATCGTCCTCATCATGATTTTGCTCATCAACCTCATCTTCTACCATTTGGTTTTTAGAGAGCACAACTTCCTCCTGATACTTGTTATTCCCTTTTTCAAGGCTATTCATTACCAATCCAACTGCCGTAGCATATACCGGACTGGTGGTTTCTGAATCGTTATTTCCGGCCAGATGTTCGTTAGGATATCCTATTCTTGTATCCATTCCCGTGATATATTCTACCAGTTGCTTAAGATGCTTTAACTGAGCACCACCTCCGGTAAGAACGATTCCAGCGATCAATTTTTTCTTTTGCTCATCGTGACCATAATTTTTGATCTCCAGGTAAACCTGATCGATGATCTCTACTACTCGTGCATGGATGATCTTGGAAAGATTCTTCAAAGTGATCTCCTTCGGCTCTCTTCCACGTAAACCTGGAATAGAAACGATCTCATTATCCTTGTTTTCACCCGGCCATGCTGATCCAAATTTGATCTTGAGTAATTCTGCCTGCTTTTCAATAATTGAACATCCTTCCTTAATATCTTCAGTAATCACATTTCCACCGAAAGGAATTACCGCAGTATGCCTGATGATTCCATCTTTAAAAATGGCAAGATCTGTCGTACCACCACCTATATCGATAAGTGCCACACCTGCCTCTTTTTCCTCCTGACTGAGAACAGCATTTGCTGAAGCTAACGGCTCCAGAGTCACTGCTGAAAGTTCCAGACCTGCGCTTTTTACGCATCGACCAATATTTCTTATGGAAGAAACCTGTCCAACAACCACATGAAAATTAGCTTCCAGTCTTCCACCGTACATCCCGATAGGCTCTTTAATTTCTGCCTGTCCGTCTACTTTAAATTCCTGCGGAAGCACATGAATGATCTCTTCTCCCGGTAGCATAACCAGTTTATGGACCTGGTTGCACAACGTATGAATGTCTTCAGAATCTATAACCTCATCAGGATTCTGCCTGGTGATATAGTCACTATGCTGAAGGCTTCGAATATGCTGTCCCGCAATTCCAACTACCACTTCACTGATCTTTAAACCGCTATCGGCTTCTGCTTCCTGTATTGCCTGCTGGATAGACTGGATTGTCTGGGTGATATTATTCACCACTCCGCGATGTACGCCCAGGGATTTTGATTTTCCTATGCCTACGATCTCTACTTTTCCATACTCATTCTTGCGGCCGATCATAGCCACAATCTTGGTAGTTCCAATATCTAATCCTACTGCAATATCGTTCTGTTCCATAAACTATTTTTTCGTGCACACAACCTGATCTCCAAATTGTAGGTTCACTTTTTTGTAGGTATTTAATTTCTTATCCTTCTTAGCCTTTTTGTAAAAGGCTTTAAAATTGTTAAACTTGAGATCTATCTTTGTAGTATCTCCAAAATAAACTTGAAAATCATTCTCTCTAAGTTCTAAAGCATAGGCTTCAGCATTTAAACGAGTAATGCCCGTTATATGTTTCCTTAGAAAGTCATCATTCTGAATATAACTTACGACCCCGTAAACTTCAGCTACAGTACTTCCATCAAAACCGAACATTAGTGGCACTCTAGCCGAGTAATATTCTGATAATGGCATGATCTCCCCATTTCTATCCAGGTAAAATGAAGAATTTCCAGCTACCCTGCCTATTGGCTTTCTCTGACTTACGGTTGCTTTCAATTTTCCGTCGAGTGTTAGAAATACTTCTGCATTTTCAATCATGTCGTGATCGTTCAGCATGGCTTCCACTCTATTCAAATCTAAAGTTTCTTTATCTATACTCGAGATACTGTCATTAGATTGTATTAACAATTTATTAACCACTTCCTCAGTCACATAGAGGTTCTCTGTCTCGGTAAAACTAACCTTGATATTGGTTAATTTTCTGTTCTTATGGCGATGTTCTGCAAAACCATAAAGTCCTCCTACTAGGAGAATTAAAATTAGAGGCTTTAAAAACTTTAGACTACGCTTCATTCTGTAATGCATTTTGAACAGATTCAACTTCATCTCCAATATCGCCAGCGCCCATCATTACTACAACATCTGCATATTCAGACCTTATAGAATCAATAAGATCATGTTTGCTAACAAGTCTCTTGTAATCATTTTCTATTTGTTCCAGTAACCAGGCTGAAGTGATGCCTTCGATTGGGGTTTCTCGTGCGGGATAAATATCCATGAGAAAGACCTTATCAAATTCTGAAAGGCTGGAGGCAAAATCTTCAGCGAAGTCACGGGTACGGCTAAACAAGTGGGGTTGAAAAACCGCAAGAACAATTTTGTCTGGGTACATTGCACGAACCGCCTGATGTACTGCAGAAATCTCTGTAGGATGATGAGCATAGTCATCAATTAACACCAGTTTATCAGTTTTAATCTTATAATTGAATCTACGTCTAACACCTTTGAAAGAATATAAAGCCCTGGCCAGATCGATGGTTGGGGATCCGTATTCGATCGCCATCGCCAAGGCTGTTATAGCATTCAGCAAATTGTGATTGCCGGGTAGATTAAATCTTAAATTTTCTATAGTTTGAGAAGGAGTCTTTAGATCAAAGACATAAGTACCATTCTCAATCTTTACGTTCTTAGCTGAATAATCACTCGCATCATTTATGCCAAGAGTCTTTCCGCTTAGAGATAATTTGTTATTTACGAATAAAGTGCCGCTTTCAGGTATTTTTGCAGCAAAGTCCTTAAACGATTTTTCCAGTTCTTCTTTACTTCCGTAGATATCAAGATGGTCTGCATCCATAGAAGTAATCGCCGCAATATTGGGAGAAAGCCGAAGGAATGAACGATCAAACTCATCTGCTTCTACTACTACGACCTCATCGCCCTGCATGATCAGGTTTGACTGAATATCTTCACTAATACCACCCAGGAATGCAGTTACTTTCGCGCCAGTTTCTTTAAGCAAATGACCTAAAATAGCGGTTGTGGTAGTTTTTCCGTGAGTACCGGCAACGGCCAGGCAGTATTTATTAACGGTAACCATTCCTAGTAATTCAGATCTTTTAACGACCTCAAATCCTTCCTGTTGAAAATAATTAAACTGTTTATGACCTTTTGGAACTGCAGGAGTATACACCACGAGGCTGTTTTCCACATCCTCTAAAATATTCTGTGGAATAGCCTCAACCTCATCTGCATAACTAATATTAATTCCTTCCTTCTCCAGTTCTGCTGTAAGTTTCGAAGGTGTACGATCGTAACCACAAACCTTAGAGCCCTTCGCCTGAAAATATCTGGCGAGCGCACTCATCCCAATTCCACCGATACCGATGAAATAAAAATGTTCTATGTGATCAGGGTTCTTCATTAGTTTCTTTCTACCAGCTTTTCTACTTCGTCGACAATATCTGATGTGGCGTTAGGCAGCGCCAGTTGTTTTATATTTCTTGAAAATCTTTCCAGTCTTCTTTCATCCTTTAAAAAACTGAAAAAGCATGGATCAAATTTTTCTGTAAGTTCATCTTCAGTAATCATCAATGCCGCATCATGATCTGTTACCGCCATGGCATTTTTCGCCTGATGATTTTCAGCAACATTAGGGGAAGGGATAAATAACACCGGTTTTCCTACTATGCATAATTCTGAAACGCTTCCAGCTCCAGCTCTTGAAATGATCACATCTGCAGCTGCATAGGCAAGGTCCATACGATTGATATATTCCTTCGCCACGATAGCTTCTGAAGCGTACTTCTTATAATCTGAATAATACAATTTCCCAATTTGCCAGATCAATTGTACATTTTCCTGTTCGAACCTTTTCAAATAGGTTTCAATAAGTTTATTGATCCTTCTTGCTCCCAGGCTTCCGCCTAAAATTAGTACTGTTTTCTTTCCAGTCTTCAGTTTAAAATATTCCTGAGCTTCCTGCCTTAGTGTATTTACCTTAAGCAAATCCTGTCTAACCGGGTTCCCAGTAATGACAGTTTTTTCCGCAGGGAAATAATCTTTTACTTTTTCATAGGCAGCACAGATAACACTTGCGTTCTTGGCTAGTATTTTATTTGTGATACCTGGAAGACTATTCTGTTCCTGCACCAGCGTTGGAATATTTCTGGAGATCGCTACACGCAGTAATGGTCCGCTGGCAAATCCACCCGTACCAACGACTACATCTGGCTTAAATCTCTTTACAATCTTTCTCGATTTTGAGATACTACTAATTAACTTAAAAGGAAAAGATAAATTTCTTAGACTTAAGGAACGATCGATCCCTGTGATCCACAGACCTTCTATCTTATAACCAGCCTGAGGCACCTTCTCCATTTCCATGCGGTTCTTCGCACCTACGAACAATATCTCAGCTTCTGGATGACGATTTTTTATCTCATCTGCAATAGCGATCGCAGGATAGATATGCCCACCTGTTCCGCCACCTGATAATATAACTCGCATGTTCTTCTTCATATCGCTTCGCTCAAAATATCCAGAGGATTCTCTTCCTCGCCATTCAGGCTCTCATTTTCAAATTCTTTAATCTCTTCTCTTCTTGCACTTACACTCAGTATAATTCCAAGTGCGATGCAGGTCATCCAGATGGACGTTCCCCCACTACTTACCAGTGGCAAGGTTTGTCCTGTTACCGGAAATAATTCCACCGCGACACCCATGTTGATAAGCGCCTGGAAAACTATAGGCAATCCTACGCCCATTACCACCAGTTTACCAAATATGCTACTTGCTTTGGTTGCAACAATGACAATCCTGAATAACAGAAGCAAATAAGCCAGCATTACTCCAAAAGCTCCTATTAACCCCATTTCCTCCACGATGATCGCGTAAATGAAATCTGAAGAAGATTGGGGTAAAAAATTTCTTTGTACACTTTTACCAATTCCAGTTCCTGTAATACCTCCCTGAGCGATCGCAATCTTAGCCTTCTCGACCTGGTATTGTTCATCTGCTTCCTCTCCATCGAAAAAGGTTTCAATTCGGCTTGACCAGGTATCGATCCTGTTTGGTAATAAACCTGGAAATGCTTTAGCTGTTAGCACAAAAATTCCCAGCATTACAATGCCGACACCAACAATGGCTGATAGGTATTTGATAGGATAACCTCCTAAGAACATCAGTATCAGCGTCATGACAAAAATGATCGCCGTTGTGGAGAAATTGGCCGGCAAAATTAGCACTAATACGGCGAAAACAGGCGCCCATAGCGGAATTATTGTCTCCTTAAATGTTACTTTTTTCTCGGTGATCTTAGAGAGATATCTTGCTACATAAACCATCAATACGACCGAAGCCAGAGTTGAAGACTGGAAGGATACATTTAATACCGGAATACGTATCCATCTACTGGCATAGGCACCATCAATAGTGGTCCCCTGGGCGATTGTAAAAATCAGCAAAATAATTACTATGGGGAGTAGCAAAATACTTATTCCCCGAAAGTAATGATAAGGTATTTTATGTACTGCGAATAACAGGCAAAAACCAAGAAGCAAGTGAAAAAAGTGCATGATAAGAAATCCGGTAGTACTACCATCTCCGTGGAGATAGGCCAGGTTACTACTGGCGCTGTACACCGGCAAAAAGGAAAAGATCGCCAGCAAAGCTGCTACCGCCCAGATCACTTTATCACCTTTTAAATTTGCAAATACGTTGCTCATTATCCTATTCAATAATTTTATTAATTCTTATAGATTACGAACGGCATTCTTAAACTGTCTGCCTCTATCCTCATAATTTTCGAATAGATCGAAACTCGCACATGCCGGAGACAATAACACATTATCACCTTTATCTGCTAATCTGTAAGCCATTTTAACTGCCTCATCCATAGACCCGGTTTCTACAAGGTTCTCCACGATATTTCCAAAAGCTCTTTTGATTTTCTCGTTGTCAACTCCTAAACAGATGATCGCCTTTACTTTTTCATTCACTAAAGGAAGTAGATCATCATAAACATTGCCTTTATCCACACCTCCAAGGATCCATACTGTTTCAGATTCCATACTTTCTAATGCGTAATAAGTTGCATTTACGTTGGTCGCTTTGGAATCGTTGATATACATCACATTGTTGATCTTTAGCACCTTTTCCAGACGATGTTCCACACCTTGAAAATTAGCCATGCTTTCTCTTATGGTTTGCTTTCTAATTCTAAGCAACTGAGAAACGGTGGCCGCAGCCATTGCATTCTTGGTGTTGTGTTTGCCCTGTAGGGATATATCTGATGTTGACATAGTAAACTCGGTATTATTTATTTTTATAACAATGTTGGTATCTTCTAAGTAAGCGCCTTTTTCAAGTTTCTTTTCCATCGAAAATGGCAACTTTTGTGCTATCACAGGATTTTTCTCAAGCCATTCTGTGATCACTGGATCATCTGCATCGTAGATGAAATAATCTTCGGCTGTTTGATTCTTTGTTATTCTGAATTTTGATTCTATATAATTTTCAAATTTGTAATCATAGCGATCTAAATGATCTGGCGTAATGTTGGTCAAAATGGCTATATGCGGTTTGAAATCTTCGATTCCATCCAGTTGAAAACTGGATAATTCCAGAACAAACCAATTATGCTTATTTTCAGCAACCATTTTCGCATAGCTGTTTCCAATATTTCCACCCATTCCTGAATTTACCTCGCCGTTCTTCAGTAAATGCTGTATCAGGTTGGTCACCGTTGTTTTACCGTTGCTTCCTGTAATTCCAATTACCGGAGTTTCAGAAAACCAGGAAGCGAATTCAATTTCTGAGATAACAGGAATATCGTTCTTCCGAAGTTTTACAACAAGTGCAGCAGTTTCTGGAATACCAGGGCTTTTCATCACCACATTTGCATTCAGAATCTTTTCTTCTGTATGTTTCTCATCTTCCCAATCTATTTCCAGTTTTGTAAGAACATCACGGTACTTATCCTTGATCCTTCCTTTATCTGAAAGAAAAACCTCGTAGCCCTTCTGTTTCCCGAGAATTGCCGTACCAACTCCACTTTCTCCACCTCCTAATATGACCAGTCTTTCCATCCTAGCGTACTTTTAAGGTGACGATGGTAAGTATCGCCAGGAAAATTCCGATAATCCAGAATCTTACTACGATCTTACTTTCATGTCTGCCTTTTTTCTGATAATGATGATGAAGAGGGGACATCAAAAATATCCTTCTTCCTTCACCAAATTTTCTCTTAGTCCATTTGAACCAGCCTACCTGTAGTACTACTGAAAGATTTTCCACCAGGAAAATTCCACATAGTAATGGTATTAGTAATTCCTTTCTGGTCGCAATCGCAAGCACTGCGATAATTCCTCCAATGGTTAGACTTCCGGTATCTCCCATAAAAACCTGGGCTGGATATGTGTTATACCAAAGGAAACCAACTAAAGCACCGGCAAAAGCCGTTATAAAAATGGTCATCTCACCAGACCGTGGGATGTACATGATATTCAGGTAATCTGAAAATATGATATTACCCGAAACCCAGGCAAAGATTCCCAGGGTTAATACAATAATGGCCGATGATCCAGCGGCGAGTCCATCAATACCATCAGTAAGGTTCGCACCATTAGACACTGCCGTTACGATAAAGATCACAATAGGAATAAATATCAGCCACGCATAGTTTACAAGATCTGCATCTATCCAGCTTATTAAACTGGAGTATTCAAATTCGTTGTCCTTAACAAACGGAATGGTTGTACTGGTATCCTTTACTTCCGGACCCATATCCACAACCTCAGCTCTGGCAATCACATTTTCAGTAGGATTCGTGTCCGTAATTACTTCCTTTGTAGTAATCTGCGGATGGAAATACATGGTACATCCTACAATTAGACCAAGTCCAATCTGACCGATCACTTTAAAAATTCCCTTTAATCCTTCTTTATCTTTCTTAAATGTCTTGATATAATCATCCAGGAACCCGATCGCACCCATCCATAGGGTGGTTATGATCAACAGGATGACGTAGATATTTTCCAGCTTTGCGAACAACAAAACAGGGATTAGCGTCGCAACTATAATGATTACGCCTCCCATGGTTGGTGTACCTGCTTTTTCTGTCTGACCCTTTAGCCCAAGATCTCTAACGCTCTCACCTATTTGTTTAGCTCTCAGGTAATTGATAATGTGTTTTCCATAGATCGTAGAAATTCCCAGCGATAATATGATCGCCATTGCAGACCTGAACGACAGGAACTCAAATAACTGTGCTCCTGGCAGCTGATATCTATCTTCTAAAAATTTAAACAGGTAATACAGCATTATTTATCCAGAGTTTTTAGAAATTCCTTTACAATTTTGAGGTCATCAAAATCAAATCGTTCTCCGTTTACCTCCTGATAAGTCTCATGACCTTTCCCGGCAATTAGTATAATATCGTTGTTTGTAGCCATCTGGCAGGCCGTTCGAATTGCCTGTTTTCGGTTGGTTACGCTCATTATCTTTTTGAAGTTCTGGGGCTCCACTCCAGCTTCCACGTCCTCGATGATCTTATCCGGATCTTCGGTTCTTGGATTATCGCTGGTGAAGATCACTTTGGTGCTTAATGCAGAAGCAATATGCCCCATTTTTGGTCTCTTAGTACTGTCTCTGTCACCACCACAGCCTACCACCGTAATCAAGTTTTCATTCTTGGTGCGAATACTGTTGATGGTCTCCAATACATTCTTCAGTGCATCGGGTGTATGTGCGTAGTCAACAATTGCTGTTACCTTTTCTTTTTCTGAAATTATATACTGAAACCTCCCACTAACCGAACTCAGTTCGCTTATAATTCGAAGTGTTTCCAGGGTTTTTAATCCCAATAATTCCGCAGTGGCATAAATAGCAAGTACATTATAAGCGTTAAAAGTTCCTATCAGTCTGGACCATAATTCCTGGTCTCTTACTTTCAGAAGCAATCCTGTAAAATTGTTTTCAAGAATCTGAGCCTGGTAATCTGCATAGGATTTTAAAGCGTAGCTGTATTTCTTCGCTTTTGTATTCTGAAGCATTATATCACCATTCTTATCATCGATATTAGTAAGTGCAAAAGCTGAAGCTGGCAATTCATCAAAAAACCTTTTTTTCACATCACGATATTCTGCAAAATCCTTATGGTAATCCAGGTGATCATGCGAGAGGTTCGTGAAAATTCCGCCTTGAAATTTGAGAGCCGTCGTACGATGCTGATCGATTCCATGTGAACTTACTTCCATAAAGCAGAATTCCACACCGGCATCATTCATATCACTTAGATGTGAATTGATACTTATGGAATCTGGAGTCGTTCGAATGGCGGTACGTTCTTCATTTCCAACCATGATTTTCACCGTAGAAAGTAGTCCGCATTTAAATCCAGCTTTGGTAAATAAATCATATAGCAAAGTCGCAATGGTCGTTTTCCCATTGGTTCCGGTAACTCCCACCAGTTTTAGGTTTTCTGAAGGATTCTCGTAATAATTAGCTGAAATATACGCCAGCGCCCTCTTGGAATCTGCTACTTCAATATAAGTAACACCATTCACCTTTTCCTTCGGAAGCTCCTCACATACAATAGCAAGTGCTCCCTGATTTTCAGCATTTTTAATATAGTCATGACCGTCACTTAAGCTTCCTCGAATAGCGATGAAAACATCATTTAGAGAAACTTTTCTGGAATCGAAATGAATATCGCGTATGGTCACCCCGGTATCTCCGGAAACCGACTTAATATTTACTTTATAGAGTATGTCTTTTAAAACCTGCATTAACTCAATTCAAGATTTACGATGGCGTTATTATCTAATTTCTTTCCTGCCGAAACAGATTGTCTTTTCACTACTCCTTTTCCATTCAAGCGAACCTGTATCCCAAGATTCTCAAGGATAGAGATCGCATCCATTGCCGGCATTCCGGTAACATCTGGCATCAGCATTTTTTCATCCTGTATGCTTGCGTAGTACGTGTCAAAGTCGGCTTGGATATCCTCGTCTTCAAAATCAAGATTTTCAAGCTCATCCATCACCGGTGTGTCGGTATAGATCTTTCTGGCAATATCTTTAAAAACAGGAGCTGCTACGATATTTCCATAATACCCTTTTCTTCTATTAGGCTTATGAATCACCACAATACAGGAGTATTTAGGATCTTCGGCAGGAAAATATCCGGCAAAAGAAGCTATATATCTACCTGGTTCTATCCAGTATTCGGTCTGGCACGTTCCTGTCTTACCGGCCATCGAAAAGTTTTCAGTATAGATATTGGCAGCTGTGCCGCGTTCAACCGTATTCTTCATCATCTCACGAACCTTGGCTGCAGTTTCTGGAGAACAGATAGATGGGTTCATCACCTGCTTATCCATGGTGATTATAGACTTATCCCGATCTTTCACCGCCTTGATAAATCGCGGCTTGATCATTTCACCGTCATTTGCGATCGCATTGTAAAAAGTTAGCGTTTGCAAAGGCGTAATTGCCACCCCATAACCAAAGGCCATCCAAGGCAAACTCAAGCCATTCCAGGATTTGTCCTGAGGGTGAGGAATTCGAGGAGAGCCCTCACCTTTAATTTCAAGACCTATCTTATCATTAAGACCCATGTCGTATAATCTATCTACGAATTTGGACGGGTCATTCTTATAACCTTCAGTAATCATTTTGGTAAACGCTGTATTAGAAGACAATTCAAATGCCTTCGCCGCCGAAATTTTACCATAACCACCATGATGTGAATCCCGTACAGGGCGACCGTAAAACCGCACCACACCCTTTTCTGTATCAATAACCTGGCTGGTATCCACTACCTCATCCTCCAGTGCAGCTACCATCGCCATTAATTTAAAAGTAGAACCAGGCTCGTGGGCTTCGTATACTGCGTAATTTCTTTTTTCGAAATAAGTCCCGTCTTTTGTGCGCCCAAGATTTGACATTGCTTTGATCTCACCGGTTGCGGTTTCCATCACCACCACAGTACCATGATCTGCCTCAAAATATTCTAATTGACGTAATAGTGAATGATGCGCGATATCCTGAATATTTACATCGATGGTAGAAATAACATCATAACCATCTTTCGGCTCCATTTCGTTATTATCACTAATAGGTTTCCATTGTCCTTTAGCTATCTTCTGCTTTAAACGACGACCATCTGTACCTCTCAGGTAGTTACTGAAAGCTCCTTCCAGGCCAACGCGTGTAAAATATCCATTCTCATCCCTACGCTCATAGCCCACGGTTCGTTCTCCCATTTTACCAAGAGGATGCTCTCTAACCGTGCTTTGTTCCGTGATCATTCCACCTTTGAAAGCACCAAGATTGAACATGGGAAAACTCTTGATCTTCATGTATTCTGAATACCCAAGATTCTTAGCGATCAATACATAGCGCTGTTTATTTGCACGCGCTGTTCTTAATTTCTGGGAATAATAGGAAGCAGAACGTCCTAGCATTTTGGACAGCTTAGCAGACAACTCTCCTATGTTCTCTTCAAAATTTTTGTCTGAAACAGTTACGGCATCAAATCGAATGTCATATTTGGGAACTGAAGTAGCCAGTAGATTTCCATTAGAATCGTAAAGATTCCCTCGATTCGCAGGAATTTTAAAATTTCTTAGAGTACGCTCTTCCGCAAGACTTTTGTAATGTTCACCATGAACAAACTGAATATTCAGCAATTTCACCCCTACCGCGATTGCGAAGAGGAACAGGCAGCCGGCCACGAAATACATACGATTCAGGATGCTTTTTTCTGTTGTTGCCATTTAAGGTTTATTCTTTTATGATGACTCTAATTTTGTTCGGTGGCGTATCAGACGGTCCAATACCTTTACCCGACATAGATTCGGTGATAGTGGATTCCATTTTGATCTTCATTAGATCTGATCTTCGTTCAATATGCTCACTTCTCAACTCCTTCACTTCTGTGCTTAATCTTGCGATCTGATGCACCTTCTTCTCTGCATTGTGAGAACTGGCGATCATGATAATTGCCAGAATGGTACAATAGACAATGAACCGCCAGTTTTTTACAGCATCTTCGCTAATAAGAAAATTAGCCTTGAGTATATTGTAAAACCCTTTCTTCATAATTCTTAAAGCTTACGCGCCACCCTTAATTTGGCACTTCTCGCCCGGTTATTTTGTTTTATCTCAACTTTTGAGGGAATGATGAGTCCGCTGGTTTTCCTGAAAGGGACATCTATGTTACCATACATGTCTTTCTCCGGTTCTCCTTCAAACAACCCACTCCTTATATATCTTTTTACCAACCTGTCTTCAAGAGAATGGTAAGAGATCAAACTCAACCTTCCGTCTTTACAGATCACTTCTTCAGTTTGCTGAAGAAACTCTTTGAGCACTTCAATTTCCTGATTCACTTCTATACGAATTGCCTGATAGATCTGCGCCAGGATCTTATTTTCCTTTCCGCGGAATAAATGCGGCTTCAATAGATCCTTTAGTTGCTCACTGGTTTCTATAGCTCCATTTTTTCTTTCTTCCACGATGGTACGGGCAAGTTTGGGTGCGTTTTTCAAATCTGCATACGCATAGAACAACTTCTTCAGTTGCTCCTCTTCGTATTCATTAATGACTTCGTATGCACTAAGCTTATCTCCCTGGTTCATTCTCATGTCCAGCCTGGCATCGAATCTTGTTGAAAACCCTCTTTCAGCTTCATTGAACTGATGTGAAGAAACACCAAAATCACCAAGAATTCCATCAACTTCCTTTACACCGTAGAATCTTAGAAATCTCTTCAGAAATCTAAAGTTCTCATTGATAAGTGTAAAGCGTTCATCCTCTATCTTGTTCTCCAACGCATCCCTGTCCTGGTCAAAGGCGTATAATTTCCCAGAAGGTCCAAGCCTGCTCAAAATCTCCCTGGAATGACCACCGCCTCCAAAGGTCACATCTACGTAAACTCCATCCGGCTGGATATTCAATCCATCTACAGATTCCTTTAAAAGAACAGGATTATGATAGTCCATCATGCTCGTCGTTACCCATCACTTCTTCAGCAAGACTTGCAAAGTCATCATCTGAAGAACCTTCGATGGCGTTTTCATATTTATCTTTATCCCATATTTCTACGATGGCAATCGCAGAAGACAGGACAATCTCCTTATCAATTCCGGCAAATCCTATTAGATCCTTCGGAATTAGAAGTCGACCATTCGAGTCTACTTCCACTGTTTTCACACCGGCCGTAAACCTTCTTATAAAATCATTGTTTTGCTTTTTAAACCTGTTCAGTTTATTGATCTTCGTCATCATGATATCCCATTGTTCCATAGGATATAATTCCAGACAAGGCTGAAAAACTGATCTTTTGATCACAAAACCATCCTGCAACATTGGAGTCAATTGCTTTTTCAATGCTGAAGGAACCATTAACCGGCCCTTAGCATCTACTTTACATTCGTATGTTCCAATGAGATTTACCACGATTTGACTTTATAAAGTCAAATATATTGAAAATAATACCACATTTTACCACTTTCTACCACAATGTTGATAAGTTTTACCACCGTATGTGATTGAAAACCTTTGAAATAGCTCTATTTCCTTATTATTCAGACTCTTGAAAATTCGTGGGAGAAAGTGGAGGATTTAGTTTAATTTTTCTCTGAAATCTTATATTGCCACTTACCAAAAATGAGTTTGCAGTTAATCAAAAATGATTATACTTGTATCGAAATCGCTATATTTGCGATTGCTAATCGCAAAGGCTATCAATGAAAGATCACTTAAGGCAGGAGGGGAAATTCACATATCTTGAAAAAGGCGAAGGCACCCCGATTGTTATTCTTCACGGACTTATGGGAGGCCTAAGTAATTTTGACGGAGTTGTAAGTCACTTTCCAAAAAATGGCTATAAGGTGTTAATCCCGGAATTACCACTTTACTCAATGTCCCTTCTCAAGACCAGTGTAGGAACGTTCGCGAAATATCTTAAAGAATTTCTGGACCATAAAGGTTACGAAAAAGTGATTCTGCTTGGTAATTCCCTTGGAGGTCATATTGCACTACTGGCGACTAAAATGTTTCCTGAAAGTGTAGAAGCTTTGGTTATTACCGGTAGTTCTGGTTTATATGAGAATGCCATGGGCGAGAGTTATCCAAGACGTGGTGATTACGAATTTATCAAGAAAAAAGCTGAAGCTGTTTTTTACGATCCTCAGGTTGCAACCAAGGAGATCGTGGATGAAGTATATGAAACAGTAAGTGATCGAAATAAACTGGTAAAGACACTGGCCATTGCCAAGAGTGCAATTCGACACAATATGGCGAAGGATCTTCCAAAGATGAAAACGCCTACCTGCATTATCTGGGGGAAAAATGATACGGTCACTCCTCCTGAAGTTGCTGAGGATTTCCAGAGGTTATTACCAGATTCAGATCTTTACTGGATCGATCAATGTGGTCATGCCGCTATGATGGAACATCCTGAGGAATTCAATGAAGTGCTTCACGCATGGCTTAAAGAAAGAGCTATCTAAAAATCTTTTATTATGAAGATCAAAACTGCAGAATTCGTCATAAGTAATTCCAAAGTTGATCATTGTCCAAACAGCTCCCTGCCGGAATATGCATTCATTGGCCGTAGTAATGTTGGGAAATCGTCACTTATCAATATGCTTACGGGCAGAAAGTCCCTGGCAAAAACTTCAGCGAAACCGGGAAAGACCCAGTTGATCAATCATTTTCTGATCAATAAAAACTGGCACCTGGTGGATCTACCGGGATATGGATATGCGCAGGTTTCAAAATCTACTAAAAAAGTATTTCAGAAATTCATCACTGCATATTTTGAACAACGTAAACAAATGGTTTGCGCATTTGTTCTTATTGATTCTAGACATTCTCCTCAACCTATAGACATGGAATTTATGCAGTGGATGGGAGAAAACGCGATCCCGTTCTGTATCATTTTCACTAAGGCTGATAAGCTCAAACCGAAGGTTCTTGACAAGCATATTGCCAACTACAAGGCGGAGATGCTGGAAACCTGGGAAGAGATGCCGGAATATTTCATTACTTCAGCATCTACAGGTTTAGGACAGGATGAAGTATTAGATTATATTGAAAGCATCAACGAGCAGCTGAATAATAAATAGATGTCAGGAAACATTTGCAAGATTGCATTATTTCTTTTTATCACTCTTATTATCAATAGCTGTAGTGTATACAAAGTTCCTTCGACCGATTACTACCTCGATAAAAATGGGAATTCTATTTCACAAGGAGCCTTTGATGCAAAATTGATTTCTGGTGATGGGGATTTCGCATTATGGAAATATGCTGCTCGAGATAGCAACATGGTTATTAGATTCAATCATCCTGTTTACGAAATCTACAACATCAATTACCGGCAGTTTAAGGAATCCATGACTATTCTGACCGGCAATACATATACTGCTAAAACCACCTTCATTTTACACTACACCTTCAAAGATGATTATTGCACTAATCAAGCACCAAATGAATGGAATTCTCAGCGAGTTGGTAATAGTTATCGATACATATCCAGACACATTAAACAATTAGAAAAAGAGTATCCTCAAGTTAAATATTCTAGTCATTTCGAAAATGGCATCAAGCTACCTGAACTCAAAGAAAAGCAGTCTGAATTTATATTTAAGGATCAGTATGATTTCTTGAGAAAAAACATATTTAGGAACCCAAGCTTATGTGGTTCATACGCTATAATAAAACCAAATGGAGAAATGCTCATTCGCAACGGAGAATATGGATTGCAGGGAATATTAGAACATCTTAAGCCAACAAACTGGTCAAAGTTTTTTCCGGAAGATCAGAAAAATTAGGTTCTTTCCTTAATTCTTGAAATAAGCTCCTCAACATCCATTATTTCCTTTAATTCTGAAGTTGACACCAAAACTTCCAGACCTTTCTGGTTCTGCGCGAGGATGATAGGAAATTCAAACTTATGTCCAAATTTAGAAGCATAGTTTTTCAAAAACTCATCTCTGTGCAGGAATTCCATATCAAGATCTCCGTTTTTACGAAAGTCTCTCCAGGCCTTCTTTTCATCGAAAGCACCGTAAGTAAGTTTACATAAATTACAGTCGTAGGAATCGGGATTCACGACCTTTTGGAAAGCTCCTATTAGCGATTTGAGTTTACCTGAATCGGCATTATAAACAAAGATCAGTTTTTCCAATTAGCTCTTCTTGATTTCAGTTTTTTCAGCAAAATAATCACAGAAATCCTTCATGGTATCACGCATTTTATCATCCTGGGTAGCGCGAAAATATGTGTCACTCATAGAAACCAACGTTTGATGAAAGAATTTTTTCATTTCATCTACTGGCATTTCCTTGGTCCAAAGGTCGATTCTTAAAGTTTCCTGATCTTTACTATCCCAAACAGATAGCATCAAAGCTTTTGCATCTTCTTTATATACATTCCCATCTTCAGCACTCCAGGTGATATTCTCAGGTACATGATTATCGTCTGTTACAACTTCTATATTGATCTCAGATTTTTTAAATTCTGGCATTATTTCTTCGGTTTAAAATTGGCTTTATTGAAAATTTCTTCAGCAGATGTATTTAGCATTCTGTCCAGGGATATGTCGTTCTTTTCCATGTATGCTTTCACGATCTTAAGCCCAATATATTGACCTAATCTGGCCGGACTTTCAGCATCCAGCTGAAGATAGAATTTTGAAAATGGTGCAGGAAATAGAAAACGTGTCTGCAACTGGTTATCTGTATCGTAAATAAGTTCGTTCTCTACAAAGTATCTCCAGATCTGAGATTCATTGTTTTCGGCGAAGTTAAATTCTTCTTCAGTATAGCCTATTCTTCTTGCAGCGTCAAGCATTGGCAGGAGCATCTCCTTCAAATACTGAATCTTACCATAATACACCATATGACTTAAAAACGTTCGTGAATCTGGACCTGGAACGTATTTTTTTGAAATCTCTTCCGCAGCATCTACTACTATCTGATCTTTTTTAAAGTTCTTTTTCAAGTACTCCTGAAGACCAGTGTAAAACTGATGATCTGTACCTAAATACGTATCGAGGGAAACAAATAAATAATCTCCTGTATAAATTATTTTGTTCTTATAATCCACTTCGGAAGTTACCGTAATTACCACAGGTACTTCAAACTCCGGAAAGTAGTATTTCATATGTTGAAAAAGTGCATATAATTCATCTTCCTGATTCGTGAAATTTGAAAACTCATCTTCTACAGCCTGATTAATCTCCAGCTGAAGGGTATCAGATAACTTATCTATCCAAACCGAATCTGGAAACTGCTCAGGAAATAAAAATGGATATTTCTGTTTTAATTCAGGTAATTGCTGAGGTTTTGTACTGGCAAATTCCTGTTCAAATCTTATAACTTTCAGATCTACCTCGATCCTGTCGATCTTTTCTTCGGTTTCAGACTGATTATTACAGGAAAACACCGAAATAATTGTAATAAAGAACAGGATCTTTTTCAGCATAACTGGCAATTAGGAAGGCTTTAACGCAGCCATCTTTTAAAAATTGGCTTTTAGTGTTAGATTTGTGAGGCAAAGGTATTACTTACTAATTAAATCACCCAACATTATGCAAACCGAAAAAGTCGCTGATCATATCATAAACTGGTTAAAAGAGTACGCTACAAAAGCAAATATGAATGGGTTTGTAGTTGGAGTTAGTGGCGGTATAGATTCTGCAGTAACCTCAACGCTTTGCGCAAAAACCGGAATGCCTACACTATGCCTGGAAATGCCGATTCACCAGGCGAGCAGCCAGGTTACCCGCGCCAGAAAACATATTAGCGAACTGGAACACAATTTTGCGAACGTAAGTAACCTTGAAGTAAATCTCACCCCGGTATTTGAACAATTTAAATCTGTCATGCCGCAGGAAAGACAATCTGCTTCTCTGGATCTAACCTTAGCAAATTCAAGAGCGAGACTTCGTATGTCTACTCTTTATTATTTTGCTGGATTACATGGATACCTTGTTGCAGGAACTGGAAATAAAGTGGAAGATTTTGGAGTTGGATTCTATACAAAATATGGTGATGGCGGTGTTGATCTTAGTCCGATAGCAGATCTTATGAAAAGTGAAGTCTATGCCCTGGGGAAATACCTCAACATTATTAATGATATCATGACTGCAGCTCCAACCGATGGACTTTTTGGTGACAGCCGAAGTGATGAAGATCAATTAGGAGCATCGTACGATGAACTTGAATGGGCGATGACTGCAAAAGAAGCGGGGAAAACCTCTTCAGAATTTGAAGGCAGACAACGTGAAGTCTTCCAGATCTATTCTCGTTTGAATGCTGCGAACACACATAAGATGGTGCCAATACCCGTTTGCGACATACCCGTTCATCTGTTGAAATAATCATCTTATCGAATATGTGTAGCTGATTTCCCATATCAGGGGTCAAAGCAGTATTTTTAAGTTAAATAAACCAAACTCAACGAGTTACCCCCGGACTTGTTTTTAACTTAGAATCATGTATCGAGTATTAATTGCAGACCATCATCCAATAATTTTTGAAGGGATTAAATGCGTACTTCAGAACAATCCGGCACTACAAGTTACAGGCAGAGTAAGCAGTGGCACCCAATTGTTCAGTCATTTAGAAAAGAACGCTCCCGATGTTTTGATCGTGGAACTGGATCTTCCGCAAATCAACGGTATCAACGCCATTAGAAGGATCAAGCAGGAATTTCCTGAGGTAAAAACACTTATTTTTAGTTCACATCCAGAAGAAATGTATGCCTTGAGCGCCATTAAAGCTGGAGCCGCAGGTTATATTTCCAAACACACAGATAGTGAGACTCTGGAGAAGGCAATTTACCAGGTTGCAAGAGGTGGAATCTACTTAAACCGCAAGATCACGGAGAAACTAAATTCCGGTATCACGAGAGGTAAGAGTTTGATTACAAAATTCAAGAAGCTTTCTACTCGCGAAACTGAAGTATTAAATCTGCTTTCTTCCGGAAAAAGAAATAAGGATATTGCTGAAGCGCTTGACATTAACGAAAAGACAGTAAGCACCTATAAAACAAGGCTGCTGAAAAAACTAAAAGTAGATAATGTTGCAGATCTTATTACGCAATCCAGATTATTACAACTAAACACTACATAACCCTTCCCAGACGGTCTGAAAGAATTGTGCTCAAACTGGTATAGCTCATGATCTCCTGGATCTTTTCTGTACGTTCTTCTTCTGAAGATACTTCACGTATTTCTTCCATAAGTTCGTTGATCTTACGACCAACCAGAAATCTACGTAATGACAATATAGTCTGGGTTACGAATTGTGCAACTCCCTGAGTTTTACTTTTTACAGGAATATCATGTCGTTCCCAGTCATGAAGTTCATACTGCTCATCTTCCATTAAGATATCGGTAAGTTCAACAGCCTGAGATTTCTCAAGGTCATTGATGATCATTTCCACTCCAAACTCATCTTCAGAATTTAGTCTCTCTATAAGAAGTGAAAATAATTCCCTAAAGTCCTTATTGGTAAATTCAATTTCGTCATCCTGAAGATCCAGATAGATTTTTTCAAATACCTTCGCTTCCTGCACTTCAGATTCATACACCGGCTCACCCTGATCATTATGTTTTAGAATAACATCATGAAATTCACCTTCCTGCCTTCCGTAGAGAACAAGCAGACTAATGATCTTTCTTTCCAGAATATAAAGCTGATCTACTTTCTTGACTGGAGCAGCTTCTTCATTTCGAACAACCTGCATGGGTTTTTTCTCGGCCCTCGCCGGAGTTTTGCCGTCTTTTTTTTCTAATTGAGCTAAGGTTGCATACAGAACATCTTCAGAAATATCCATAATCCGCGAGCATTCCTGTAAGTAAACTTCCTTCTGGATATTATCAGGAATCTTCGCTATACTCTGTACCATATCCCGAATAAGATCTGCCTTCTTTACAGGATCATTTTTGGCTTCATCCATAAGCAGGGATGCCTTATAAGTAATGAAGTCATAAGAGTTTCCCTTTAGAAACTCCTCCAGCTCTGCTTCAGAATTCGAGCGGGCAAAACTATCCGGATCCTCACCCTCTGGGAACGGACAAACTTTCACGTTCATGCCCTGCTCGAGAATTAGATCAATCCCTCGCATAGACGCCCTGGTTCCTGCAGCATCGCCATCGAACAAGACCGTTATATTTTTGGTCAACCTGTTGATCAACCTGATCTGTTCTGAAGTTAGAGCAGTTCCGGAAGACGATACCGTATTTTCTATCCCACTTTGATGGAATTGTATGACATCGGTATACCCTTCAACGAGGTAACAATTATCTTCTTTGGCAATAGACTGCTTGGCGTGATAGATCCCGTAGAGTACTTTACTCTTATGGTAAATATCACTTTCCGGAGAATTGAGGTATTTAGCTGCTTTTTTCGAATTCCCGAGGATTCTCCCTCCAAACCCAAGAACCCGTCCAGACATTGATTGAATTGGAAACATGACTCTTCCTTTGAAACGGTCAAATGTCTTTTCATCCTTAACAATGCTAAGACCCGTTTTTTCCAGGAATTCCAGTTTGTAGCCATCACCGAGTGCATTTTTCGTGAAAGCATCCCATTCATCTGGAGAATATCCCAGATCGAACTTTTTAATAGTTTCAGAAGTAAAGCCACGTTCTTTAAAGTAGCTTAAACCTATTGCCTGACCTTCATCGGTCTTATGCATTTGAGTCTGAAAATATTTACTGGCATATTCTGAAACCAGGTACATACTTTCGCGTTCATCGGCCTGCTCCTTCTGCTCGTCTGTCTGCTGCGTCTCCTCTATTTCAATTCCGTATTTTTTCGCGAGATATTTGATCGCTTCAGGGTAATTGAAGTGTTCGTGCTCCATCAAAAAAGCAACGACATTACCTCCTTTTCCACTACTAAAATCTTTCCAGATCTGTTTCACCGGGGAGACCATAAAACTTGGAGAACGTTCATCTGTAAAAGGACTAAGCCCTTTTAGATTACTACCAGACTTCTTTAATTGTACAAAATCCCCAATCACCTCCTCTACACGGGCGGTTTCAAACACATTATCTATGGTAGTTCTGGAGATCAAATTTTCACAACTATTTAATGGAAAAATACAAAATGAAAAGGCTTCAAAAAAGAAAGGGCTTTAAAAATGATTACTCAAATTTAAAGCCCCGCAAAACTAAACTATATTGGCTAATTAATCAAGGTCGAAACGAATTCCAAGAGATACATTATTCAACTCTGGGTTTGGATCTTCAAAGATCGGGTTTAGATCATATTTTGCGTAGAGCGAGGTATTTCCCCATCCTACATATGCACTCAGTCCATATATAAAATCGTTCGTGTTATAATCAGATTTCAATTTTTCTTTGGTTCTGTCACCATCCTCTTTATATTTCAGTTTCTGTCTTTCACCTAAGCTGAAACCGGTATATCCACCAAGACCAACTTTGAACTTTTTATAAGTTGAAAATGTATAATCCCCTTCATTTTCAATTTTCTTTGAAGGTCCGAATTCAAAATGCACCGGGATGACCAGGTTATCCATTCTAAATTTTGACTTGTTCAGGTCATACTCAAACTCCTGTAATTCTGTAATTCCATTATTGTCAACCAGAAATCTATTATCTGTAGGTTTGAGTCCGTTGAACTGAAATGAAATTCCGTATTTAAGTCTTAACCAGTTAGATTCCTCGAAAACTCTGGTTCTCCACACCCAACCAATTTCGAAAAACCGACTCCCGCCAATTTTAAAATCTGAATCATTGAGCGACTGCCCATCTTGTAAAGCATTGTTGAATCCTGCAGCTACCATTAAAGTAGAAGTTGTACGCTTGTCCTCGTAATCGGGATCTTCTTTGTCGTCCTCATCTTTCCAGGAGAAAACGAATGTTTTGTCACTTTCAACTTTAGATTCCTCGTTTCTTTCCAGAAGTGCGATTTTATTATCAAGGATAGCCAAGCGATTTTCGATATTCAGCGCATGATTTTTAGCGGCTTCCTCTTTTAGCTCATCAGCTTCCTGCATGGAAATTTCTTCGTTATCCCGCCGCTCATTGATAGCTTCTACTTCTGCCTTTAGTTCGTCCTTCTCCTGTTTGATAATGTTTTCGCGCTGTTTCTTTAGAACTTCGATCTTGTTCCCATTTGTGATTTCGACAGTTTGAGCGTCACATGGACTAAAACTGAGAATACATAATGCGAATGTAATTAGTAATGATTTCATGATGTTTGGTATTTAGTTATTGATTGATGAACGACCCTGATAGGGAAAATTATTTTTCTTCTGAATGATCAAGTTTATTGGACACCGCCACCGCAGCTTTCTGGTAACCTGTTTTAACGATCTCAAAAACTTTCTCTTTAAATGATTCGTATACTTCAGCTTCAACATCGGCCAGTAAAGCGTCTGCCGAAATTTCACTCGACTTCTGCACATTTTCATATTCTATAGTTGCAATGGCTTTATTGAGCAGTGCTTCCACTTCAGTATCGCTTACCTCTCCGTTTTGAGATTCTAGCCTGGAAACCTCAGCCAATACTTTATTCATCTCTTCGGAAATTTTTAATTCCTGCAAACTAGCTGGTTTTGCAGTTTTTATAGGCTCTCTGTTAATCATTTCCTCTACTTCAACTAATGCGATCTGCTCTTTTTTGTTTGATGTAGTTCTTATATCTTCGGAAGCTGTTTTCTGTACATACTTCGGTTTTGACTCCGGCTGAGCCTGGGATTCTTCAGTTTTTTCCTGTTCTGCTAATCGCACCGGACTCTCAAATTCATCAATTGCATTTTCAGAAGGCTTCTGGATTTCCGGAGTATTCACTATAGTATTTTCGACACTTCTATTCATATTCAGGTAGATGATTCCGCAGAGTGCAAGCACAAAAATTGCAGCTATTGAGGATATCCACCATTTATTATTCTTTCCCGAGCTTTCCTTTTCATCTAACTGTTCACTAAGTTTATCCCAACTTCCAGCTGATGGACTAATCTCCCGGCTATCCAGTTTTTCCCTGATATGTTCTTCAAATTTAATTGGCGCCATAACTAGATGTATTATTAGATTTAATTTTTTGCTGAAGCATCTTTCGAGCCTTAAACAGCTGGGATTTTGAGGTCCCTTCGGTTATCGCAAGCATCTTAGCAATTTCACTATGCTTGTAACCTTCTACCGCATACAATACAAAAACCGCTTTATAACCTTCAGGCAAACTATCTATAAGCGATTGTATATCTGCCACGTCCATTTCAGAATTTATATTATTTGCCACTTCATGACCAAATTCGTCATCTTCCTGAAATTGTAGTTCTTTGAACTGCCTTAAAAAGCTAATGCTTTCTCTCACCATGATCTTTCGAATCCAACCTTCAAAACTACCTACATCTTTAAAGGTATCCAGATGAGTGAACACTTTCATAAAACCCTTCAACATGGTATCCTCGGCATGTTGCAGATCTTTTATATACTGCCGGCAAACACTTAGCATCTTTGGAGCGTGCTTTTCATAGATCTGCTTCTGGGCATCCCTGTTTCCTGCACTCGCTCTTTTGATGAGAGAGGATTCGTTTTTAAAAAGCTGTATTACTTTTACCATTTTTAAAAGGCCTTCTATTTATATAGACGAGAGAAAGTTACGAAAGGTTGCCTGAGGTTTTAAAAATTTTATTTTTTTTCAAATTCCGACGTACCGATTGTATCTACTATCTTTGTGACATGGCAGAAGAAGTTCGAATTAATAAGTATTTGAGTCAGTTAGGATATTGTTCCCGTAGAGAGGCAGACAAATTAATTGACCAGGGTCGCATCACGATAAATGACGTAGTTCCAGAGATGGGAACTAAAGTAAAACCGGGAGATGTGGTTAAAGTGAATGGAGAACCAGTATCCAAAGCCGAACTAAAAGAACCTAATGTCTACATCGCTTTTAATAAACCTGTTGGTATCGTTTGCACTACAGATACACGGGTTGAGAAAGATAACATTGTTGATTACATCAATTATCCAAAGCGGATTTTCCCTATCGGGCGTTTAGATAAACCTAGTGAGGGTCTAATCTTTCTTACCAACGACGGAGATATTGTGAATAAGATCCTGCGGGCACGAAACAATCACGAAAAAGAATATGTAGTTTCCGTCAACAAACCGGTTACATCAGATTTTATACAGAAAATGTCTTCAGGAATACCTATTCTGGATACAGTAACTCGTGAATGCGAAGTGGAAAAACTTGGCAAACATACTTTTAAGATCATTCTTACTCAAGGCTTAAACCGACAGATTCGTAGAATGTGTGAATATTTAGACTATGAAGTGACCTCTTTAAAAAGGGTACGCATCATGAACGTTTCCCTGGATATTCCGGTAGGTGAATGGCGTCATCTTACGAGGGAAGAGCTTGACACTATTAATGGACTCACCGGCGAATCTACCAAAACCGAAGAGGGCTCTGTACTTGACGATAGTCAAACCGGGAAGAAAAAGCGTCCCAGAATCTCCAAATCTTAACACAGAATTAGGCTGGTTATTGTACTAATATTGGTAGTTCTTTTTACATTTAGAGGATGAACCTTATGCGTTCATGATTTTGAACCAACCAATTTTAATTTTATGAAAGTACAGCCATTTCATTTAGCGATCCCAGTATCTGATCTGGAGTCCTGTAGAAAATTTTACAAAGAAACTTTAGGTTGTGGCGAAGGCCGTAGTAGTGATCACTGGGTGGATTTCAATTTTTTTGGACACCAACTGGTAATACATTATCAGGACCCACAAGAAAGCGCCAGTTCGACTTCCAATCCTGTAGATGGAAAGGATGTTCCAGTTCCTCACTTTGGGGTAGTATTGCAATGGGATGTATTTCATGAGTTTGCCGGCCTCCTAAAACGAAAACATATCGATTTTATTATCGAGCCTTATATCAGGTTTGAGGGAAAACCGGGCGAACAAGCTACCATGTTCTTTAAAGATCCCTGCGGAAATGCATTGGAGTTCAAAGCCTTTAAAGACATGAGTAAATTATTCGCGAGTTAATAACCTTTATTCATCACCAACCAACCAAATGGATAAACTGAAACCGTCACTTGTACGGCAAATTTTTGTATTACTATTAATACTGTTCCTTTCGGTATTGATCTTTAGGGAGGTAATTCCTTACCTCTCTGGAGTTCTGGGTGCGGTAACACTTTATGTTATCATGAAGGGTTGGCAAAAAAAACTGGTAAACCGAGGATGGAAACCAGCCTTGGCAGCTACGCTGTTAATGACCGGAAGTATTATTGGCATCCTGATTCCAGTCACACTAATTGCAATTATGCTTACCAGTAAAATAGGAAAAGCCGTTGCAAATTCTGAAAGGGTGCTTAGCGCTTTAAAAGACCAGCTGAATATAGCCGAAGAGTATATAGGTTATAATATAAGCGAGAGTATTGACACTTCTGCAATTACAGGATGGCTGTCGAACAACTTACAGAACCTCGCCGGTGGAACATTTGATGCCTTTATTGCGATCGGGATCATGTATTTCATGCTGTACTACATGCTTATGAATCAGAAGTCAATGAGACATTCCCTAATCGAATATATCCCGTTAGGAAAGGATAATATTCGGGTGATTGGCGACGAAAGTGATCAATTGGTTAGAAGTAACGCTTTGGGAATTCCACTGGTAGCCATCGTACAGGGTGTAATAGCACTTATAGGTTACTTGATATTTGGGGTTCCAGATCCTTTTTTCTGGTTTGTGATTACTGCAATTGGCTCGATGATTCCATTTATAGGAACAGCTATAGGAGTCCTACCCGCGGTCATTCTATTATTCGCGCAGGGAAACGACTTCCAGGCAATAGCTCTGTTAATTTACGGACTAGTAGTTGTAGGCTCAACTGATAATATTATACGACTTTATGTACTTGAAAAACTGGCAAGTGTTCATCCATTGATCACACTTTTCGGGGTGATCGTGGGAGTACCGCTATTTGGATTTATAGGATTGATATTTGGACCATTACTGGTATCCTTGTTTTTATTAATTCTGAAGATCTACAAGAAAGAGTATGGGAATGCTCACCACCGATTATAACTAAAAGAAAAAACTATGTTTGGAAACCTAAAGAAAAAAATAGACGAAGATTACTTTAAAACTGAAGTAACAAAGATCGACGACAATGATGTAAGCATCGCTATGGATAGCCAGGATAAAGTTGATGATAAGATCAACAATTCGGGGTTATTACAGAAATATAGCGAGCTAGCGAAGTTAATGTATGGGATGCTAAAAGACTATAGAATAGGTGTTTACAACAAGGTGCCTTGGTTCACAATTGCTACTGTCGCATTCTCTTTTCTTTATATTTTGAATCCACTTGATATTATACCCGACTTTATTCCAGGTCTGGGATATATTGATGATATGGCAATCTTTACTTTTGGATTGAGATTTATAGAATCTGATCTTCATAATTATCTCGACTGGAAAATTGAGAAGGAACCTTAAAAAAAAAGAGGGAATTTAATTCCCTCTTTTTTTATGTCGTTCCCTTGCAAGAAGTGTATTTTTAAGTAACATTGAAACCGTCATAGGCCCTACTCCACCAGGAACCGGTGTGATATATGAAGCTCTTTTGCTCACGTTTTCAAAATCTACATCTCCCTTGATGACATAACCTTTTTCAGTATTATCATCTGGTACTCTGGTAATTCCAACATCAATAATAACAGCATCGTCTTTGATCATTTCAGCCTTAAGAAAATCTGGAATTCCTACTGCGATGATAACGATATCTGCCTGAGACGTTACCTGCGTAATATTCTTTGTAAACTCATGAGTTAAGGTTACCGTGGAATTACCGGGAAAACCACTACGACCCATAAGGATACTCATAGGTCTGCCTACGATATAACTTCTTCCTATCACCACTGTATGCTTCCCTTTTGTAGGAATATCATAGCGCTCAAGAAGTTCCAGTATTCCAAATGGTGTTGCAGGAATGAAGGTGGTCATATCCAGTGCCATTTTTCCGAAGTTCGTAGGGTGAAATCCATCTACGTCTTTATCTGGATCAACTGCATTCAATACCTTTTGAGTGTCAATTTGTGGTGGCAAAGGAAGCTGAACTATGAATCCATCAATATCATCATTCTCGTTCAATTCCTGGATCTTGTCCAGCAGCTCGATCTCGCTTACAGTATGTGGCATTCTGTAAAGTGAGGATTGAAATCCTACTCTTTCACAGGCCTTTACTTTACTGTTCACATATGTTAAACTTGCTCCATCCTTACCCACAATTATTGCAGCAAGGTGCGGCACTTTTTCCCCGCGATCTTTAATTTTGGTAACTTCAGCAGCAATCTCATCTTTGATGTCATTACTAAGCTTCTTACCGTCGAGAATTGTCATTAATTGTTGTGTGTTAGTTGTTGTTGTGTTTTGATATTATACAGACTATTGCATCCCCTTCATCATCTGCATCATTTTACGACCACCACCGCCTTGCATCATCTTCATCATTTTACCCATCTGGTTGAATTGTTTCAAGAGTTGGTTTACTTCCTGAACCGTAGTACCAGAACCTTTAGCGATTCTTTTCTTTCTACTGGCATTTATAACCTTAGGCTCGCTTCTTTCTTCCGGGGTCATAGAATGAATAATTGCTTCAATACCTTTAAAGGCATCATCATCAATATCCACATCTTTCAGCATTTTACCTGCTCCCGGGATCATACCCATAAGATCTTTCATAGATCCCATTTTCTTGATCTGCTGAAGCTGATTTAGAAAATCATCAAATCCGAATTTATTTTTAGCAATCTTCTTCTGAAGTTTTCTAGCCTCCTCTTCATCATACTGCTCCTGCGCTCTTTCAACAAGTGAGACAACATCCCCCATTCCAAGGATCCTGTCCGCCATACGCGAAGGATAGAAGATATCGATCGCATCCATTTTTTCACCGGTACCGATGAATTTAATAGGTTTGTTTACTACAGATTTAATTGAGATTGCAGCACCACCACGAGTATCACCATCCAACTTTGTAAGGATAACCCCGTCGAAATTCAATCTTTCGTTGAAGGTTTTCGCAGTATTCACTGCATCCTGACCAGTCATGGAATCTACTACGAAAAGAGTTTCCTGTGGTTGGATCGCCTGGTGAATATTTGAGATCTCGGTCATCATCGCCTCATCAACAGCAAGTCTACCAGCGGTATCAATAATTACCACATTATGGCCGTTCTTTTTAGCGTAAGCAATAGCATCTTTAGAAATCGCAACAGGATCCTGATTGCCTTCATCAGAATAAACCTCAACACCAACCTGTTCTCCAACAACATGAAGCTGATTGATCGCTGCCGGACGATAAATATCACAGGCAACCAAAAGAGGTTTTTTAGTTTTCTTATTCTTTAAGAAATTTGCCAATTTTCCAGAAAAAGTGGTTTTACCACTACCCTGCAATCCAGACATTAGAATAACCGTAGGATCTCCTGATAGATTAACTCCTTCAGCTTCTCCACCCATCAATTGCGTCAACTCGTCTTTTACGAGTTTCACCATCAATTGTCCAGGCTTCAGCGTGGTTAAAACATCCTGTCCAAGAGCTCTTTCTTTTACCGTATTGGTAAATTCTTTAGCAATCTTATAGTTGACATCGGCATCTACCAAAGCACGACGAACCTCTTTAAGGCTTTCCGCAACGTTTATTTCTGTAATCTGCCCATGTCCTTTTAAGACGTGAAAGGCACTATCTAACTTATCGCTTAAATTATCAAACATAATCTTTCCTGTGATTTTATTCTATTGCTGCTATACAGCGAATTGCAAATTTAATGATTTGAAGCTGAAGTATAAAGTCCATCTTCTAAAATTCATCCTTTGACTTTGCTCAGGATGAAAATCCTATTTTATAAAAGAATGAAACGAATTTCATTTTAGATGCTGAATCAAGTACAGCATGACGAATTTCGGAACCTGTCATTCCAAAATCGTACCTCCTTATTACATTCTCTCCGGAACCTCGATCCCAAGTAATTTGAAAGCCGATTTTATGACATTGGCTACTAAACCGGATAATTGCACTCTGAAAATTTTCTCTTCCTCATTTTCTATTCCCAATATCTGAACATTCTGATAGAAGGAATTAAAAAATTTTACGAGTTCGTAAGTATAATTGGCGATTAAAGCCGGTGAGTGATTTTCTGCTGCCAATGCAATGGTTTCCGGAAATAATTGAACCTGCTTGATCAGTTCCTTTTCTTTTTCATGGAAACTAAAACTTTTCGATAGTTCTGCAGAAGTATCAAAATCTGCTTTTCTTAATATCGACTGGATCCTTGCGTAGGTATACTGAATAAATGGTCCTGTGTTCCCCTGGAAATCTACAGATTCTTCAGGGTTGAACAGGATTCGTTTTCTTGGATCGACCTTAAGGATATAGTATTTTAAAGCTCCAAGCCCGATAATTCTATAAAGTTCTTCTTTCTCAGTATCAGAATACCCATCTAGTTTTCCTAATTCTTCAGAAATATTTCTGGCAGTTTCAGCCATTTCCCTGATCAGGTCATCGGCATCTACAACCGTTCCTTCACGAGATTTCATTTTTCCGGAAGGAAGGTCCACCATCCCATAACTTAAGTGGTAAAGGGATTCTGCCCAATCACAGCCAAGCTTTTTCAGAATAAGGAAAAGCACTTTAAAGTGATATTCCTGCTCGTTCCCAACGGTATAAACCATCTGGTTAATATCAAAATCTGCAAATCTCTGGATTGCAGTTCCAATATCCTGAGTCATATAAACCGCAGTACCGTCACTTCTTAGAACGATCTTTTCGTCCAGACCTTCATCACTTAGATCTATCCAGACACTTCCATCTTCTTTTTTAAAGAAAACACCATCCTCAAGACCTTTCTGCACATTATCCTTACCTAAAAGATAAGTTTCACTTTCATAATAATTTTTATCAAAATCAACTCCAAGGGCATTATAGGTTTTATCAAAACCATCATAAACCCACTGGTTCATGGTAGACCATAATTTTACCACTTCAGGATCGTTCGCCTCCCATTTTCTAAGCATTTCCTGGGCTTCCCGCAAAATCGGAACATTAGCTATAATTTGAGGCTCTGACTCAACTTCTTTAAGGAGATAAGGTCTTAATTCTTCAATTTTTGAACTAATAATATTATCATCTTCTGACAATACCATATCTGTACTTAGAAACTGATTATTTCGTAAAAATGAAAAGAACTTAACCTTTTGTTCTAGAATCACTTTATCTTTCTCAATATTAGAGTTCAATATAAAGTCACTCCTAAAAAACACTTTTTTTTCTACATAAGATTTATCAATAGAAGTCGTTTCAATAATATAATTCCTCAAAGCTTTTTCATACCATTTCTCAACGGTTTTCAATAACGGCTCGTCTTTTTCATTCAAATCTAACCATTGACCGCTGGAGGCATTTTCCACCCTTTCAATTAATTCATTTTCGGCTACTTTAGATAATTCCTTCTTATATTTCTGGTCAAACTTCACGTAGTAATTTCCAACCAGCTTATCACCTTTCAATCCGGTAGATTCAGGAGTTTCACCATTTCCAAATTTCTGCCATGCCACCATGGACTTACAAATATGTATTCCACGGTCATTGATCACCTGTACTTTGTGGACAGTATTTCCCGCAGCCTTCAAGATTTCGGCTACAGAAAAACCTAAAAGATTATTTCGAATATGACCAAGATGTAAGGGTTTGTTGGTGTTCGGGGAACTATATTCAATCATGATCCCACTGGCATCACTTTGGGGCAACAACACTCCAAAATCTGATCGATCTTTGATTTGATTAAAAAAATTAATATAGTAAGCATCGCTTATTACGATATTAAGAAATCCTTTTACTACATTATAATCTGCTACTTCAGTTACCTCTTCTTTTAAATAGCTACCAATGTTTTCTGCCAGTTGAGCCGGATTGGTCTTGATTTGTTTCAGCATTGGGAATACAACTAAAGTGATGTCTCCTTCAAAATCCTTGCGTGTTGGCTGGAACTCAATGGTTGGAGCTTCCACCTCGTAATGTTTGGTAACTGCTTCATTAACTTTTGCTGCAAGAATTTGTTCTATGGTCATTTTCAACGCTTTTATGCCTGTTTTGTATTCTATTAAGTGCGCAAAGATAAAAAGAATTGAAGTTCCGGTCGCCAGCCTTTTAACGCAAATCCTTATATTTAGGAAAAAAGAAATGCTAATTAATATCTCTTACAATCGTCCTGCGATCTCAGAAAAGATTAGTGCTGAAGTAGGAAAACCATTTACGCTAATGGAACGGGTCAAACTTCGTGGCTCAGGTTCTCCAAAATTACAGATAACTTCCTCAAGTATAGAAATCTACAACCTGCTCATTTTAGATAATAATGCCAATGTTTGCAATGTTGAAATGAGAGGCAACGGGATTATCGTAATGTTTAGATCACTACTTGAAACTTACGCTCTCGTGATTCCTTATTACAAATTAAATCTATATAAAGGAAAAGCTGAAGAATATAGTATTTACAGGGATCATCATTTCATCAAGGTCAAGGCAGACAAGCCCGGTATTCATAAGTTCTTCCAGAAAATTATCAACTACAAGACCGACAATGCTCCTACGCAGATCGATGACTTATAAATGTGTAATTCCAAGCGAATTTCGAAACAATTCCTTAACCTAAAATTGATTTCAACTTTCCGCGGAAAATCGTTTATCGATGCACATTTGCGGAAAAAAATCAATGGAACTATTCATTTATGTTTTCGCTGCTTTGTTCTCTGTGATCAATCCCCTGGGCACTGTCCCTATTTTCGTTGGACTTACCAAAGAGGACACTAAATCTGAGCGGTCTCGCACCTCCCTGCTTACAGCGATCAATATTTTCGTGATCCTACTTATAAGTTTTTTTACTGGCAGATATATCCTTAATTTCTTCGGAATAAGCCTCGATTCTTTAAGAATTGCTGGAGGCTTAATTATAACTACTTCTGGTTTTGCCTTGCTAACTGGCTCTTTTGCTAAGCATAAAGGTATGGATAAGCCGAAGGTTCAGGAAGACGCTTATCAGCGTGATGGCGTATCGCTTACTCCACTGGCCATTCCTATGCTTGCTGGCCCTGGCTCCATATCTTTTTTGATTGGATTATACGAGGAATATGCGACCTGGAATGAGAAAATGATTGCGGTAGGAGCAATTTTTAGTGTTTGTTTAGCTACGCTGCTCGTTCTTAGAAGCTCCTATTATATAGTTTCCATGCTTGGTGCATCTGGGATTAATGCTATTTCCAGAATCATAGGTTTTATTGTGATCGCCATTGGAATTGAATATATAAGTTCCTCTGTGATCAATATCTTCAGAACAATAAGTTTGTAATTAACGCTTGCCAAATGCTAAACCTCCTACCAGAGCGAGCACTCCAAATGCGATCATTGCATAAGATTGTGTGTTATCACCATGAGCTTCTACCTGAAGGGGTCCAGCATCGATGGAAAATTCAGGAGTTAGAATATCATACAACCCATAGCCAATAAGCCCTATCCCAATGATGAGCAGAACAAATTTGAGCACGTTATTCATTTAATAAAGTTTTACTAATCTCAGGTGAAAGTAGCAATTTAATTTATAATTTGAAGATCAAATTTCTCAAATGCGCATACTACTTACCGGTGCTAACGGTTATATTGGCATGAGGCTTCTGCCTCAATTACTTGAACAAGGCCATGATGTAGTATGTGCAGTTCGAAATAAACATAGATTCACTTCCAATGAGGAACTCCGGGAAAAAGTGGAGATCGTAGAGATCGATTATCTTGAAGACACAAAAGCTCCGGAAGCTATCAAAAACATCGATGCTGCCTATTATCTCATCCACTCGATGACCGGCTCAACCGAGGATTTTGATAAACAGGAAGCTCAAGCCGCTACGAACTTTAATACGATGATGGCTGAAACTTCCGTAGAACAAGTGATCTACCTCAGTGGAATTATCAATGAAGAAGAACTATCGAAACATCTAAAATCACGAAAGGCCGTTGAGGAAATCCTATATAAGGGAGAATTCAATGTTACCGTACTCCGTGCCGCGATCATCGTAGGTAGTGGGAGTTCATCCTTTGAGATCATACGCGATCTTTGTGAAAAGTTACCGGTGATGGTGACCCCAAAATGGGTAGACACACGTATACAACCAATTGCTATAAGAAATGTGATACAGTATCTCATTCGGGTTATTGGCTGCGAGGACTGCTATAACGAATCTTATGACATTGGCGGTCCCGATATTCTCACCTATAAGGAAATGATGCTACAATATGCAGAGGTCAGAAAATTAAAGCTCTGGATACTTCGTGTGCCTATTATGTCTCCAAAACTAAGTTCATATTGGCTATATTTTGTAACCTCAACATCCTATAAACTTGCGCAGAACCTGGTAGATAGTATGTCTGTTGAAGTGATCACAAAAGACACACGTTTGCAGGAACTTTTAAACGTTGACCTTATTCCGTATAAAGAAGCTATTAGAATGGCCTTCTATAAGATCGAACAGAATGAAGTCATCTCTAGCTGGAAAGACAGCATGAGTAGTGGTCGTTTTCGCAGGGAGCTGAACAAATACATACAAATACCCAAATACGGGTGTATGCAGGATAAGAAATGCAAGGAAATAAGCGATACTGAAGAAGTACTTGAAAGAGTATGGGCAATTGGTGGACTAACCGGATGGTATTATGGAAACTGGCTCTGGAAGATTAGAGGATATCTGGATAAACTTGCAGGTGGTGTTGGACTTCGCAGAGGCCGTACACATGCTACAAAACTTCATGCAGGTGATTCTCTAGATTTCTGGAGAGTTTTACTTGCCGATAGAGAAGAAAAAAGACTTTTGTTATTTGCAGAAATGAAGGTTCCCGGGGAAGCCTGGCTGGAATTTAAGATCGATGAAAACAATGTGCTTCATCAAAATGCCACTTTTAGACCGAAAGGACTTTTAGGTCGTGCTTACTGGTATGCGATGTACCCGTTTCATTTCTTCATATTTGAAGGGATGATCAATAAGATCGCCTATGGCCCCTCTGGAAAAAAATCTTAAAGGCGGCTCTGTTTAAGTTCCATGAAAGAATTGCTTAGAAATAAAGTACTCACCTTCTCTGGTTCGATTTTATTATCAGGATCGGTTTTCATCTTTCTATTTACAGACAAATTTTATGAAGCTATAGAAAATGGATCTTTATGGGTTCGCGAATACTTCGGAACGTTCTACTTATGGCTTGGATCAGGTTGCGTTCTGTTCCTCCTTATAATCGCTATTTCAAAAATTGGAAGGATAAGATTAGGAAAATATCCACCGGAGTATGACAGGTTATCCTGGATAGCTATGCTTTACAGTGCCGGAATGGGAGCAGGTATTTTATTGAGAGCTGTTCAGGAACCGGTGTACATGTTCTTGAACCCTCCGATAGCAACAGGTTCTGCTCCAGAAATCATCTCTCTGGAATATACATTTTATCAATGGGGTTTTACTGCCTGGGCCTTCTATGGATTATTTGCATTGATCATTGCTTACAGTTTATTTGTAGAAAAACAGGATATACGGTTAAGTTCCAGTTTCAAAGTATTTCATAGTAATCACTGGGGAAAATCTATTGATATTCTCACGATTCTAACCACCATGATCGGTTTAGTCGCCGCAATTGGACTTGGAACCTCGCAAATCGAAGGAGGAATAAGTCATTTGCAATCAAAAGATCCCGGGGACCTCTTAACGAACTTATTTCTCGTTCTTATCATATGCGTGCTGGCATTTTTCTCGGCATGGGCCGGTGTAAATAAGGGTATAAAAAGGATCTCCAACTGGAATATTTATATCACTATTTTATTGCTATTATTTGTTTTCGTACAGGGAAACATCCCTGAAATTATCTCAAATTTTCAGAATTCTTTATATCACTATGTCTTCGATTTTATACCGCTGAGTCTCGCCGGAGGAAATTTCGATCCGGGAAAGCAATTTCTTACCAATTGGACCTATTATTACTGGGCATTTTGGTTGGCGTGGGCGCCTTTCACCGGGATATTTATAGCGAGAATTTCGAAAGGGAGAAGCATTAGAGAGTTGATCTTTGGAGTTCTATTGATTCCTTCCCTGGGAAGTTTCTTCTGGTTTAGCGTATTTGGAACTTCCGCATTTGAAATCATTGAAGATGCTGGTACTTACAGTAACGAATTTAGTAATGTATTTACATCAGTTTTTATCTTTTTCGAAAATTATCCTCTACCTGCCGTATCCAGTTTAGTCGTGATATTACTATTGATTAGTTTCCTGGTTACGTCAGTAGACTCGGCCATCTTTGTACTCAGTATGTTTACAGATAAAGGAAATACCGAACCAAAAAAGAAATACCGCCTGGTATGGGCGGTATTGATATTTATACTTTGTGAGGCAATTATTGTACTCGGTCATACGAAACCAGATTCCAACGTACTCACGGCAATGCAAAAATTTCTGATCATCAGTTCCCTACCATTTGCCATATTCAGCGTAATTATAACTTTTCTCTTCAGCAGAAAACTTCTACAAAAGAGTAATTAGCAAGAATCAGGCTTTAGGTAGAAAAACCTCAGCCATCATGCAACGCATCTATTTTGCTATTTAATTTGCCTTTAGTAAGCATTAGCAATTCTACCATAAATCTTAAGAACAGATATACTACTGATTAGTATAAAAATTAATCACACAGAATATAACTCCTACTATGGATTTTAGACTTAAAATGTTCAACTGTACAGTATGATCATTGTTTTTGCGAAACTAAACGTTAAAATTATGAACCTCACATTGTTAAAATGATGCTTTTCATCGATTTTATTTGCTTTTAGACGAATTTAAAACTTATTTTGCTTCCTTAAATGAAGGAGGTGAATTTTACCAATAGGTCCGATTCTATTTTTTCTCCCAAACAACCTATTTATGAATCTGGCAAATTATAAACTACTTACACCTCGTTTCGAGTTATGCTCAAAATTTTTATTAATTTGTTCAGTTCTATTAATGATCACGGGGTGCACGCAAGATGCTGTTGAAGTTGAACTAGGAAAAGAAAATAGTCTTCAAGAAAAAGACCTCAAGCACGATGGAAATCGCGCAATTTCTATCTACAAAGGTATTTTTGCAACCAAAAATTCAAAGTTTCGAGGTACTCTATTATTAAAAGCGCCCAGGAACCTTAAAGATATTTCTGTGTTAGATCCAGAGGCAAGTTGCACTATTACACTTCAAAATGGAGAAACTTTCAATGCAGAAGTGACTTCATTTAAGCAACAGGAAAACACGAATAAAAGTTCAGATGTATTAGTACATTTCGATTCAAAAGATTTTAGTTTTGATTTTACAATTGATGAATCGGATAAACCAATAATATCGAATGTAGTATTTAAAAATCAGGAAGGATCTGTTGTAGCTTCCGAAGAAACTGCAACTAATAACGTAGCTCCGATCACCGGCACTTATAAATGCACTAACTGTCAAGATCAAGATTCACCTCTAAATGGAATCATTCTTAATAATGAAGATAGAACTTTCAATATGTTGTTAACCACTGCTGACGGTTCTACTCAAATTGACATTCAAGCTTTAGTGGTATCTCTACAAGAAACCCAAGTAATAACTCAACAAAATTGCTCATCAAACTCAGATTATACCTTCTGCACATATGGTAGTGGCATAAATGGAGCTAATGAGGATCTAGATTGGTCTGGAGTACACAGGTTTTCATCGAATGCAAGCGGAGAAAACTGCTCTACCCTAGCCGGAAATTTCGCATTTCGTTTTGCAAATTATGGAGCTATTGAGGGTGAGTTTGCCAGTGATAGTTCTTGTAAAAATAACACATACTATGTTAGTTCCACTGGGAATGATTCAAACACAGGCTTGTCTCCAGAGGACCCATGGCAAAATCTCTCAAAACTAAATAGTGTGAATTTTCAGCCTGGCGATGAAATCTTTCTTAAAGGAGGTGATGAATTTAACGGAAATATTTATTTAGATTCTGAAGATGCCAATAATAGCGCTAATCCAATTTCCATTAAATCATATGGTTCTGGAAAAGCAGAGATTAACGCGGGCACCGGTTTTGGTATTTATGCTTATAATACGTCGGGTATCAAAATAGATAATATTATCGTAAAAGGAAGTGGAATGCATACGAATACAAATTCCGGAATCTCTTTCTATAATGATCTTCCTGGAAATATAAAACTGGATTTGATAGAAGTTACAAATACAGAAGTTTACGGATTCAAGGAGTTTGGTATTGTTATAGGAGCATGGAACGGTAACTCTGGCTATGCCAATGTTCTAATAGAAAATAACAAGGTTCATGATTGTTTAGATGCAGGTATCTCTTCCTATGGCGAGTTCTCCGCATCGAAAACGGGATATGCTCATAGAAATATAATTGTTAGAAATTGCGAAGTTTTCAACATAAAAGGTTACGATAAAGGGAAACATTCCGGTAATGGCATCCTACTATCAGATGTACAAAATTCTATCATAGAGCATTCTACCGTTTACAATTCTGGAAGTGGCAATACCAATTGCGGTGGACCAGTAGGTATTTGGTTTTGGGATGCAGATAATGTAACCATTCAATATTCCGAGGTCTATGGCATGAGTTCTGGAACCGGTTGTGACGGTGGAGGTTTTGATATGGATGGGGGTGTTACTAATGGAGTAATGCAGTATAACTATTCTCACAATAATGATGGAGCAGGATTTATGGTGGGCCAGTTTACTGGATCGAGACCTATGAGTAATATAACTATTAGATACAATGTAAGTGAAAATGATGCAGCAACGAATGGTGGAAGCGTCTATCTTTTTAATGGAAATAACGGTACGATGAGCGATATTACAGTTCATAATAATACCCTGTATATTGAAGAAAAAACAACCAATAATCAAGCCGCCAACATAAAATACAATGTCTGGAAACCAGTGAAAAACAATATAAAATTTTATAATAATATACTTTATGCTGTCAATGGAGCCGACTTAATTAGCATTCCAAGCGGTTATGATGGCTATTTCGCAGGAAATCTATATTACACAAACTCCGATTTCAGTATCCTTTATAAGGGAGATCTTTATACATCGTTGAGTGAATTCAGAACAACTGGAAACGAAGTTTATAATAATGAAAATTCTGGCTTGCAAGCAAATCCACTTTTAAAAGATCCTGGAAATGGTGGTGTTGTAGGTAGAGAAAATAACCTTTCTAACTTGACTTCATACTTACTGGAAAGTACGTCACCAGCCATTAATGGAGGTATAATTATTTCTAATCCAGGTACAAGAGATTATTTTGGAACAATATTATCATCGAGCACGGATGATATTGGGGCGCATGAAGTTGACACTTCGGTTAAATCCTATAACGTGGCTAATAAATAGATAGTAAAGAGGTGAAAGTAAAGTATCACCTCTAAATTAATTTACTTTAGACTTTACTATGATTTTGGTAAAAAAACCTCAGCCATCATGCAACGAGCACTTCCGCCTCCGCAGGTTTCGATCGTCTCGATCTCAGAACTTAAGATCTTACAATACTTTTCTATATTATTTATCTGTTCCGGATTAAGACTTCTGTGTGCGCGGGCACTCATTACTAAAAACTTTTCTTCAGCTCCCTGAACCTGTAACATGTTACCAGCAAATTCATGCATTTGTTCCTCACTGATGGATATGATCTCTTTCCCATCCATTTTAAGATGTTTAACTACATTTTTGCGTTCTTTCTTGTCATCTATTGTATCAAGGCAAATAACCGCAAATTCTTCAGCGAGACACATCATTACATTGGTATGATAGATTGGAAGTCGCTTGTCCTTAACACTTTGATAGGCATTGAAAATAACCGGTGTAAATTCAAAATCCTCACAAAACTCAATGACCAGATCTTCATCTGCACGAGGTGAAATTGCACAATATGCTTTTTGATTTACCCGGTCCAGAATAAGACTTCCCGTTCCTTCAAGGAAAATATCATCTTCTTCCGCAGAAGTATAATCTACGATATTATTGATCTTAAAACCAGCTTCTTCCAGTTTGGAGAAATATTCCAGTCGTCTTTCCTTACGCCTGTTTTCAGCAAACATTGGATACAAAGCTATCTCTCCATCGCTGTGGAACGACACCCAATTGTTTGGAAAAATAGAATCTGGAGTATCTTCTTCTTTGATATCATCTACCACGATCACCTTTACTCCTACGTCTCTCAATTTGTTCACGAACGTGTCAAACTCTTCAGTTGCAAGGCTATTCACATTGGATTTATCTAATTTCTTCTGAAAATAGTTGTTGACTGCAGTCTGTTCATTCATTCTGAAATTTACCGGTCTAACCATTAAAATGGTATCTGTAATCTGTTTCATAGCTATCTGTTAATCGCGGATTAATGGTAAGGTTGAACAGCGAAGCAATCCTTCCTGTTTCGATATTTCAGCATAAGGCACTTCCTCTACGGTAATTCCCTGCTCTCTCAACCACGAATTAAGTCGTGTAAATCCTTTTTCTGAAATTACCACACTTTCAGAAATGGAAAAGATATTCGAATTCATATGGTACATTTCATCACGGGTGATCTCATAAATGTTTTCTTTTCCGAAGAAATCAACAAGCCAGTTATACTCGTCTTCTATCAAAAACCCACCTTTGTAAATGATTGCCTTGTTCTTTCCTACAGGCTGGAAGCAACAATCCAGGTGCAAAGCATTATCCTTAGCAATATGATTGCTTTTTTTAAGACTAAAGCTAATCACCTTTTTATCAGGAAATTCCCTTATTAAGGCGTCTACAGCTTGTTGGTTTGTTCTGGCTGTGATAAAGTTCCGGTAATCTTCTCCTTTATAGGTCCCAACAAATATATGATCTCCCATAGGCATCACATCCCCTCCTTCAATATGAGCTTCCTCGGGCAAGGTAATGATCTTTGCAGGATCGATCTGTCTCATTACATGCTCTATGGCCTCGATCTCCTGATCCCTGTCAGGCAATATATTTGATTTAATAAATTTATCATCGATCACGAAAGCGATATCCCGTGTAAATATCTGGTTGTAGTCTTCAACGATCTTAGGTCTGAAAACCTGAACATCGTACTTCTCCAACATTGCGGCTACAGCATCCATTTCTGCCACCATATCTTCTTCAGTTGGATAGGTCCCAGCTTTGATATGTTCCTGAGACTTGGGATCGTATGCTTCTTCAAGAGTTGGAATAGGTCCAATGCTCCTGGCGGTTCCCAGCACTACGGCGCGTAATCTGGATGTTTCACTTGATATATGCAATTTCATTGCTAGGGTTTTGACAAATATAATAAAAGCCAAATCTATCTCATTTCTTATCTGCAAAGATTACTTGAAGTTTCGCTACTCTATTTAAAAAACATCTTACTTATAATTAATGAACATTCTTTAATATATTAGCTTTTTTAATAAATCCTTCTATCAAGACATATTCGCCAAATACTATTATTTTAAATTTGATTGCTATAATAGTTCTAACTACTATTATGGCCTGCTCGGATGATGTATGTGAAAATCACACGAAAACTGTTCATATTGAAAAAACTGAACAAGGTTATTGGCTAATTAGGAATGGTAAACCATTTTATATTAAAGGAGGTGCTGCTCAAGGAGAATATCTGTTAGAGCTTAAAAATGCAGGCGCAAACACAGCCCGCATCTATGACACTATTGATCTAAAAACAACCCTTGATGAAGCTCATCGCTTAGACCTTGCGGTAGTCGTCGATATTCCTTTACCTAAGTTTAATAGCTCTCCGGAATATTATGAGGAAGAAAAGCTTTTCCAACGTTTAAAAGTTGATATAAAGAATACGATCATTAGTTCTAAAGACCACCCGGCATTACTTTATTGGAATTTGGGCAACGAAATCTACTATCCCTACTTACACAAAAACACAGATTTCTTCTCCAATTACAACGAGCTCATCGAATTAATACATGAATTAGATGGAAATCATCCTGTTAGCACCTCTACGATAGGCGCTAACAAATCTAGAGTTCTCTCTATCATAACAAGAAGCCCTCAACTGGATTTTGTTTCATTTAACTCATTCGGGACTCTGAGTGCATTTGCCGAGAAGCTAAGTCCAATTTCCCCTATATGGGACGGACCTCATGTAATTACTGAATGGGGTGTTAATGGACCATGGGAAGCTGAAACAACAAGTTGGATGGCTCCTATTGAAGAAACAAGCACTAAGAAAGCTGAACAAATCAAGGAGCGACACAGGAAATATATTCTTCCATTGAAAAGAGAAGGATCACTGGGTAGTTTTGTATTTTACTGGGGTCAAAAAAATGAGAATACTCCTTCTTGGTATAGTCTCTTTAGTGAAAACAAATTAAAGACCCAGGCGGTCTTTGAGTTGGAAAATATATGGAAAGAAGAAAATAAAACTTATCCTGGTCCGGAGTTAGAATATATTTTACTTAATGAGAAAGGGGCTAAGCAAAATATTGTGCTTGAACCTTTAGCCAAAGTCACTATGGAAGTTGTTCTTACAGGATCCGATAATAAAAATTATGAGTACACATGGGAAATCAGACGTGAATCTTGGTTTGAGAATAAGAACAGTGAAATCTATACTGGTTCTGATATAAGTACAAACCAAAACTATGCTAACTTCAAAACACCTAAGGAAGAAGGCCCTTACCGAATTTTTCTATATCTCAAAAATGGATCAGAATACTATGCTACGGCAAATATTCCATTCTATGTACTAAATCCGGATAATGAGGAAAAGTAAAATTCTGGCTCCCACCCCTAAGCAAAATATGATTATCAAATTGTTAATCATATTAGGCTTAGTAAGTATATTGAACTTTATATTCTATTTTGCAAAGCCAGAATTTCGCGGAAATACTATATTATATATTCTCCTTTCTATAAGCCTATTCTACGGTATCCTTAAAAAGTTATATCTCTGGTACAATTATTCCAATATTTCATTACCAAAAACTACTGGAACAGAGAAAGATTTTACCGTAGATGTTTTGACGACTTACTTTCCCGGTGAGCCATATCAGATGATCATAACCACTTTAGAAGCGATCATTAAAATAGACTATCCTCACGAGACCTATCTATGTGATGAAGCTGATGACCCATATTTAAAACAGTTTTGTGAAAGTAATGGCATTCATCACGTTACTCGCTTGATCAAAAAGGATGCGAAGGCTGGCAATATCAATAATGCTCTGGAAAAAGTTGCACGTGGAGAAATCGCAGTTATTCTTGATCCTGATCACATACCAGATCCAGACTTCCTGGATGAGATCCTTCCATACTTCTCAAATCCTGAAATCGGTTTTGTACAGACTGTACAGGGATACTATAATATAAAGGAAACACTTGTCGCTCAAGGAGCAGCTGAACAAACGTTTCAATTTTATGGTCCAATGATGATGACCCTGAACGCCTATGGTAGTGTGAATGCTATTGGTGCGAACTGTGTTTTCAGAAGATCCGCACTTGATAGTATTGGAGGTCATGCAGCAGGTTTATGCGAAGATATGCATACAACGATGAAACTGTATGCTAAAAATTGGAAAGGCATTTACCTTCCTAAAATACTCGCACAAGGATTAGCTCCTTCTAGCCTTACCGGTTATTATAAACAACAATTGAAATGGTCTCGTGGAACATTTGACCTATTGTTCAAAGTCTACCCTAGGTTATTTAAATATTTCTCCTATAGACAAAAAATTCACTTCGGAATACTCCCTCTTCATTACTTGAGCGGAATTATCTGTCTATTAAATTTTTTAATTCCGGTCGTCTCTCTTTTATTTTCAATCACGCCCTGGCAAGGGAATTTTATAGATTTCGGCTTAGCATTACTCCCTGTTGTTTTTAGCTCTATCCTTATACGAACTTACATTCAAAATTGGGTCATACAACGCAAGGAAAGAGGTTTTCATCTTCTTGGTGGATTATTGGAAATTAATACATGGTGGATCTACGTACTGGGCTTTATATATACATTATTTGATAAGAACATACCATATCTACCTACACCAAAAGAAAATGAGTTTGCTACGAACTACAAGATAATTTTACCAAATACTATAGTTGCAATAATTTCAATTACTGCTGTAATTTATGGATTGTCTATAAACTACACCCCTTTCGCTTTAGTGATGTCGGGCTTTGCTTTATTCAACGCCGCTATCATGATTTTCGGCATATATCTGACAGTAAAAACTACAAACGAGAATAATATCTTAAAAAATACATTGAGTAAAAGTTTTCTACGGAAAATAAGTGCAATTAAAGTTGCCATTGGGAAAATTAGAAATATAATATTTATTGGTACGAGAAGTATTGCACTGCCATTGCTTTTAACTATACTCTGTGGATCTCTATGGTTTATCCAAAAAAAAGCAACAGCTCGTTGGGACAACATTACTCCAACATATATTAAAAAACAGAACAAATCATATTTAGGCATTTTTCACCCCATAAGTGATACCGGCACAGTTAGTCTTCGTGATATTGATAGGATTGAGACTGAGCAAAATATAAATTTTAACATCGTATCCTTTTATTTGGCGTGGAAGAATAATGGACAGAGCAATTATCCAGGTGAACTTATAAATTCTATTGATTCGAAAGGTGCAATTCCAATGATAACCTGGGAACCGTGGTTAGAAACCGAAGCTACTTCAACTACGAAATCCAGCCGAAGCAGTATTTTTAGTAGAGTATCAGCTGGATTATATGACGATTATATTATCAAATTTGGTAAAGAATTAGCAGTATTTGACAAACCTGTTTTTCTACGCTTTGCCCACGAATTTGATAATCCACAGTATCCCTGGAGCCATGCAGGCAATCAACCTGAATTAGAGTTTAAAAAAGCTTGGATACATGTTTACAACCTAATCAAAGATCAAGGTGCTTACAAAACTATATTCGTTTGGAATCCATGGAAACCTAAAGGAATGCAGAAGTACTACCCTGGAGATAAATATGTAGACTGGGTAGGAATCACCGCTCTAAATTATGGCTACTTAAATCAAAATGAAAAAAGCGTTTCATTTCAGAATATTTATTCAGGTTTTCACGAAAGACTAAAAAGATTAACTAGTAAACCTGTCATGCTAACAGAGTTTGGTTCGGTTAATTTATTAAAAGAAGAAAACCAAATAAAATGGCTTAAAAATGCTAGAAAAGCCATCGAGACAGATTTTGAGGAAATATCGGCAATCGTTTTCTTTAATAGTGCTTTTGACGATAATATTCCAGAAGGAAAATTATACGCGAAGAAATATATTGAATGGACCACCGATTCTTTAAATATTTTTGCTGACTATGCTACGCAGTTTTTAAAAGAAGATCCGGTAAAAGTCAACAATACAGAGAGGTATAAAAGAACTCAATTTGCAGAAGAAATAAGAGGTGTACGTTACAAAAAAGGTATCAACTGGAAGGAAAACTATTACACTCTTAACCGCCAAACTTTACTCGAGGATTTTAAATTAATGCAGGAAATAAATATTTCAACTATTTTCTATCCCGGGGGTAACGTTTATGATTATAATACCTTAAAATATGCTTCGAAAACTGATATGAGAGTAATTTATGATTTCGGTGCCGCGGAATCTTATGATAAAATAGATAATTCTCTTCATTTCAACGATTTTGAGAATGAAGTATTAGAAAAAATTGCTGAATTGGAAAAATATAGCAATGTAATAGGATTCTCTTTTGATGTGTTTGGAGAAACATCGAGCAAACCTTATCAGTTTGAGCAACTTCAAAGACAGTTAGGTCTGTACAACCAATTGTTATCAAAAATCCGTTACAATAATTCTACTACTCCAATTATCCTAAACCTTGAATTGAATTCAGACACTAGATCTTTACTATCATATTTGAATGAACTAAATCTCGAAGTGGATTATTTCGGCTTAATAGTGAGCGATACAACTTTTCTTTCGAAGACTTTAAATTTTGCTACGGCTAATAAAATTCCAACGTTGATTACTTCCATTTCACCAGAAAACACGGATAGTCAATTGAAACAGGATCCTGGCCTCATACTCAGCAACTGGCAGGATGAAAGATTAAGCAGTAGATTGAGTTTCGATGGACTTTTAGATTTTAAAGGAAGAAAAAAGTCTGATTTTAATACAGTGCATGGTATATGGAATCAGAATAGCCCAGCTCAAACCGATTTATCGATTAGAATTCTGAAACCTGCGGTACCAATTATCGCCAATGAGACGGTCACTTTCAATGCCATGCTCTTTAGTGACTCATATTGGGTTAGCGTTACTGAGGCAAATAAAACCTATAATTTTGAATGGACATTATTAAAATTTGACTCATATTCAAATCCACTTGCTTTAAGAGTTCTAGGTTCAGGCCCTAAAATTTCCTTTAGCATACCTGAAGAATATCAGGAATACAAATTGCTATTAACAGTCGTATCTGGAAACGAAGTTATAACAAGTACGATTACAAAACTCAACACTCCTTTATAGATAAAAAAAAGCTTCATACGATGATGAAGCTTTTTTGTGGTATTCGTAAAATATGATAGTCAGAAATTTATCTGCTTCCAAGTGGTTTAAAATCTCTAAGATTTTCTCCAATATAGATCTGGCGAGGTCTTCCAATTGGCTCTTTTCTAAGTCTCATTTCTCTCCATTGTGCGATCCATCCTGGAAGTCTACCTAAAGCAAACATTACGGTGAACATTTCCACTGGGATTCCCAATGCTCTGTAAATAATTCCTGAATAGAAATCTACGTTTGGATATAATTTTCTCTCTACGAAGTAATCGTCCTCAAGAGCTTCTTTCTCCAGTCCTTTTGCGATATCCAGGACAGGATCCTGCACACCTAATTGCCCTAATACTTCATCTGCAGATTTCTTAATGATCTTAGCTCGTGGATCGAAGTTCTTGTAGACTCTGTGTCCAAATCCCATCAAACGGAATGGATCTTCCTTATCTTTAGCCTTTTGCATAAACTTATGCGTATCACCACCATCTTCCTTGATCTTTTCAAGCATTTCGATCACAGCCTGATTAGCTCCACCGTGTAATGGACCCCATAAAGCTGAAATACCTGCTGAAATAGATGCGAAAAGACCAGCATGTGATGAACCTACCATTCTTACCGTAGAAGTAGAACAGTTCTGCTCATGATCTGCATGAAGAATTAATAGTTTATCTAGAGCTTCAATCACCGCTTTATCTGCACTGTACGATTTATTTGGCTTCTCGAACATCATCTTATGCAGATTCTCTACATAACCCAGATCTTCATCTCCATAATTTAGCGGAAGACTGTTTTTCTTTCTCAATGTCCATGCAGCAAGAACCGGGAATTTCCCAAGAATTTTTACAATTGCTTTGTACATATCTTCTTCTGAAGAAACATCTACAGAAGATGGATTGAATGCGATAAGAGCACTGGTTAATGATGAAAGAACACCCATAGGATGAGCAGATTTAGGAAAACCGTCAAGGATCTTCTTCATTTCTTCATCAACATGAGACTGCTCTTTAATATCCTTGGTGAATTTATCAAGTTGTGACTTGTCTGGAAGCTCGCCAAAAATCAAAAGGTAAGCTACTTCAAGAAAATCAGCTTTTTCAGCAAGATCTTCAATTGCGTAACCTCTATATCTAAGCACTCCTTTCTCACCATCCAGGAAGGTGATCGCACTTTCACAGCTACCAGTGTTCTTAAATCCTGGGTCCAATGTGATAAGTCCGGCTTCTCCACGAAGCGTCTTGATATCTATACCAATTTCATCTTCAGTTCCCACAGTAACGGGAAATTCATATTTCTTTCCGTCAAATTCGAAAGTTGCTGTTTTAGACATATTATATATTGTTCTTTAGATTAATTTTTAAGGATTGCTAATTTACGAATTTTAGTGTTAAAATTATTTTAAGCCGACTAACGAAATTTCAGAAATACCCCTATTTTCTTCCGTTTTCGTGAATTTTAACTAAGTCGGATGATTAAGTCTGGCCTGATTTAATAATTCCAGAAATAATAGGGAAAAAATATGCCGGCAAGTATCAAGTTATTAGATTAGAAAGTAGGAGAAAATCAGTCTACCGAATCCACTTTAGCTTTATACAAAAACTCGTAATATGCATCTACAGATTTATCCCAGGTGAAGCGCTGTTTTTTAGCATTCTGTTTAATTTTCTTCCATTCTTTTTTATTCTGAAAGAAAAGGTCAACCGCATAAGAGAACTGCTTTAAAAAGTCAGCCGTCTTTTCCGCGGTAGTTTCACCATCAAAACTAAATCCGGTTTCACCATGAATAACCGTGTCTTTTAAACCTCCGGTATTATGAACCAAACAGGGTTGACCATTTCTCATGGCCAGCATCTGACTAATTCCACAAGGCTCGAACTGACTTGGCATCAGATAAAGATCAGATTCCTGATAAAGCATATCAATAACACTTTCAGACTGGGCGTTGATGAAGATCAAATTCTTGTATTGATAGCTAGCTTCTCTAAATATTGTTTCGTATTCCGGCGCACCTGTACCTAACAAAAGATATATGCCATTTACTTCTTCAAGTTTTTTCATTAAAGCTGGTAAAAGGTCTGGATTCTCCCTGAAGAAAAAGAACTTCTGCTCCGTTAAACGTGCTACGCTGCTACAGATAAAATCCGGCTGCTTTTGCTGCCAGCGTGTAAGTTTTTCACCTGTATGCGCTAAGTAATGTGATTTATAATCCTTGTTCTCTTCCTGTAACCATCGAAAAAGTCGACGGATGCATTGTCTAAATAGTATTCCTTTTTCTACGGAATTTATATCAGTATAATTCGCACCATTGAGAATTCCAAAAAGTCGGTTTTCCTGATTTGCCTTTTTAAGGTCATCTTCCAGACCTTCTCCACCAATAAAGTGAGGTGGATCACTCGGTTTCTGTATATCCTCCATATAAGATGGTGAAACTGTATGAACAGCATCAGCCAGCCTGATTCCAACAGCCATAAGGTTTATACAATCTGGATATCTTCTATCCATCAAAACTTCATGATCATACGGGACATTTGGAAAAAATGCATCTACCGAAGAATAATTATTACTGAAAGGTCTTATCCCCTGTATTGCCAGATTGTGAATCGAATACACAAAACGAATGCTTTGCAGAAGTTTATACTCAGGATCGAATTCTCGCAAAAATAATAACATGCTGGTGTGCCAGTCGTGTAAATGAACAAGATTGATCTCTCCAAAGACACCATCTTTTATGGTAGCTGCAACTGCAGAACAAAAGAGAGAAAATATGTTAGCATCTGTGAAAAATGGCTGGTCAGCATCATTAAAATAAATATGCGCAATATCACCCGCTTTTATATCATGATGATGTATTACAAAATGCCTGATACCTTCTATTTCCTTTTTCCCCTGAACTTCATAAAGCTCTCCGGTATGAGGCACCCCTCTAAAAGTAAATTTAATTTCAGAAATACGATTGCTATCCTGAAGATGGATCCTGGAGTAAGATGGAGTAATCACAATTGCTTCGTCGCCTCTCGCAGCGATCTGCCTTGGAACATCCCTTACTACATCGCCCATTCCCCCAGCTTTACAACGTGGAATTCCATCATTTTCCGCAGCGACAAATAAGAATTTAGATTTCAATAGTATGGTTGGTTATTTAATTGAAAATAAGGATTCTATTGAATACCGAAGTATTCTTTTAATTAAATGATTGTTAATATACTATTTACTTCACAAAAAAAGCCCCTTCAAACTGAAGAGGCTTTAGAAATATATATGTTTCGCTTACTTTATCTTAAAAGCTTTATCCTGTGGATAATATGCAACCTCTCCTAATTCTTCTTCGATTCTAAGTAGTTGATTGTATTTAGCCATTCTATCACTTCTTGATGCAGACCCTGTTTTGATCTGTCCCGTATTCAGCGCAACTGCAAGATCTGAAATTGTATTATCTTCTGTTTCTCCAGAACGGTGTGACATTACTGATGTATACCCAGCATTGTGAGCCATGTTTACAGCAGCGATAGTTTCAGTTAAAGTACCAATCTGGTTTACTTTGATAAGTATCGAGTTGGCGATATTTTCTTTAATTCCTCTTCCAAGACGTTCTACATTTGTCACAAAAAGGTCATCTCCAACTAACTGAACTTTATCTCCGATCTTGTCGGTAACGGCTTTCCAACCTTCCCAGTCATTTTCGTCCATACCATCTTCAATAGAAATAATTGGGTATTTAGAAGCTAATTCTGCCAGGTATTCTGCCTGCTCTTCACTAGTTCTAATTTTACCTTTATCACCTTCAAATTTGGTATAATCATACTTACCATTCACAAAAAATTCAGCAGCAGCACAATCCAGTGCGATCATTACTTCCTTACCTGGTTCGTATCCAGCCTGCTTAATAGCTTTTAGTATGGTATCCAAAGCATCTTCGGTTCCGTCAAGAGTCGGTGCAAAACCACCTTCATCACCTACTGCGGTACTCAACCCACGATCATGAAGTACCTTCTTCAAATTATGGAAGATCTCTGTACCTGTCTTTAAAGCATGAGAAAAACTTTCAGCCATTACCGGCATGATCATAAATTCCTGAAATGCGATAGGAGCATCACTATGTGAACCTCCGTTAATAATATTCATCATAGGTACAGGTAGCGTGTTAGCACTAACTCCACCAATGTATCTATACAAAGGCATGTTAAGTTCATTCGCAGCTGCTTTAGCAACAGCAAGAGAAACACCTAGAATTGCATTCGCACCTAACTTTGATTTGTTTGGAGTACCATCAAGGTCTCTCATCGTTTGATCGATAAGATTTTGTTCAAATACAGAAAAACCCAGAAGCTTTTGAGCTATCTCCCCATTTACATTCTCGATCGCTTTAGATACTCCTTTACCCATAAAATCATCTCCTCCATCACGAAGTTCAACAGCCTCATGCTCTCCGGTGGATGCCCCAGATGGAACTGCAGCTCTACCCATTATCCCATTTTCTGTATAAACATCTACTTCTACGGTTGGATTTCCTCTAGAATCAAAAATTTGACGTGCATGTATATCTAAAATTGCGCTCATGTTCTGTATTTTAATTTTTATTTGAATTACAGGCAAGATACGAATACAAGGATTAAATTCCGACTGAGAGAGCTAGTTTTAAAGCATTTATAACAGGAAATCTACTAAAACGTTTTCGAAGTTGCACCAGTCAGGAAAGCAAAAATCCCGGTATGATGCCAGGATTAGGATTGAATTGTGAGGTATTTGAAACATTAGCTCTTATCTTTTCCCAGCTTAAATCCTAGTTGAATATCGATAAGAGGAGAAACATAACCATCACCATTATCGTTAAAACCATATCCAATCCCCAAATTTAGGTTTAGTTTGAAATTGCCATTATATACTCGTTGTAAGCCCCAGGCTGGACCTACAAATCCTGATAGATCATTTCGCAAATCCATATCGCCAAAAAGTGGCTCACCACTTGATAACAGCAGTACTCCGGCTACATAATTCCCGCTATTCTCAGATACTTTTTTTCCTTTATCGATTCTTTTATCAAAATTATAGTACCAGCGGTATTGCGCTCTTAAATTGGGATAAACGCCAAATTCACTTTCATCTGTGAAGTCTGAATAATGATAGCCGAAACCCAAACCGAGGTTAGCGTCAAGACTGGTATTTTCACCTAAAGCAAGTTCATATTCTGCTGAAGGCATTAAAATATTTAAGGAGAACTGATTTTCTGTGGATTGTGAATTAGCTGAAATTCCTGATAGGAATAGGAAAATAACGATGATGTTTTTCATGATGTAGATTTGCAATCAAATCTAGACCATTAAAGTTAGCAAACAAATTAATTTTACCTGTAAGAGTAACAAAAAAAACCGGAGTTTGAACTCCGGCTTTTTACTATGCTGACTGCCTTTTCTTGATTCGATCTATGAATTCATCAAAAAGATAACTAGCGTCATGTGGTCCTGGACCAGCTTCCGGGTGATATTGCACAGAAAACACATTCTTTGATTTCATAGCTAACCCACCTAGCGTTTGATCGTTTAGGCATACATGGGTTACTTCTACATCGGCGTGAGCTTCAGTTTGAGCTTTATCGACAGAGAAGCCATGATTTTGAGAAGTGATCTCGCCTTTGCCCGTAATCAGGTTCTTTACCGGGTGATTGATTCCGCGGTGACCATGGTGCATTTTATAAGTCTCAATACCATTAGCAAGTGCAATGATCTGGTGACCAAGGCAAATTCCGAATAAAGGATGATCGTTTTCTATGATCTGTTTCGTTACGCTTATTGCGTTTTCAAGTGGCTGAGGATCTCCGGGACCATTGGACAGGAAATAACCGTCCGGGTTCCATGACTTCATATCTTCGTAACTGGCATCAAAAGGAAAAACTTTAATGTAAGCTCCACGTTGAGCAAGGTGACGTAGAATGTTGGTTTTAATGCCAACGTCCAAAGCTGCAATTTTTAAATCTGAATTTTCATCTCCATAATAGTAAGCTTCTTTTGTGGAAACTTTTGATGCAAGTTCAAGACCGTTCATATCAGGAACCTTTTTAAGCTTATTCTGAAGAGATTCAATATTCTTAACATCTGTAGATATAATGGCGTTCATGGCGCCATTCTCTCGAATATACGTAACAAGCGCACGGGTATCTACATCAGATATTGCAAAGATCTTATTGGTATCTAAAAATTCATGCAGTGTTTGATCAGCTGAAGGTCTGGTTTGAACGTAGCTGAAGTTTTTACAAATTAAACCTGCAATTTTAGCTCCGTTGGATTCATTCTCATCCTTGCTCGTACCATAATTCCCTATATGAGCATTAGTGGTCACCATGAGCTGCCCATAATAAGAAGGATCTGTAAAGATCTCCTGGTACCCGGTCATACCTGTATTGAAGCAAACTTCACCTGAAGCCTCACCTTCAGCATTACCTACTGCTTTTCCATAGAAGATCGTTCCATCTTCCAGTAAAATGATCGCTTTTCTTTTAGCCTGATATTTCATAGTTATGTTGTTGTGGCAATAAAATTAAACAATTATCGTATGGATATAAAAAAAGGATAAACTCTGAAAGCTTATCCTTTTTAAAAATTAGAAGTTGAAAAGATTCATTTCTATTCGTCTTTTTTATCTTCTTTATTATCAGTCTTAGGCTCTTCAGCTTTAGACTCTTCTTTTCTAGTTTCAGCCTTCGCTTCTTCAGGTTGAGCTGTAGTTTCTTCAGCCTTCTTCTTACCTGCTCTCCGAGTAGACTTCTTCTTTTTAGGTTTATCTCCGCTTACATTGTAAGTCTCATTGAAATCAACCAATTCCACAAGTGCCATTTCAGCAGCATCTCCAAGACGACTACCAAGTTTAATAACTCTTGTATATCCACCCGGACGATCACCTACTTTAGGAGCAACTTCACGAAAAAGTTCGCTAACTGCTTCTTTACTTCTCAACTTACTAAAAACGATACGTCTGTTGTGAGTAGTATCATCTTTAGACTTAGTTACTAGAGGCTCAACAAAAACTTTTAAAGCTTTGGCTTTTGCAACTGTAGTGTTGATGCGCTTGTGTTCAATTAGGGAACATGCCATATTCGCAAGCATAGCTTTACGATGAGCTGTTTTTCTACCTAAATGATTTGTTTTTTTTCCGTGTCTCATGACTTTTTATCTTTTGCCATCTTGCTTCTACCCTTTATGGGGAGCAAAATATGACAGATTTTAATTATAAAAGAAAGGCGAGAGATCTCGCCTTTATATTAGTCTTTATCGAGTTTATATTTTGAAAGATCCATTCCAAAGTTTAAACCTTTGTTACTTACAAGTTCTTCCAATTCAGTTAGAGATTTCTTTCCGAAATTTCTAAACTTCATAAGGTCATTCTTATTGTAAGAAACAAGATCTCCTAAAGTATCAACTTCAGCAGCTTTCAGACAGTTCAATGCTCTAACAGACAGGTCAAGGTCGACAAGTTTAGTTTTGAGCAGTTGTCTCATATGAAGACTTTCTTCATCATAAGTTTCAGTCTGTGCGATCTCGTCAGCCTCTAAAGTGATTCTCTCATCAGAGAACAACATAAAGTGGTGTATAAGAGTTTTTGCAGCTTCAGTTAAAGCATCTTTAGGGTGGATAGAACCATCACTAATGATTTCGAATACCAGCTTCTCATAGTCAGTCTTCTGCTCCACACGGTAATTCTCGATACTATATTTTACATTCTTTATAGGAGTGTAAATAGAATCTACGAATATGGTACCTAGTGGTGCATTGGCCTTCTTGTTTTCTTCTGCCGGAACGTAACCTCTACCTTTTTCAATAGTAACTTCCATGTTCAGGCTTACTTTCTTATCCATATGACAGATCACCTGATCTGGATTTAGGATTTGAAAACCTGAGATAAATTTCTGGAAGTGACCGGCAGTTAATTGCTCTTCTCCGGAAACAGAAATTGTTACTGATTCGTTATCGATCTCATCGATCTGTCTTTTGAATCTAACTTGTTTTAAGTTCAAAATGATCTCAGTTACATCTTCCACTACACCTGCGATGGTAGAGAATTCATGATCTACACCTTCTATTCTTACTGAAGTGATCGCGAAACCTTCCAAAGAAGATAAAAGCACTCGTCTTAAAGCGTTACCAACAGTCAATCCATATCCAGGTTCCAAAGGGCGAAATTCAAATTTCCCTTCGAAATCTGTAGAATCAATCATTATAACTTTATCGGGCTTCTGAAAATTTAGTATTGCCATATTTCGACTTCTGTATGATGAATTATTATTTCGAATATAATTCGACTATAAATTGCTCGTTGATGTTTTCAGGAATTTGAACTCTTCCCGGAACAGATACGAAAGTACCTTCTTTCTTTTCAGAATTCCATGAAAGCCATTCGTAAACATTACTGCTATTAGATAATGACTCCTGAATCACACCAAGTGATTTAGATTTTTCTCTTACCCCAACAACATCACCAGCCTTTAGGTGGTAAGAAGGAATATTTACAAGTTCTCCGTTTACAGTAATATGACGGTGACCTACTAACTGGCGCGCAGCTCTTCTTGAAGGCGCTACACCCATACGGTACACTACATTATCTAAACGAGACTCACAAAGTTGAAGAAGAACCTCACCAGTAATACCCTGTGCTCTGGTTGCTTTTTCAAACATATTACGGAATTGACGCTCAAGTATACCGTACGTATACTTAGCTTTTTGCTTTTCCATCAACTGGATTGCATATTCCGATTTCTTTCCTCTACGACGGTTATTACCGTGCTGTCCTGGAGGATAATTTCTTTTTTCGAAAGATTTGTCGTCACCAAAAATAGCTTCTCCGAATTTACGGGCTATTTTAGTCTTTGGACCAGTATATCTTGCCATTACTATAGATATTTTAGAAAGGGATTATGAATTAAGGCATTAGTCCTTCGATAATCTAAATCCTCTCTTATGAATAAAATTTATTAAACTCTACGTCTCTTTGGTGGACGACAACCATTGTGTGGAAGTGGCGTAATATCGATAATTTCAGTAACCTCGATACCACTATTGTGTACTGCTCTAATAGCAGACTCTCTACCATTTCCAGGACCTTTAACATAAACCTTTACTTTACGCATTCCAGCTTCATGTGCTACTTTCGAAGCATCTTCAGCAGCTAACTGCGCAGCGTAAGGAGTATTTTTCTTAGATCCTCTAAAGCCCATTTTACCTGCAGACGACCACGATACAACATCACCCTTCTTATTGGTAAGGGAAATAATGATATTGTTGAAAGAAGCAGTAACGTGAGCTTCACCGTTGGATTCAACGATTACTTTACGTTTCTTCTGAGTCTTACCGGCCTTTTGATTTGTCTTCTTTGCCATACTAATTACTATTTAGTTGCTTTTTTCTTGTTAGCAACTGTTTTTCTTCTACCTTTTCTGGTTCTCGAGTTATTCTTAGTACGCTGTCCTCTTAAAGGTAAACCAGCTCTGTGACGAATTCCTCTGTAACATCCAATGTCCATAAGACGTTTGATGCTCATCTGAACTTCAGTACGCAACTCACCTTCGATTGTAAACTGACCAACGGCTTCACGAATTTTACCGATTTCATCATCGTCCCATTCAGAAACTTTCTTACTCTCGTCTACTTTAGCTTGTGCAAGTATCTCTTGAGCCCTGCTTCTACCAATTCCGAAGATATAGGTCAACGCTATAACTCCTCGCTTTTGTTTAGGTATATCTACCCCTGCAATTCTTGCCATAATTAGCCTTGTCTTTGTTTAAATCTAGGATTCTTTTTGTTAATAACGTAAAGGCGCCCTTTTCTGCGAACAATCTTGCAGTCGGCACTTCTCTTTTTTATTGATGCTCTAACTTTCATCTTATCTCTTTTTAATTCACTTACAAGGAATTATCCTTTTTGTGAAATTTTAGCCGTCATAAATTTTTCAGAGTGCAAAAGTATAAAAAATTTATAAAAGGCTGAAAATTACTTTTTAGTATCTGTAAGTTATTCGAGCCTTAGTTAAATCGTAAGGACTCATTTCCAGTTTCACCTTATCTCCAGGAAGTAATTTAATGTAATGCATACGCATCTTTCCAGAGATATGTGCAGTCACTACGTGACCATTTTCTAATTCCACTCGAAACATTGCATTAGACAATGCTTCGATAATGGTTCCGTCTTGTTCAATCGCTGCCTGCTTTGCCATAATTAAGCTACTGCTTTTCTGTTTTTACCTGTTTTCATTAATCCGTCATAGTGTCTATTCAGTAGATAAGAATTTACCTGCTGCATAGTATCTATTGCAACTCCAACCATAATCAGAAGTGAAGTACCTCCAAAGAACAACGCCCAACTTTGCTGTACACCCAACAAAGAGAAAACTATTGCAGGGAACACCGCAATAAGAGCCAGGAAAATAGATCCAGGAAGCGTAATTTGAGACATGATCCTATCTAAGTACTCAGCAGTTTCAGTTCCTGGACGAATCCCTGGAATAAAACCACCACTTCTTTTAAGATCATCTGCCATTTTATTGGTTGGCACCGTGATCGCTGTATAGAAATATGTAAAAACAATAATCAATAGAGCGAATACAAGGTTATACCAGAAACCAAATATGTTCTGGAATGCTGCTGTTACACCCTGAGCAGTATCTGAGTCTGATAGACCCGCAAGAGCTACAGGAATGAACATGATCGCCTGAGCGAAAATGATTGGCATTACACCCGATGCATTTAATTTCAAAGGTATATACTGTCTAGAACCAAAAACGTTCTTTTCATATCCACCAGAAGCAGATCTTCTTGCATACTGTACAGGTATTTGACGTACTGCCATTACCAGCATTACAGATGCCATGATGATAGCAAACCAGATCACAAGTTCGATAAGGATCATTACCATACCACCGTTGGATTCAAATACTCTGGAAGCAAATTCCTGAATGAATGCCTGTGGAAGAGTAGCAATAATACCCACCATAATTAACAATGAAATACCATTACCAATCCCTTTATCTGTGATCTTCTCACCTAACCACATTGCAAAAATTGTCCCTGTAGTAAGAATTATTACTGAAGAGATCACAAAAGTTAAGTTATCTCCAAGCAAAAATGCCTCTCCAGGAAGGGTGGCAAACAGATTATAAATATAACCAGGCCCCTGTACCAATGTAATAGCGATGGTTAACCATCGGGTGATTTGATTGATCTTTTTACGTCCACTTTCACCTTCTTTCTGAAGCTTTTGCAAGTAAGGAATAGCAATCCCCATTAATTGCACCACAATAGAAGCAGAGATGTAAGGCATAATACCTAAAGCAAATACTGAAGCATTTGAGAACGCTCCACCCGTAAATGCGTTAAGTAGACCTAATAGTCCACTATCTGTCTGGTTAGCCAGGCTTGAAAGCTGAGCGGCATCAATTCCGGGAAGCACTACCTGCGCCCCGAAACGATATACCAAAAGCAAACCGAGGGTTACTAAAATTCTGTTTTTTAGTTCCTCGATTTTCCAAATATTTTGAATCGTATTGATGAATTTCATTTGATTATCTATTATAAAGTAACAACTTCACCTCCGGCAGCTTCGATAGCTTCTTTCGCTGAGGCCGTATATTTATGAACAGATATTTTCAACTTTGCCTTTAATTCACCTCTACCTAATATCTTAACAAGCTCGTTTCTTCCGGCAAGACCGTTTTCTGCAAGCACGTCCATATCAACTGTATCCTTAATTCTTCCTTCATCAACAAGAGATTGAAGAGTATCCAGGTTAATTCCCTGGTAAACCTTACGATTTCTGTTTGTGAATCCAAACTTAGGTACACGTCTTTGAAGTGGCATCTGACCTCCTTCAAATCCTATCTTTTTAGAATAACCAGAACGAGACTTGGCTCCTTTGTGACCTCTGGTAGAGGTTCCACCTTTACCAGATCCTTCACCACGACCAATACGCTTGCTATTCTTTCTAACTGAACCTTCTGCAGGTTTTAAGTTACTTAAATCCATGAGAGATTATTATTTTGTTTCTTCGACAGAAACTAAGTGTTTAACTTTATTTACCATACCAAGGATGTTTGGCGTATCGTCATGTTCAACCGTCTGCCCGATCTTCTTAAGTCCTAGAGACTCAAGAACAAGCTTTTGATTTTTCGTGCGATTAATAGCACTTTTCCTTTTAGTGACTTTTATCTTTCCCATCTTATTCCTTGATTTTAACCTTTAAATACTTTTTCCAAAGAAACACCTCTCTGCTTTGCAACAGTTTCAGCACTTCTTAATTGAAGTAAAGCATCGAAGGTAGCTTTAACTACGTTGTGTGGGTTCGAAGATCCCTGATTCTTAGAAAGTACATCATGCACACCTACAGACTCAAGTACCGCACGAATCGCTCCACCAGCAATGATACCGGTACCAGCAGCAGCAGGAAGAAGCATTACTCTTGCTCCACCATACTTACCTTTTTGTTCGTGAGGTAGTGTTCCTTTATGTAAAGGGATGCGTACCAGATTTTTCTTAGCGTCTTCTACAGCCTTAGAGATAGCATCTGCCACTTCCTTGGATTTTCCAAGTCCCTGACCAACTACACCATTTTCATCTCCTACTACTACAATAGCTGAGAATCCAAAGGCTCTACCACCTTTTGTAACTTTAGTAACACGTTGTACTCCAACCAAACGATCCTTCAATTCAAGACCTCCTGGTTTTACATGTTCTACGTTTTTATAATCTTGATACATATTTTCTAGAATTTAAGTCCTCCTTCGCGAGCACCTTCTGCTAATGATTTAACTCTACCGTGATATAGATATCCACCTCTATCGAAGGAGATTGTATCGATACCAGCACTTTTCGCTTTCTCAGCTATGGCTTTACCAACCATTTGAGCCTGCTCTTTTCTATCTGCAGATGCAGATACGATATCCTTATCTCTTGAAGATGCTGAAGCTAAAGTTTTACCTTCAACGTCATCGATAATCTGAGCATAAATTTCTTTATTGCTTCTGAATACAGATAATCTAGGACGGCTTGTTGTTCCAACGATATCCTTACGGATACGTTTTCTAATTTTGTTTCTTCTATCTTGTTTTGACACTGCCATAACTATCTTTATTATGCGGATTTACCTGCTTTTCTTCTCAATTGCTCACCAACAAACTTGATACCTTTTCCTTTATAAGGTTCAGGTTTTCTCATCGATCGGATCTTCGCAGCTACCTGTCCAACAAGTTGCTTATCATGTGAAGTAAGTTTAACGACAGGGTTCTTACCTTTTTCTGAGATCGTCTCCACTTTAACTTCGGGAGCCAAATCTAGTATAATATTATGAGAATAACCAACAGCCAAATCAAGCTTGTTACCCTGGTTGCTAGCTCTATAACCAACACCTACAAGTTCAAGTGATTTAGTGAATCCATTAGATACACCTTCAATCATATTATTAACCAAAGCACGATAAAGACCGTGTTTTGCTTTCTGATCACTTTTATCAGAAGTACGCTCAAAAGTAATTACATTATCTTCGATTTTAACATCGATATCCTGTACCTGCTGCTTAAGCTCTCCTAACTTTCCTTTTACCGTTACAAGACCATCTTTGTGCTCTACTGTCACACCTTCTGGAATTGTAATTGGATTTTTACCTATTCTTGACATTTCTTTAGTCTTTTAAGTATTAGTAAACGTAGCACAGTACTTCACCGCCAACTTTGTCGGCTTTAGCCTGTTTTCCAGTCATTACTCCGTGAGAAGTTGAAACAATCGCGATACCAAGACCATTCAGGATTCTTGGAATCTCTGTTGATCCGGCATACTTACGTAAACCAGGTTTACTTATTCGTTGAATCTTCTTAATTACTGGCTCTTTAGTAATCTTATCATACTTAAGAGCGATCTTGATCACTCCCTGAGCGGTAGTGTCTTCGAATTTGTAACTTAGAATATATCCCTGATCGAATAATATCTTAGTGATCTCTTTTTTAACATTGGAAGCAGGAATTTCCACAACTCTGTGGTTTGCAGCATTTGCATTCCTGATTCTTGTTAAGTAATCTGCAATAGGATCTGTATTCATTTAAATTTATTTGCGGATGTGGTTTTCTTTATTGAACCTTCATCCAGTTTATAATATTACCAGCTTGCCTTTTTAACACCTGGTATAAGACCTTGGTTAGCCATCTCTCTGAACATTACTCGAGAAAGACCAAATTGTCTCATATACCCTTTTGGTCTTCCAGTTAGTTTACATCTGTTATGCAAACGAACCGGAGAAGAATTCTTTGGTAGTTTCTGTAAACCTTCGTAATCACCTGCTTCTTTGAGAGCAGCACGTTTCTCAGCATACTTCTTTACCAATTTCTGTCTTTTCACCTCACGGGCTTTCATTGATTCTTTAGCCATAATTAGTTCTTTTTAAAAGGTAATCCTAGTTCGGTTAACAATGCTTTTGCTTCCTTATCGGTTTCCGCGGAAGTAACAAAAGTGATATCCATTCCAGCGATTCTATTCACAGCATCGATATCGATCTCAGGAAAGATGATTTGCTCAGTGATTCCAAGGTTGTAATTTCCTCTACCATCAAATCCATTAGATTTGATACCATTAAAATCACGAACACGTGGCAATGCACTTGTAATCAATCTATCCAGGAACTCATACATTCTATATCCACGTAAAGTAACTTTAGCGCCAATTGGCATTCCTTTACGTAATTTGAATGATGCGACATCCTTCTTAGAGATCGTAGCAACAGCCTTCTGTCCACTAATTGCAGAAAGTTCGTCGATTGCATGGTCGATAAGTTTCTTATCTGCCACTGCTCCACCAACTCCACGGCTGATTACTATCTTCTCCAGTTTTGGCACCTCCATAATATTGGAGTAACTGAATTCATCCTTAAGAGCATTCTTAACTCTCTCGTTATATTCTTGTCTAAGTCTTGGTACGTATGCCATAACTATATTACTTCATTAGATTTTTTAGAGAATCTCACTTTCTTTCCATCTTCTTCTCTATAACCAACTCTCGTTGAATCACCATTCTTGTCGATTAGTGATAAATTAGATATATGAATTGGAGCTTCTTTCTCCTTAATTCCACCTTGTGGATTAGAAGCACTAGGCTTCTCATGCTTAGAGATCATATTAACCCCTTCCACAATAGCTTTATTCTTCTCGATAAGTACCTTCTGCACTTTCCCTTCCTGACCTTTATGGTCACCAGCGATTACACGTACGGTATCTCCTGATTTTATTTTAAGCTTTGTCATTTTCTTAATGTATTAAAGCACTTCAGGTGCCAATGATACAATTTTCATGAATTGCTTATCACGAAGTTCACGTGCTACAGGACCAAATACACGAGTACCGCGCATTTCACCCTGAGGACCTAAAAGTACACATGCATTATCATCGAAACGGATATAAGATCCATCCGGTCTGCGTACTTCCTTCTTGGTACGAACAACAACTGCTGTTGAAACTGCACCCTTCTTGATATTTCCGTTAGGTGTAGATTCTTTTACACTGACAACTATCTTGTCTCCAACAGATGCGTATCTTTTCTTTGTACCTCCTAACACACGGATAGTAAGGACTTCCTTAGCTCCGGTATTATCTGCTACTTTTAGTCTGGACTCTTGTTGTACCATGATTTACTTCGCTCTTTCAATTATTTCTACTAATCTCCAAGTCTTGGATTTACTTAAAGGTCTTGTTTCCATGATCTTTACAGTATCACCTTCGTTGCAGTCGTTATTTTCGTCGTGTGCTACGTACTTTTTCGTTTTCAAAACGAATTTTCCATACATAGGGTGTTTAACTTTTTTCACTTCAGCAACCACTATGGATTTCTGCATTTTGTTACTTGTAACAACCCCTACACGCTCTTTTCTTAAGTTTCTTTTTTCCATCTTTCAGCAGAATAACAATTATTGTTGTTCTCTTTTAGTTAACTCTGTAGCTAATCTCGCCACTTTTCTCCTTTCAGTTCTCAACTGTATCGGATTCTCCAAAGGCGAAACAGCGTGAGCCATTTTTAAATCTGAATAAGCTTTTCGAGACTTACCAAGCTCTTCTTGCAATTCTGCAACAGACAATTCTTTTACTTCTGATTGTTTCATAATTCCAATATTATTCTTGATAATCTCTAGCTACAACAAATTTTGTTCTTACCGGAAGTTTTTGTGCTGCAAGACGTAAAGCCTCTTTAGCAGTCGCCATTGGCACTCCACCAATTTCAAACATTATTCTTCCTGGTTTTACCACTGCTGCCCAATATTCCACGGCACCTTTACCTTTACCCATACGTACTTCAAGAGGTTTCTTTGTAATAGGCTTATCCGGGAAAATTTTGATCCAGATAGAACCTTCTCTTTTCATATATCGGGTAGCGGCGATACGTGCTGCTTCTATTTGACGTGCAGTAACAAAGCTGGAATCCATTGATTTGATTCCGAAGGTCCCGTTTGAAAGCCTGTGCCCTCTTTGAGCAAGCCCTTTCATACGGCCTTTTTGTTGCTTACGGTATTTTGTTCTTTTAGGTTGTAACATTTTTTCTTTCCTTTAAAAAATTACTTTCTACGACGTGATTTGTTTCCACCTCGTCCGGCACCGGATTTCTTTCCTTGGTTTTTTGCAAGACCAACTAGAGGCGAAAGCTCTCTTTTTCCGTATACCTCACCTTTCATGATCCATACTTTGATTCCCAATCTACCATAAGTAGTATGAGCTTCGATTAAAGCATAATCAATATCAGCCCTAAAAGTAGACAAAGGTATTCTTCCATCCTTGTATGATTCTGAACGTGCCATTTCAGCACCATTTAAACGTCCGGAAATTTCAATCTTGATCCCTTCAGCATTCATTCTCATTGCAGCCGCAATGGCCATTTTGATTGCACGACGGTAAGAGATTCTATTCTCAATTTGTCTTGCAACACTTGAAGCAACTAAATGCGCATCAAGTTCTGGCCTTTTGATTTCAAAGATGTTAATTTGAACCTCCTTGTCGGTAATCTTTTTAAGCTCTTCCTTAAGCTTGTCTACCTCCTGTCCACCTTTCCCGATAATGATACCAGGTCTGGCGGTAGTGATAGTAACGGTTACAAGCTTAAGCGTGCGCTCGATGATTACACGCGAAACACTAGCTTTAGAAAGACGAGCATGGATGTACTTTCTAATCTTATCGTCTTCGGCAAGTTTGTCGCCGTAGTCATTACCTCCGTACCAGTTGGACTCCCAACCTCTAATGATACCAAGGCGATTCCCGATTGGATTTGTTTTCTGTCCCATACTATCTCTTAGCTTTGTGTATTATTGTTTGCTCCAAGCACTAATGTAACGTGATTGGATCTCTTTCTAATTCGGTGTGCACGACCCTGTGGAGCAGGACGAAGTCTTTTCAACATACTTCCTCCGTCTACACGAATCTCTTTCACAAATAGCTCAGCTTCTTCAAGGTTAGCTTCCTCATTTTTAGCTTGCCAGTTGGCAATAGCTGAAACTAAAAGTTTCTCTAAACGATTGGATGCTTCTTTTTTACTGAACTTTAGAATATGAAGCGCTTTTTCTACTTTCTCTCCTCTAACCAAATCCGCCATAAGGCGCATCTTTCTAGGCGAAGTAGGGCAGTTATTTAACTTTGCAAAAGCTACCTGTTTCTTGGCTTCTTTTATTTGCTCTGCTCTTTCTCTTTTACGAACTCCCATAGCTTCAATTATTTTCTACCTTTATTTTTTGCACCTGCATGCCCTCTGAAAGAACGTGTTGGTGAAAATTCTCCTAGTTTATGACCCACCATATTTTCAGTTACATAAACAGGAACGAATTGTTTCCCATTATGCACTGCTATAGTTTGTCCTACAAAATCTGGAGTAATCATAGAAGCTCTAGACCAGGTTTTGATCACGGCCTTCTTTCCTGACTCAACATTCTGAGCCACTTTTTGTTCCAGTTTGTAATGAACGAAAGGTCCTTTTTTTAATGAACGTGCCATATCTTATTTCTTTCTAGTCTTTCTACGTTCTACAATATATTTATTACTCGCTTTAGTTCTTGAGCGGGTCTTGAATCCTTTAGCAGGAAGACCTTTTCTAGAACGTGGGTGACCACCTGAAGCTCTACCTTCACCACCACCCATTGGGTGATCGACAGGGTTCATCGCAACCGGTCTCGTTCTTGGACGTATACCTAACCATCTGCTTCTACCGGCTTTACCACCAACCATTAATTGGTGATCACTGTTAGAAACAGCTCCGATTGTAGCTATACAAAGTGAAAGAACACGTCTAATTTCCCCTGAAGGCAATTTGATCGTCGCATACTTACCTTCTCTCGCTAACAACTGAGCGAAAGCACCAGCACTACGCGCCATCACAGCTCCCTGACCTGGTCTTAACTCGATACAGGAAATTACCGTACCTAGCGGAATGTTTGCCAATGGCATCGCATTCCCGATCTCAGGAGAAGCAGCCTCATTGGAAGAAACTACATTCTGTCCAACCTGAAGCCCGTTCTGAGCAATAATATACCTTTTCTCTCCATCCTGATAATTCAACAATGCGATAAAGGCCGTTCTGTTTGGATCGTATTCGATAGAAGCAACTGTAGCAGGTATTCCCTGCTTATCACGCTTAAAATCGATTACACGATACCTTCTTTTGTGACCACCACCTTTGTAGCGCATGGTCATTTTTCCCTGACTGTTTCTACCACCTGATTTTTTTATCGGCGCCAATAGGCTTTTCTCCGGCTTATCAGTAGTAATGGCGTCATACCCATTTACTACTCTAAAACGCTGACCAGGTGTAATTGGTTTTAATTTTCTAACTGACATTGTTTAATCTTAAAGATTACTGTATAAATCAATTGTTTCACCTTCCGCCACCTGTACTACTGCTTTCTTATAAGCATTAGTTTTACCAGTGATCATACCAGACTTAGTATATTTAGTCTTGCGATCCGGGCGGACATTCATAGTTCGAACTTTTGTAACAGACACGCCATAAGCAGATTCGATCGAATCTTTGATCTGAATCTTATTCGCCTTGTTACTTACCACAAAAGTGAAACGATTATTCATCTCGCTATCTGCGGTAGCTTTTTCTGTAATAACAGGTTTTATTAAGATGCTCATAACGGTATATTAACTTAATTTCGACTCAATTCCTTCTAAAGATCCTTCTAAAAAGACAATATTCTTAGCATTAAGAATTTTATAAGTGCTTAATTCTGAGCTACTTATCACTTCAGAAGACTTTAAATTGCGCGACGACAAATATACATTTTTATTTGAGTCACCCAACACAATTAGAGATTTTTTACTTTCAAGACCCAGAGCCTTAAGAACTTCCGTGAAGTTTTTAGTCTTTGGAGCATCGAATGTAAAATCCTCAACTACCATAATGGCTTTATCATTTGCTTTGATAGAAAGCGCAGATTTTCTTGCAAGACGCTTTAGATTTTTATTTAATTTAAAACCGTAATTTCTTGGTCTTGGTCCAAAAACACGTCCACCACCTTTAAAGATAGGAGACTTGATACTACCTGCTCTCGCAGTACCAGTACCTTTTTGTTTTTTGATTTTACGAGTAGAACCCGCAATCTCAGCTCTTTCTTTAGCTTTATGAGTTCCCTGGCGTTGATTAGCCAAGTATTGTTTAACATCTAGATAAACAGCATGGTCATTAGGCTCTATAGCGAAAACGGCATCAGAAAGCTTTGCTTTCCTACCTGTTTCTTTTCCTTTAATATCTAAAACTGCTATTTCCATTACTTACTAATGATTACGTATGAGTTTTTAGATCCTGGCACACATCCTTTAACTACTAAAAGATTCTTGTCTGCAACTACCTTTAAAACTCTCAGGTTTTCAACTTTAACTCTCTCGCCACCCATTCTACCGGCCATCTTCATTCCTTTGAAAACTCTCGCAGGATAAGATGCTGCACCAATAGAACCAGGAGCTCTTAATCTGTTGTGCTGACCGTGTGTGGCCTGTCCAACTCCTCCAAATCCGTGTCTCTTAACAACACCCTGGAAACCTTTACCTTTAGATGTACCTGCGATATCCACAAATTCACCTTCTTTGAAATGTTCCACGGTAACAGAGTCACCTAATTTGTAATCTTCATTATAACCCTGGAATTCAACGACTTTACGTTTTGCAACGGTTCCTGCTTTTTTAGCATGCCCTTCAGCAGCTTTTCCAACAGTCTTTTTGTCATCGAAACCAAGTTGAAGTGCTTCATACCCGTCAACCTCTTTGGTTCTGACTTGGGTAACCACGCATGGCCCAGCTTGAATCACGGTACATGGGATGTTTTTCCCATTCTCGTCGAAAATGCTAGTCATGCCGATCTTTTTTCCTATTAACCCAGACATATTTAATTAATTATTAATTGTTTACTTATTTAAAAAACTAAGGGCTGAAAAACACATTCAGCCCTGAATTGTATTTTTCACCGTTTTTCCTTCGCGAAACGCTTAGGACATGTTAACCGCGCACCGTGGTGCGCGGAACTGTTTTATCACACTTTTATCTCTACCTCTACTCCACTAGGAAGTTCCAACTTCATCAACGCATCAATCGTTTTTGAAGAAGAGCTATAGATATCAAGTAATCTCTTGTAAGAGCTTAACTCGAACTGTTCTCTGGATTTCTTGTTCACGTGAGGCGAACGAAGAACAGTAAAGATTTTTTTGTTTGTTGGTAACGGAATTGGTCCGGTAACAACAGCTCCCGTAGTCTTTACGGTTTTCACGATTTTCTCTGCAGACTTGTCTACCAGATTATGATCGTAAGATTTTAGTTTTATTCTGATTTTTTGACTCATTTCCTTAAGATTATTCGTTTGCTGCTCCTCTTGCTGCTTTGATTACTTCTTCAGAAATATTTGAAGGAGTTTCAGCATAGTGAGAGAATTCCATAGTTGAAGTTGCTCTACCTGATGAAAGTGTTCTTAATGTGGTTACATAACCGAACATTTCAGAAAGTGGCACTTCAGCCTTGATTACCTTCGCTCCAGATCTGTCTGACATGTTATTTACCTGACCTCTTCTTCTGTTAAGGTCACCAACGATATCACCCATATTTTCTTCTGGAGTCACAACTTCTACTTTCATGATTGGCTCAAGAATTACAGCTCCTGCAGATTTAGCAGCAGATTTATATCCCATTTTAGCAGCCAATTCGAAGGAAAGTTGATCTGAATCCACGGGGTGGAAAGAACCATCCTTAAGTTCAACTTTCAATGAATCCATTGTAAATCCTGCAAGTGGTCCAGCTTTCATTGCTTCTTTGAATCCTTTCTCTACTGAAGGAACAAATTCTTTCGGAATACGTCCACCTTTAATAGAGTCGATGAATTGAAGACCATCACCTTCGAAATCTTCATCTACAGGTCCCATAGTGAAAACAATGTCTGCAAATTTACCACGACCACCAGATTGTTTCTTGTAAACTTCTCTCTGGTCTGCATCTCTACGAACAGCTTCCTTATATTCTACCTGAGGCTCACCAACGTTCACCTCTACCTTAAACTCGCGCTTCATACGATCGATAATGATCTCAAGGTGAAGCTCACCCATACCAGAGATAATTGTCTGACCTGAGTTCTCATCAGTTTTTACAGTAAATGTTGGATCTTCTTCAGCTAATTTAGCCAATGCCATTCCCATTTTCTCAACGTCGGCCTTAGTTTTAGGCTCCACCGCGATACCAATTACCGGCGCAGGAAAAGACATAGACTCAAGAACGATAGGGTGATCCATATCTGTAAGCGTATCACCTGTCTTAATATCCTTGAATCCTACAGCAGCTCCAATATCTCCAGCTTCGATACTATCGATAGGCTCTTGTTTGTTAGAGTGCATCTGGTAAATTCTGGAAATACGTTCTTTCTTACCAGAACGTACATTTAATACGTAAGAACCAGCGTCAAGAGTACCTGAATAAGCACGGAAGAAGGCTAGACGACCTACGAAAGGATCGGTAGCGATTTTAAACGCAAGCGCAGAAAATGGTGAATCCACATTTGGCTTACGACTTTCCTCTTTACCTGTATCAGGGTTTGTACCTTCGATTGCTTCTACATCTACTGGAGAAGGAAGGTAGCGCATCACAGCATCAAGCATTGCCTGAACACCTTTATTTTTAAATGCAGAACCACACATCATTGGAATGATGCTCATATCTATAGTAGCAGCTCTTAATGCAGCGATGATTTCATCTTCAGTAATAGAAGACTCATCTTCGAAGAATTTCTCCATCAAAGCTTCATCATATTCTGCAACCGCTTCTACTAATTCTGCACGGTATTTATTTACATCTGCTTCTAATTCAGCAGGAATATCGATAGTTTCATAGGTCATCCCATGATCTTCGTCATTCCATATAATTGCTTTCTTAGAAATAAGATCTACCACACCTTTAAAGTCGATTTCATCACCGATTGGAACCTGAAGAGGCACCGGGTTACCACCAAGCATTTCTCTTACCTGACGACATACGTTGAAAAAATCTGCTCCCTGACGGTCCATTTTGTTAACGAACCCTAGACGTGGAACTCTATATTTATCTGCCTGTCTCCATACAGTTTCAGACTGAGGCTCTACCCCGTCTACTGCAGAAAACAATGCAACCACTCCATCAAGTACACGTAATGAACGCTCCACCTCTACGGTAAAGTCAACGTGACCCGGAGTATCAATAATATTTACAGTAAATTCCTGATCGCGGTACATCCACTTACAGTGTGTAGCAGCAGAGGTAATCGTAATACCACGCTCCTGCTCCTGCTCCATCCAGTCCATAGTAGCAGCGCCATCATGAACTTCACCAATCTTGTGACTTATACCTGTATAATAAAGGATACGCTCTGTTGTTGTAGTTTTACCTGCATCAATATGAGCCGCAATTCCAATATTTCTAGTAAATTTTAAATCTCTTTGTGCCATGTTGTTTTAGAATCTAAAGTGAGAGAATGCTTTGTTAGCTTCAGCCATCTTATGAGTATCCACTCTTTTCTTAACAGCAGCTCCTTCTTCTTTCGCAGCAGCAAGAACTTCAGCAGCCAATTTAGCCGCCATAGACTTCTCGTTTCTCTTACGCGCAAAACTAATTAACCACTTCATAGCAGTAGAAACCTTACGGTCTGGACGAATTTGCATTGGAATCTGAAATGTTGCACCACCCACACGTCTACTTCTCACCTCAACGTGAGGCATAACGTTAGAAAGAGCATCTTTCCAAATTTCCAAACCAGATTTTTCTTCGTCTTGTTTTTTCTCCTCTACAATTGCAATAGCATCATAGAAAATCTTAAAGGCTACCGACTTCTTACCATCCCACATCATCATGTTCACGAAACGTGTAACTAGCTGATCGTTAAATTTTGGATCTGGTAAAAGCGGTCTCTTTTTCGCCTGTCTTTTTCTCATTTCTTTACATTAAAAGTTTTTAATTACTTCTTAGGGCGTTTTGCACCGTACTTAGATCTTCGCTGAGTTCTACCTTCAACACCGGCAGTATCTAGCGCACCACGAACAATGTGATATCTAACACCTGGTAAATCTTTTACCCTTCCACCTCTAACCAATACTATCGAGTGCTCTTGTAGATTGTGTCCTTCTCCAGGAATGTAGGCGTTAACCTCTTTCCCGTTTGTTAACCTTACCCTTGCTACTTTTCTCATAGCAGAGTTCGGTTTCTTAGGAGTAGTGGTATACACACGTGTACAAACACCTCTCCTTTGAGGGCACGAATCCAAAGCAGCCGATTTACTCTTCTTGGTTATTTTGGCTCTTCCTTTTCGTACTAATTGTGAAATTGTTGGCATAATTTCCTATACACTAATTATTAATAAAATTTAATCCCCCGATTTTTAGGGTTTGCAAAGATATAAATAAAAAAGGATTATTCAAATACGTTACTATCTATTTTTCAAACAGTTTCATCTATCAAATACTAAGGCGCATTGTACACAACATTTAATTTCGGCTATAAGGATTTAAAAAATCCTCAAACTCAACACCCAATCAATTATTGTATTTAATAAATCTTCATTTTATCAACAAATAACACCGGATTTAACAAAACCTTCTAATAAAGCACGTTTTTTGGAAACAAAAGCTTGGTTTATTAACCATTTATTATCACATTTGGCGTCGGCTAATTCAAACAAATTTTAAAATGAAAACAAAGTTTAGTAGTATTTTAACGCTATTACTGGCGTTCGTGGTGCAAATAACTTTTGCACAGGAACGTTCTATTGCGGGTACGGTGACTGACTCAGATGGTCTTCCCCTTCCTGGTGTGAACGTTCTTATTAAAGGTACAGGCACGGGTACCCAAACAGATTTCGACGGAAATTATGAAATCACAGCAACTCAGGGAGATGTTTTGGTTTTCTCTTTCGTTGGATTGAAACAAGCAGAATACACCGTTAGCACAAATGACCAAATCGATGTGGTAATGGAGAACGATTCTGCTCAACTTGATGAAGTTGTAGTAACTGCATTAGGTATTAAGAGAGAAAAGAAACAGTTAGGTTATTCTACTCAAGAAGTAGGTGGTGAAGCTGTTTCTGATGTTCCACAACAAAACTTCGTGAACTCTCTATCAGGTAAAGTTTCTGGTCTTAGTATTAAGTCTTCTGGAACACTTGGTGGATCTACGAACGTTGTAATTCGTGGTAACTCCTCTCTTACCGGGAACAACCAGGCGCTTTTTGTTGTTGATGGTACTCCTATTAGCAATAACACTCCTAACAGTAGCGGACAAGCTGCTGGTCGCGGTGGTTATGATTATGGTAACGCTGCTTCGGATATTAACCCGAATGACATTGCTTCCATCAACGTACTTAAAGGTGCTGCTGCGACTGCTCTTTACGGAGCAAGAGCTGCGAACGGTGTTGTAATTATTGAAACTAAAAAAGGTTCTAAAGGTAAAGGTATTGGTATATCTGTACAGTCTTCTATTACTGTGACGAATCCAGATATGGAAACACTTCCAGAATATCAGGATCAGTACGGTACAGGATATGGTGCTTATTACGCGTCTGATGATGGATACTTTAACCTTTATGATGTTGATGGTGATGGTAACCTGGATGAAACAACTCCTTTTACTGAAGATGCTTCTTTTGGTGCTGCATTTGATCCAAACAGACAAATTTACCAGTGGAACTCGATCTACCCTGAATTAGATACTTACCAACAAGCGTCTCCTTGGGTAGCGGGCGCTAATAATCCTAACAGTGTATGGCAAACTGGTTACACTTCTGTAAACTCTGTTGCTTTAGATGGTGGATCAGAAACTTCTTCTTTCAGATTGAGCGGAACTCACCTGAATCAACAAGGTAACCTTCCTAACTCTAACATTAAAAGAAACACACTTAAGTTTAGTGGTTCTCATGAGTTCACAGATAAGTTCAACGCTCAGGCGAACATTACTTATACTAAGACTGATGGTAAAGGACGTTACGGAACTGGATATAGTTCTTTGAACATTATGCAACAGTTCCGACAGTGGTTCCAAACTAATGTGGATCTAGAAGATCAAAGGAGAGCTTATGAAGCTACAGGACAGAACATTACCTGGAACCCGAATTCTCCTGATAATTTATCCCCAATTTACTCTGATAACCCTTACTGGACGTTCTATCAAAACTTTCAAACTGATACTCGTAATAGATATTTTGGTAACATAAACCTTAACTATGAACTGAATGATGTATTCAGCATACTAGGTAGATTTACTTTTGATACGTTCGATGAACTACAGGAAGAAAGAATCAATGTTAATTCTGCTGATATCGCAAAATACAGCCGTTACAACAACAGAGCTGCAGAATATAACTATGATTTAATTTTAAACTTCAATAAAGACATTAGTAATGATGTGAATATTGATGGTAACTTAGGTTTCAACTTAAGAAGAAATGAAAGCAACAGCATTTTTGCTTCTACAAATGGAGGATTAAATAAAGCTGGATTCTACGCACTAAGTAACAGTGCTAGCCCGCTTAACCCACCTTCAGAATATGAAGCTGTAAGAATGCTTGATGGTGTTTATGCTAGAGCAAGTGTAGGTCTATTCAACACTTACTTCCTTGAAGGTACTATTCGTAGAGACCGTTCTTCTACATTACCAAAAGAAAACAACACTTTCTACTACCCTGCGGTATCTGCTAGTATTCTGTTATCAAATCTAATTGATGCAGACTGGTTAAGTTTTGCCAAACTTAGAGGTAACTATGCAGAGGTTGGTAATGATACTAATCCTTACAACGTATTTAACACGTATACCATATATTCTGGTTTCAATGGAGCTGGTGTAGCGAGTAACAATTCAAGACTTAGAAACCCAGACTTAAAACCAGAGCGTCTTAAGTCTTATGAAGTTGGTTTGGAAACAAACTTCTTCGATAGAAGAATTGGTTTAGATGTATCTTACTATAGATCTAGAACTGAAGATCAAATTACTCCGGTTCCTGTATCTGCTTCCACTGGTTTCTCTGAAAAGCTTCTTAATGCTGGTGTGATTGAAAACAAAGGTATCGAGGTTGCATTAACCTTAAACCCAATTAGAACTGAAGACTTCAACTGGAACATCAACGTGAACTGGGCGAAAAACGAGAACGAAGTACTTGAACTTGCTGATGGGATCGAAAACCTTCAGTTAGCTAGCCTACAAGGTGGTATTTCTATTAATGCTGCTCCAGGTGAACCTTACGGTGCTATTAGAGGAACAGATTTCGTATATGATGATCAAGGTAATAAAGTGATAACTGCATCTGGTAACTATGCAAAAACTCCTAACTCTAACTATGTAATTGGTGATTTCCAACCAGATTGGATTGGTGGTGTACAGAATACATTTACTTATAAAAACATAGCTCTTGGATTTCTAATTGATGTTCAAAAAGGTGGAAGTGTTTTCTCCCTTGACCAATGGTACGGTTCTGCTACTGGTATCTATGCTAACAGTGTAGGTACTAACGAACTTGGCAATCCAATTAGAAATACTATCGAAGATGGTGGTGGGGTTCTGCTGGAAGGTGTTCAGGGAGATGTTAGTTTCAATGATGACGGGACTTACGAAGTAACTAACACTTCTCCAAATGAGACCAGAGCTAGAACAGACAATTATTTAAACCCATTTGGATATGCTCGTGCTCCTAATGCACTTCATGTTTATGACGCTGGATATGTTAAGTTGAGAGAAGCAACACTTACTTACAATTTTGGTGATAGAGTACTTGAAGCTTTACCATTTACAAGAGCCTCTGTATCATTCATTGGTCGTAACCTTTGGATTATCGACAAGAGCATTCCTTACGCAGATCCTGAAGCAGGTTTAAGTGCTGGTAACGTTCAAGGATACCAGTCTGGTGCTTACCCAACTATGAGAGAAATAGGTGCTAGTCTTAAATTTAACTTTTAATTAATATACTATGAAAAAATATATTGTTGCTTTTTCAGCTGTTGCAATGCTTTGGTCCTGCCAGAGTGATGAACAGTATGAAAATTTAAACCGGGATCCTAAAAACCCCGATGCTGTAGCTTCAGAATTCTTATTTACTGCCGCTACGGTGAGTGTTGGTGATTACACCGCCAGTCCTAACGTAAATGAACCTATCTACAGGTTTCTAGGACAGTATTTAACTACCACGACTTATACTGATGAGCCTAACTATGATTTTACGGCTCGCCAAAATCCAGATGCAGTTTGGAGCGAATATTATCGCGATGTTATCTACGATCTCCAGGATGCTAAGAGAGTTGTAAATGAAAATACTGAACTTTCCCAGAATCAAAAAGATGCACGGTTAGGCCAATTGGAAGTTATGGAGGTTTACGGCTGGCACCTGCTAGTTGATGGTTTTGGAGACATTCCATATACTCAAGCCTTACAACCTAACGAATTCCCTAATCCTGAGTATGATGATGCAGCAACTATCTATGAAGATCTAATATCAAGATTAGATAATGTCACTGCAATGCTATCTGCAGGTCAAGGCTATAGTGGATCTGATGTTGTTTACGCTGGAGATATGGCTAAATGGATGATGTTTGCTAATTCTCTTAAACTTAGAATGGGAATTAGACTTCAGGCTATAAATCCTTCTTTATCTCAAGCTACTGTTGAGTCTGCTGTGTCAGCCGGTGTTTTCACATCAAATGATGACAATGCTACGATCGATTACCAATCTAATGCACCAAACACAAACCCACTTTGGGAAGATTTGGTACAGAGCGGTAGAGCTGATTTCCTTGCTTCTGAGACAATCGTTGATTACATGAATCAATTTGAAGACCCAAGAAGAATGGTTTATTTCGATGATAATATTGCTGATGGTTACATTGGTGGTGATTATGGTGGAAGTAATAACTATGGTTCCTTTACTCACATTGGAGACGCATTCCTTGATCCAACTAGAGAAGGAATTCTCTTAGACTATGCTGAAGTTAGATTTAATCTGTCTAAAGCTGCTGAACTTGGATATAATGTTCCTGGAGATGCTGAGACTCATTACAACGCTGCAATTACAGCATCTATGGAGTACTGGGGTATTTCTGGTGATGCTACTGAAGAGTACCTGTCACAGCCTGAAGTTGCTTACGATGGTTCTGAAATGCAATTTGCAACTCAGTTCTGGATAGCAATGTTTGATAACCCTGCTGAAGGATGGTCTACATGGAGATTATATGACGATCCGGTTTTCAATATCCCAACAGATAATGAGACTTTCGTTCCACTTAGATATACTTATCCAATCGATGAGCAGAACTTAAACAATGCTAACTACATTGATGCTGCTGGTGCAATTGGTGGAGATGATGCTCAAACTCCAGTATTTTGGGATACGACTACACCAGATCAATCAACTTACCCTGGTCCAGCGACTGAGGAAGATGATGAATAAATATTGATTTAATTCAATATGAAAAGCCACCCAAATGGGTGGCTTTTTTTTATTAATCATTTCTCGAAGGATATAATTGTACTAACTTTGAAGCATGGAAGAAACTACAAGAATATTCGGAATTCGAGCTGTGATTGAAGCTATAGAAAGTGGGAAAAGTATTGAAAAGGTATTTATCCAGAAAGGCTTAGCCGGGAGCTTGTTTCAGGAATTGAACCGTCATCTAAAGGGCGGATCTTTCACCATGTCTTATGTGCCAATTGAGAAATTAAACAAACTCAGTAAGGGTAATCACCAGGGAGTCGTAGCTAATATATCGCCTATAAGTTTTGTAAGTCTTAATGATCTTGTAGAATCTGTTCAAAATAAAAGTACAATTCCACTTTACCTGCTACTGGACGGGATTACTGATGTTAGGAATTTTGGAGCCATTATTAGAACCGCAGAATGTTGTGGAGTAGATGGCATCATTATTCAGGAAAAAGGATCTGCTCCTATTAATGCTGATACGGTGAAAACTTCAGCTGGAGCCGTGTTCAAAGTACCAATATGCAAAGTAGATCATATTAAAGATGCATTATTTCATCTACAAACATATGATGTAAAGATCGTTGCAGCTACTGAAAAAACAGATGAAACCGTTTACGATATTGACCTCAAGCAACCTCTGGCCATCGTAATGGGGGATGAAGCTAAAGGAGTATCAAATTCCATTCTTAAGCTATCAGACTTTAGGGCAAAACTACCAATGCTTGGAGAGATCGCTTCTTTGAATGTATCTGTAGCTTGTGGCGCCGTGCTTTACGAAACAGTTAGACAAAGAAGTTAATTCTTGTCGTCTGACTTTTTTTCGGTATAGATGTAGTTATACTCGGTTTCCTCCTCTTCCATATTCTGAAAAGGCAGGTTATCTACAAAATTTCCCTGCTCGTCAAAATGCTGCATAAATAAATCATCAGAATCTTTAAAATCTGGAGATTCCCAATGATATTTAGGAGGTTTTGCGATTTGTTTTTTAAAAACCACAGCCAGCCCCAGTCCGCTCAATAGGCCAGCCAGGTGTCCCTCCCACGAAATTTTTGGATCTATTGGAGTTACATACCATATCAACCCACCATAAACGAATACTACTATAAGCGACAAGGCTACAAGGCGATAATTCTTAGAAAAAATTCCCTTGAAGAAAAGGAATGCAGCAAGTAAATAGATAATTCCACTAGCTCCAATGTGATTTGCAGGTCGACCTATAATCCATGTAATCAAACCTGTTGAAACGAGACCAATTAACAACACCTTCCAGCGTAAGGGTCTGTAAAAGTAAAATAAGGCGAGAGATAGAATGAATAAGGGAATTGTATTATTAAAGAGATGTTTTATATCTGAGTGAATGAAGGGTGAGAATATGATCCCCCGAAGCCCAACCGCTTCCCCCGGCCTTACACCGAAGGGCGCTAAATTTAAATTGAACCGAAGCTCTGCCCAGAAAACTATCCAGATCATCAACACGAATAACAAGGGATACCCTATTGTGCCGCTGGTAAAAACAAATGGAGAGGAAGGTTTCAAATTGTATTCAATTTTAATTAATATTACAAAAAAGCGTCCAAATAAATCAGGATGTTAACTTGTCAGACAAAACACCTATGAGTCAACCACTAGCAGAAAGATTGCGTCCTAAAACTCTTGATGATTACCTGAGTCAGCATCACTTAATTGGTAAGAATGGTGCTATGCGACAACAAATTAAACAAGGAATCATTCCATCCATGATCTTATGGGGACCTCCTGGTGTAGGCAAAACCACACTGGCGAATATTATAGCTTCGGAATCTGGCCGACCTTTCTTTACCCTAAGCGCAATTAGTAGTGGCGTAAAAGATGTACGTGAGATCATTGAAAAGGCTAAGAAAAGTGATGGTTTATTTACCACCAAAAGTCCGATTCTATTTATTGATGAAATCCATCGATTCAGTAAATCTCAACAGGATTCTCTACTTGGAGCTGTAGAGAAAGGATGGGTTACTTTAATTGGTGCTACCACAGAAAATCCAAGTTTTGAGGTTATATCTGCCCTTTTGTCCAGATGTCAGGTTTATATTCTAAAACCGTTCTCAAAAGAAGACCTGGTAGATCTCCTGAAGAGAGCAATGGAACAGGACAAGGTAATTTCGGCTAAAAATGTACAGCTAGAAGAGACTGAAGCTTTATTAAGATTAAGCGGTGGAGACGCCAGGAAACTTCTGAATATCTTTGAATTACTAGTCACTTCAGAAGAAGTAAATGTAAAGATCACTAATGAACTTGTACTTCAGAAGGTTCAGCAAAATACCGTTCTCTATGATAAAACGGGAGAACAGCATTACGATATTATTTCTGCATTTATCAAATCTATTAGAGGGAGTGATCCAAATGCTGCAGTTTACTGGCTGGCAAGAATGATTGAAGGAGGTGAAGATGTTAAATTTATTGCCCGTAGATTATTGATCCTGGCGAGCGAAGACATTGGCAACGCAAATCCAACCGCCCTGGTGATAGCTAATAATTCGTTCCAGGCGGTGAATACAATTGGATATCCGGAAGCCAGAATTATACTAAGCCAGTGCGTGACCTACCTGGCAACTTCACCTAAGAGTAATGCAGCCTACATGGCTATTAATAAAGCTCAAAGCATTGTAAAGAAAACAGGTGATCTGTCGGTTCCCTTGGCAATCAGGAATGCACCCACGAAATTAATGAAAGATATAGGTTACGGAAAAGATTATAAATATGCCCATAATCACGCAGGTAATTTTGTTGCAGCAGAATTTCTACCAGATGATATCGCTGGCACTACCCTATATGAACCCGGAAATAATCAGCGGGAAAATGCGCAACGTGAATTTCTGCGGAAGCGCTGGCAAAAAAAGTATGGATATTAATCTTTAGTTTTTAAGAATACTGACTCCTGCTTATTAGTTTTACTGTCGAAGTAGCTAATTTCTAATCCTGAATTTTTGCGATAAGATACCGTTCCACTATTCAGGAGCGCTCTATATACAAATTCGTTGGGTTTATTAGTCTTCAATAATAGCGCTATAGGTTCGGGTGCATTCAGCTGGTATAAGGCATAATTGGAATCAAAAGCTCTCAATTCAAAAACAGCATCACCGTAGATCCATTGACTATTTTCCAGAGAATCTAAATTTCCCTCAACTTCACACCCTGCTGGCAGATCATTTTTTTTGGTAGCTACTACTTCATGAGCGACATCACTTTCAGATTCTGAAATTACCTCATTTTTTGCTTCAGAAGTTATATTCCTATCCTCTATGACAGAAGAAATCTCATTTGACTTTTCAACCGTTTCTGCATTGCCTGAGCTATAGTTATACTCATATTTCAAATCTGCCAGGTCCTGAAAAGCATCTCGAAAAGATTCCTGGTAGGCAGCTTGAAATTCCTTCTTTTTACTCTTTCCCTCACGAGTTTTATAGACGGTCATTCCTTTACAGTCCTGGAGTTCTATCCGCATCTTGGTTACAAACAATCCAGAATCTTCCACTAAAACCGGACTTACGCCCAGACATGGATTTTGCTGAAGATCTTCTGGCCAGGTTTCAGTTTTCATAATAGTTTTAAAACCATTCTTTTCAAATAGGAATTTTGTAAGGGCGTTTAATTGATACTGGTTCGTTTTCCCAAGAATTTCATAGCTTTCAGGGACAATTATATATTTAAAATCATTTAGATCCTGGGAAAAAATGTTTCCACTAAAAATCATTGCTGCTAAAATCACTAATTTTTTCATAAGTCTTTAAATACGTATTGTATGCCTAATTGCAAGGATGCACTATGCGCATTGGCAAGATTGGTATAGCCAATAATATCGTTTACTGCGATATAGGCATTAAAGTTTTTAAATCTACTGGAAGCCATTACCCCAAATTTAGTTCGAGAAAATTGATCCAAACCATAAGACACTCTAAATCTAAAATAATCGTTTATTTTCCTGTCCCAGTAAGTGGTGACACCATAAGTAGGACCCTTAGGACGATTTACTCCGGAAACTATCATTCCGAATAAATTCATATAGCGAGGCTTCTTGCTAATTAAATAGTCACAGGGTAAGATTGACTTGCCTGTCCCAAATTGAATCGAAGCATTATATTTCAATGGACGCCAGGTATTATATTCGCTAAAGGTTTTTACATCTTTAAGATTCGCATCAAATTGCTCTTCTAGAACGTCCCAGTAAGGAATGGTCTCTTCGTTATCCAATTCAGGAAAAAGCGGCTCTAAACCACTTGAATCATAAGATCCAAAGTATCTGGAATTTTCAATATCTTTTTGATGAAACATAAGTCCTAGATCCCTGAAAGAAGCGTTTACAGAGAATTGATCTGTTACTCTATAATGAAATCCAACATCAACTCCCACTCCAACATTCTGACCAAAGAAGGACCTGCTAAGAAGTTCAGCAGCTGCCTGGTCAACTGTCATGTCTTCTTCATCACGAAGACTTGCATAACCAGAGGTATTTATTAAAATATTAAAATCATCAATTTCGTGATTATAGAAGTTTTCTTCCCCAGGTGTATCATAGGTTGTAAAGGTTCCTTCATTATCCACGCTTTCTACATTGAAAATTCCGGAGTACAGCTTGACGCGACCACCAACAGTGAGTTTAGAATCCATTTTGTAGTTGAAGCCTGCGTGGTATACAGTAAGCACCTCTCCTGTAAAGCTAACATCATCGAATCTAAAGGGTCGGCCTATGTAGTCTGCATTTCCTTCAAAAGCAAGTTTTGCAGGATCACTGGGGAAGTACGCAAAGATATCGGCTTCCTGATATGCCCCTGCAGAAAAATAACCTCTATTGCCCATCTTCCACCCAAAAGAAAGGATATCTATCTGCTCATTGATAGAAAAAAAATCTGTCGAAGTAAGATTCCTGATAGCCCTTTGAATTCTTGCATTGATATTACGCCCATCATCTTCAAAAATATCTTTGGCAGTAACACCTGTCGAACCTACAGAAAAATGAATTTGCGAAAACAAGGGAATTCCAAAATGTCTTGTAAAATCGATCCTGGCACCTGGATTCTGAAGTAATGCCTGTGGCAGATCATCTACATTATAAAGCAATGGTTTATTTTGCCCGGAGACAGAGCTGCAATAGAAGAATATAAGCAGTACTATTGCAATTCTCATATTAAAAAGTTAGTCTAAATAATCCTCTAGATGAAAATTTCAAATTTCCTTCGAGACTTTTAGAAGGCTCTAAAAGCTCTAATTCTACTGCTAGTTCTATAGATTTCTTAACCTGATTTATATTTGATTCCTGTACGATATGAAGCGTATCAATTACAGAGATCATTGTATCACTACCAGCCGGGATGATATAGTTCACATCAAATTCCTTCCTGTTTCGGTCATTCAAAAAATTCAGCTCACTTCTTATAGCATAAGGAAAACTATTTTCATGTCGAAACCTGAATTCAGCATAGGTTAGACCATCCTGCATATAACTGTCATCAAGATATTCAAGCCTAACTGTATCTCTAATGATAGCCGTAAACTCTCCGGTGTCAGAATCCAGAAAGTCATCTTTGTTGAGATCATAATAAATGATATCGACATCAATATCTGGCGTTATTTGAATATCCTCTGTCTGGCTAAGGTCTACATCTTTAAAACAGGAGGTGAAGAGCGCCAGTAAGAACAGGCCTGCAATTGTTTTGGAAATGTGGATTTGTCTAGACACGGGAAAGCTTTCTTAGTCTACGAAAATACCTAATCTTTGTTATTATAGATAATCCCTTAGTTGTTTTAACTTTTGGATCCGTGGATATTCAGTATTGAAATTATCTTCACTGGGATCCAGATAGATAACCTTCATGCCATATTGATGACCCCCACAAATATCTGCTTCGAAATTATCACCAATCATTACCGAAGTTTCAGGTTTACCGGTACCCTTACCAATAGCTTTTTCAAAGATCAGCGAATGCGGCTTCTTTACTCCTGCTTCTTCTGAAGTTGTCACTGTCCTGAAGTATTCCAGAATGCCAGATTTCTCCATTTTTAAATGCTGAACCTCCTCAAAACCATTGGTGATAATGTGTAAATTATACGAGGCCGACAGATATCTGAGAATATCCACTGCGCCATCCAGTAAATAATTATTATTAGGAAGGTAATTAATGTAATCCTCAGACATTTTTGAGATTAAAGTATCGCTCACCTCAAACTTTAAAGCTTCAAAACTATCTCTCAATCTACCGTACCTAAGATCCTCTTTGCTAAGCAGATTGTTTCGATAAGATTTCCAGTACTGATGGTTTATAGGCATATAGATCTTTAGAAATTCCTGAAGTTCTATCTCCAGCTTCTGATCTTCAAAAATTTCCTGAAATGCGAGTGATGAATTTTTATCAAAATCCCACAGCGTATGATCGAGATCAAAATAAACGTCCCGGATATTAGTCAATTTCATGAATTTGGTTTAATACTGAATAATAAGAATTGGAATCTGAATACTGCGAAAAATCGTGATTAGAAAACACAGATCTTAAAGTCCCTTGAACTTCCTTTGTTTCCAGTATGATCCTGCGAAGATCTTCATTTAATTTATTGCGGGTCATTTTAGCTACTACATTCGAATTGAACGCATACGGGTGAACCTTTAGAGGCGTGGTCACTTCCATATTAATGTCATAAAAAAGGTAAGAAGTGCTCGTACCCGCTCTAAAGCCAAGTTTATCCGGGTAACCCATGGAGTAATCGTTATTGATCTCTAGCTCAATCAGGTTATTGTATTGATCAGGGAGCCTGAGATTGTACTGATGATTCATCGCATGTTCGACAGAACTATGCACTATATCCTCTAATCTCAATTTCTCTTTTCGCAGAATTCTGATATCTTCCATTGCATAATAACCCATCAGTAATCCAACTTTCGAATAATCTGCTACCGATTTAATCACTGCTCTGTGGGGAATCCTATTGTGGCTTATATTTTGATCATGTCTCGAAAAATCGCTTAATTGAAACATGAACAAAGTTTCGATATTATCTTCTCTAATGATGCTAATAAGATCTTCAAAAGTATCATTGGGATCTGATTTTATTCGGATCCATACCTGCAATCTATCTATTACCTTCCCTATGTTAAACTGCACAAGGTCTGACAGCAAACCAACAAAACTTCTTAGAAAACCTTTATTCTTAAAAATGAATGTGTTTTCTGAAGTAATAATGGTACTGTTATGATAAGCTCTTTTTTTATGTTCTAACTGAGGGAAACGCTCCATCAGGATTTCCTGAAACTTATAAGCCCAGATATCCACAATTGGTTTATGCAAAAAGTTTTCCTGAAATGCAATGCTTTCAGATGCCGGGAATCTTCCAAATTCGTCTTTAACGTGTGGTAGGTATTCTTCATATCTGCTAAGCAGATAGAAAGAAGCGGCAAATATATCAAAGGGTAGATCGCTGGATTCCGCCAGGGCAAAAAATCCAATCGTGTCATCCCATGGCTGCACCTTAATTTCTATTTCTGAAAAACCCTGCTCCAGAAGCAGATCTACATTCTGAATAAAAAATTCGTTCCCCAATGCTTGTTTTCCGTAGCTTAACTTTGGTCCATCATGAGCGATAAACTCTTCGATCTTGGAGGTAAAGTTGATGGGGATCCCCAGAATGTGTGCACATAAATGCTTAAATATGTAAACAATTCGCGGTGTAACTTTTTGGGTATAAATTAGAAGCATTTAATGAAGTCTTATAGAATTCCGTCGTCGGCAAAGCTAAAATATGACTTTTCAGTAACAATGATATGATCAAGAATTTTAATATCAAGGCTTTCCGCAGCAGTTTTAAGCTTTTGGGTCAATTGCTTATCTGCTTCACTAGGACGTAAATTTCCACTTGGATGGTTATGAGTCAAAATAAGGGAAACCGCACCTATTTCTAAAGCCTTTTTCAAACTTATTCGAACATCTACCAGAGTCCCGGTAATTCCTCCTTTGCTTATCTGAAATTTCTCCAGAATCTTATTACTGTTATTAAGATACAAGATCCAGAATTCTTCATGAGGTAATTCCCCTATTATTGGCTGCATTATCTCAAAAACTGAAGAACTAGAAGATATTTTACTTAATTCCAGAGTTTCCTCCAGCCGTCTTCTTCTTCCTAATTCCAGCGCGGCGGTAATCACTACTGCCTTTGCGCTTCCAATTCCTTTAAATTGACAGAGTTGCCCAATGCTTAACTTTCCCATTTGGTTGAGATTGTTATCAGACTGCGCAAGAATTCTTTTCGACAGCTCAACAGCCGACTCGTTCTTACTACCAGAACCAATGAGAATTGCCAGTAATTCTGAATCGCTTAAGGCCAGACGTCCCTTTAATAAAAGTTTCTCCCTTGGACGATCATCTTCAGCCCATGTTTTAATACTTTTTGATGAATTTTTGCTCATACTCTAAAATATATCAATATGAGCTAATAGTAGCATTAGATAAGTTCTTTTAATGATTCCATATCCAAGCCACCATAATTACCGCTGCTCATCATTAGCAGTACAGCGTTATTAAAACCTAAATTTTTCAGATCAGCCTCAAAATTTTCAGGGCTTGTATATACTTTCAATCCTTCCTTTTGAAAAGCTTGTTCAATCTGATCTTCAGAAACATCATCTAGTTTCTTTATCGCGACCGCATCAGGAGAATAGAAAACAAGTGCTTCATCAGCCTTTTCTAAAGTATTTCTATATTCCTTCAAAAAATCTGCATTTAAGCTTGAATAAGTATGTAACTCCAGGCAAGCAATCAATTTCCTTTTTGGATACTGTTCTTTAACTGCGGCAGTAGTAGCAGCAACCTTGGATGGACTATGTGCGAAATCTTTAAAGATAACTCCATTGGAAGTTTCAGCAACTTTTTCCAGTCTTTTCGAAGCACCTTTAAAAGTGGCGATCGCTTCATAAAAATCATCCTCATCAATACCCATATGCTGGCAGATCCATTTTGATCCTGCAAGATTATTCATATTATGCTTACCAAATATCTCCAGCGGCAATTCACCTTCCGGGGCATCCAGTATCGTAGTATTATCTTCTGTATGATAATCTGGGGTATGATATGGATGTTTTCTAATTGGATTTTCCGTAGTCTCTGCAAGTTCCTTTACCGTTTGATCCTCCTCGTTATAAACCAGTATTCCGCCGTTAACGATAGAATTGATGAAGATTTTAAATTGCTCTACATAATTTTCATACGTTGGAAATACATTAATATGATCCCATGCTATCCCACTCAGCAAGGCGATATTTGGTTGATAAAGATGAAATTTTGGACGTCTATCGATTGCAGAACTTAGGTATTCATCTCCTTCAATAACAATAAAATCATTCTCCTGGGTCAAATGAACAGGATTGTCCAGACCTTCTAGAGTTGCACCCACCATATAGTCAATATCCCTATCATGATAATTCATCACATGCAGGATCATTGAGGTGATACTAGTTTTACCATGTGAGCCACCTATAACTACCCGGGTCTTATTCTTTGATTGTTCGAAAATAAATTCGGGATAACTGTATATTTTAATACCCAGCTCCTTCGCCTTCGCTAACTCTGGATTATCTTCCCGTGCGTGCATTCCTAAGATAACAGCATCGAGATTTGAAGTTATTTTCGAAGCATCCCATCCCATTTTCTGCGGAAGTATATTTTCTTTGTTAAGACGAGATCTGGAGGGTTCAAAGATAGCGTCATCACTGCCAGTAATATGATACCCTTTTCGCTGAAGTGCAATCGCAAGACTATGCATTGCACTACCACCGATGGCTATAAAATGTATATTCATGGAAAAGATTTGTACAAATATAAAAGTAATATGAGGGCTAAAAATTACATTCTCTGAATTTTCTGCTTTTCGATAAGCGCTTTATCGAAGTCAGGTGCAATCTCCAATGATTTCCTGATATAGCTCAAAGCTACGTCCTGATTTTGATTTAATCTCTCGATCTGAGCCCATCTATAGTAAGCCCATGATGGATCTTTTATGTCTTTATAACCATAGTTTTCGATATAACGTTTAATAAGACCTTGGCCATAGTCCAACTCAATCGAATAAATTGCCGAAACTTCGGCAAGTTCATAATTGAGATAATTGCGAGTAATTAACTCAGGCTTTCTTCTAGAAAGCTTAATCGCCGCTTCGTATTTTGTCTCCGCAAGCTTTTGGTAGTCCAAGAATTTATAGATGTAAGCGTCTGCTAAAAGACCATCCAATTCATTTATTCTATGAAGTTCTGATGCGTAGCTTTCTGCCATTGTTTGGCTTCCTCCTACAAATCCTGGAATCTGCATATAGAGTTCTACCAGCGCACGCCTTGACTCAGAGTGGTTTGGATCCAGCTCAGCAGCTTTTAATAAATGTTTTTTAACATCACCAATAAGCATGGCTGCCTGAAATTTTGACCCATAATAGGCTTTCATCCCCAATGCTCCGCCTAATTTGAAATTATAATTACTATCGTTTGGCTTCGCTTTTACAAGTTGCTCATACTTAGAGATCGCCATATCCCAACTTTTTCTGAAGCTATAAATATCACCTAGTAACTCAATCGCTTTAAGTTCAGAATCATGTTGAAGAAGCAATGTTTCAGCCGCTTTATCATCTCCAGAGTTTAGTAACTTTTCTGCTGTGGAAATATCAGATTGAGTGTAACCGATTGACGTCAGCAACATGAACATAAAAGGCAGAAACGTATTTTTTATTAACATAAATGAAATTTTATTAAATTTAAGATTTGTAATGACCTGAACCGCAATATTTAGCATTATTTGAGTCAAACGTTAAGATGTTTCTTAATTTAACTGTACATATTAAAAATTATTTTAATATTTGTGCAACTTTATTTAAACCGAATTTATTTAACAATTAACACCTAGCCTATGCAAAATTTTACCTTAAGGTTTAAGGGGAAAGTATTTTATCTCTTTGCCTTATCCTTAATTTTTGGAACAATGTCTTCTTATGGACAGTGCGCTACACCAGATCAGGATCAAGATTACTGTTTCTTGCAAACAGTAAGTGATCTAAGATTTAGTGACGGCACGAATGCAGCTATATACGAAACGGCTGATTCTAACAATGACACAGATCCTATAAATGGAAATGAACTGCTTACTGATGGAGAAACTTATTTTATTGGTAGTACAACAGAAAATTGCACTAGAGTATCTGTTACGGTAAGTGTAGCTACAGCTGACACTCCTGATAATACACTTTTCCCAGGAAGAAATGATTTTACTCTCGCTCCATGTATTTCTTCTAATTTCACAGTCGCAGACCTTGAGGATCTATTTATTGCAGATCCAGATTACACATTAGAGGTATATCTAGATGAATCTGGAAGTAATGCTTTACCTGAAGGTCAGGAGCTTACTCCGAATGAAAGTTATTTTGTAGGACAGGTAAGCTCTGTAAATGGCAATTGTCCTTCCTCCAGAGCATCAGTAGGTTACGATCCAACACAAGCTCCAGCACCGACTGCAGAACCTGCACAAAATTTGTGCGAGGGTGCTACTGTTGCCGATTTAGTAGCAACTGGAACTGAAGAAAATAGTCAGGCAATTAGATGGTATAGAAGCATGACTTCTAATTCTCCACTAGCAGATGATGTTGAATTGATTAATGGTGAAGATTATTACGCCGCTCAAATTGTTAATGACAGGAATGATCCATTCCCTCCATGTGAAACTCAAATGAGTGACAGAGCGAGAGTTGTCGTTACTTTAGAAGATTTTGATGCCGGTGCTGATGTTACTGAAACGATTTGCCAGGACGATCTACAAACCAGATTAGGTAATGGTGAGTCTCCAACGGCTATTTTTCTTAGTTTGGTTGACAACAGAAGCTTGCCATCGGAGGTTAGTTTTAATCCATCCATTGCTAGTTTAGCAAATGAATACAACAGCAACCCCTTCCAGACATTCACAACTCTTGCGACATTTACAACAGAAGAAGGTTGTGAAGATGATGTAGAATTGAATTTGATTGTACTTGCTAATCCAGATGCTGGAGAAAATGGAACTGTTACTCTAAGCCCAACTGACGATCCAATTAAATTAATCGATGTTCTTAATGGAACTCCGGATCTAGGTGGTACTTGGTCACCTGGTGATGGAACTTTTGATCCATCAACAGATACTGCTGGAGACTTTACTTATACTGTTGATAATGGAACATGTTCAGATTCGGCGACTGTTACAGTAAATGTACAAGAATGTATCGATGGAGCTCCTGATAATTCTGTAACTACCTGTAATGATGTTATAGATGAAACAATTGATGATTTAGGTGATATTGCTCCTTATTTCTTAAGCCTATTACCTGAAGGAACTCCAACCAACGGAACGTTGAATCCTACTCCTAGTCAATTATTGATTCAATATGGAAGTAACAATTTTCAAGATTTTACTACTACCTATTCTTATTCTGATGGGGAGTGTGAATATTCAACCGAACTTACTGTTACTGTAACTCCTACAGAAGCTGCAAATGCAGGAAGTTTTGACGATGTCTCCATAGTGTGTTCTAACAACGATGACATCAATCTTACTACCCTGATCAATAATGATCCTAATGCTAATACTGAAGGAATATTCACAGGAGATGGTGTTAGTGGAAATAGTTTTAATCCTTCTGTTGGCGCAGGTGAGTATACTATCACTTACACCGTTGCAGATGCTCAGCCATGTGTAACAGGTAATGATACTACCACATTCACAATTACAGTTGAAAACGGAAGTAATGCAGGAACTGACAATACCGATGGAAATATTATTTGTGGTGGCAACATCTCAACAGAAAATGAATTGATAGTCTATCTATCAAGTTTACTTAGCGATGACGCAAATGAGGGAGGTTCTTTCTCAAATGTTACCAGCATTACTAATGATATCAATAACGGTCTTGAAGGTCCTTTTAGTTCAAATTATACGGTTGGAGAAGGTACATCATGTGAAGATTCGGCTAATCTTAGTTTTAGCGTAGGAGATGGAATAATTAATTTGCCTAGTAATTCTGTAACTACCTGTAATGATGTTATAGATGAGACAATTGATGATTTAGGTGATATTGCTCCTTATTTCTTAAGCCTATTACCTGAAGGAACTCCAACCAACGGAACGTTGAATCCTACTCCTAGTCAATTATTGATTCAATATGGAAGTAACAATTTTCAAGATTTTACTACTACCTATTCTTATTCTGATGGGGAGTGTGAATATTCAACCGAACTTACTGTTACTGTAACTCCTACAGAAGCTGCAAATGCAGGAAGTTTTGACGATGTCTCCATAGTGTGTTCTAACAACGATGACATCAATCTTACTACCCTGATCAATAATGATCCTAATGCTAATACTGAAGGAATATTCACAGGAGATGGTGTTAGTGGAAATAGCTTTAATCCTTCTGTTGGAGCAGGTGAGTATACTATCACTTACACCGTTGCAGATGCTCAGCCATGTGTAACAGATAATGATACTACCACATTCACAATTACAGTTCAGGATGCCCAAGTTAATGCTAGCGTTTCCAGAACATTATGCGTAACACAAGCGCAAGATTTGATTTCTAATACACCAGAGGGAATTTCCTTCCTTCAAGGTTTAATAGAAGAGACAGGAGTTGATGATTTTGAAGTAGGCAATTTTGATGACAATGCTATAATAGAGATTAGTAATCTTGCTAATTTTATTGCTTCACCAACAGATGATTCCCAGGAATTTAATTTTCAGTACTCAGAATCTTCAGAATTAGATTGTGGTGTTTTAATTATTATCAACCTTACTATAAATAATATTCAGGATGCCGAAGCTGGTGAACTGGCTGATCAAACGGTATGTTCTGATTTAGGTTTGATCAATCTTACTGATTTCTTAACTGCTGATACTTCAACAGGTGGTACTTTCAGTGGAGATAACGTAGTTGACGGAATGTTTGACAGCTCTGTTGGACCGAACGATAATGGATACCAGATTACTTACTCCGTAGATGGTTCTGCTGATTGTGTAACTGATGGAACTTCAGACACGGCTACATTCATCATTACAGTAGACGATCCACAAGCAGCTAATGCTGGTGATATCGCAGATCAAATTGTATGTTCTAATGCTGGAATGATCAATCTTACTGATTTCTTAACTGCTGATACTTCAACAGGTGGTACTTTCAGTGGAGATAACGTAGTTGACGGAATGTTTGACAGCTCTGTTGGACCGAACGATAACGGATTCCAGATTACTTACTCCGTAGATGGATCTGCTGATTGCGTAACTAATGGAACTTCAGATACGGCTACATTTACTATTACTGTAAATAATCTACAAGCAGCTAATGCTGGTGATATCACAGATCAAATTGTCTGTTCTGATGCTGGAATCATTAATCTTGCTGATTTCTTAAATGCTGATACTTCAACAGGTGGTACTTTCAGTGGAGATAACGTAGCTAATGGAATGTTTGACAGCTCTGTTGGACCGAACGATAACGGATATCAGATTACTTACTCCGTAGATGGTTCTGCAAGTTGTGTGACTGATGGAACTAGTGATTCAACGACTTTTACAATTTTTGTAAATCAGGGCGTAAGCGCAGGTGCAGATAATAACATTGAGGTATGTAGAGGTGAAGTGGATAGCTTCAACGAAAGCGATGCAAGGGAATTCTATTTAGATTTACTTGAAGCTGGGGTATCTAATGACGGAACATTTAATCCTACGATTGCTGATTTAGTAGCTGATTATAATAACAATGAAGACCAAACAATCTTTGCTACAACATATACAGTATCAAATGATAATTGTTCTGATAGTGCTTTGCTAACAGTAAACATACCAAAAAGAATACCCGCTGAAATTGGCAACATCGCCAATCCAGATCCAATCTGTAGAAATGCTGAAGATGTAGACTTATTCTCTTATTTACCTGAGGGTGCAAATCTAAACGGAACGTTTGAAGGATATGAAGACGGTACATTTAGTCCTACTATGATGGGTGAAGGTGATTTCGAAATTACATATACTCTTACTGATGATTCTCCATGTACAACCGGCGAAGCTTCTGCAACCTTTACAATTACTGTACAGGACGCTGCTTTTGCAGGAATGGATATGGACATTGCAGTTTGTCAAAACGATGGTGTACAGAATCTGTTTGATTTCTTATCAGTTGATGCTGATACAAATGGTGAGTTCACTCTTGAAGATGGTACTGTTGTTACAGATGGAATGATGGATCCTTCAGCTTTTGATGCAGGAACTTACACTGTTACTTATACTGTAGCTGCAATTAATGATTGTGGAGATGCTAGTGCTGAGTTTACAATTACTGTTCAGCAAGTAGGAGACGCTCCAGTAGTTGGTGATGCAACTTTCTGTGCGGTACTTGATCCAACAGGTGCAGATCTAACAGCAGGCAGTGAAGATCTAACTTTCTATACTGATGCTGATCTTACGATGATGGTTGCTGAAGATGCTCCTTTAGCTGAAGGAACTTACTATGTAACTCAACGAGGAGATGCAGGTTGTGAATCTGCAGCTACAACGTTCGAAGTAAGCATTACAGATCCTGGAACTCCAACGATCGAAGATGCAAATCAAACTTTCTGCCAGTTCGACGATCCAACGATCGCAGACCTGAATGATGCAATAGACCAGACTTCAAATGTAACCTGGTATGCAAGTGCAGATAGTACTGATGCATTAAGCACTGGAACAGCACTTCAGGATGGAGTAACATATTTCGCTTCATTATACGACCCGGCATCAGATTGTGATAGCTCACAAAGACTTGCCGTGAACGTTAGCCTGGAATGTGACTTCTTCATACCAGAAGGTATTTCACCAAACGGTGATCAATTAAATGATGATTTCGAGATTAGATATATCGAAGATTTCTATCCTAACTACACTATTGAGATCTACAACAGATGGGGTGACTCAGTTTACAAGGGGAATGCAAATACTCCAAACTGGGATGGTACCAGCAATCAAGGTTCATTCGGTGACGGTTTGTTACCAGTAGGAGTTTACTTCTATTACCTGGACTTCAAAGATGGTAGCACTGAGCCAAGAAGAGGAAAAGTATACTTAAGTAGATAATTAGGATAAACAAGAACAAGAGATGAAAAAAATAATCACAAAATATTTATTATTCGCAGGCATTATCCTTTTCTCTATAAAGGGTATGGCTCAACAAGATCCACTATTCACTCAGTACATGTACAATATGAGTGTAGTGAATCCTGCATATGCGACAGACGATCCAGGCATGTTGAACCTGGGAGCGATTTACAGAATGCAATGGACAGATGTTGATGGTGCACCACGCACCCTCAACTTCTTTGCCCACACTCCGGTAAGCGAACGTGTTGAACTTGGACTAACTGTGGTTCATGACGAGATTGGTGATGTTGAGAAAACAAATAACATCACTGCAGATTTCGCATACGTGATCCCAACTGGTGATAACACAAAGTTATCTTTCGGTGCAAAGGCAGGTCTAACGACATTCGACGCAAACCTTGCAGGGTTACGTTTAAATGATCCAGGTGATGCAGCATTCCAAAACATTAGCGAAGTATTTCCTGTATTTGGAGTTGGAGCTTTCTGGTTTGGTGACAAGCACTACTTAGGTGTTTCTGCACCTAACTTGTTAACAGCAGATCATCTTGATGACAGCCAGTTACTAAGAGACAAAGGTTCTGAAGAGATCCATTACTACCTTACCGGTGGTTATGTGTTTGACATTACTGAAAACTTTAAATTAAAGCCTTCTACTATGGTTAGAGGGGTTGAAGGATCACCACTATCTGTAGATGTAAATGCGAACGCATTGCTTTATGACAGATTTGAAGCAGGTGTTGGTTATAGATTCGATAAGTCTGTTACAGGCTTGGTAAACTTTCAGGTTACTCCGGGATTAAGAATTGGGTATGCATATGATTACCCTACTTATGACCTGAGCGACGATGGTTCTCATGAGATCATGCTATTGTTTGATCTGGACCTATTCGGACTTAAGAAAGGATATGACAAATCACCAAGATTCTTCTAAAACCAGACTAAGATGAAAAATATATATAGTACACTTTTAATTTTATTCGTGAGCATTACAGCTTTCGGTCAAAAGTCTGACATTAGAGACGGAAACAAGTTTTTCGCCAATGCAGCTTATATCGATGCAGCTGATGCTTATGAAAACGTAAATGAGAAACCTCAGGAGATTCTTCAGAATCTTGGAGACTCTTACTTCTATACTAATCAGATGCAGAACGCAGCTGAAGTATATGAGATGTTATTTTTAAGACATTCCGGTGCTGTTGCACCGGAGTATCAATTCCGATATGCTCACGCATTGATGGCTCAGGGTAATTATGTAAAAGCCGATGAGCTAATGAATGAGTTATCTGGAAATGACTGGAATCATGAGGAATTCAAGAATACTCTGGATACTGTAGTTCCTCATAAATTCAAGTATGATCAGATTATGAACAACGCTTCATCTTCAGACTTCGGAATTGGATTCTATGGTGATCGTGTAGCTTTTGCATCGACAAGAAACCAGGAACGTCCTATCTATCCATGGAATAAAATGCCAGCATTGGATCTTTACAGTGCACAAATGGATGATGATGGTGAGATGAAAGACATAGTTCTTTTTTCAGATGTTATCAATACAGATGAGCATGAGAGTTCAGCAACCTTCAGTCGGGATGGAAATACTATCTATTTTGCCAGAACGAATGAAGATCGTGTGAAAAATGAGAATGATGTTCGTGTAGCTCACATTAGTATTTACCGTGCTGAAATGGTAGATGGTGAATGGACCAACGTTGAAAAACTACCTTTTAGTAGTGAAGAATATTCAGTAGAACACCCAAGCATAAATGCAGATGGAACGAAGTTATTCTTTGCCAGCGACATGCCTGGTGGAAGTGGATCTTTTGATATCTACGTGGTGGACATCAATGAAGATGGAACCTTCGGAACGCCTCAAAATCTTGGTGCTGGAGTGAACACAGCTCACAGAGAGCAATTTCCTTTCATTAGCGAAAATGATGTTTTATACTTCACTTCAGATGGACACCAGGGATTTGGTAACCTTGACATCTACAGAACTGAAGGCGACTTCAGTGAAGTAGAAAACCTTGGATCTTCTATTAATAGTGGTAACGATGATTTCGCATATGTTGTGAAAGAGAGTGATGAAACTGGATATTTTGCCTCAAATAGAAGAGGAACAGATAATCTATATCAATTCACCCGTGAAGAGAATGAGATCGTCGAGGCTCCTACTGAAGTTGACCCAACAAGTGGTCAGGATCTTATCCCGATCGATGGCAGCAAAATCTATTTCGACTTTGACAAAGCAACGATCAAGAAAGAGTCTGAAGTTGTTCTGGATTCAGTGGTAACTTACATGAATGATTATCCAAATATCAAAGTGAAAGTTGAGTCTCATGCAGATGCTAGAGGTTCAGACAGCTACAACATGGCATTATCTAAAAGAAGAGCAGCTTCTACAGTAGACTACCTTGTTAAGAAGGGAATTGACAGAAGCAGACTAACATCTGAAGGTTATGGTGAAACACGTCCAGTAAATGACTGTACTCAACCAACCGGATGCTCTAATGCAGAATATGCTAAGAACAGAAGAAGTGCATTTGTAGTATCAAACAGAAAATCTGAAAGTCAGTCGATGACAGAAGATGATTCTGAAGATTCCATGGATGACGATATGATTGAAGACAACGAGAACTAGTTTCAACCTTGTACTAACTAACCAATCAAAATGGAAAGCCCCATGCAATTGCATGGGGCTTTTTTATTAGTATAATTGAAGCTGACTATTCCTGTGGCGGATAGCCTTCTAAAGCTTTCTCAACTATTTTATCAAAAGTTTTTTGACGTTTTTCTGGATCAGCGTTTGCATCAAAGCTACTCTCTACTACCGCCTGCCAAACCAAAGCATCTTTCTCTATGTCTATAAAATCAAATGTTAGCTTCATGTAGGTATCCATTTTTCCAATAGGAATACCTCCGCTCACTCCTACTCCAACATTGCCTCCACCTCCACCAAGGCCAAGACCAACTCTGCTACGATTATCTCTTTCGTACTCCTGCGTATATACATTTACCTGAAGTCCGGCTGTCTGAGATCTACTGAAGCCCTTTTCCTGCATCTTAGAGTTTACAGCATTTAATAACCTTCCCTGATCTAACTGATTGAGTCCTGTTTGTAAATCGGAATAAATTGAATAAGAATTGTATTGATCGAACTGAACCGTTTGATCGTAATCATAGACTGCCTGCGGTGTATTACAGGCAGCCATAAATAATAATAAAGTAGATATTTTTAGAATTTTCATAACCGGTTTTTTCTAAAAATAGCCAAAACCAGCCGGAGCAAACACCTATTTAACAGGAATTAAACAAGCTTAATTAAGCATTTGCCATAATTTATCTTTGAGCTCTTGCAGTCCTTTTTGAGCTACCGAAGAAATAAACAGGTATGGAAAATCAAGTTCTTTATCAAGTTGTGATTTCATTTCTGCCTTAAGTTCCTCGTCTAAAAGATCACTTTTGGAAATTGCGATCAACCTGTCCTTATCCATTAATTCAGGATTGTATCGCCTAAGCTCATCAACAAGAATATCGTACTGCTCTTTAATATCCTTCGCATCTGAAGGAATTAAGAAAAGTAGCGTTGAGTTACGCTCGATATGTCTTAAGAATCGATGTCCAAGACCTCTACCTTCGGCTGCTCCTTCAATGATCCCAGGAATATCTGCAACCACGAAAGTTTGAAAATCACGATACTGAACAATCCCTAGATTTGGCTTTAGAGTGGTAAATTCATAATTGGCAATCTTTGGTTTTGCAGCAGTAATTACTGAAAGCAAGGTTGATTTTCCAGCATTAGGAAAACCTACCAGACCAACATCTGCAAGAACTTTCAGCTCCAGAGTAATATCCACCTGCTGACCATCAATTCCTGGTTGAGCATAACGTGGAGTCTGGTTCGTTGAACTTTTAAAATGCCAGTTTCCGAGTCCTCCTTTACCACCTTCAGCAATTATAAATTCCTGACCATCTTCAGTAATTTCCTTGATGATCTCGTTAGTTTCAGTATCCCTTATCACCGTACCTAATGGCACATCGATGTATTCATCTGTACCCTGAGCACCAGAACTTCTCTGTTTACTCCCATTACCACCATGCTCAGCTTTAACGTGACGTTTAAATTTAAGATGGAATAATGTCCAGAGGTTCTCATTCCCTTTTACGATTACGTGGCCACCACGACCACCATCACCACCATCGGGACCTCCTTTGGTTATATATTTCTCCCTATGCAGGTGCGCAGAACCCTTCCCTCCTTTTCCGGAGAAAACATGGATCTTTACATAATCAACAAAATTCCCTTCAGTCATATCTTATTTCATTAATTCATCGATCACAGAACTCAGTCGAGTAGTGATGTCTTCTATACTACCTTCACCATTCACTCCGTAATACTTATTTTGTTTCTGGTAGAAATTCTTTAAAATGGCAGTTTCAGCATAATAAACCTTGATACGATTGCGAATAACACGCTCATCAGCGTCATCTGGTCTACCTGAAGTTTTACCTCTTTCCAGCAATCTTTCAACAAGTATCTCATCCTCAACTTCCAGAGCGATCATGGCATTTACTTCAGTACCTTTCGCTTCCAGAGATTCACTTAATGCTTCAGCCTGGGCTTCAGTTCTTGGAAATCCGTCAAAAATAAATCCATTAGCACCTTCATTTTTTTCAACTTCAGCATTCAGCATATTGATGGTAACCTCATCTGGAACGAGTTGTCCCTTATCAATAAACGATTTTGCGCTGAGCCCAAGTTCTGTCTGATTCTTGATATTATACCGGAATACATCTCCTGTAGAAATATGTATAAGATCGTACTTTTCCTTTAAAATGGTTGCCTGAGTTCCCTTGCCTGCACCCGGAGGGCCAAACAGCACTAGATTTGTCATTTTGCTATCTTTGCGTTTATATACTTGAGTTAGGTTCCTGCCCAGACCGTCGTAGTCAAGACCGTAACCAACAATAAATTTATTAGGTATCTCCATCCCGATAATTTGTACCGGAACATCTTTTTTGTAAGCTGAAGGTTTAAAGAACAGTGTTGCCACCTGGTAATTAGCTACACCTGCCTCAGTTAAAATTCTATCCACCTCAACGAGCGTATTACCGGTATCTACAATATCTTCCAGAAGAACAACTTCCCTACCTGCAAGTTCCTGTCCTAAACCCAATAAAGTTTTAACTTCCCCGGTTGTTTTGGTGCCTTCATAAGAACCCATTTTCACGAAACTTATCTCGCAGTCACTCTCAAATCGTTTGATCACTTCGGAAGCAAACATAAAAGAGCCGTTCAGGATCCCGATAAAAACAGGTTTTCTGCCTGTATATTCGTCATTCAATCGTTTAGCAATAGTATCAATGGCTTTCGTAATTTCCTCCTCAGAGATATAAGGTTCGAATTCCAGATCGTGTAGCTTTATCAAAATTCAGCAATTTTAAGTGGCAAAGATAAGGAATCTATACAAGCCGGCCTTCCCGAATTCTTGCTGAATAAATATGGCAGGAATCAGGAATAACTTATTTTTGCTAAAAGCCGAATTAACTTATGATAAATTATTTCTCATCAGACTTTAAACTGGGAATTCTAGGTGGTGGCCAGCTTGGTAAAATGATGCTTTATGAGACCCGAAAGTACGATATCCAGACACTTGTGCTGGATCCAAGCCCAGAGGCTCCTTCAAGAATTTCCTGCGACTATTTTGAGCAGGGAGATCTAATGGATTATGAAACTGTGCTTCAATTTGGTAGAAAAGCAGATGTATTAACTTTTGAAATTGAAAGTATTAATATAGAAGCTTTAAGACAGCTGGAAAGCGAAGGCGTTAAAACATATCCTTCCGCAGCAACACTCGAGAAGATTCAGAATAAGGCGGTACAAAAAGAATTTTACGAAAAACACAATTTACCGACTGCAGCTTTCAAAAGATTTCCAAATCTGAAACTTTTAAAATCAGACGTCAACGAACAGAAAGTAAGTTTACCTTTCGTCTGGAAAAGTGCTACCGGTGGTTATGATGGAAAAGGAGTATCGGTTATAAGAACGGAAGCTGATCTCGCCAATCTTCCCGATGCAGAATGTATTGCTGAAAACCTGGTGCCTTTCAAAAATGAACTGGCGATTATCGTGGCACGGAATCCTTCAGGTGAAGTTCGCACTTATCCTGTTGTGGAGATGGAATTTCATCCCACGGCAAACCAGGTAGAATATGTCATCTGTCCAGCGCGTATCGATAATAATGTAGCTGAAAAGGCAAGGAAACTAGCTGAAAATGTTTCCGAAGCATTTGAACACGTAGGGTTACTCGCGGTTGAAATGTTTCAGACTGAAGACGATAAAATCTTCATCAATGAAGTGGCTCCAAGGCCTCACAATAGTGGTCATTATAGCATTGAAGCTTCCTACACCAACCAGTTCGAACAGCAAATTAGAGCAATTCTGGACTTGCCTTTAGGTAAAACCGATAGTAAACTTGGAGGGATCATGGTAAATCTGGTAGGTGATGAAAATCACGAAGGAGAGGTTCTATATAAAAATATCGAGAGGATCATGGGTATGGAAGGAGTTACTCCGCATATCTATGGTAAAAAGATCACCAGGCCTTTTAGAAAAATGGGTCATGTAACCATCGTAAATAAAGATCTGGGCGAAGCTAGAAAGATCGCTGAAAAGGTAAAGAATAGTATTCAAGTTATTAGTAAAAAATAGTAAAATGGGAAAAGTAGCTGTGATCATGGGTAGTACCAGTGATATGCCTGTAATGCAGGAAGCAATCGACATACTGGAAGGATTTGATATACCGGTGGAAGTAGATATCGTTTCCGCTCATCGTACCCCAGAGAAACTATTCGATTTTAGTAAAAATGCGCACGAAAGAAATATTAAAGTTATTATCGCAGGTGCCGGCGGTGCAGCTCACCTTCCAGGGATGGTAGCTTCCATGTCCCCATTGCCAGTGATTGGAGTTCCAGTAAAATCAAGAAACTCTATAGATGGATGGGATTCAGTATTATCAATTCTGCAAATGCCTGGCGGCGTTCCTGTCGCGACAGTTGCACTCGATGGCGCTAAGAATGCAGGTATCCTGGCAGCGCAAATAATAGGCACGGCAGATAAGTGCATCATGGACAAAATTCTTGTTTACAAAGAAGGTCTTAAACAAAAGGTGATCGAAGGCGCGAAAAGCGTTCAGAAAAAGAAATAAAAAAAGGGATCACAAAGTGATCCCTAAGCAGTAAACCTTTAACCCGTTATTATTTATTAACCATTCTAAATTTTAACCAGAACTTGTTATACTACTGTATCGTTATAAGTTGATCTTTAATCGATTAAAAGGCTAAAATAGAAATTTTAATTAGATCTTTTGCAATAACGTTCATATAATATTGCAAAAGCGTTAAACTTACATTCATGAGCTCTCAAAATATATTACTGGAAGATTTCAATCAAGCTCCTTTTTCAAGCATAAAAACTTCAGATTACAAACCTGCCATTATAAAGGCTATAGAACTTGCCCAAAATGATATTGAGGTGATCACCTCCAGTAAACAAGAACCAAGCTTCGAAAATACTATCGAAGCATTAGAGTTTTCGGGAAAAAAACTTGATCGGGTTACCAGCATTTTCTTCAATATAAATTCTGCGGAAACCAATGAAGAAATTCAGAAGATCGCCCAGGATATTTCTCCTTTACTTTCAGAATTCAAGAATGATGTTATTCTGAACAATGCGCTCTTTAAAAGAGTCAAAAAGGTTTACGATCAAAGAAAATCACTGGACCTCAACAAGGAGCAAACCACCTTACTTGACCAGAAGTATAAGGCTTTTACTCGTAATGGCGCCAACCTGGCTAGCGAAGATCAACAGGCCTTACGTGAGATCGACAAGAAATTATCTAAGCTAAAATTGCAGTTTGGTGAAAATGTTTTAGCTGAAACCAATAAATATGAGCTGGTTGTTACTGAAGAATCCCGTTTAGGTGGATTGCCTGAAAGTTTCAAAGAAGAAGCCAGGAATATTGCAAAATCCAAAGATACTGAAGGCTGGATCTTCAGTCTGGAATACCCAAGTTACATTCCATTCATGAAATACGCCAATGACAGGGAATTGCGAAAGGAACTTTCTCTCGCATTTGGATCGAGAGCTTTTAAAGGTGATGAACTTGATAACCAGCAAAATGTTCTTGATATCGCAAAACTGCGATATGAAAGAGCAAAACTTCTCGGTTATAATTCCCATGCTCACTTTGTTCTTGAAGAACGTATGGCAGAAACCCCGCATAAAGTAGAGTCTTTTCTCGAGGAAATGCTGGAAAAAGCAAGACCTGCAGCAGAACGAGAGTTTAACCAATTAGAAAACTTCGCTAAAGAGCTTGACCAGATCGATACCCTCCAAAAATGGGATTCAGCTTATTATGCTGAAAAATTGAAACAGAAATTATTTGATCTGGATGACGAAAAGCTGAAACCATACTTCCAGTTAGAAAAAGTGATCGATGGGGTGTTTACCATCGCAGGGAAACTTTACGGACTCAAATTCGAACAAACAACTGATGTTGATGTATATCACCAGGATGTAAGAACCTACAATGTTACCGATAATCAAGGAGATGATATTGCTCTTTTCTATGCCGACTTTCATCCCCGCCCAGGAAAAAGAGATGGTGCATGGATGACGATTTACAAACAGCAGTCGATAGAGAATGGGCAGAATGAGAGACCCCATATATCTATAGTATGCAATTTCACTAAACCAACAGAGAAGCAACCTTCATTACTAACCTTCAATGAATTAACAACTTTGTTCCATGAATTTGGTCATGCACTGCACGGTATGCTCGCAAATACAACTTACCCAAGTCTTTCTGGTGCCAATGTATACTGGGATTTTGTAGAACTACCAAGCCAGGTTCTTGAAAACTGGTGTTATGAGGAGGAAGCTTTGCAACTCTTTGCAAAACATTATAAAACCGGTGAGGCCATTCCTCAGGAATATATTACTAAGATCAAGGAATCTTCCAACTTTCTGGAAGGTATGGCAACCATGAGACAGTTAAGCTTTGGAATGTTAGATCTTAGCTGGCACGCACAGGACCCTTCGAATGTAAGTGATGTAAAGGCACATGAAACAGAAGCATTCGAATCTACCAAATTATTCCCGGATGTAGTCAGTAATTGTATGAGTACAGCATTTTCCCATATCTTCCAGGGTGGTTATTCTGCAGGATATTATTCTTACAAATGGGCAGAAGTACTGGATGCAGATGCATTTGAATATTTTACGGAAAACGGAATATTCAGCAAGGATGTCGCAGATAAATTTAAAGATAACATACTCTCGCAAGGTGGTACAGAGCATCCAATGGAACTGTACAAACGCTTCCGCGGAAAAGAACCAAAACCAGATGCTCTATTAAGAAGAGCTGGCTTAATAAGTAAATAAATAATTCTGAAAAGAATGGTAAAACCTGATTATAAAGCTACGGGATCGCCATTCTTTTCATATTTTTGAGTTGCAACCGTCACAAGCACACATGCCTTCAAACCAACTTGAACCAAATAAATGGGTAGACAGATATTCAGATTATCTGTTTAATTATACGATCGTGCGTGTAAATGACCGTGAAGTCGCTAATGACCTTATTTCTGAAACCTTCCTGGCGGGCTTAAAATCTGCCAAAAACTTTAAAGGCGAAGCCAGCGAAAGAACCTGGCTCATTTCGATCCTGAAGCGAAAGATTATTGATCATTATCGGCGTAATAACTCCAGGAAAGGTCAGGCTGAAGTTAAGATCAATTATACTGGAGAAGATAGCGAAGGTGAATGGCTGGAAGAACAGGTCGCAGACCAATTTGATCGTACTGCCGAGGATGAAATGGAAAATAATGAACTGGGATTGGCAATTCTGGATTGTTTGGATTCTATTAATGAAAAGCAAGCAGCAATTTTTAAGCGTAAAACTATAGATGGAGTTGATACGGAAGCGATTTGTAATGAATTTGATATCACGCCGTCTAATTTGTGGGTAATTATTCATCGCGCCAGAACTGCTCTGGCCGCGTGCATGGAAAAAAACTGGTTTTAATTATGAGTGAAAAAAGTAAATCTCTTTTTGTTGACTGTTCTGAAGCAGCTACCTGTTGCACGAAAGCACAGTACGATGAAGCAGGTTTTTTTGAAAAGATCAAGTTAACGATCCATCTTGCCTTCTGCAGAACATGCCGCACATTTTCCAGTAGAAATTCCAAACTCACCCATAAGCTGAAAGAAGCAAATCTAGAATGCTGTTCCGAAGAAAAAAAGAAAGAATGGCGTGAAAATATTAGTAAACTACAATCGGAAGAACATACTTCATAAATAATACAATACCCAGGTATATTATGGGAATCGACTCCACCACGAAAGAAGCATAATATTTAGCCTGCCGCTCTCTGCTCCTAAGCAGAAATACTCCAAGAATTACACAAACCAGAAATAAACTTAGAAAGCTATAACTGCGAAATTGCTGCTGAAATATTTCAATAAGACATATCAGTATCAATAAAATAACCCCAAAGATCCTTGTTTTCCTAATTCCAATTCTTTGCGGAATCGTTTCAAGAGAATGAGAATCATAAATTAGATCCCTTATTTCAAAGGGTAACGTAAGCACAACCACCATACAAAACCGCTGGAATAAATCTATAAGAGTTGATTGATTAAGCAGTTGCTGAGCATTGATCACGGGCAGTAAAAGAGTAGTTCCCGCCCATACCATTGCAATGACAAATATTTTAATCCCGGCTAGACTTCTCAAATTCCTGCTGTTTCCAAAAACCGGTAATGCATACAAAAGTGTTAGTAAGCCTAGGATACCTGTTGCTAGCAGGACATTTACTGACAGTTGAATAGCAAAATAGATCAATGCCAGAAAACTTATAAAAGAAAATATTTGAATGATTCGCAGGTTTCCGGCAAGACTGGAATGATGCAGTTTCGCAATGCCAGCGTATTTGACAAAATTATATCCAGTGATCGTCGAGAAAAAAATAAAAGCCAGTAGACCTAGGCTTATTTGGAAGTTATTTTCGACTATACTTATCACCGCGAAGCATACCACCGCAACAGCAACGTGAATACTACTATTTATATATAATTCAAAAGCCTGCCGAAGGTACCTCATCTTACGAAATTACATATTCTTTACTAGTTTTTGATCAGTCAAAAATCTTAACAACTGTATACCTCTAAACCACTTTAAATTAGCACGGAATTATGTACTTTTGCGCCACAAAAACACAACTTAATTTATTGATGAGAACAGATTCTTTCGCATTACGCCATATTGGTCCCAAAGCTGAAAATCTTCAGGAAATGCTGGACACGATTGGCGTTGATTCTATAGAGCAACTTATATACGAAACAATTCCTGATGATATCAGGCTGGAAAACCCACTTAATTTGCCAAAAGCAATGAGTGAGAACCAGTATGCAGAACATATCAAGAAGCTTTCAGAAAAGAATAAATTATATAAAACCTACATTGGTTTAGGATACCATCAAAGCATCCTGCCAGCGGTAATCCAGAGAAATATTCTGGAGAACCCGGGTTGGTACACTGCTTATACTCCTTACCAGGCAGAAATCGCTCAGGGTAGATTAGAAGCCCTTCTGAATTTCCAGACCATGGTAAGCGATCTTACCGGTATGGAGCTAACAAATGCATCTTTATTAGATGAATCTACTGCTGCAGCTGAAGCCATGGCACTCTTATTCTCTGTTCGCGAAAGAGATCAGAAAAAAGCAAACGTCAATAAATTTTTCGTTTCTCAGCAAACATTACCGCAGACCATTTCTCTAATGGAAACGCGTGCTAACTTCCTTGGGATCGATATGGTTGTTGGAGATCATGAAGAATTTGACTTTTCTGAAGAATACTTTGGAGCACTTGTGCAGTATCCTGGCAAATTCGGTCAGATCTTCGATTATAAAAAATTTGTCGAGAATTGTAAAGCAGCTAATATCAAAACTGCATTCGCGGCAGATATACTTAGTCTGGTAATGCTTCAGGCTCCGGGAGAACTTGGAGTAGACGTGGTTGTTGGAACTACGCAGCGTTTTGGAATTCCGTTAGGATATGGAGGACCTCATGCAGCATTTTTTGCAACCAGAGAGGATTTTAAAAGAAACCTTCCAGGACGTATTATTGGTCTTACGAAGGATGTTGACGGGAATAATGCCCTTAGAATGGCGCTGCAAACCCGTGAACAACATATAAAAAGAGATAAAGCAACTTCCAATATTTGTACTGCACAGGTTCTTCTTGCAGTGATGGCAGGAATGTATGCGGTATATCACGGTCCACGCGGACTGGAGTACATCGCAGGTATTGTGCATGCAACGGCAGTTAGCCTGGAGGATAGTTTGAAGAAACTTGGTTTCGAACAGCAGAATTCAGCATATTTTGATACGCTACATGTAAAGGTTGACGCTAAATCTTTGAAAACTATTGCTGAAAAGCAAGAGATAAACTTTTTCTATCCCGATTCTGAAAGTGCCTGTATTTCGATCAATGAGACCACTACTACAGACGATCTGAACGCGATCATTTCAGTTTTTGCTGAATTAAAAGATAAAGAGGCTACTGAAGTATCTGAATTATCTTCAGAAATTAGAATGCCGGAATCACTTCGACGTACCACTGAATTTTTAACTCATGAAGTATTCAATTTGTATCATTCAGAAACTGAATTGATGCGTTATATCAAAAAACTGGAGCGCAAAGATCTTTCATTGAACCACTCGATGATAAGTCTTGGATCCTGCACCATGAAATTGAATGCCGCTTCAGAAATGTTACCTTTAAGTAATCCACAATGGGGGAACTTGCACCCATTTGTTCCTGTAGACCAGGCTCAGGGTTATCAAACCATATTAAAAGAACTGGAAGACCAGTTAACTGAAATTACAGGATTTTCAGCAACCTCATTACAACCAAATTCCGGTGCTCAGGGCGAGTATGCTGGTTTAATGGTTATACGTGCGTACCACGAATCGAATGGAGACAGTCATAGAAATATTTGCCTGATCCCATCGTCTGCTCACGGTACAAATCCTGCTTCAGCAGTAATGGCCGGTATGAAAGTGATTGTCACCAAGGCCACTGAAAATGGAAATATAGACGTTGATGATCTACGCGAAAAAGCATTAAAACACAAGGACAATCTTGCTGCACTAATGGTTACCTATCCTTCTACACACGGGGTATTTGAATCTGCTATTCGTGAAGTAACCAATATCATTCATGAAAATGGCGGTCAGGTTTATATGGACGGCGCTAACATGAACGCCCAAGTTGGACTTACCAATCCAGGTAAAATTGGTGCTGATGTTTGCCACCTGAACCTGCACAAAACTTTTGCCATTCCTCACGGAGGTGGTGGACCTGGAGTTGGTCCAATATGTGTAGCTGAGCAGTTGAAACCTTTCCTTCCTGGAAACCCGGTGATTAAAACCGGCGGAGATCAGGCGATTGGTGCAATTTCTTCAGCACCATGGGGTTCTGCTCTCGTTTGCCTTATTTCTTACGGATACATCAAAATGCTTGGTACTGGAGGCCTTCAAAAGGCAACAGAATATGCAATTTTGAATGCTAATTACATAAAGGAACGTTTAAACGGACATTATAAAACCCTTTATTCTGGAGAAAGAGGACGTGCTGCACATGAGATGATCGTAGATTGCAGACCTTTCAAAGAAAAAGGGATTGAAGTGACAGATATCGCCAAACGTTTGATCGATTATGGGTTTCATGCTCCAACAGTATCATTCCCGGTAGCTGGAACTGTAATGATCGAACCAACCGAAAGTGAATCAAAACCTGAACTGGACAGATTCTGTGATGCGCTAATTTCAATTCGAAAAGAAATTGACGAAGCATCGGTAGATGAACCTAATAACGTTTTGAAAAATGCTCCGCATACCATACATATGCTTACCGCTAACGAATGGAATTTACCGTATACTCGTGAGAAAGCAGCATATCCACTAAGCCATTTACATGAAAATAAGTTCTGGCCAAGTGTACGACGTGTGGATGAAGCTTATGGAGACAGGAACCTTATGTGTACCTGCCCTCCTACTGAAGAATATGCCGAAGTATAAGCTAGATAGCACTTTAGAAATAAAAACCTGTCAACTGGCAGGTTTTTTTTCGACCAAAAAGTATTAAATTTTAAATGTAGCTTAAGGCTATTTAATTAAATTGTGAAATATTTATAATCTCAGAGTCAGATGAATTTTAAAATTACCGGTACTGGAAGTTACATACCCAATGTTGTCACAAGAAATGCTGACTTTGAGCAACATGAGTTCTTTAACCTCGACGGGAGTTCTTTTCCTCAGGACAATCCTACTACGATTCGCAAGTTCAAAGCTATTACTGGCATTGAAGAACGCAGGTATATTGAACCTGAAATGAATACTTCAGACATTGCAACTCTGGCTAGCAAAAAAGCTATAGAAGATGCTGGAATAGATCCTGAAACTCTTGATTATATAATAGTTGCTCATAATTATGGTGACGTTAAATCTAATACTGTTCAAAGCGACACCGTACCAAGTTTAGCTACCCGGGTAAAAGCAAAATTGAAGATCAGCAATCCTAAATGTGTAGGATACGACATCCTCTTTGGCTGTCCTGGCTGGATCGAAGGGATGGTGCAGGCAAATGCATTTATTAAGGCTGGAATTGCGAAACGCTGTCTGGTAATTGGTGCTGAAGCTTTATCCAGGGTTGTAGATAGTCACGATAGAGATAGCATGATCTTTTCTGATGGTGCCGGAGCAGCAATTTTAGAAGCTTCAGAAGAAACTGGAGGTATTCTTTCTCACGAGTCGGCAACATTCTCATTGCAGGAATCTGAATATATTTACTTCGGAAAATCCAATAATAGCAAATCTTCCGAAGATATTCGTTTTATAAAAATGAATGGTCGCAAGATCTATGAATTTGCTCTGGTGAACGTGCCAAAAGCGATGAAAACCTGTCTGGAGAATAGCGGGAAATCAATTGGAGATCTTAAAACTGTATTTATCCACCAGGCGAATGAGAAGATGGATGAAGCTATCATCAACAGGTTCTACAAATTGCATAACATGCAAGCACCTGAACATGTGATGCCTATGACCATCCACGAACTGGGAAATAGCAGTGTAGCCACCGTTCCAACGCTTCTGGACCTTGTACGCAAAGGTAAAATTGACCATCAAAAACTTGAGAAAGGTGACGTCGTAATGTTTGCCAGCGTTGGTGCAGGAATGAACATTAATGCGATCACTTACGAGGTATAATGTACGAACAAAGTTTCCCTGAAGAACGCTTTCAGAAGACACTGGAATTTTTAGAAAATCATATTTCCAGAGAGGAACGAATTCTGGATCTGGGAGTTCCCAATCCGTTTTCAAAAATTATGGAAAAGGAGGGTTTTCAGGTAACTAATACCAGTGGGGAAGATCTGGACGATCACTTTGAGGCGGTCCAAACAAATTCTTATGATTGCGTTACAGCGTTCGAAATCTTCGAACATCTACTCGCTCCATATAATATTCTGAAAGAGATCAAAGCTTCAAAACTTGTAGCAAGCGTTCCCTTAAAACTATGGTTTGCTCCCGCCTATCGTAGCAAAATAGATCCCTGGGACCGGCATTATCATGAGTTTGAAAAATGGCAGTTTGACTGGTTGCTGGAAAAATCTGGCTGGCAGATAAAAGATAGTATTCAATGGGCACATCCAGTAAATAAAATTGGCTTACGCCCTATTCTTCGGAAGTTTACTCCAAGGTACTACGCGGTCTATGCTGAAAGGATCTAATACTCTATCTTAGCTGCTTACTGAAATTCCCATTTCGTGAGAATCTATATTATCATCCCCGCACATAATGAAGCCAATATCATTGGCAGGACTCTGGAGTCCCTTGCTAATCAAACGCTGAAACCTGCGAAAATCGTGGTGGTGGATGATAATTCTACAGATGCAACTTCAGAAATTGTAGAGGGTTTTGCTGAAAAATATGACTTCATAGATCTCATTCAGAATAAATCTTCTGCAGAACATGCTCCAGGAAGCAAGGTGATCAATGCTTTCTATCAGGGCTACTATCAGCTTGACGATGATTTCGATATCATTTGCAAATTTGACGCTGACCTTATTTTTCCTGAAAATTATCTGCAAAGGATCGTTGAGATATTTGAGTCGCAACCTGGTGTTGGAATGGCTGGAGGCTTTTGCAGTGTCCAGAGGAAGGACAAATGGATTCCCGAAAATCTTACAGGCAAAGATCATATTCGTGGCGCATTAAAAGCTTACAGCAAACATTGTTTTATACAAATAGGGGAACTTAAACCTGCTATGGGCTGGGATACCGCAGATGAACTTCTGGCTAGATTCCACGGATGGAAAGTTGTGACTGATGAAAATCTTCTGGTCAAACATCTTCGTCCTACCGGGATGAATTATTTTGAACATTCTGGTCGTAAGCAAGGAGAGGCATTCTACAGACTTCGATATGGAGTTGCTTTAAGCATGATCGCTTCAGCTAAACTTGCTGCTCTAAAGATGAATCCCTTCGCTTTTTTACATTATCTATCTGGTTTTTTTAATGCCAGAAAGAAAAAACGACCTTTTCTCGTTTCCGAAGAAGAAGGCCGTTTTATAAGAAATTTGCGTTGGGACGCTATTAAAAATAAGTTTCTTTAATTTACCTGTCCAGTACTTCTTTTAAAGGTTTCCCGGTACTAGCATTTGGAAAAGCAATTCCCAGCATCGCTGAAATAGTGGGTGCAATATCTCTAATGTACGTTTTCTCGTAAGTTTCACCTTTCTTAATTCCTTTTCCGTAGAAAAGAAGAGGCGCATGTGTATCGTAAGCGAAACCACTTCCATGAGTCGTCCCTTTATCAGGGTATACAATATAACCAGGATCTATCACAAATACCAGGTCTCCACTACGTTTCTGATTATATCCATTCTGAATAAGTTCTCCTATCTGGTTTGAAAACGCACCGATCTGAAGTTCATTCCTCGTGAATACTCTTGATATTTTCTCCTGTTTCAATAAAAAATGAGACATCTTTGAAGTCACTTCTTCCAAACTAAGATCTTCAGCTAACAATTCATCGTAATTCAGGAAGATCTGGCTGTTGCTTATATTTTTTATAAGACTATCATTTTTGAATGTTTCAGAAGAAAATTTATTCAGTTTTTCCTTCATGGTTAATTCTTCATAATAACCAGCAGGTACTTTTTTAGACTTTAAGTAAGCAGGCACATCTACTCCACCGTGATCTGCAGTCAGGAAAACCACATACTCGCCAGCACCAAACTCAGCATCCAGATATTGTAGAACATCGGCAATATTTTGGTCCAATCTCATGTAGGTATCCTGAATTTCCTTACTGTTCACTCCAAAGTTATGACCTACATAATCGGTACTGGAAAAACTAAGGGTAAGCACATCTGTAACATTATCCTTTCCAAGGTCTTCACCCTTGATCGCAGCTCTAGCAAATTCTGCAGTAAGATCATTTCCGAAAGGCGTAGCTTTTATAAGATCATATTCACCATTTTCTTTAGCCAGTGCTTTCAAGTCGTAAGGGAAATCTGCAGTTTCTTTTCCGTCGAAACCAAACTCAAATTCATTACGATCCACACCACTTTGCTGATACGTCATAATATCCTTCAACGGCGCCCACTCCTTTAAATAAGATTTGGCTATACCCGATTCGTTAAAATCCTGTACCCATTGAGGTAATTGCTCCATATAGTAAGAACTTGTGATCCATTTCGCTTCGTCCTTACCATGAAACCAGTAAGCAGCATTAGCTGCGTGACCAGCTGGGAGTATTGCTCCGCGATCCTTTAAGGCTACCCCTATGGTTTTACCCTTTCCCTGAGTTTGCAGCCTGTTCTCATCACCAAAAGTGGTAGATTTCATGCGATGAGGCGACATTTTTCCAGCACGGTCTGTAGTTCCTACAGGATTCACATTATCATCACCGGCACAATAGACAAAGGAATCCTCGAACTTGTCATACCAGTTATTTCCTATGATACCGTGATTTGCTGGAGTTGTCCCGGTGAATACTGAAGCATGCCCGGGGCCGGTATAGGTAGGAACATAATTAAAATGATGATTTTTAAAGTTATAGCCATTATTGACCATTCTCCTAAATCCATTTTCTCCAAATTGATCCCAGAATCGGGTTAGGTAATCATAACGCATCTGGTCTACAACAATACCAACTACCAGCTTTGGTTTTTCTTTTGTGATCTGAGAGCTAACTGGTTTAAAACTTATTAGCATCAGTAGTATGATCAAGCTTCGTTTCATTCTGTAAAAAATTAGTTTGAATTCCCAAAATTACTAAACTTGAAACGCTAAAGTTTAATTAAGCGTTAAATACTTTAGAACGAAATTTTAGTATTTTAGCTGGAGAAAATTGAATTGATGACGTACCTGTACTCCATTGGGGAATACTTTATAATGCTTAAGGGAGTTTTTGGCAGAATGACCAAAGGCTCGGTTCTAAGAAATCTAATATTTAAGGAGATCAATGAGCTTATTATGGGCTCTATGGGAATTGTATCATTCCTGTCTTTCTTCATAGGTGCGGTTGTCGCGATCCAAACAGCTTTGAACCTCAACAATCCGTTAATTCCAAAATCACTGGTTGCTTTCGCAGCAAGACAGTCGATCATTCTGGAATTTGCTCCCACATTTATCTCCATTATCATGGCGGGTAAGGTTGGATCTTTTATCACTTCCAGTATTGGTTCCATGAGGGTTACGGAGCAGATCGATGCTCTTGAGGTTATGGGTATTAATTCCAAGAACTACCTTATTTTCCCTAAGATCATGGCGATGCTTACGTATCCATTCGTGATCGCCATATCTATGTTCCTGGGAATTGCGGGGGCTTATACAGCTGCAGTTTTTGGTGGTTTTGTGACTAGCGATCAATTTCTTACTGGGTTGCAGGATGATTTCATTGGCTTTCACCTTGTTTACGCTTTTATTAAAACAATATTATTTGCCTTTATTCTCGCTACGGTCCCATCTTATCACGGATATTTTATGAAAGGTGGAGCCCTCGAAGTTGGAGAAGCTTCTACCACCTCATTCGTATGGACAAGTGTGGTCTTGATCATTACCAACTACGTTATAACACAACTTTTATTAAGCTAGCATATGATACAGGTAAAGAATTTACATAAAGGTTTTAACGGTCAGGAAGTACTAAAAGGTATCGACTATCAATTTGAGCGCGGTAAAACAAATCTTATCATCGGGCAATCTGGATCTGGGAAAAGTGTTTTTCTGAAGTGTATGCTTGGATTGTTTAAACCAGATCAGGGTGCGATAGAATATGACGGGAAACCCTACTCCAACTTTTCAGATGAAGAGCAGAGGGAATTAAGAACCGAAATTGGAATGCTGTTTCAGGGTGGAGCGCTTTTCGATTCCATGACCGTTGAAGAGAATGTGATGTTCCCATTGCGAATGTTCACTAATCAGAAGAGAGGTGAAATGCGTGATCGCGTACACGAAGTATTGAAAAGAGTTAATCTCGAAGGAAACGACACTAAAATGCCTTCTGAAATTAGTGGAGGGATGCAGAAAAGGGTAGCGATTGCCAGAGCGATTGTAAATAAACCTAAATATCTTTTCTGCGATGAACCAAACTCGGGTCTGGATCCACAGACAGCCACCATCATTGATAACCTTATACAACAGCTGACTCATGAAAATGAAATTACTACTGTTGTAATTACGCACGATATGAATTCTGTATTAGAGATTGGAGAAAGAATCGCGTTTTTAAAAGACGGACTATTGGCCTGGAAAGGTACTAAAGAAGACATCTTCCATACTCAGGATAGAACTGTAACAGATTTCGTTTACTCTTCCAATCTATTCAAAAAAGTTCGAGAAGCTCAGCTGAAGGGGCATTAGAAATATAAAGTTTTTTGGTTAGTCGTAGGACTTGCAGCAGTAGTTTTCTGTTATCGCAAGTTGTGCGATTTTGGCAACTGAATTTTCGGATCAATATTTTCTTTGTCTAACAAAAACAATTTTTCCGCTTTATACCCAGTAAAAGATTGACAGTTGTTCTAAACAGAGCTAGTTTGATTCTACCGGTAAAAATTCTTGTTCAAGAACTTTTTCAAAAATCAACCATCATTATCTCATTCAAGTTCTATCCAATTACCAATTAGATCTTTAAGATTATTCCATTTCTTTCGCGGTATTTATTCAGCTAAATTTTATATTAGTTTCACATGAAAACTTATCCCAATCAAAATCAGTAGTAAAATCTGTCCTATTCTCCCAATTTTCTGAATTGTTTACAACTTCTTATAGTCGTATAAGTCTAAATTTTGAACTTTCACTCAGTACAGATATTTAAGTGCTCATAAACTCTTGACTAACGAACATTCTTGATCGCTACTGTATCCAGCTTTAATCTCATCTTCATCCACTGACCAAATTTATCTTGCTGAACTTTTAACTTGTCACCGCGTAAATCTCTATCCCAGGTTACAGTAAAGGTTGGGATAGTATCAGTCTTCTGGAAATTTGTGGTCATAAGATTAGAGTAGCCTATTTCTTCAATGTCTTCATAATTGATCTTGGCTTCCTTACTCAATTCAGTAAAACTGAATTTTTCTCCGCGATATTTAGACAACTCTTTTTCGAGAAGCTCAATTCTTTTATCCTTGTTAGCCATCACTTCCTGATTCTTAACATAAAGATCTTCAAGAATACCGCTTCTCAACTGACTCGACAGCATATCCATATCCTGTGATTGATCTGCTCCCTGGTGGACTATCAGTTCAGCATCTGCCAGTGCTTCAATCTCTTTCATCTGGCTCTTCCAGGTTTCGATCGTGGCATTCGGAACAGGGTTCCCAATAAAATAGATATCAACTTCCTTATCCTTAAAATCACTGGTATTTTTGATGATTTCAGCTCCGTTATATCTTAGGTTATTTGTGATGAACTCTTCTGCCTTACTATGATAAACCTGCTCTCTTAAAAGCTTAACAAATAAAACAACACTCGGGATCATTACGATAATGGCTATAGTAGATGCAATCTGCGCGATTCTCTTCCTTCGCTTGCTATTGGCATAACGTACTAATGGAAAACCAAGTAATTTGGCAACCACAAATGTAGATAGCGCTATAAATACGGCATTAATTGAAAATAAATATAATGCTCCAAGAGCATATTCCCATTTAGCATTGGCTATACCATATCCCACCGTACATAATGGAGGCATCAAAGCTGTTGCAATCGCAACTCCAAGTATCACACTGGCAATGGTTCCTCTTTTCGTCTTCGCCACTATTAACGCTAAACCACCAAAAATCGCTACCAGCACATCCAGTATGGTTGGATATGTTCTGGCTACAAGCTCCGGTGTTTCGTTCTTAACGGGTGAGATAAAGAAGTAAACAGTGGCAGTTAAAACACTAAGCCCAACCATTATTCCCAGGTTGACAAATGAACGTCTGAGTGTATCCACATCGTTTATAGCTACCGCCATTCCAATTCCTACAATAGGACCCATTAATGGAGAGATAAGCATGGCACCGATAACTACAGCAGTGCTACTTACGTTTAGACCAATAGACGCTACGAAAATGGAGAAAATAAGGATCCAGGCGTTATGTCCTTTAAAGGATATATCCTTCTGCACAGCCTCTACCGTAGATTCCCTATCGGTATCCGGACGTATATCCAGCAATCGGCTCAGGAAATTTCTTGCCTGGCTGCTTATTTGCTTCGCATCCTTACTAAGGTTTTCTGAAACCTTCTCTTTCGGCTCTTCCTTAAGAGCTTGTTTTTCTTCCATCTTAACCTAATTCTACACCAAATTTGTCCATCACCGTTTTACGCCATTCTTTAATCCCCTGTTCGTTGGATTTGGGAACGATCATAAGCACGTCCTTATCTTCTACGATTATATAGTCATCAAGTCCCTGAATCACTACCAATTTATTCCCAGAGGTAGAGATGATGTTGTTACTTGCATCCTTTGAAAGCACTCGGGCCTTCATTAAGGTATTCCCGTCTTCATCTGCTGGAAGCTCAGACTGAACAGATGACCAGGTTCCCAGGTCATTCCAGTCAAAACTGGCAGGGATCATATATACTTTATCCGACTTTTCCATGATACCGTAATCAATAGAAATATTAGCTGCCAGATGATAGTTCTCCTTTATAAATTTTTTTTCTTCCGTAGTATTCAAGAGTTTTTCGGCCTTCGCGAACAGGTCATACATTTCACGCAAATGAGTCTTGAAATTTGCAATGATCGTCTCCGCCCGCCAGATAAAAATACCCGCGTTCCAGGCATAATTCCCTGCATCCAGAAATTCCTGAGCTTTCTTCTCGCCAGGCTTTTCAGTAAATTTAATTACTGGTTTAACCTCAGCAGCTTCATTTTTATCATACTCTATATAGCCATAACCAGTATTGGGGCTATTAGGCTCAATCCCGAGAGTGATAAGCTTATCATTATTTTCAACCTCTAAAAAGGCCTTTTCCAAAGCTGTAATGAAATCCTCCTCTTCCTTAATCCAATGGTCACTTGGAGCAACCACAATACTGGCATCTGGATTTTTATCGTAGATCTTCATGGACCCCAGTAAAATGCTGGGTGCAGTATTTCTCATAGCCGGTTCTCCAACAATTTGATCATCGTGGATCGAACTAATCTGTTCCTTAATCACATCTACATAATCTTCATTCGTAAGCACGTAGATGTTTTCCTGGGGAATTAATCTCGACAGTCTTTTAAAAGTGGTTTGAAATAGAGTTTCACCAACAGCAAGTATGTCCAGAAATTGCTTGGGAGAAGATTTCTTGCTGGCAGGCCAGAACCTGGAACCGACTCCACCGGCCATAAGGATAGCATAATAATTGTCTTTCTTGGTTCCAGTCATATTTAAACTTTTAGCAGTTCTACTTCAGCATTAGGCTGAAATAAATATATACGTCCGGTATCAATTTCCAGACATTCAAATCTTTTTACTTTTCTAGGCCCTTTCTTGAAGGTTTTACCATTATGAATTCTGAAAATGCTACCAGAAGGGATCTCAAAAACATAGTTCTTATCATTTTCGGCATCATAGCTTTTCAATGCTACTGAAAGATGTGCATCTGTATCACTTGAAGCTTTAGGGTTTCTGAAGTGATTTGCTATCACTGGCAATAAAGAACCTGGAAAAACCTCGGGCCTGATGAAAGGTAACATTAAACTTCTAAAACAATGTTTCCATTCCTGGCCATGTGGTTTGATACTTCTTCCATATTTTTCGAAAGCTACCAGATGTGCGATCTCGTGTACTGTGGTAATTAGAAATCTATATTTATTCAAATTAGAATTGATGGTAATTTGCTGAGACCCATCTGGCATTCTCCGGTAATCTCCATGCCTGGTCACTCTTTCGTTTACAATCTTCAAATGAACCGAATGCAACCTGATCATTTCAGAAATAGGTTCCACAGCAGTAGCCGGAAGATATTTTGAAAGAATTTCTCTCATAAATTATGGAGTACTATTAGAAACCTGCATGATCTTCCCATTGTAGAACTGCTGACCGTTCTGACTAAAATCGGCTATATAACTCGCCATTTTTTCCGCAGAAATCGGTGCCTCGTAACCAGGAAAAGCTTCTTCAAGCATCTCAGTTTGAACAGCACCCAAGGCAAGAACATTGAAGGCTGGACCATTCTCTTTGTATTCTTCAGCAAGTAGCTCAGTAAGTGTAATAAGCGCTCCCTTACTTGAACTATAAGCAGCAAGTCCCGGAAACTTCATACTTCCCTGTATTCCACCCATACTACTAACATTAACAACATGTCCTCCCGTGTTCATAAATGGTAAAAACTGGCGGGTAAGCTCAGCGACTCCTATCACATTCACTTTATATACTTCTGAAAAATCCTCCATGGTAGACTCAGCAAAAGGTTTATTTAAAAGTGTTCCTGCATTATTTATTAGAATATCAACTTTAGAGTCCCATCTATCTGCGATCCATTTACCAACACTTTCAATCTCAGAAACACTGGTAATATCGAATGCGAGCGCATTCACTTGGTCAAGGCTTAGTTTTTTGACTGGTTCATTATCTCTGGAAAGTGCCAGTACTTCGTGACCCTGTTCTGCAAAGATCTTCACCATTTCAAATCCAATTCCACGACTGGTTCCGGTAATCACAATTTTACTCATCACCCGTCATTTTAATTTCTTTCTCTTCAGAATTTGCCATTTTGGTAAGTCCTGGGATCAATGCACTAATAAGCTCAGACATGAATTCCGGATCAAGTTTTTCAGCTTCATCATCTACGTGATGGTAGTAATTATAATTTGAAAAATCGAAAGTAGAAACAGTTTGTGACGGCACACCAAAGGTTTCATAGAATGGGTAGTTGTCGCTTCGTTTGAATAAGCTCATTTGCTGCGCTTGTGGCAAAAATCCAAGCACCTTCTCACCTTTAGAATATTCATTGAATTTTTCAGCTAGGTTAGATTTTTCAAATCCGGTGAGATACGCCTTGTAATCTTTGGCTTTCATGGGAACTCCAATCATTTCAATATTGAACATGACATACAGATCAAGCTCTTCAGATTTTAGTTTATTGGCAAGATGTTTTGAGCCTACCAACCCCATCTCTTCCGCAGAAAATAAAGTAAACAGGATGCTTCTCTTATTATTTTTCAGCTTAGCGAACTCTTTTGCCAGCGCGAGGACTGCAACGGTACCCGCAGCATTATCATTAGCACCATTAGCTATAGCATCGCCATCCACCGGTTTTCCTTCACCAATATGGTCGTAATGAGCTCCTATCACGATAAACTCATTTTTGAGCTTTTCGTCACTTCCCTCAAGGTAACCTACAATATTAAATCCATCGATATTTTTAACCTGAAAGCTATCCCGGTAAGTTTCAAAATAAGGTTTGATTCCGGCGCTTTTAAATTCTTTTTCTATAAAGCTGGCGGCCTCTTCAATTCCGGCTGTACCGGTCTTTCTGCCCAATAGATCATCTGAACTTAAGTATTCCAGATGCTCTGCAACCTCTTTACTGTCTATAACATTCTCAGTAGTTTGCGCATTACAGGATAATAATCCTGCAACTACCATTGTCAAACCAGCTATTTTACCTTTATATGTAGTGTTTCTCATAAAGCTAAAGATAAAAAAATCCCGCAATTATGCGGGATTCAAATATAGTTATGACGGCTAAACTTATGCCAGCATCGTCACTGGGTTTTCCATATATGTTTTTAGAGTTTGCAGGAACTGTGCTCCTGTTGCTCCATCTACTGTACGGTGGTCACAAGCAAGGGTAAGTTTCATGATATTACCAACTACGATCTCCCCATTTCTAACTACAGGCTTCTCTACAATCGTTCCAACAGAAAGAATTGCTGAGTTTGGCTGATTGATAATACTTGTGAATTCTACAATCCCAAACATTCCAAGATTAGAAACAGTAAAAGTACTTCCTTCCATTTCGGCTGGTTGTATCTTTTTATTTCTAGCTTTCCCGGCAAGGTCTTTAACATTACCTCCAATTTGAGTAAGAGACATTTGATCAGCAAACTTAAGTACTGGAACTACCAATCCTTCATCGACTGCAACTGCAACTCCCATGTGGATATGATTGGCAAGTTTCATCGTGTCACCTGTCCACTGGCTGTTCACCTGCGGGTGCTTTCTTAAGGCCATTGCTGAAGCTTTGATCACCATATCATTGAAAGACACCTTAACATCAGGCATCTCGTTGATATGCTTGCGTGAAGCCATCGCGTTCGCCATGTCCACTTCTATCGTAAGATAGTAATGTGGTGCTGTAAATTTAGACTCTCCAAGTCTTTTGGCGATCGTTTTACGCATTGGAGAGTTTTTACGCTCCTCATAGCTTTCCTCACCTGCTGGAGTGTATGGCTGTACTGAAGCAGTAGTTTCTTTTGAAGAATCTGATTTTGCTTCTGTAGCAGCTTCCTTCTTTTCAGCTCCTTTAAAGTTTTCGATATCTTTTTTAACGATTCTTCCATTCTCTCCGGAACCATCTACATTTGCAAGATCGATTCCTTTATCTTCGGCCATTTTCTTAGCCAGAGGGGAAGCAAAAATTCGTTTTCCATCGTTAGATGCAGAAGAATCACTCGATTTCTTATCTTCTTTTTCCTCCTTATCTGAATCTTTCGATTCGTCTTTTTGTTTTTCTTCGGAAGAATCTGAAGATTTCTTCTTGGCTGAAGTGTCTGTAGAACCATCAATGCCAGAAACATCTGTTCCTTCAGGTCCAATAATAGCTAGTAAGCTATCAACTTTGGCAGATTCACCTTCCTGGATACCGATCTTTAGAAGTGTTCCTTCATAGAAAGATTCGAATTCCATTGTTGCTTTATCTGTTTCGATTTCAGCAAGAATATCGCCTTCTTCTACTTTATCTCCTTCCTGCTTCAGCCAGGCTGCAACAGTTCCTTCTTCCATTGTATCACTAAGACGTGGCATTTTCACCACCTCAACTCCTTCAGGAATACCTCCTGAAGAATCAGAATCATCAGAAGAGTCTTTATCTGAATCAGATTTACTCTCTTCCTTATCCTTTTTATCATTTTTCTTCTCTTCGGAATCATCATCTGAAGAATCTTTAGCCTCTTCTTTATCTTCCGAAGAATCTGAAGATTTTCCACCACCTTCAATAAGGTCTGAAATATCTTCCCCTTCTTCTCCAATAATTGCCAGAAGCTCGTCAACTGGTGCGCCGTCTCCTTCTTCAACACCTATATGAAGCAAAGTACCATCATAGAAAGATTCAAACTCCATCGTCGCCTTATCGGTCTCGATCTCTGCAAGGATATCTCCCTCTTCTACTTTATCTCCTTTTTTCTTTAACCACTTTGCAACGGTACCCTCTTCCATGGTATCGCTCAAACGCGGCATTTTGATAACTTCTGCCATAGTTTAATCTAATTTATGTGCTAGAAATGGATAATCTTCCTGTTCGTAAACAACATCGTACATGATGTTCTTATCTGGGAAATCTGACTCATCAGCAAATTTCTCACATTCTGCCACTCTTTCCTTTACTCGCTTATCGATCTCCTTGATCTCTTTATCTGAAGCGTATTTTTTATCCTGTATGATCTTCTTCACCTTAGTGATTGGATCTAGTTTTTGATAATCGGCTACCTCATCCTTAGTTCTGTACTTCTGAGCATCACTCATAGAGTGACCTCTGTATCGGTAAGTTTTCAACTCAAGGAAAGTTGGACCGTCACCTTTACGAGCACGTGTGATCGCTTCATCCAAAGCTTCAGCAACCTTTACTGGATCCATAGCGTCTACAGGACCACATGGCATTTCGTAACCATTACCTAACTTCCAGATCTCTGTATCTTTAGAAGTACGAGCTACAGATGTTCCCATCGCGTATCCGTTATTTTCAACACAAAATACAACTGGAAGGTTCCAGTTTACAGCCATATTTAGAGTTTCATGAAGAGAACCCTGTCTAACAGCACCGTCACCCATGAAAGTTAGAGTTACGTTATCCCTTTTGTGGTATTTATCTGCAAAGGCCAAACCGGCTCCTAGTGGAATCTGACCACCAACGATCCCGTGACCCCCGTAAAATCTATGTTCTTTTGCGAAAATGTGCATAGAACCGCCAAGTCCCATAGATGTTCCAGTCTTCTTACCGTAAAGCTCTGCCATCACCCTTTTTGGATCCACACCCATACCTATTGGCTGAACGTGATTTCGGTAAGCAGTGATCATACGATCTTTCTCAAGATCCATCGCATGCAATGCTCCGGCTAAAATTGCTTCCTGCCCATTATATAAATGTAAAAATCCTCTAACTTTCTGTTGAATATAAACCTGCGCAAGCTTGTCTTCAAATTTACGCCAGAACAACATATCCTCGTACCACTTTAAGTATGTGGCTTTTGTAATTTTCTTCATCTAAAATTTATATTTAAAAGGCCAGACAGATTGGTTTTGCCGAGCGGATAACAAAAATACTATTTTCAGCAAGAAACGAAAACAGTTTTAAAGCAAAAAATTACGAAAACCTTATAGACAATTACTGTCAAAAACTAAAGGCAGAATCTCGGCAACCGATGCTGCTTTCATCACCTCTCCGGTTTCACCCATAAAATATAACTCGATAGCTTCCTTTTGCTTTACTTCGTATTCTACCAATGCCTGCCTGCAAGCTCCGCAAGGTGGTACCGGTTTGGTGATTTCCTGGTTCAAAGAACGAGCAGTAATTGCGATCTTCAGGATTCTGGACCCAGGAAACTTTGCCCCAGCATAATAAACAGCGGTTCTTTCAGCACAAAGACCAGAAGGATAGGATGCATTTTCCTGATTGCTCCCAACAACAACCTCACCATTATCCAGTAAAATCGCTGCCCCTACTTTAAATTTTGAGTATGGTGCATAAGCCTGATCTCTTACTTCAACTGCCTGCTTCATAAGATCCTGTAATTCTTCGGAAAGCTCCTGCGCAGAATCATAAACCTCGAGGCTGGTAGTAATATCTAATTTTCTCATTAGTGATTATTAAAGACAACAAAATCGGAAACCCACAGGATCCCCGATTTGTTTATAATTTAAAACGTATTATTTAATTATTGAAAGTATCGCCAAAATTATAGCTCAAACCGAATCTAAGCGTTCCTTCCAGTGGACTAGGCACTGTAGAGGTCGAGAATAAATATGAAGCATCGATCACTACAGATTCATAAGCGAAGCCAGCTCCAAGTGCAAAGAATTTTCTAAAACCTTTTTGATCACTTTCGTTAAAATAACCTGCTCTCAAAGCAAATTTCTCCTGATACCAGTATTCCGCTCCTACTGCAACGGTCACCTCTTTCAATTCTTCTGAAAAACCATCTGGAGCATCTCCGAAAGATTCGAAAATACCACCAATGGAACTGGTTTCGTTATAAATAAGATCATCTTCAGCAGTTATTTGTCCATCACCATTAAAATCCTGCGGAGTTGGAACCAGAAGTTTATTAAATTCTACGTAGGTCCCTAATTTATTATCCACATCAAAAATAAAATCAAAACCACCTCCAAGCTTTAAATTGGTTGGTATGAAGTTTTCCTGACCTGCATCATCATACTTCATTTTAGGTCCAATGTTCGCAATGTTTGCACCTAATCTCCATTGCCCGTCAAAACCTCCAAAGGTTAGATTGGCACTCTGATAATATGCGGCTACATCCACTCCAAAGGTAGAGGCCGCTCCAAGATCCTCGTTATCCTGTAAACCAAGATCAGATCGTAAGTACCGGCCGGCTACAGCCATGGAAATATAATCACTTAGCTTTAAGGAATAAGAAATATCAAAAGTAAGTTCGTTAGGATTCACAAGGATTGGCATCTGCTCGAAGATCTCTCTGGTTTCAATAGAACCAAGGCTGAAATATCTTAGCGAGGCTGCGGCCGCACTTCTATCATCGATCTTATGGAAATAGTTTAAGCTACCAAGAAAGATATCATTCACTATCTCACTGAGGTAAGGAGTATAAGAAACAGAAACTCCATTTTCACTGGTAGCAAAAGCATATTTTGCTGGATTCCATTGTTGAGAGAACACATCTGGAGAAGTAGCGACTCCCTGGTCTCCCATCCCTGCAGCTCTGGCATCTGCCGCTACAAGCAAAAAGGGAACAGCCGTAGTTATCACACGATCCCCACTATCCTCCTGTGCAAATATTGAAAAGTCGACAAGAAAGATCGTCGCGATCAATAAGATTGTAGTTTTTTTCATTTTCCTTATGAATGAATGATAAACAAATATATAGTAATATTCCTGTTAAGAAAGCACCATTTAGCTAAAATGCCTTAGACAGGGGTCGATCAGAAGCTTTTGTGAGATAACTAAACCTTAAACAGTTATAACTCAATATACGACCATTTATTGCAATTTATGAGTATAAATTAAAATTACGGGAATGAAATATACATACAACTGCAATTTTTCATCTTCTTTTCCGTTTTGAAAACCAGATAATCATGAAATTCTAACAGTCTAGTAACTAAGCTTCTATAAATCATTGTTACCTATATCTATATCAGGCAGTTATAGCTTTCAGCGAGCTTTTAGAATTAACAAAATAATCTTGTACTTTTATCGTTAATTAGTATATTGCAAAGCCTAATTTTCTATCATTTAAGAAGGGAATACTATGAATTTGAATGTAGCTTTTAAAGCCGTAATTGCTGTGGTTTGTGGCGTAAGCTTACTGAGCTGTAATAAATCGAACAATTACAAAAATACCTCAAGAGCAACCGGTTGGGATATCAATTCTGACGAAGGTGGCTTTCAATACAATACAGATTATAAAGAGCAGGATGCTGCACCGGGTCTTGTATTTGTAGAAGGAGGAACCTATACAATGGGACGCGTTGCCGATGATCCTATGCACGATTGGAATAACACTCCAACCCAACAACACGTGCAGTCATTCTACATGGATGAAACCGAGGTGACCAATAAAATGTATCTTGAATATCTTGATTGGCTAAGAAAAGTTTTTCCACCAAGTGAAGAGAATTACAAAAACATTTACACCGGTGCTTTACCGGATACCCTTGTATGGAGAAACCGTTTAGGATATAATGAGACTATGGTAACCAACTACCTTCGTCACCCGGCATATGCTGAGTACCCGGTAGTAGGAGTTAGCTGGATACAGGCTGTGGAATTCAGTAAATGGAGAACAGACCGTGTAAATGAAAGCAATCTTGAAAAAGAAGGTTTTATAAAGAAAGGTGCAAGATATACAGATGTTGCTGCAGGTACAACTTTCAACACCGACACCTATATTCATTCTCCTAGCAAGGCTTACGGAGGTAATACCGACATTAGCCAGGGTGGAGACGAATCTCAGGATAGACTTTCTGAAACTAATGAAGCAGGAAATCCTATCAAAAAGGTTTACCCAGGTCGCGAAAGTGGTTTAATTTATCCTGAATACAGACTTCCAACTGAAGCAGAATGGGAATATGCTGCACTGGGCCTTACAGGAATTAGAAGTTATAATACTTATCGTGGACGTAAGAAATATCCATGGGATGGACAGTACACCAGAAATGGTGATGTAAAGAAAATGGGAGATCAGTTGGCTAACTTTAAGCAAGGTGATGGTGACTATGGCGGAATTGCCGGATGGAGTGATGATGGAGCAGATATTACTGCTGAAGTAAAATCTTACGAGCCTAACGATTTTGGCCTGTATGATATGGCTGGAAACGTTTCTGAATGGGTAGCTGATGTTTACAGACCTATAGTAGATGATGAATTCAACGATTTTAACTACTACCGTGGTAACGTTTACACCAAACATGCTATCAATGAAGATGGCTCAGTAAAAGTAGTAGGCACAGATGATGTTGTTTACGACACTTTAAGTAACGGGAAACTGGTAGCAAGAAATCTTCCAGGTGAAATTGCTCAGGTAGCAGTTACCGAAGAGGATACTTACATGAGAACTAACTTCACAGATAGTGACCAGAGAAACTTCCGTGATGGTGATAAGAGCTCTAGCAGATATTACCAGGCATTTCAGCAAGATGATGAAGATCCTAACAAGAGAATGTATAACTCTCCTAAATATGACAATTTCACTTACGCTGATAGTAGTTCTGATGGATCGCTGTCAAAAAGAGGGTATGATACAGAGAAAAGAACAACGCTTGTAAGTGACGAAGTAAGAGTATATAAAGGCGGTAGCTGGAGAGATCGTGCTTACTGGCTGGATCCGGCACAAAGAAGATATTTCCCGCAGGATATGGCAACAGACTATATTGGTTTTAGAAACGCTATGTCCAGAGTTGGTTCGAAGTCTCTTAATGACAATAAAACCGCAAGAAGCAACTAGACTTCCTGAACATAAAATAAACTTAAAGCCCTAACTTGTTTAGGGCTTTTTTTATAGATTTATTTCATGAATACAGCCAGACTACACCAACGCTTCTTATTATGCAGTGGAGCAAACACAGATACCAGAAAAATAAAACAAGGTTCCATGTACTTCGCTCTTAAGGGCGAAAACTTCGACGGAAACCTATTTGCGGCAGATGCGCTTGCTGCGGGCGCACGTTACGTGGTTGTTGATGATAAATTGGTTGCCGAGTCCAGTGAACAATACATATTAGTAAAGAACGTACTTGAATCATTACAAAAGCTAGCGCTGTTCCATAGAAATTATTTAGGCATTCCAATTTTGGCAATTACTGGAAGTAACGGTAAAACGACAACTAAAGAGTTAATCAACGCAGTACTTTCCAGAAAATTCAAAACCATTGCTACGCACGGTAATTTAAATAATCATATCGGAGTGCCACTTACCTTGCTATCCATGGATCAGCAAACTGAATTCGGGATCGTTGAGATGGGTGCAAACCATCCATTAGAGATTGCCTTTTTATGCACCATAGCAAATCCAGATTATGGGTATATTACAAACTTTGGTAAAGCCCACCTTGAAGGATTCGGCAGTCTTGAAGGTGTTATAAAAGCGAAGACAGAACTGTATCATTATCTACAGGAAGAGACCAAACTTATATTCCTGAATCTGGATGACGAGGTACAACAAAAGCACAGGAACTATAAGCATACGTTTGCATTTGGTGAAAATCCTGAATCTGAAGTTCAGGTAAAATATCTGGACGGCGAGAAATACGCCGGTGTACATTATAACCAAACCGACTTCATCAGCAAACTTACTGGTAATTATAATGGTCGGAATATGGCCGCTGCCTTGTGTATTGGACTCTACTTTAAGGTCCCATTTGATGAGATAGACAAAGCGATTGCCGCATATTCGCCAGATAATAATAGATCTGAGATGATAGAAGCAGGAAGCAACACGATCATTCTGGATGCTTACAATGCAAATCCAACTAGCATGCAGGCAGCGCTTCAAAACTTTACGAGCTTAAAAACTGACAAACAAAAAATAGCCATTCTTGGAGATATGTTCGAATTAGGAAGTTCTGCACCGGTAGAGCATCAAACGATCATTACAGATGCCGAAAACGGCAATCTGACCGAGATATACCTGCTTGGAGATAATTTTAATCTAACTGAAACTTCCAGCAGCTTTACTTTTAAATTCAAGTCGATGGAAGCCTTGAAAAATCACCTGGAAGAAACGAATTTTAAGAACTGTTATTTTTTGATCAAGGGCTCAAGAGGAATGGCTCTCGAAAGAGTGCTGGAAAATATTCCCGCAGAAAAGTCCAGTAAGAAGTAAGCTAAAAATAGTGTGTAATCTATCGTAAAGCGGCATCATCTATTCGAAAGGAGCTAAGACTGTATGCTAATTCGAGGTAGTTTCGCACTATGATAAAGAAACAATACAAGATTCTGATATCAGCTTTAGGCGTCACGGTCATAGCACTTATCATTTTGATAAGCACCTTGCTTTCGTAAAGCTGTAAAATAAAATATATAAATAAAAGGTTCCTTCGGGAACCTTTTTTAGTTTCAACGAAATTTAACCTCAATAGTGAGTGATACTGGATTCGAACCAGTGACCCCTACCCTGTCAAGGTAGTGCTCTGAACCAACTGAGCTAATCACCCTTAATATCAAATATAGAAAAACAGAAGACATTGCATAGAAAAAGGCTTCCAAATATGGAAGCCTTTTTAATAAGTGGGCGCGAAGGGATTCGAACCCCTGACCCCTTGGGTGTAAACCAAGTGCTCTGAACCAACTGAGCTACGCGCCCGAATAAATCGGTATTCATTAAATTTTCGCAATCACTTCTCAGCATTTATACTGAGTTAAGCTAAAAAAAGGTTTCCATTACTGAAAACCTTTTGATTCTGTGGGCGCGAAGGGATTCGAACCCCTGACCCCTTGGGTGTAAACCAAGTGCTCTGAACCAACTGAGCTACGCGCCCTTGCGTGATTGCGGATGCAAATATAGACTACATTTTCATTTACACAAAACAATTTTAAAGAAATTACAAAAGAAAAACTGTGATAGAGCACTCCTGAATTGGAACTTATTAATTATGAATTAGTTGTAACCTATTTCATTAGAGATGGAACATTTCTGTAAACATAGTCCCCATGTTTTCCCGTGAACAGCTTAGTCATTTCTTCCATAAACTCTGATCTTTCATCTTCGTCTGCCCAATGAGAATTAACAAGACCTTGTTCCTCTTCAAAGAATTCTTCAATATCACCGAGTTTATCGAATACAAATACTTCGTTCATTTCACGAGCATTTGATCCCCAGAGATGCCTGTGAGTATAGTAACCTTTTAATTTCTTACTCTTTTTAGTGATATTTTCGTAATACTGCTTGAAGTTCTCAGGTGTTCCTTCTCCATTCATACTTAGATCTGCAGTCCTTACATAATAAATCTTCGGGTTTTCTTTATCTACAGTTTCTGGTATTGAAAATTGCATGGATTGATAGATCTCATCCCGATGTTCTGCAGAATAATAAGATTGCTGCTTTTCAAAAAATTTCTTTCTGGATTCATCATCCTTCCAGCCTTCAGCAATGAGTTCCTCAGTTCTGCTGTTCGCCTCCTCTATATCGTTCCAGGTTCTGTACACATTCACCAGAACAACTTCAGAATTATCTGGAGTGAAATAGTGCGTAAAAACGCCAGAACTAAGAATAAGGTCATTTTTACTGGCAACCTTTTCGAAATACTCCTTTTCAGTATCTAACCATCCCGAGAAATCTGTGTCAGGATCGTCGCTCCAGTGAGTTGTGGTCATCGTAATGTAAACCGGTTCGTACTGCTCGGTCTCTTCAGTTTCCTGCGTGTATACTGCAAGCTGAAAGCCCAGGAATAACAGAATGCTTAATTGAATAGTGCTTTTCATTTTTTCGAGTTTTAGTTATTAAAACACAGCAAAATGGTTAGCCCAATGTAGGATTGGAGTTATAATAGCCTGTAGGATATTTCAGAAGTAGGGCAGCGCTCTATTACAAAGTCTTCTAAAGAAACAAATAAATGTTAACTAACACATTATCATTAGTCTATAGAACTTCAGCAACTGTAAAATTACTGCCTCCAATAAAAATTAGATCTTCCGTATTAGCTCCTTTCCGCGCGGTAATATATGCTTCGGAAATAGAAGAATAAACATTTCCATTCAAACCAAATTTGAGACTTTCTTTCTGCAGAAATTTAGCAGGCATTCCACGAGGTACATCTGGCTTTGCAAAGTAAAAGTCGGCGTCTTTGGGGAATAATGGTAAAATTGAGTTCAAATCCTTATCGTTAACGACTCCCAAAACTATATGTAATCTGGTGAAGTTTTCTTTCAGAAGTTGCTGCAATACCAGCTTAAGCCCTTCAGCGTTGTGGGCGGTATCACAAATGATCTTAGGTTCATTTCCCAAAATCTCCCATCTTCCTCTTAAACCCGTATTGCTCTGTACTTTATTTAAACCATGAATAATAGCTTCAGAAGTAATCTTCCAGCCACCTTTGCGTAACATCTCAATACTTGCCAGAACTGTCTTTTTATTATACTCCTGATAAGTTCCTATAAGATCGGAATCAACTTCAGCCAGCTCAAATTCATCAGCAAAAAACAGAGGAGAATCCACTTCAGCAGCTTTTGCAGTAAAAACAGGCATGGTTTGATCATGTCTCTCACCAATTACAACCGGAACAGAATTCTTAATAATACCAGCTTTTTCTGTAGCAATTGCAGGCATATCTGTTCCCAGAAATGCAGTATGATCCAGACCAATATTGGTTATTACAGATAATTGAGGAGTGATAATATTCGTTGAATCTAAACGTCCTCCAAGCCCGGTCTCAATGATCGCAATGTCAACTTCACTCTTTGCAAAATAGTCGAAGGCCATTCCCACAGTCATTTCAAAAAAACTAAGTCGGTTGGTTTCCAGAAAATTTTGATTCACTTCAATAAAACCAACAACTTCTTCTTCTGAAATCACCACACCATTAATTCTTATTCGTTCTCGAAAATCCTTTAAGTGAGGCGAAGTGTAAAGCCCAGTTTTATAGCCAGCTTCCTGAAATATCGAAGCAAGCATGTGACTCACCGAGCCTTTACCATTTGTACCGGCTACATGAATACTTCGGAATTTATTTTCGGGATGATCCAGATGTTCTGCAAGTTTAAGGGTATTGGAAAGATCCTTCTTAAACGCACTTTTTCCTACCCGCTGATACATGGGTAATTGCTGAAACATCCACTCCAGGGTTTCCTGATAGGATTTCAATTATTCGGTAAGTTTAAAGTTATAAATTATGGTTCCAACCTGTTTGGAAGGTGCATTGGAATCACTGTTGAATCTGGTTGCTAATGCTGCTCTTTGCGCGGGGCCTGTTAAACAGGCTGCACTATTGGTAGTGCCTTTCATTCCGGGCTGAGCGCTTACTACGCGACCGGTTTGATCTACCACGATTTTCACTACCACGATCCCAGACTCATTACAATCCTGAACAAATTTCTCTTTGTTCAATGCTTTTCTACCTCCAAGCCTGTAATTTCCATCACCATCCAATCCTGATCCCTGCCCATAATAAGAACTGGCATTTGGATCACCATCTGGACTACCTTTATCCCCTGCTTGGTTGTCATTGCCTTCACCGCCGGTAGCAGTTCCAGATCTTTCGGGTCCGTTTAAGATACTGCTTAAGGCATCATTAGTAGATTTATCTGGCTTTGGCTCAGGTTTCTTAACTGGCTTCGGCTCTTCCTTCGGAGGTTCCGGCTGTTTTGTTTTTACAGGCGTAGGTTGTTTTTTCTTTTTCTCGATCACCGGAGCTTCTTCAATTTCCTGGGTTACAACTTCCTTTTCGATCACAGGTTCAGACTGCACCGGTTGAGCTGCTGCCTGTTTTGGAGCAGACTTTACCGGTTCAGTAGGTTGCTTATCGCCAGAACCCACTTCCGAAGTACCAAAATTTATCGCGATCCCATTTTCAGGCGGTGGATCCAAATAAGTCATTCCGAAGAAAATCAACAGAAGAATAAGCAGCACATGTAACACTACAGTGATGGTAAAAGACTTCTTCTCATGTTTAGTTTCCAGCATCGACATTCTCTATTCAGGTTTTACTGCTAATACGATTTTGTAGCTATTACGATTGGCAATATCCATAACGTTCACAGCTTTCTCAATTGGCACTCCTTCTTCAGCCCGCAGAATGATCGTTGGGTTCTCTTCTCCGGCAAGTTTCGTCTTCAGTGTAGATTCAAGCGCGCTACTACTTACACGTTCGCTATTAATATAGAACTGCAGATCTTTCGTAATACTCACGGAAAGTGTTTGCTGACTGGTAGTCTTACCCTTTGCTTTAGGCAAAATAAGATCCAGCGCTTCCGGAGTGATCACAGGTGAAGTCAGCATAAAAAATATGAGTAGAAGAAAAACCACATCGGTCATCGAACTCATACTAAATTCCGGACTTACTTTATTTCTACCTCTTAAATTCATATTAAGCCGGTTCGTTTAACAGGTCAAGAAAATCTACTGCAGTTGCTTCCATCTGGTGCACTACTTTATCTGTTTTCACAACGAGGTGATTGTATCCAATATAAGCTATAATACCAACTATAAGACCAGCTACCGTTGTGGTCATTGCTGTATAAATACCTTCTGCAAGTGCTCCCATTTGAGCCTGTCCACTACTTGTTGCCAGTTCATGGAACGCAAGCACCATACCAATAACGGTTCCAAGGAAACCGATCATAGGTGCAGCTCCGGCAACAGTTGCCAGAATACTAACATTTTTTTCAAGCTTGTAAACTTCCAGTCTTCCTGCGTTCTCAATAGCGGTATTGATATCCTCCAACGGACTCCCAATTCTGGAAATACCTTTTTCAGTTAATCTCGCCACTGGAGAATCACTTTGAGCGCAACGAATCTTTGCAGATTCTATGTTGCCACTTTGAACACTATCTTTGATCTGGAGCATGAAATTCTTATCCACTCTACTAGCCGCTTTGATCGCAAATAATCTTTCAAAATAGATGTAGACTGCCGCAAATAATAAAACAAATAGAATGATAATAATGATTTGGCCACCAAGACCTCCGCTAAACATCAAATCAAATAAGGAAAGAGTTTTCTCCTCTACGACTGGTTCTGCTACCTGAGCAGCATCTACCACCTCGTCCTGCTGTAAAAAATTAAGCATATGTATAATTGGGTTTTGTAATGTAACGTGCTATCGCGCTTTAAATTGTAAATCAAATTTAAATAAAGAAAAGCCCGCTTTCACGGGCTTTTTCAAATTATTTGCACAAACTTTTAAACAAGCTGTTTCAGAGCAACTTCAAAGGCAGTTCTACTGATATTCGTCTTGCTGCTATTGTTATTAAATGTATTCTGAATGGCATTTTTGATCGTCATAGAAGTATCATTGAAGATAGCCTCATCGGTCATTTGCACTCTTCTTTCCATAAAGTAGGCGAAAACTCGGGCCATCCCGCAATTGGAGATAAAATCTGGAATAAGACTTACTCGCTCATCGGTATATTCCATAATAGGACCAAAAAAGATCTCTTTATCTGCAAACGGAACATTCGCTCCACAGGAAATTACTTCCAGTTTGCGATCAATCAGATTAGTAATCTGTTCTTTGGAGATTAATCTCGAAGCTGCACAGGGAGCAAAAATCTCAGCATCAAGCTTCCACACTTTTTCATTCACTTCTTCAAAAGGAATTACATTGTCGTGACGCAGGGCGTTTCCATCTTTATCAAGAAACATTTGCTGGATCTCTTCAAAACTGAAACCTTCCTCATTTATAAGACCACCTGCTCTATCGATAATCCCAACAATTTTAGCACCCATTTGCGCCAGGTAATAAGCTGCAGCAGAACCTACATTTCCAAATCCCTGTACGATCGCACGTTTACCTTTTATATCGCCGCCATAAATTTCATAGAAATGATGAACAGCTTCTGCAACACCATAACCGGTGATCATATCTGCCACCGTGTATTTTCTACTAATATCTGGAGAGAAGTTAGTATTTTCCAGGACTTTGATCACACCTTGTCTCAATTGTCCAATCCTGTTGATCTTATCTGCTTCCGTAGGTTGAAAATGTCCATTAAAAACCCCTTCCTGTGGATGCCACACACCGCAATCTTCCGTAATTGGAATTACCTCATTGATTTCATCTACATTAAGATCTCCACCGGTACCATAATAACTTTTCAGCAATGGCGATACAGCTTTATACCAGCGTTCTAAAACACCCTTTTTACGAGGATCTGCAGGGTCAAAGTTAATTCCAGATTTTGCTCCTCCAATTGGTGGGCCGGAAACGGTAAATTTTACCTCCATGGTCTTTGCCAGGGAAAGCACTTCATTTTGATCCAATCCCACACGCATTCTGGTACCACCACCGGCAGCTCCTCCCCTAAGAGAATTAATCACCGTCCAGCCTTCAGCATCTGTTTCTGAATCCTTCCAGTTAAAAACAATTTCAGGTTCTTTATTCTCGTATACTTTGAGTAATTCTTTCATTTTTGGATTATTTTGAAGCAAATATAAAAAACTAAGCAGGCTCTATTCCGAATTTGATAAAATATTCAGGGTTCATAGATACGTCCAGAAGAATGATCCATTTTTGCGCCGGTTACTGAGGAAAGCACATTAATCTCTCCTCTTAATTTAAGCGCACCCAGAAGTGCAAATATCAACGCTTCTTTAAAATCTATGATTTCTTTCTTCGGAATTACAAATTCACCATCAGAATATGATCTTAATCGTTCAATTAGAAAATTATTAAAGGTACCGCCACCAGTTAGAAGTATTTCTGAAGCTGAAGAAGTTTCTAGACATGCAGCGATCTGGACAGCAATATGCTCAATAAAAGTTCGAAGAATATCTGGAACTTGCAAGGTGTAAGAATCGATCAAAGGCAACACATATTTATCTACCCATTCTATACCAAGTGACTTGGGAGGAGTTTTTTGAAAATACTTGAGTGCATTAAGTTCGTTAAATAGATCAACATTTACTTTTCCAGTTCTGGCCAGGTTGCCATCTTCATCAAAATCCTTTCCAAGGCTGCGCATGTAATGATTAAGCACGGTGTTTACTGCACAAATATCGTAGGCTATTCTTTGCTCCTCTACTTCTTCGGAAATATTAGCAAAACCTCCTAAATTGATACAATATTTATAGTTACTGAATAATATTCGGTCTCCTATAGGCACCAGCGGAGCGCCCTGTCCACCAAGTTCCACATCCTGCACTCGAAAATCGCAAACTACAGGAACGTCGGTTAGACTGGAAATTTTAGGTAAATTTCCTATCTGGAACGTCAAACCCTTGTCTGGCCTGTGTTTTACGGTATGTCCATGACTACAGATAGCATCCAGAAGATCAATCTCGTACTTAGCAATAAACTTCAGAATAACTTCAGAGAGATATTTTGTATAATCCTGGTCCAATTCATTCAATTCAGCTGGCTCGAGACGGGAAGAATTCTTCAGTCTGTTTTGCCATTTTTCAGAATAAGGAATAGTTTCAGAATATATGATCTTGAAATTCGTAGCATTGCTGAAGTTCAATTCGGTAAAAACGAGATCGACACCATCCAGAGAGGTGCCAGACATTATTCCAAGTAATCTATACTCGTTTTTTTTCATATTCGTAAAAATACTCAATATCAATTGAATTATAGATACCAAAAAGCTATCTTTGCCCTCCAAAAATCAGTTTTTTATAAATTTCTTTTCACATGGATTTTAAACTTACCGAAGAACATATAATGATACGTGATGCCGCCCGTGATTTTGCAAAGCAGGAGCTTTTGCCGGGTGTTATCGAGAGAGATGAGAAGCAGGAATTTCCGAAGGAGCTTATCAAAAAGATGGGTGAACTTGGTTTCCTTGGAATGATGGCGTCACCAGAATATGGCGGGGGTGGAATGGATACCATTTCATATGTACTTGCCATGGAGGAACTTTCGAAGATCGATGCATCAGCTTCAGTGATGGTATCAGTGAATAACTCGCTGGTTTGCTGGGGCCTTGATACCTTCGGTAACGAGGAGCAAAAAAAGAAATATCTTTCTAAGCTTACTACTGGTGAAAAACTGGGTGCATTTTGCCTTTCTGAACCAGAAGCAGGTAGTGATGCAACTTCACAGAGAACAACGGCTATAGATAAAGGTGATCATTACATTCTTAATGGTACCAAAAACTGGATCACCAACGGTAGTTCAGCCGACTATTATCTTGTGATCGCTCAAACAGACAAGGAAAAAAAACATAAAGGGATCAACGCTTTTATCGTTGAAAAAGATTCTGAAGGTTTCGAAATTGGACCTAAAGAACAGAAGTTGGGAATTAGAGGAAGTGATACACATTCTTTAAATTTTAACGATGTAAAGGTTCCTAAAGAGAATAGAATTGGTGAAGATGGCTTCGGATTCAAATTTGCCATGAAAACACTTTCTGGTGGTAGGATTGGAATAGCGGCACAAGCACTTGGAATTGCAGCAGGAGCTTATGAGCTAGCTAAAGATTACTCGAAGCAACGTAAGGCTTTTGGAACAGAAATCTGCAATCACCAGGCGATCGCCTTCAAACTTGCAGATATGCATACTCAAATTGAAGCAGCACGTCACCTGGTTATGAAAGCAGCATGGGACAAGGATCAGGGAGAAAACTATGATCTTTCAGGTGCCATGGCAAAACTTCACGCCTCTAAAACTGCGATGGATGTAACTGTGGAAGCAGTTCAGGTTCATGGAGGAAATGGATATGTAAAGGAATATCACGTAGAAAGATTAATGAGAGACGCAAAGATCACTCAGATCTACGAAGGAACTTCCGAGATTCAGAAAATTGTGATCTCAAGAAGTATTCTTAAGGATTAAGTTCTTCGGAATTTTTATAATGCAAAAGAGCAGCCAACTGGCTGCTCTTTCTATTTTTGGTTGATTAATAATTATCTCCGAGTAGAAACCACATTTTTACTAAACACCTCTCTGTCGGTAGCAACTCTAAGAATATAAACCTGATTTGCTTTCATTCTGAAATCTACAGCTAATTCAGTTCTATCTCCTTTCGTTACTTTTCGATCTTTGTAAGTTCTTAATAACTGACCTTTAAGGTCATAAACCTGTATAGTAACATTTGAAGTATATTCAAAGTCATATTGTACAGTTAATCTTTCTTTGAAAGGAACAGGAGAAGCTTTGAAGCCACTTGTCACCGAAGAAGAATTCTTGGTAGGCTTACCTTTTCCTGGTCTTGTGTCATCTTGCTCTTCACATCCTTCTGAAGGGGCTGATGTTGCTCTAGATCCACCAAGTGTACAACCGGCGTTGTTCAACTCATCCAAATAACTACCAGCTGCACCAGCATTACTGAAATTATCCTGAACATACACTATCAACTCAGCTTCAGTAAGGATTTCGTAGTTCACGTCACCATTACAAATATTTAATAATGCAGCTACAGATTGTCTACCTAGATTGTAGATTCCACCACCACCCTGGTTCAACACTTCCATCAAGGTTTTACCCTGTAATTGTGAAGGAGTACTATTTCCAAATACATCAGAATACAAGGTGCAGGTTGAATGACAAGACCATCTGTCTGTATGATTTTTCCAGTAACCTAAAGTACATCCTTGGAAATTCTCACATATTGGTTCTTCCAATCTAATCTCAGTTCTTCCGGAATCACAGCCATTATCGCTTAAACCAAAGATAACATAGTCACCTGGTGGAAGATCAAATCCCGCTAGGGTTTGTTTCTCTTCATACAACACAGTTTCTCCACTAGTAATTCTATAGGTAAAGAATTCTGTATCGATATTAGAATTTACTCCAACTCTTATCACTACATTACCCAAACCAGTATCACAATCGGGTTGAGTTATTGTTAAATCAAGAGGGAAATTAGTTGCAGGTATTTGCTGAATTTCTACTTGTCCAGAATCGCTCACACAACCATCTTCACCATATTTGATTACAAAATCATGAAGCCCTACTGAAAGTGAAATGGCTCCAGCATATAGATCAAAGGATAATCCATCATCAAAACTTATATAAAGATTCTGTGGATCACCAAGGAAGATAAAACTACCATCACCACCAATACAGTCTGCAAGTTGGGTTTGAATTTCTGGAATCACTATTTCATCAGGTTCGGAAATAATAATACCATCAATCGCTAATCCACATTCATTAGCATCTGAAACTACAATACCATATTCCTGAGGAGTCAAACCACTTAGCATCAGTACTCCAAACTCATTAAAATCTCCATGTTCTGAGGTATAAGGAGGTGTTCCTCCAGTCGCTGTGAAAGTAATACTTCCATCATCAAATCCTGGGCAAGACACATCTTCTACCACAATCTGGACATCAAGAATGTCTGGTTCTGTGACCTGAATATCATTCAGATTATAGGTACAACCATTAGCATCAGTGATCATCACTGAATACGTTCCCGCAGTAAGACCTGAGATGTTTGGGGTGGTCGCATTATTACTCCATAAATATGTGTAATCTGGCGTACCGCCACTTACACTTATATCGATGGATCCATCAGAATATCCATTACAACTTACATTCGAAGTATCAACTACCTCGGCTTCAAGGGTAGAAGGATCTTCTATTTCTATATTATCGATCGTATCCGTACAGCCATTAGCGTCGGTCACCGTCACTGAATAAGATCCGGCAGGTATGCCTGAGATATCCTGTGTAGTCGCATTATTACTCCATAAATACGTGTAGTCTGCTGTTCCACCACTTACAATAATATCAATAGCGCCATCTAATTCTCCATTACAAGCCGCGTTAGTGACTGATGTCACACTAACTACCAATTCGTCTGGCTCCGTGATCTCGATACCATCTATAGTATCGGTACAGCCATTAGCATCGGTCACCGTCATTGAATACGTTCCCGCAGTAAGACCTGAGGTGTTCTGGGTGGTCGCACTATTACTCCATAAGTATGTGTAATCTGGCGTACCGCCACTCAAGCTTATATCAATAGCACCATCAGAATCTCCATTACAAGTCGCGTTAGTGACTAATGTCACACTAGCTACCAATTCGTCTGGCTCACTGATCTGAATATTTTCTATCGTATCGGTACAGCCATTAGCATCGGTCACCGTCACTGAATACGTTCCCGCAGTAAGACCTGAGATATCCTGTGTAGTCGCATTATTACTCCATAAATACGCGTAGTCTGCTGTTCCACCACTCACGCTTATATCAATAGCACCATCAGAATCTCCATTACAAGTTGCATTATTAGAAGAATTGACTATAGCCTCAAGTCCTGTAGGTTCGCCAACATTTCCTTCAATATTATAAGTACATCCGTTGGAATCGGTAATTATACATGTATAGATTCCTGGCGATAATCCCGTGATTTTATTTGTTGTGTCTCCATTAGACCATAAATAAGTATAAGGAGCTTTCCCACCAATTGGGAGTGCTTCAATCTCAGCATCGTTCAATTGATAACAGCTGGAGTCTAGATTCCTTACTCCACCTGAGAGCGGTGTTTCGACATTCAGCTCACCTAGAGTACCACATTTTGGAGCAATATCGAGAACTCCCTTGGAAGTTATATTCGTAGTTATGTTAGTACAACTATTTTTACTTGACTGGTCCGTAACCTTTGATGCATCAGTCCATGCCATATATAAATTTGTAATTTTTAAACTGGTGCCACAGGTATAATTAATAGGAGGATATGGCAGTTCTGTAATTGTATTCGCCGGCAAACCATCAGTATCGTTACAGCCGGAGATAGTTTCTGTAGAAATTAAATTACCTTCAGCATCTCTAACTTCCAGCGTACCAAAAAAGGCAAATGTAGGCCGGAAAGATCCAGTTTTATTATTAATAGATAAGATCAATGGGAAGCTTTGTTGTGTGCCTTCATCGCAGTCAACACAAGTTGGTGCATCCAACCGCGCCTGTACTACTAGTAAATCTTGCGAAACACAATCTGTTTGGGGCGGTAATGGAGGTGATTGAGCTACGGCTTCAAATATCGAAATCATCAAAACGACAAGCATTAGAATGCTTTTAAGAGTTTTAATTGATAGTGATCTGAAAGAATCCAAGCTTCGTAGAAGACTGAATTGAGTAATTTTTTCCATAATGATTGATTTAATGGTTAGAACCATAACAAACATTAAAAAGTAAAAGTAGACCGGGCAGTCCTCAATGAGAATATAGAGTATGGAGTATCACCTGTGTAGAACAGTTTGTAGTGCATAATTGCACTGGCTCATCGAGGGGTGCAGAAAAGATTTTCAGAACTAAAGAAGACTCCCATCAGGAGCTAAAGATTTGAATTTTAATAACTTAAATTTAGTGAGTATTACCGATGCATATGCTAATTTTTTTAAGATCTGTTTAAAATTGGGGGAACCCCCCCAAATAAAACTTGTCCGCGAAGCTGAATAAATAAAAACAATTTTAAGCCCTTATATTTCAGTTATTCTCAATTAGAAACACTCAGATTATCAAATCCTTAAAAGTTATAGCTTCGAGAAATATGACACTCTTCCTTTAATCAGTTTTAACTAACTTTAAGAGATTTATATAGAAAATGAAGATATGGGAATAAAGGAACAGGGGTTGTACTCTCCTCTAAACGAGCGTGATAACTGCGGAGCAGGGTTTATATGTAATTTAAACGGAGAAAGAACTAATAATATCATACATAAAGCCATCGATATTTTAATCAGGCTGGAACATCGTGGTGCAGTCAGTGCCGATGGTAAAACTGGAGATGGTGCAGGAATTCTAATAGAAGTTCCACATGACTATTTCAGGAAAGTATGTGAATTCAAAATTCCAAATTTTCGAGAATACGCGGTTGGAATGTTATTTCTTCCGAAGAATAAGAATCAGGCTGATCTTTGTCGTACTATTTTTGAAAAACATGTAGCTAATCAAGATCTGGAAATTCTGGGCTGGCGTAAAGTTCCCGTAAATCACACATGTCTTGGGAAAATGGCTTCTAATGTAGAACCAGCTGTTGAACAGGTTTTTATAGGTAAGAAATCTGAGATGGATGAGCAGTCTTTTAATAAGAGATTGTACTCAGCCCGGAAAATTGCAGAACATGAGGTAGAACATTCCGGTCTGGCACAAAGTGACTATTTCTATTTTTCAAGCTTATCAACCAATACTATAATATATAAGGGGCTACTCATGCCTCAGGATATTAATATCTATTACAAGGATCTTAATGATCCAGATGTGATCACCAAACTTGCACTGGTACATCAGCGCTTTTCGACCAATACTTTTCCTACGTGGGACCTGGCACAACCTTTTCGTTATATGTGTCACAATGGTGAAATTAATACGCTTCGCGGTAATTTAAGCCGAATGAAGGCGCGAGAAGAGCTTTTCGAAAGTGAAGATTTTGGAGATGATATTAAAAAAATTATTCCAGTAATTCTGGAAGGCAAATCAGATTCAGCTTCCATGGATATGGCGTTAGAACTGCTGTTACAAACGGGTAGATCCTTACCGGAAGCTATCATGATGATGGTTCCTGAAGCCTGGGAGAAAAACCCTTCAATGGAAGATAGTAAAAAAGCTTTCTATGAATACAATGCCTGTATCATGGAGCCGTGGGATGGACCGGCTTCTATTCCATTTACCGATGGCAATTATATAGGCGCTTTACTCGATAGAAATGGATTAAGACCTTCAAGATATACGGTTACCAAAGATGGCTACGTGGTAATGTCTTCTGAAACTGGTGTTCTTGACATCAAGCCGGAAAATGTTCTTAAACACGGTAGACTCGAACCAGGAAGAATGTTCCTGGTTGACATGATCGAAGGTAGAATTATCGAAGATGAAGAAGTGAAAGAGAAAATTGTTTCTAAGCGCCCCTATCAGGAATGGCTCGATAACAATCTTTTGCATCTGGCAGATGTAAAGTATACAGGAAATCAGACTCCGGTTGAAGATGTGGATTATGTCACCAGGCTGAAATTGCATGGTTATACATACGAAGATATTACCACAATTATCACCCCGATGGCTTCCAATGCTAAAGAAGCTATTGGATCCATGGGAACCGATATTCCACTGGCAGTACTTTCAGATAAACCACAATTACTATTTAACTATTTTAAACAATTATTCGCCCAGGTTACCAATCCGCCTTTGGATGGAATCCGGGAAGAGATTGTTACAGATATTAGTCTGACTATTGGAGAGGACATCAATTTATTTGATATAGTCCCGGAACAGGCTAAAAAATTAAAAATTCAGAATCCGGTTATTTCCAATGAAGATCTTGATAAGATCAAATATATCGACTACCCAGGCTTTAAGGCTAAGAGTATTTCTATGCTTTATTCCGCAGAAAAAGGAATGAATGGTCTCGAAGACCGGCTGGAAGAAATGATCGTAGAGATCAAAGAGGCTGTGGATGATGGCTGTAATGTAATTATTCTTTCAGATAGAAATGTGGATAAAAGCCTTGCGCCAATCCCATCTCTACTAGCCTGTTCATTTGTTCATCATAGGGTGAAGGATTATAACCGAAGATCCAGTTTTGGAATTGTCATCGAATCTGCTGAACCTCGTGAGCCTCATCATTTTGCTGCTCTCTTTGGATATGGTGCTAGCGCGATTAACCCATATATGGTTAATGAGATTATCTACAACCTTGTAGAAAGAAAAGAAATCAATATCGAAGATCCTGAAGTAGCGGTAGAGAACTTTAACGTTGCTATTGGAAAAGGGATCGTGAAGATCATGAATAAGATTGGAATCTCTACTTTACTTTCCTATCGTGGATCTCAGATCTTCGAAATACTCGGGCTCAACAAGAAATTTGTAAATAAATACTTCTGTAATACTCCAACAAGGATAGAAGGGATAGGCTTATACGAAGTAGAAAAGGAAATTCAGAAACGATACAAGCATGCTTTTTTCCCACCAGAAACAGATTCCGATCTTGATCTTGAAATAGGTGGGGATTATCGCTGGAGAAGAAATGGTGAGCGCCACGTTTTTAACCCTGCCAGCGTAGCCAAACTACAACAGGCGGTTAAGCAAAATAGTTATGATACTTATACTGAATATTCAAAAATAATTAATGAGCAGACCGAAAGGTTAATGACCATTAGAGGGATGTTCAAATTCAAGGAACTAAATCCTATTCCTATTGAAGAGGTAGAGCCGTGGACAGAAATTGTAAAACGTTTCAAGACCGGCGCCATGTCTTTTGGTTCTATAAGTAAGGAAGCACATGAGAATCTGGCAGTGGCTATGAACAGAATTAAAGGAAAAAGTAATTCTGGTGAAGGTGGTGAAGATCCCGGACGTTTTCAGAAGGATATTGATGGAAACTGGAGGAATTCAGCCATTAAACAGGTTGCTTCAGGGAGATTTGGAGTAAGTATTGACTATCTAACCAATGCAAAAGAAATTCAGATAAAGATGGCTCAGGGTGCAAAACCCGGTGAAGGAGGACAGTTACCTGGTCCAAAAGTGAATCCTGATATTGCTAAAACAAGAAACTCTACGCCTTATGTTGGATTGATCTCTCCGCCTCCCCATCATGATATTTATTCTATTGAGGATCTGGCGCAACTTATTTTTGACCTTAAGAACGCAAACCGCGAAGCTAGAATTAACGTAAAACTGGTTTCTAAAATTGGTGTTGGAACTATTGCCGCCGGTGTTGCAAAAGCAAAGGCAGATGTAGTTTTGATATCCGGATATGATGGAGGAACCGGAGCTTCTCCGCTTACTTCGCTAAGACACGCAGGATTACCCTGGGAACTTGGAATTGCCGAAGCGCAGCAAACATTATTACTGAATAATCTACGAAGCAGGATTGTGGTAGAATGCGACGGACAATTAAAAACCGGCCGTGACGTAGCTATCGCTTGTTTATTAGGAGCTGAAGAATTTGGTTTTTCCACCGCACCATTAGTAGCCTCTGGATGTATCATGATGCGGGCCTGTCATTTAAATACCTGCCCTGTAGGGATTGCCACGCAGGATCCTGAATTAAGAAAGAATTTTAAAGGCACACCAGAAAATGTGATCAATTTCATGTATTTCATAGCGCAGGAATTGCGAGAGATCATGGCTCAGCTAGGATATCGAAGCATTAATGAAATGGTAGGTCAATGTCAGAAACTTGACATGAATAAAGCGATCAAACATTATAAAGCACAGGGAATAGACCTTTCTAATATTCTACATAAGCCGAATATGAGTGAACAGGTTCCACTGGCAAACACCGAAAAACAGCTACACAACCTGGAAGGAGTATTGGATTTTGATATTCTGAAGCATGCTCACCCCGCGATCTATCGAAAAGAACAGGTAACACTGGAATACCCTATTGATAACACTAATCGAACGACGGGAGCCATTATTAGTAATGAGATTTCAAAAATTCACGGTGCAAACGGACTACCTCCAAACACGTTAACTCTTAATTTTAAAGGATCTGCAGGACAGAGCTTTGGTGCATTTGCCGCTCGCGGACTAAACTTAAATATTGAGGGGAATTCTAATGATTACTTCGGAAAAGGCCTTTCTGGCGCAGTACTATCTATACGGAAGCCAAAGGAAGCAACATTCGCTTCAAACGAAAATGTCATTATTGGAAACGTTGCTTTATATGGCGCAACCGCTGGTGAAGCTTATATAAACGGTATCGGCGGAGAACGCTTTTGCGTTCGGAATTCCGGTGCAAAAGCCGTAATCGAGGGAATTGGTGATCATGGTTGTGAATATATGACCGGAGGAATTGCAGTTATTCTTGGAGGAATAGGTAGAAACTTTGCAGCAGGTATGAGTGGCGGAACAGCTTACATCTACGATCCTGACCATAAAATAGACCGGAATAAGTTCAATATGGAAATGATCGAATTCGAAGAACTTTCCGAAGAAAATATTGCGGAAATAGAAGATTTGATCGTAAAGCATTATCAATATACAGAAAGTGATGTAGCTCGCGAAATATTGAATAATTGGGAGTCAAGTTCTGCTGGCTTTATAAAGATCATGCCTACAGAATACAAAAAGGCTTTACAGAAAATGAAAGAAAACAACGAGCAAACTCTTAAAACGGCGTAAGGTATGGGAGAGATTAGAGGATTTTTAGAATACGAAAGAAAAGATGAGGATACGATACTACCTCAGGACAGGATAAAGAATTATAATGAATTTCAGAAAGAGCTACCAACTGAGGAACTTAAGAAGCAGGGAGGCAGATGCATGGATTGCGGAATACCATTCTGTCATTCAGGTTGCCCCTTAGGTAACTTGATCCCGGATTTTAACCATGCAGTTTACAGGAATAAATGGCAAAAAGCACTTACAATCCTGCATGCAACGAACAATTTTCCGGAGTTTACGGGAAGATTATGTCCCGCACCTTGTGAATCGGCATGCGTATTAGGGATTATAGAGCCTCCTGTAGCGATCGAAATGATCGAGAAGTATATTGTAGAAAGAGGCTTTAAAGAAGGCTGGATAAAGCCTGAAATTCCTGCAGTGAGAACTGGTAAAAAAGTTGCCGTCATTGGTAGCGGACCTGCTGGACTGGCAGCCGCTCAGCAATTAAATAGAGCTGGTCATGAAGTTACAGTTTTAGAACGTGGTGCGAAACCGGGCGGACTCCTACGCTATGGTATACCTGATTTTAAATTAGAGAAGAAAATAATAGACCGAAGACTGGAAATTCTAGAAGCTGAAGGTATTATTTTTAAGACAGAAACTGAGGTTGGAAATAATTATGACATAGCAGAACTAGAAGGTTTCGACGCCGTTGTCCTTTGTGGTGGAGCTACGGAAAAGAGGAAATTACCAATTCCGGGATCAGATGCTGAAGGGGTTGTGCAAGCAATGGACTTTCTCACTCATAATAATCAGCATGTTGATGGACTGCATCAGCTGGACAGCAAATACAACGCTAATGGCAAGAATGTAATCGTTATTGGTGGTGGAGATACAGGATCAGATTGTGTTGGAACTTCCAATAGACACGGAGCAAAATCGGTAATTAATTTCGAGATCATGCCTTTACCTTCGGAACAGCGTACAAAAGATAATCCGTGGCCATACTGGCCTTTTACTATGAAGACAAGCTCTTCCCACGAAGAAGGTGTTGAAAGAAACTGGAGTATACAAACCAAAGAATTTATCAAGGATGAAAGTGGTAAACTGAAAGCTTTAAATACAGTTGAAGTAGAATGGATTAAAAGACCAGGTTCAAGACCAGAACTCAAAGAAGTAGAGGGATCTGAAAAAGACTGGCCATGTGATCTCGCACTCCTCTCTCTTGGATTCACAGGACCAGAGAAATCTCTAGCAGAAAAAATGGGACTGGAAATAGATGAAAGAACTAATATTAAAGGAAGTAAATCCTATACTACTAATAAGAAGAATGTGTTTGTTGCCGGAGATATGCGTAGAGGACAATCATTAATTGTCTGGGCAATTTCTGAAGGACGTGAGGCAGCACATCACGTAGATAAATTCCTGATGGGTAAATCTAAATTGCCTGTAAAGGGAGAGGGAGATCTTCCGCAAGTGTAGGAAAGGTAAATATTGAGACTTTGAAACACAAAAGCAGCCAATCGGCTGCTTTTGTGTTATATATTTTATTGGCTATCATTTATAGTAAGCTTCCTTTTGTTGTGAAATCAGGGATTTGAGAAACCCACTTGTGTACTGAGTAATTCGACTCTGTATATTCCAGAATATATGAATCCAAAGAGGAATTGCGATAGTATAAGCGATATATGGTTGTCTTAGGTATGTTTAGACAATTTTATAGTTCTAATATGTAGGGAGACTTGCTGATTTAATTGTACAATTAGAATCCTGTAGTTGGATAGTAAGTGCTTAGCATCTTTCTTTGACTTTATTGCATAAAAAAACCCTTCATCAATATGATGAAGGGTTCTTAAGAAGAAGGCGACGACATACTCTCCCACAATACAGCAGTACCATCTGCGCTAACGGGCTTAACTACTCTGTTCGGGATGGGAAGAGGTGAGCCCCGTTGCTATAGCCACCTTAAAAGGTAAGTTATAAGCTTCGAGCTTAAAACTGTTCTGATTTCTCAGAACTAATATCGTTGACATAATTAAAGAAACAAAAAAGTTACAAGTACCTGTACTACACTTATAAAATAAGCATTTGGCGGCTCTGAGGTTTTGCAGCCTCAGAGCCATCGCGCATCAAGCTTTACGGATTATTAGTACTACTCGGCTATGACATTACTGCCTTTACACCTATAGCCTATCAACGTGGTAGTCTCCCACGGTCCTTTAAAGAAATCTCATCTTGTGGTGGGTTTCGCGCTTATATGCTTTCAGCGCTTATCCCTTCCGAACGTAGCTACTCTGCAGTGCTCCTGGCGGAACAACAGATACACCAGAGGTTCGTCCAATCCGGTCCTCTCGTACTAGGATCAGGTCCACTCAAATTTCTAACGCCCACTGTAGATAGAGACCGAACTGTCTCACGACGTTCTGAACCCAGCTCGCGTGCCACT